>JBLIRO010000012.1:0-74760 GCA_049472335.1 bacterium | reverse complement strand
GAAAATCTCCTAAGTACTGGCGAGACGTTGGAACCATCGATGCCTATTGGGAAGCAAATATGGACCTAGTGGCAGTTGATCCTCAGTTTAATCTCTATGATCAGGACTGGCCTATCAGAACCTACCACCCACAGGCACCTCCTGCTAAATTTGTTTTTGCTGAAGAATTTATCAGCCACGGCAAAAGGCAAAGATTTGGTGTAGCCGTTGACTCGATTATCTCCAACGGGTGTATATTGAGCGGAGGCAGGGTTCAAAATTCCGTGCTTTCTCCCGGTGTAAGAATAAACAGTTATAGTTATGTGATGCAATCTGTTCTTATGGAAGGGGTGGAGATAGGAAGATATTCAAAGATCAGAAAGGCCATAATAGATAAAGGTGTAAACGTACCACCTAATACAAAAATCGGCTACAATACGGAAAAGGACAAAAAACTCTACACTGTTACCTCCTCGGGCATAGTAGTAGTTCCAAAGAATGCCACTTTTTAATATCAAGAAATTAATCCTTGCATCTAATTTAAAAATATGCTACTTTAATTAAGCGGACATATTGAATTTTTGATTTTTAAGTGGGCTCGTCCCACTTTTTGTTTTTAAACTGACTATTTTTTGAGGAAACCATATGGCTTTATCTGATTTAAACGATCAGAGGCTGGCTTCTATTCATAGTCTGATTCATAAGGATGTGGAAGAAAAAGGATTTGAATTGGTGGATATGCAATTCAATCGTGCTAAAGGCCGGTATCTTCTCCGTATATTCATAGATCATGAAAATGGTATAAAAATAAATGATTGTGAAAGGGTAAGCAAAAAGATAAGCGCATCTTTGGATGAGGTTGATCTTATACCAGGTCCTTATGTACTGGAAGTTTCTTCACCAGGGCTTAACCGCCTTTTAAAGAAAAAGGAGGATTTTGAACGGTTTCAAGGCAAATGGATCAAACTCACTTTTGCTGATCCTCATCAAAAAACGCAGTTCCTTGATGGAAAGATACTTTCGTGTGACGATAACATATTGATTTTAGAGAACAAAAAGGAGGAAAAACACGATATCCCTTTGGCTTCAATCATAAAGGCAAAACTGAGTTTGGACTTTTAACAAACACCTTTGGGCTTTAACTGATTAAAAGTAACTTCTTAAAATCCCGGGGGAATCTCGAGAAGAACTGCAAAATGCAAATTGCAAATTTTAAAATGCAAAATAATGTATTCCTTAAATTTTCATTTTTCATTTTGCAATTTTCATTAACTGCTTTAAAACCACACGGTTTTTGAGCAGTTACGATTAAAAGGTTAATCACATCGAATCTTTATAGAGTTTAATGAAAAATGAGTCGAGAATTGATTCAGGTTATACAGCAGATTTGCCGTGAGCGGCAAATCGATATAAATATTTTGATAGAGGCAATTGAATCGGCTCTTCTTTCGGCTGCCAAAAAAAAATTCGGCCAAAATGAAGGTCTGGTTACCCATCTGGACCGAGAGCTTGGTGTGATAGATCTTTTTAGAAAATTAAAAGTAGTTGATGAGGTTTCTGACCATAAAACCCAAATTAGTCTCGAAGAGGCATTGGAACACTTTCCCGAAGCCGAGATTGGCTCCTATGTAGAGATCAAGATGGAGATGTTGGATTTTGGCAGAATTGCGGCCCAAACAGCAAAACATGTTATTATTCAGAAAGTTAAAGAAGCAGAAAGGGAAAATATCTTTAATGATTTTAAGGGTAAAAAGGGAGAACTGACTAATGGGATTTTTCTGCGAAAAGAAAAAGGCAATCTAATAATCGATCTCGGAAAGCTCGAGGTAAGTATTTCAGAAAAAGAGGCGATTCCTCAAGAAACCTTCAGAAAGGGAGAACGGGTCAGGGCATATATTGTGGATGTTGTTAAACAATCAAATAAAGGCCCTCACATTATCCTATCCCGCACCCATCCCGGTTTTGTCGCTAAACTTTTTGAGATGGAGGTCCCTGAAATATATGAAGGAATAGTTGAAATAAAAGGTGTTGTAAGGGAAGCCGGAGAAAGGACAAAGATAGCTGTTTACTCCAAGGATAAGGATATTGATCCGGTAGGTGCTTGTGTGGGTATTAGAGGGGCCCGAGTTCAGTCTGTAGTAAGGGAGCTTAAGGGTGAAAAAATAGATATAATCCGATGGTCCGATGATCCGTCAATATTTATACAAAATGCCTTAAGTCCCGCAGAAATAACGAAGATTAAATTTTTACGAGACGAGGAAACGGTCAAGCTTATCGTCCCGGACAAGTATCTTTCTCTTGCTATTGGTAAAAAAGGACAAAATGCAAGATTGGCCTCTAAATTGACCGGCTGGAAGATAGATATTAAGAGCGAAACAGAATCCGAAGAAGAAAGGCGAATGGAAAAGATCAGGCTTGAACAAGCCAGAATCGTTCTGACATCTATTCCAGGTATAGGGCCCTCTGTGGCTGCAAAGCTTTTGAAGATAGGAATCAGATCTGTAAAAGAAGTGGCAAAATCAGATCCTGACCTTATAAGCTCCATCCCGGGGATAGGAAAGGTAAAGGCTAAACAGATCATCAAAAATGCAAAAGATTATCTCAGTGAGGCTTCCCAGGGAGGTGAAACAGGGTGAGCAAAATTCGCGTCCATAGCTTAGCCAAGCAACTAGGTTTGTCAAGTCAGGAAATGGTACAAAAAATAAGGGATCTCGGTTTGGAAGTCAAAAGCTATATGAGTACCATTGATGAAGAAACAGCAAAACTTATAAAGGAAATTATTCAGGAGAAACGCAAAAAAAAGCTCGAAAAGGTTGAAAAAGAGAGTAAGAAATCAAAGGAAGAGCTAAAAGGCTTAGAAGCCGAAAAAATTATTGTTAAAAAACCTGAAAGGGTAGATAAAAAAGAATTAAAATCTGATAAAACAAAAGAACGAGAAAAATCTAAACAAGCTTTGGAAACCGCAGAGGAATCTCGCCCAAAACAAGAGGATTCAAGCGATGTCATAGAACTGATGGAAGCGATGACAGTCGGTGAACTGGCCGAAAACCTGAAAATCCCTGCAAACGAAATCATAAAAAGATTGATGCAGATGGGCATTTTGGCCACAATAAATCAGATCATCGATACCAAGGCGGCTTTATCCATTTCAGAGATTTATGGTAAAAAGGCAAAGCTTGTTTCCGTTGAGGGACAAGAACTCCTCGAACAGGAAGAAGAGGATGAGTCAAAACTTTTTCCAAGACCACCGGTAGTAACTGTTATGGGGCATGTTGATCATGGCAAAACCCTTCTTTTGGATGCCATCCGAAAAAGCAATCTGGTATCGAGAGAACATGGAGGAATTACTCAACATATTGGAGCTTATAAAGTATCATTGGCAGATGGAGAGGTTACCTTTTTGGACACTCCTGGTCATGAGGCATTCACGGCTATGAGAGCAAGAGGTGCACAGATAACCGATATAGTGGTTCTTGTTATTGCTGCGGATGATGGAGTCATGCCCCAGACCATAGAGGCTATTAACCATGCAAAAGCGGCAAATGTTCCCATTCTTGTTGCCATAAATAAAATTGATAAGCCGGAAGCAGATCCACAGAAGATTAAAACCGAATTATCTAAATATGACCTTGTTCCTGAAGAATGGGGGGGGCAGACTATATTTTGTGAGGTTTCGGCAAAGCAACGCATAGGCTTAGAAAATCTTTTAGAGATGCTCTTGCTGGAAGCAGAAATGTTGGAGTTAAAAGCCAATCATAATAGGAATGCTATCGGAACTATCATCGAGGCCAAACTGGATCGAGGCAGAGGAGCCGTAGCAACGGTACTAGTTAAAAACGGGACCCTTAGTGTAGGTGACTCGTTTGTGTGCGGATTGCAGGCGGGCAGAGTCAGGGCAATGATTAATGATTTTGGGGAAAATGTTCGTGAAGCTTCACCATCAACCCCTGTGGAAGTATTAGGGTTTTCGGGGGTTCCACAGGTTGGAGACACCTTTGTGGTTATTGAAGATGACCGTAAGGCAAGACAAATTAGCGCAATGCGACAGGAAAAACAGAGGACTCATGAATTAAGCCAATCAAGCCGTATGAACTTAATTAGCTTTATAGATAAGATAAAAGAAGGGGAAGAACAACAATTAAATTTAATTCTTAAAGGGGATGTTCAAGGCTCGGTTCAGGCCATTACAGAGGCGCTGGAGAACCTTAGCACACCTCAGATAAAACTTAAGGTAATCCATGGGGCTGTCGGCGCCATAACTGAGAGCGATATACTTCTGGCTTCCTCCTCAAATGCAGTAATTGTAGGATTCGGAATCAGACCTGAACCAAAGGCTGCAGCCCTCGCGGAGAGGGAAAAAATTGAGATAAGGCTTTTTACGATTATTTATGAACTTATTGATAATGTTCAGGACCTAATGAAAGGAATTCTCAAACCTATCTATGAGGAGGTTATTCTGGGCCGGGCGGAAGTGAGAGAGATATTCCATATATCAAAGGCAGGAACTATTGCAGGCTCATATGTCCAAGAGGGGACGATTGCCAGGGGAAACAAGGTAAGACTTCTGAGGGACAATGTTGTTGTTTATGAAGGGAGGATAGGTACCCTAAAAAGATTTAAGGATGATGTCAAGGAAGTTCAAAGCGGATATGAATGTGGAATCAAGATCGAGAATTTCAACGATATCAAACAAGGTGACATTATTGAATGTTTCACCCAAAAGGCAGTCGAAGTTTTTCATTAGAACTTAAAATATTTGATATAAGTTATTTTTTTATTAAAACAGAGTCTCCACACGACACAGGATCATATTTCCGCTCATATCGGAGACTTGACTGATTTATTTATGTTTCTCAATCAATCCAATAGAAAAAAATCCGATTTTTCATTAGGTTATTTTACCCTTTTAATATAAAAAATAAATAATATTATATATCTGTATTATGATTGGTGTTTGTGAGATCCGGTTACATCTACCGGATGTGAATTCTCTAAAAGGGAAAAGAAAGATTATAAAGGGTATTAAGGATCGGATTAGAAGCAAGTTTAATGTCTCAATTGCCGAATTAGATGCCCATGACAAATGGCAGATAGCAGTGATTGGTATCGCTTGCATACATAAGGACCAGACTAGAATTGATCAGGTTTTGAACCATGTGGTCAGGATGATAGAATCCATACCCACTGTTTTGCTTACCGATTATTTCGTCGATTTTATTTAAAATGGAGTCATTCAAAAGAACCGATCGCATTGGAGAACTCATCCGAGAAGAAATCTCCAGTATATTAAGAGAGGATGTCAAGGATCCCCGTCTGGGAATGCTCAGCGTAACAAAGGTCAGGGTAACACCGGATCTTAGACATGCCCACATCTATATAAGTCCATTTAAAAAAGAAGACGTGGAAGATATATTAAAATGTCTTAAGAATGCAAGAGGTTTCATCCAGAAAAGATTTGCAGGCAGAAAAATAAAATTGCGTTACACCCCTGTCTTAGAATTCCATATCGACGATTCGATCAAATATGGGGCGCATATCATGGAGATCCTGGAAGATATCAAGAAGGAACAAGGTAAAACAGAAAAATGAACGGCCTCCCTGATAATATAAATTCAATTATCCGTCAGATCGATAAATCTTCTTTGTTCGTGATTGCAAGCCATGAGAATCCGGACGGAGACTCGCTTGGCGCACAGCTTGCGATGGCAATTGGCCTTCGGTCTTTAGGGAAGAAGGCCTTCATTAGATGTAAGGATCCGGTCCCTAAAATTTATGATTTCCTGCCGGGACAAGACTGCTTAATTGTCTCTAAAGAGGTTAGAATAGATAAGGAAGAGGTCCTCCTTGTTCTCGACTGTGGAAATGTCGATCGCACAGGACTTGTTTTTGTTCCTGACCTTCCTCCTGTAGTTATCAATATAGATCATCATATAAGCAATAACTATTTTGGTCATATAAACTGGGTAAATCCCAAGGCATCCGCTACATCTGAGATGATTTTCTTGCTTTTGGGATATTTGGATATAAAGACAGATGTTTCTATTGCCACTAATCTCTATACAGGGATATTAACCGATACAGGCTCTTTTCAATATTCGAATACAACGGCTCAATGTTTGAATATTGCCAGTCAGCTCGTAGATGCAGATGCGGATCCAAACTATATATCTTCATCCGTTTACGACCGTAAAAGTCTTCCGGGGATGAGGCTTGTCGGCCATGTTTTAAATAATATGGAGATACATCATAATCAAAGCATAGCCATTTTAACTGTAACGCGGGAAATATTAGATGATTTTCAGGCAACTTATGAGGACACTGAAGAACTGGTAACGTTCCCGCAAAAGATAGACAGTATTAAAATCTCCATATTAATCAAAGAACTAGGTGGTGGAGAATACAAGATCAGTCTCCGCTCAAAGGGAAAAACCGATGTGGCTAAACTAGCTGAAAGTCTTGGCGGAGGAGGGCATCCAAACGCTGCAGGCGCAAAGATGAATGGAAGGCTGCCTCAGATAAAGGGTGAAATTTTGAAGCTGTCGGAAGAATTCCTGCGCGAATGAATCCTTCCCAAAGCAGGCTGCGCGGATTATTAAAACAGAGCTCATATTATATTTAGATGTAAGCTTCTAAATATTAAATATAAAGGGATTAAATCAAAATCTAAATCTTTATGCCGAAAGCTCTATAATCTCAGCTTTCATGGTTTCTAAATCCACGCATGCTATAGTAGATTTTCCATATAACCATCCACCGCATTCTCCCGGATTAATGATAAGTGTTTCCTGTTCTCTCTTGATTTCCGGGATATGGGTATGAGCATATGCTATGATTCGGTACTCGCCACTTATGCTTAAGGCGTTCAGCTCAAAGGGCTCATGCAACATAAGGACCTTCTTCTTATCCAAATCCAATGTGTAAGGTGGGGGAAAAAGGTCATAACCTTTCTCATTAAAACGCTTCATAAGCATTAGCTTGTCCCCGTCATTATTTCCGAAAATGGCTACCAGTATGGGCTTTAGATTATTTAGAGCCTTCAGGAAAAAAGGAGACACAAAATCACCCAGGTGCAATACGAGATCCACCTCCTTCCTATTAAACAAATCTACAGCCTTTCTTATCATAGTAAGATTATCATGTGTGTCTGCAAAAAAACCCAATTTCATCCCAAACGCCCCCTTTTTAGCGTTTAAAAGCTTACGATTAAACCTAGTCATTCATTTGTCCATATTCATTGAATCCTATATCTTTGTTATGATAACATAAATCCCACAAATTCTTAAAAGATATTAGAATAAAAAGGAAGCTATATAATATGAAAGCGAATGACTATTACAAAACATTGGGGATCGATAAGAAAGCCTCCAAGGAAGAAATCAAAAAGGCTTACAGAAAATTGGCCTTAAAGTACCATCCGGACAGAAACAAAGATAACCCGCAAGCTGAAGAGAAATTTAAAGAGATAAACGAGGCATACGCGGTTCTGAGCGATCCGGAAAAAAGAAAGCAGTATGATCAGTTCGGATCAGCAGAATTTCACCAGAGATTCTCTCAGGAAGACATCTTTCGAGGTTTTGATACAAGTTCAATATTTAATGAATTCGGGTTTGATTTGGGAGACCTGTTCGGAGGGATCTTCAGCGGTGGAGGGCGAGGTGGATTCCGCCATTATAGCACTCGAGCTTCAGGGGCCCAAAAAGGCGGACATCAGGATTGGTCGGACATTTTCGGCCAACAAGCACATAGGGCAGCCCCCCGAAAAGGCCAGGATATGATCTATGCCCTTTCTATCAGCCTGGAAGATGCAGCCAGGGGACTGAAAAAATCCATATCCATCCGTCAAGGGTCCCAAACAAGGCAGGTGAATGTGGAAATTCCAAAAGGGATAAAGAGCGGGCAAAAGATACGCCTTGCGGGTCAAGGGCAATCTCCCCCGGATGGAAAGGGTAAACCCGGCGATCTTTATTTAAAAATTGACATAACACCCCATCCCATATTCAAACAATCGGGTTCCGATCTACACCTGGATAGGGCTATTAACCTTAGCCAGGCAGTATTCGGCACTACTCTGCAAGTGCCTACCCTGGAGGGAAATCGACAGCTTAAAGTCCCTCCCGGCATACAAAGTCATACCATGATGCGTCTCAAGGGATACGGGATGCCGAAGTTTAAATCCTCTGAAAAAGGGGACCTTTTCGTGCGAGTGAAGGTAAAAACCCCAACCAAACTGAACAAAAATCAAATGGAATTATTTAAGGAAATAGAAAAATCAGGATTATAAGGCCTTTTGATTATAATATTGAGGCCGTACACTTTCCAAGACAAAACTCATGTCATAAATAAAAAAGGGGAAGAAACCTTAAGAGACTGAGGAGAAAATAGGATGAAAAGCTGCAATGAAGAAAAAAACAAAAAATCCTGCAATTGTACCTATGAACCTTGTTCCCGGAAGGGTATATGTTGTGAATGTATAACCTATCACAGACGGATGAATGAATTACCCGCCTGTTTTTTCCCGGATGATGTTGAACGTACCTATGACCGGAGCATAAGACGATTTGTAAGCCTACACAGCTCAGGCTAAAGTAAAATATTCTTTTTCAAGCACAGCCTTTTCCTCTTCTGAAAAGGCCTTTACAAATCGGGGCATTTGGTAAACTTTATGAAGTGCGAAAGAAAAGTCCTCACCGGATATTCTCTTACTTGGTTTCCTGATTGTTTAGGGGTAAGGAAAAGGTCTGTTTATGGCAAATAAAGAATCTAAAAAAGCCCTTGAAAGTATAACTGTTTCCAAGGGCTCATTAACACTTATTCATGAAAATTAATAAATTATAGTCGGGTAGTTGCCGCCATAGCCACCATAGCCACCATAGCCCCCGTAGCCGCCATAGCCAGGTCCTGCCTTAACATTAGTCTTTGTCTTCACTTTAAATCGCCTCCTTTTCTGTATTTTATTATCAAAAATCTCTAATTTGATTTTCTGATTTAATAGACGCAAGAAAAATGTTTTTTCCCTTTTGATGTTAAATGTATTTGTTAGACAAGGAAAAATTTTGGTGAGGGGTGATAAAAAAAACTAAAACAATAAATCCCTGAAAACACCGATTGCTTCCAAGGGCTCATTTATAATTGATTTCTTCCATTTTTTCAAAAACATTTGTTAAGGGTCACACGAATGGGGTCATCACGAATGGGGTCACGAATGGGGTCATCACGAATGTCAACGAATGGGGTCAGGTCTTTTATTATAAGGTTTTTATGATATAATTTTATTTATGTCCAGACCGCTTAGAATAGAATATCCGGGAGCCATCTATCATATCACTTCAAGAGGCAATGCAAAAATGCCTATTTTTTATGATGATGAAGATAGAGAATGCTTCATGGTTATCCTTAAGGATGTTGTGAAACAATTCAACTGGGTGGTACATGCCTATTGTATGATGGACAATCACTATCACCTGCTTGTAGAGACAGTAGACGGAATTCTTTCCAAAGGGATGAGGCATCTTAATGGTATATACACACAGCGTTTTAACCGCAGGCACGATCGTGTAGGACATATCTTTCAGGGAAGGTTTAAATCTATTCTTGTAAATCGGGAGAGTCATCTTCTGGAACTATGTCGTTATGTGGTATTAATCCTGTGCGGGCAGGAATGGTAAAAGAGACAGATAAATACAGATGGAGCAGTTACAGGGCTACTGTCGGATTAGAGGGAAAACCTGAATTATTAACAGTGGACTGGATACTCTCACAATTTGATATGAAAAAGGCTGACGCAGAAAAGGCTTACGAGAAGTTTATTCATGCAGGAATTGGGATTTCATCACCATGGGAAGACTTAAAGGGCCAAAGTATTCTCGGTGATAAATTATTTGAAGAGAAACTAAAGCCCGCGCTTAAAGATAAATCTCCCCTTAAAGAGATAACCAGATTTGATCGGTTTGCTTTGAGACCATCCTTGGAGGATATTTTTATAAACAAACAGGAAAAGGCTAAGAGGGTGAGGAATGGATTGATTCGAAAAGCTCACTTTGATTATGGTTATACCTTGTCAGAGATAGGAAGACATTTGGGATTACATTACACTACAGTAAGCAATATTATTAGAAAGTCTTCCTGAAAAACCTTATAATAAAAGACCTTATCCTCTTCTATCCTCCTACTCGTAATAAAAGACCTGACCCTATCCTCCTACTCGGGTGCTCAACCAGACTTTCAATGAACCGAAGCTGGAAAAGCACCCTGAAAAAACATTGATCGGCAGGATAGAACGTTGATTCGATTTTATCGGCTACCGATTCGAACCAGAAGGAACTACCCTTGCCAGAAAGACCATAACCAATTTTATTAACAAAGCTCTCCGGCTTTATGAGCAGGAGCCGCCACGCTGCAAAACGTGGCAGCTCGGAGAGTATGTATCAAAGTAGCTCAGATGGGCTATAGCTGGCTTGCATGATAAGAATCATCTTATATTTGATGGATACTTATACCTTTTCTCGGGGTTAAGCGCATACCATTAGTTTGTGCTGCATTAGCCTACCGCATCGCTGGGCTTGAATCGCGATGGGCAAGGATAAAATGGTTAACTTTCTTATGGTCGAAGCCTCCCTTTTCGTTATTCCTTTTCTCCTTCAATTACTATTACCGTCCCAGGGCTTCCGAGTCTTTTTTTAACGAATATTTCTGTTGTGACATTGATTTAAGGGGCCGGTCATGTTGGATCAGTCGCAATGTCTATACTTTACCGCTATGTCAGTTTTGTTATAATTGTTGGATAAATATTGTGCATAATAGGCCAGTTTCCCTGCATCAATCTATCCAGTGATATACTCCCGAAGCGTTGGTGGTTATATATCCTCCCGCCGTAACGCATGTCCTGGTTTTCATCTTAGTCTCACCTCCTTTATTTCAGCGATGATTTAACGTTCGCTTCAAACCTATAAGCCCCATTCCTCACAGTATTACTATGGCTGGTACTTACATCTATCACTTACGTTAATGGTGCGGATTATACGGGGGTCATTAGTGCTACTGGCGCTTTCCAGTCGCTGGCTTCATATCTGATCGATATATCTCTAGGAGATTCCTAGGCCGGTGACGCCACCTATGGTCTTATGGGTTGCTGTTAGATTGTCACCTCCTGATCGTACTTCGCGATCTGTGTAGAAAAGCTAAAAGATCCCCCTAAATAATTATTTCTGTGCGTACATCTTAATAGACGAAAATTATCGAATAATTTCCCTCATAATTCGAAATTATATTCGTATTATTAATTTGACATTCGGTGATAATATGTACAATACCTTTACCAAATCTTTGTGTTTGGTTCGGTGCCTGATATCTGCAATGTTTGCATTGGATTCATATCCGGTCATGGGACATGGGCTCATGACTGTCCTTGCTAGCGACCACGGACGGTTTGTCCGGCCGCGGAATGTACCTACATTACTACATGTTAAGTTCACCCTCTGTATTCAATTCTGTTCATCCATTCGGTACTTTCAAGTCATTTTAGCGCCTGCCCTATGGTAGCTCTCCTTTGGTTCATGCCTCCGGCAGGCCACTGCCCCGGCGGGCGGTGATCTCTATCTAGAATCATTCCTTTTTAACAGTGCCGCTCTGGATAGCCTTCAGGAACAATTTGAAAAAGCCATGGGAGATGTAGAGAAGGCCCAGTATAGGTTACCAGAATTACCTGTTGGTGCAGACCTGAAAGACTTTATTACATATATTTTATAAAAAGGGGAAAGTGTACCCATATTCTTTCTGTATACGCAAGATATTTATGAAGCAGATTTGAAAAAATTTCCGGCAAATCTGATGGGATTAATTAATTCATTAAAAACCCAGGGATTGGGCTATTAGCCCACTGGCACCTATCAGACCTGCATCATCTCCTAATGCAGCAGGGACGACTTTTACTCTTCCTGACGGCTTGATCAAGGTCCTTTTATTTATTTCTTCCATCATGGAATGATAGAAAAAATCCCAGGCATTACTTGCTCCACCACATATGACAAACAATTCAGGATCCAGAATATTGATAAGAGTCCCTATAGCCAGACCAAGATATGCTCCTGTCTCATTAAGAATGTCTTTAGCCAATTCATCTCCGGCAATTGCAGCCTGGTATATTTTTTCAGAGGTTAGTTCCGTAAGTTCTTCTACATTAGCCAAACGTAAAATATTACTCTGTTGATGTTTAGAAATGCGGCTTTTTGTTCTATTAACAATAGCGGTTGCTGAGACGTATGACTCCAGACAGCCATTATTCCCACAAGGGCATTTAAGTCCGTCAGGTACAATCGTCATGTGCCCGATTTCCCCTGCCATGCCTTCAGAGCCATGCCATAAATGACCATCCAGTATAATGCCCCCTCCAACCCCGGTTCCTAAAGTCAGCCCAATCATGCTGGTGCTTCCCTGTCCGGCCCCAGCCCAATATTCTCCAAAGGCAGCGGCATTAGCATCATTGTCAAGCATAACCGGAATATCAAACTCCCGGGATATGATATCCCTAAGAGGAACATTCTGCCAGCCGGGGAAATTTGGTGAGGTTATGACAGCCCCTCCTTCCATATCAATAATCCCTGCGGCCCCGATTCCAATCCCTTTAATGGAGGATCCAGGCGGACATTTCTTCTTTAGTTCCTGGATGGCGGTAATAAGCCTTTGAATAACAAGATTTGGTCCCTCTTCTACACGGGTGGAAATAAAACTTCGGCATAAAACCTTATTATTTATATTCACAACCCCTGCGTGTATATTGGTGCCGCCCAGATCAACACCTATAACGCATGGTAATTGCTGATCGATCATGGTAATCCGTCTATGCCGTCCATCTTGTAATCTTTTCTGCCCCTACTTCCTCTTGAGATTAACCCATTTATCATCCAGTCCGGCCATTCCTTCCCATGCACGATCCAGATATAACGCATCAAGCGTTGCGATCGCGGCCATTGCCTCAATAACGGCATATATCCTTCCGAGCAGAGTGGGATCTCTCCTGGTTATGGGGCTTAGTGTCTCTTCCTTCATTGTCTTCATGTTGATCGAAGGCTGCTCCACCGAAACAGTGGGAGTCGGCTTTATTGCCACCCTGCAAACAATGTCCTCCCCATTGGTCATCCCGCCCAGAACACCTCCGGAATTATTCGTCTTAAACCTCACCTTTCCATTTTCAAGGTAAGGATGATCATTGAATTCGCTTCCCTTCATATTGCCGCACTTAAATCCGGCGCCAAACTCGATCCCCTTGGTAGCGCCAATGCTCATTATTGCATGTGACAACATAGCATTGAATTTATCGAAGACAGGCTCTCCCAGGCCGGCAGGCACATTATGGATAACCAGCTCAATGATACCGCCCATGGTATCTCCTTCATCCTTAACCTCCAGAACCCTTCTTGTCATCTCTTCAGCAGCCTCGGCATCAGGACAGTTGATCTCATTCATCCTGTAATTCTTCTTAGTCTCCTCAAAGCTCATCTTTTTGGCCTTTACTCCGGCACACTCAACAGTATATGCAAGGACCTCTATACCATGCTGAGCCAGGATTATCTTGGCTAATGCCCCTCCGGCCACCCTGCCTACCGTCTCCCTGCCGGATGCCCTGCCGGCGCCGCACCAGTCTGCAGCCTCACCATACTTAAGGAAATAGGTATATTCAGCATGACCGGGTCTTATAAGATCCTTGTAATCCCTATACTGGTCAATATGGATCATTTGCGTATCAACGTTATAAACGATCATCCCGACCGGTGCTCCCGTAGTCACACCGTCCTGGCCCATGCCTGCAAAGATATGAACCTGGTCAGTCTCCTTCCGCGGAGAGTCCAGCTTACCCTGCCCTGGCCTTCTCTTGTCCATCTCCTTCTGTATCATCTCATCCGTGAGTTTAATGCCCGGCGGCACTCCGTCAACTATAACAGCTAGGCCCGAACCTTTCCCTATACCATAAGATTCTCCGCAAGTTGTGACCCTGAATATCCTTCCGAAAGTATTTCCCATCATTATTATCTACCTCCTTGACTATTCTATTATCTCTATTTTCGCACCAATTCTTTTCATGATGTCAGCATAATTCGGGAATGTCACACTAACTGCTTCAGCAGTATCTATCACTGTCCGCCCTGAAGCAATCATCCCGGCGAGGCTTAAAGCCATCACAACCCTGTGGTCATGATATCCATTGACATGAGATCCATTAAGCTCTGAATGCTCAATAACCACTCCATCTTGCCTCTCTTCAATATTGGCACCCATTCTGCTTAGTTCCTCTGTCATAACTACAATTCTGTCCGTCTCCTTTATCCTCGCATGACCGACATTCTTTATTACAGTCTTTCCCTGTGCATAACAACCCAGCACACTAATAGCAGGCAGTGCATCCGGAGTGTTATTCAAGTCTAATTCACAGCCTGTGAGTATTGATTTGTTTATAACTATTCCTTCTTTCCCAATCCTTATATCAGCGCCCATTTTCCTGAGATAATCGAGCACTTCCTTATCCGCCTGAGTATCTTTAATATCCAATCCTTTTATAATTAAATTTCTCCCGAGCATAACTCCCGCAACCAATAAGAAGGTGGCACTTGACCAGTCACCGGGAATGGTTTTCTCAAAACCTTTATAGCCTTGATTCCCAAAAATCCTTATGGTTTTTAAATCATTGTTCTCATACCTTATCCCCCGTTCATCAAGCCATCTGAGCGTCATTTCAATATAGGGTTGCTCGCAAAGATTCAATATGCTTATCTCAGTATCTTGGGAGGCTAGCGGACAATTGATAAGCAGGCTTGAAACATATTGTGAGCTCCTGCAGTCCACGTCAACCTTTCCGCCTTTAATCCTCCCGGTAATCTCCACAGGAGGGCATCCGTTGCTATTCACAGAAACAGCCTTTGCTCCGAGTGCATTCAAGGCATCCAGCAACGGCTGCACCGTCCTTTTTCTAATGGAGGCATCGCCATCAATAATGACTTTTTTATCTCCAAGAGCTGATGTTCCCATAATCAAATTGGTTGTTGTCCCTGAATTAAGGGTATCGATCTTTATATCTGTCTTAGGCTTTCCTGAAAATCCCCTGATAATAAATTCCCCGTTTTTCTTCTCAATTCCGGCACCCAATGCTTTGCATGCATTTATCGCTGCCTGAGTATCAGAGGCCTCAAGCGCATTGACTAATCTTGATTCTCCCTCAGCAAGGGATGCGAAAACAAATCCCCTTATTGTATGGGACTTGCTGCTTGGAACAATAATCTCTCCACCAATTTCGTCTGTCGTATCAACCTTTAATTTCATAAATCTCCTAAAACAGCCTTCTTCATCAGTGCCTTATTGCAATCCTTGCCTGTCCACAACTGGAATTGCTTAGCAGCCTGGTTAACGAACATCTCGATACCTGAAACCGTCCCACAGCCATTCTCAGCCGCTATCTTCAATAGTCTTGTCTGGCCCGGATTATAGACGGTATCAAAAACAACCATATCTTTCAACACTCCTCCATCAACAGGGCTCTGCTCCGTATCGGGTGACATGCCTATAGATGTGGCATTAATCAGAATCTTAACATCACCCCATTTAACATCTTCCATTCTCAAAAACTCACATCCCAAATCGGCAGCAAGCTTCCTGCCTTTCTCTTCAGTTCTGTTGACAATGCTCAGCTTCGCCCCTTTCTTCAGAACACCATAACCAATCGCCCTTGCCACTCCTCCCGCTCCAATCATAAGCACTTTTTTTCCCTCCAGGGAGATTTTCTCTTCTATTGCTTCAACAGCCCCTTCAATATCAGTGTTAAATCCTGACAATTTTCCATCCTTAACAACGACTGTATTCACTGCCCCAACTTTATCGGCATCCTCATCAACACTATTCAGATATTTTATTATCTCCTGTTTATGGGGCATTGTAACACTAAAACCTGACAATAGGTCCCTAAAGGCAGACACGAATTCGCCTGTATCTCTTACAAGAAAATTAAGATACACTGCGTTCATTTTATGCTCCCTGAAACAAAGATTATGAAGTATATATCCCTTGCTTTTGGATACAGGATTTCCAATTAAACCATATAGGCTCAGCGCCTGAGGCTTTAGCTTTTTAACTCCATATACATCTCTCAGGATCCCGCAGCTTATCTGGCCCGGTGCAGCTTCCTTTCCCTTCTCCATACATCCAAAAGTAAGGTAAGAACCATAAGCAAGGGAGAGTATTCTCGATATCTCTCCAAGCTCTCCCATACATATGCCGATAAAATCCCTGCCTTCTGCCTTTGCCCTTTGAATCAGCTGGAACATCCTCAGATTATCCTCTAAATCTGTTGCCATCACACTGATTTTCAGAATATCTAATGGAAACTTTTTCATCTGCAAGTAAATCCGGTCGATATCGTCAGGCATCTCATCAAAATTATGGTAAGACAGAATTATCTTTGAATCCTTAGCAGAGGAAATCAAGTCTTCAACAGCCTGCCTGCCCGAACTCATCTCAATATCAATATAATCAGCCCTGATCTCAGCGCATCTTTTTAATATCCCTATCCTTTCTTGCTCGCTGCCGGCATACATTCCTCCTTCTTCCTTCTTTCTGCAGGTCATTATCAAAGGACACTTCTTACCGGATATTATCTTTTCTAAGTCTTTGTCATTTAATTCAGAGATATAGTCAAGCCTTATCTCAACTATATCCGCTGTTTCAGCAACCAGATCTATTTGTTTCCATATTTCATTTATATTTTCAGCAATTAGCGTACAGCATATCATCACATGTCACCCAGAATTTTCTATAAATAAATAAGTGTTCTATTTTTTATAATATCTTTATTTTGATTGAATATAAAGGACTTGTCAAGCACCTAAGAAGAGAATGCAGCATAAAAGAAGGATAATATAGTAATCCATTAATATGTCTAATTATCCTGAAAGGCAATTAAAAATTCTGTTTAAAACAAGTGGAAAAAGCCCTTCTAAGGAATACTATATAGTAGTAGCAAGCAAAACTTAAGTCTGGTTGAATGATGATAGGGTTAGACCTCTAATTTACTGGGCTTCAATCCCCGAATCTTATTAAACTCTTTGATAAAAACCCTATAAACCTCACCAATGAACTTTGTGCCCCCAAAAATCACTGCCGGCATAAGCATAATCATCACAATAAATGTTAATAAAAAAAGAAGAAACATTTTGATCAACATTACAATCTTCATGGCTATCACCTCCATTTAGAAAAATAGAGCAATTTATATGCCAGATTTTTTACTGTAATTTATATTATTATCGGTATTTTATGTTTGAAAGCCCTCATCTTTCTTTACAATACGCCAATGGCTCTCTTTCTTACAAAGAAAAACTGTTAACTAAGCCTTCGTCCAGGGGGCATAGGGATAACAAAAAGGAATATCTTATCTCAATTAAACCGGATTCAGGATTAAGCCACTGGAGATTAAGAGGAAAGGAGAAAGGAAAATATTAGTTGTTCGAAAGAGATTGAGCGGAATTAGGACTTTAAGAGGGAACGGGAGAACATAATCATTAACGAGTCTCTTCTTTCTCGTCTCTTTTACATTCAATATCAATAGCGTTAGAACGATCGAAATGATCTAATGAATATCCGCAATAAGGACAATAACGAGCTCTTGGTATCACTTTAAATGAGCCATGGCAGGACGGACAAACCTGTGAATCTTTTTTCTGATCGCTTTGCCATCGCACGAAAAGCCATAGGGGGAAAAAAATAAAAAACAGCATAAAGGTCCCAATTGACCAAAATAAAGCCTGTCCTTCAGAACGGCCTTTTTCTTTGACATCCATAAAAACCCAAAACGCTGCCAGCATTTGTATCAGCATGGCGATTAAATAGTGCATAAGTTATCATCCTCACCTGATTAAAAAATTAGAAGAATATTTAGGATATCTTCCATAATATATGATTGTCCTTTTGCTGTAAAGACTCATGCCGTCAATTCTAATTTTGGCCAAATAACTTGCGGCTAGCTGAAATGTAAGAATGTAAAACAAAGTAATGCATGATTCTCCCTGGATTTATTGTCAACATTTCAAGACCTGACTCCGCGTTCCGGTAAATGATTCGGACTCAAAATGGAGCACTAAATAAAAAGGGTATGGGAGATAAAGACGGAAAGGGAGAAAAAACATTATATGGTAACAAACCTAAAGTAGGGAAAAACGTCTGGAAAGGTGATAAAAATGGATTATTGAAGGTTGCAACAAGCCCCGGAGAAGCAACATTAGTATAGGAATAAAGGTTTAAATAGGGTCCTAAAGATGAACCGGGAATTTGATCTGAAATGATATAACTATTTCCAGTGGAGTAGCTATATCCGTTAGTATTATCATTTCCAACCGAATTATTATAATTTCTATAAGTATAAGAAGAAAAAGGGGATAAATTGACATTGCTTGCCATGGTACGCTGATAATCATATAATTCAGGATTACCTATCCACCCGACATCTGCGATTCCAACCGGATCGAACTGACTTGAATATTTCTGATATCTGCCGGTCAAATCAGATGACCTTGAATGAATCGGAATATTATTTATTCCGCTGAAAGTACTTATAGTACCGAAACTAATTGTGGGCAGAGTTTCTAACCATGGGAGAACCACAGGATACGGGGAAAATTGATAGAGAGAATATATATCGGGATAGGATGTTATCAAAATCCTTTTTCTACCGGGCTGTACTGTAATAATACAATCGGTCGCCTCATCATAATCCACATAAATATCCTTATGTGTTGAACTCCAGTTATCATGATTTATAGTCCAATCAGTTGTTTCTGTCTTCAGGTATCCAACAGTCACCATCCAGTGATTCCCCCACAAGGGATGTCCCGCTACACCATACATAAAAGGTCTATTTTCTTCTATTTCATCCATAACTTCTGAGAAATCAGGTTTTGTATAATATTCGACAGTAAAATTATAGTTGTTCCCAAATTGAGCAAGATTACAATACATTTCAATTCCTTCACGCACATTTTCATCTGTAAATAACCTTTTTGGATTTATTTCCACTGAAAACATCATGGCGTCATTAAGTCCAAGAATAAGTCTTTTGACATCTTCTATACGGGCCGGATTAGAATCAACAAGCAGACTATATCCATGGGCATCCCAGTATCCTAATATACAGGCAGCAGAAACTGCCTTGCAATCCCACAAATTTCTAAAATCCGATTGTCTAAAATCCGATTGAGAGTAATCAGGAACATCAGGGATCATTGTATGCGCATCCTGACGCTCTATGCTGGTTATCAGAATGTTATATGCTTCCATATTACCATATCTATCAGAATCAAGTGCCTTTAAACTTAAATAATAGAAACCGGAAGATGGACTAGTCCATTCGATAAAGGCGCTTCCATCGCCTTCCCATTTTGAATTACGAGTAATGTAACTACTCTCAGGATCAGAAAAAAGATAAATCAATATCTCAGGGAAGTTATAATCCTTGTCCGGATCCTTGGCTGGATGAGTAAATATCTGGTATGTGACACCTTTATCTGCATAAAATTTATACCAATCTCTTTCCCCTTTGAATGAAAAAGTATTGAAAAGGGAATCCACATTTGGAACAAGGAGATCAGCTTTCTGCCATTCCTCCTTATAGTCCGTTTCTTGTGCATTGGCTAAAGAGAATCCCATTAACATTGAAAGCATTAAAGCGGTTATCACCAAAAATAATTTAATATCTGATAAATTGCTTATTTGTTCTCTTATCATCTTTTCAGAAGTTTCAGCCCTTCAAAAAGGGTTCTTAAATTTAATTATTAAAGTTACCTAGATTAATTACTTATAAAAAACCTTAAAATCTAACCAAAAAAACATGAAAGCCCGATTCAGGGATAGGGATCGAATGCCGGAGGGCAAGAAGTAGTATATGGATCAAGCCTAGATAAAATTTGCGATTTTTATTTTAATTCAATCCCCAAATCTACATATAACTATATGCCATATTATACAATTGTAAGATATTAGGATATGATTTAAGATATTAAAGCCTTGTCTATAGAATTTGATATAATAACAATAATGATTATCCCCCGTCTTTATATTAATTTGAATTTGTTCAATAATATTGGCTTTAAAATAAAGCCAAATACTACTATTACTTCCTTAGCCTGTCAACTCTCTCTGATGTCTGATCTATGTACAAATTTTCTATGAGATCCCATTTCTTTTTGATCCTCTTGGAACGGTCTCTGTCCGAATTAGAAGTTCTATCCCGCCTTGTAATGTATTGTAAATCTTCCATAAGATCAGAATCCATAATTTTTATATCCGAGGTCCTGACAAATAAGATATCATTTGAGTTCAGGTTTTGAAATTCTAACCAAAACTCTAATGGCGCCGGATATAAGTAACGCATCACCTTCCAGTTCTCTTTTGAAGTTTTTTCTGTAATTGTTTTTTTAATCTTTATAGAATTAATTATATAATCAGGCAAGCCACGATACATCTGAATAACGGGTACGTGAGACTTGTTTGCACCGGCAACCGCGGTTACGATACCAAATTGTTCATAATCCGATAAAAAGCCCGACAAGATCTCATCATCTGTCACAACCATATTTAAAACCGGATTTTGAGGATTACATAAAATAAATACATAGGCTTGAGGTATATCATCGAGATCTACAAATAACTGGGTATTAAAGTGAACAAGGGGCCCAAAAACCTCTTGAGCATTATAAAGCGCTCCTGTCAGGGCAATCTTTTCATTCACTTCCTCTGATGCGCTTATATGTGGCCCAAAAAGTATTATTAGACTTAAAACAAACAGAAATATAAATTTTAATCTATTCCTCACTTGCTAAACCTTCCCGAAGATTTTTCTATACTTTCATTAATTGAATTTTTAATATATTGACGTTTTTCTTTGGATATCACTTATTCAGAAGAGACCGGAAATGATATTTATTGAAACACCTAATGTGAGATTTCTATAAACAAAAAATAAAAATCATGATATTTTTTTTATATTTAATATTACATAAAAAACCTAAAGCATCAAACCGTGGATCAGATCGAACAAACGATTTCCCTGACCCCATCAAAGTTACACATTGCAAAATCGATTTTAATATCAAAACATATATTATAAGGTATCATGTCTTTCGAGGACCTCTTTGACCACTCTCTTTAATTCCTCAATTTGAATCGATTTACTTAAAAATTCAAATGCACCCAGCAGTTTCGCTTTATTTACATTTTCTTTGCCAGTATATGCCGTTATTACAACTACTTTGAGATCGGGCCGATTCTGTTCAATATAATCCAAAAATTCCATACCGCTCATCTTTGGCATCTTTAAATCTGTCAAAATTAGATCGAAATCTTCTTTTTCTATGGCAGACAAAGCACTCCTACCGTCTGATGCAGTTTTAACTTTATACCCTTCATCTTCAAGAATATCTTGCAATACAGCCCTCATTCCCACATCGTCATCAATTAGTAGGATACGTTTGGCGGCCATCATTTACCTCCTATACTAATCAAAATTGACCCTGATCTATACCAAAGTTTCAAAAAAATATAATTAATAAGGTAAAACTAATCTCTTTTTATCCGGCTCAAAAGATATGTAAAATTATATCAAATTTTATTAATCAGAACTTGTTATTATAATGACTTAAAAAATTAATAATGTCAAGATTTGAGTGAATGGTAATTTATAACAATTCATATTCAGCTTAGCAGTCTATAAATACAGTCAAAAAGACCTCATTTAAAAACATCATATAACATTTTAGTTGTTTAAAAAATGCGCGATTCTTTTTCAATGCTCTCAATTACTCTTAATTATAATTATCCTTTTTTCTTTTTTTGGCATGCAGTCTCGATCTGGTATAATTAACAGAAGAGATTTTTTCCACTCCGGAAATCCTTTTTATCTCATCCCTTATCTTGGCAGCCTCTTCAAACCTCAGTTCTTTTGCATACATCTCCATTTTCACTCTCAAATACTCCAGGTATTCCTCTTGCGATTTTCCTTTTTTCTGATATTTAATGCCTTCCTCCCTTATCAGACTCGGTGTATGGTAGTCTGCATCATAAACAGACTGCAATAAGCTGCCAATGGATTTCTGAATAGTTTCAGGAGTAATATTATGCTCTTTATTAAAGGCAAGCTGAATCAAACGGCGCCTTTTGGTTTCTTCAATGGCCTTTTTCATTGAAGAGGTTATCCTGTCTGCATACATAATTACCTCGCCGTTAACATTCCTGGCAGCTCTCCCGGCAGTTTGTATCAAAGATGTAGTTGACCGCAAAAAACCTTCCTTATCCGCATCCATTATGGCTACCAGGGATACCTCAGGCAGATCAAGACCCTCTCTGAGCAGATTTATCCCTATAAGGCAATCGAACTGGCCGAGGCGCAAATCCCTCAGAATTTCCGTCCTTTCAATGGTATCGATTTCCGAGTGAAGATAGCGGACCCTGAGGTCGAGATTTTGGTAGTATTCTGTTAAATCTTCTGCCATTCTTTTAGTCAAAGTTGTTACCAGGACCCTTTCATTCCTCTCCACCCTGTACTTTATCTCTGATAAAAGGTCTTCAACCTGATTTGAGGCTGGCCGGACAATGATTTCAGGGTCCATAAGACCTGTGGGTCTTATGATTTGCTCAACAACCCTTCCTTCTGCCATTCTCAATTCATAAAATGAGGGAGTAGCAGATACATAAACAACTTGATATATCTTTGAGCTAAATTCCTCAAAGCTTAGAGGTCTGTTATCATAGGCAGAGGGGAGCCTGAATCCGAACTCCACCAGGCTCTTCTTTCTTGATCTGTCCCCCTCCAGCATCCCTCGTATCTGCGGAATGGTAACATGACTTTCATCGATTATTATCAGCTTATCAGGCGGGTAATAATCCATGAGGGTATGAGGCGGATCACCGGGTCTTCTCCCATCGAGATGGCGGGAATAATTCTCTATGCCGTGACAATAACCAATCTCCTGGATCATTTCCAAATCATACAGGGTTCTCTGTTCCAAGCGCTGTGCCTCCAGGAACCGCCCGTCAGCATTCAATACCAAAAGTCTTTGCTTTAGCTCTTCCCGAATCCCCTGCATGGCAATTTCCATCTTATCATCGGGAAGAACATAATGGCTGTTCGGATAAATGGAAACCCGCTCCAATGTCTGTCTCTTTTTCCCAACCAAGGGATCAAATGAACAGATATCCTCTATCTCATTCCCGAAAAGGCTTATCCTGATGGCATTAAACTCATATGCAGGGAAGACCTCCACTACATCCCCTCTCACACGAAAGGTCCCGCATTTAAATTCCACATCATTCCTCTCATATTGCATTTTCACAAGCTCTTCAAGGATCTTCCGCCTGCCGATAATCTGTTTTTTTTCGATCGGAAAACTCATATTCTGGTATTCTTCAGGAGATCCCAGGCTATAAATACATGAGACACTTGCGACAACAATCACATCCCGGCGATCCAAAAGGGAATGTGTGGCAGAATGCCTCATTCTGTCTATATCTTCATTAATTGAGGAATCCTTTTCTATATATGTATCAGTTTGCGGGATATAAGCCTCGGGCTGATAATAGTCATAATAGCTGACAAAATATTCAACAGCGTTATCCGGGAAAAAGGTCTTGAATTCGGAATAAAGCTGTGCGGCCAGTGTTTTATTATGAGAAATAACAAGGGTTGGTCTTTGAACCTCCTGTATAAGATGGGCCATTGTAAAGGTTTTTCCGGAGCCCGTCACTCCCAAGAGGACAAGATGCGGCGCGCCATTATTGACCTCTTTGACCAAAGCCTTGATAGCTTGTACCTGGTCTCCTTGCGGGTTAAAATCGGATTTTAATCTAAACGGAGGCAATTATGTTTACTCCTTTATTTGGATCTGCGATCTTTCCAATAATAAATACCCGCTTTAGCATGGGTGTGAATTATCAATTTTATTAAGAAGCCCTATAATATTAGATATTTTTTTTCTGCAGCCGTTCAAAGTCCGTACGGTCTTTTATAATCGCACTCAGGTGCGGGAGATCTTTAAATCCGCTTCCTCTCAATCTCTCTTCCAATCTGCCTACTGTCTCCCCTTGTTCTGCTGCTAGCACCGTAAGCCACACTAAGAGTTCAGCCGTTGCAGGCCTTTTCCTTGCACACTCTTCTCGCAGTTCGAGGAATCGCTTTATTGCCAGATCAATGAATTCATTGCTCAATCTCTTAAAATATTGTCGTCGGACTGCCACTGCCCGGTGAAGCACTTGCTCATCGAATCTTATATGATGATAGACACAGCGCCGCAGAAAAGGCTCCGGCAGGCGGCGCTCGCTGTTTGAGGTAATCACCACAATAGGCCGGTATGGCTTTTCAGATTCAATCCTTTGATTCGTTTCCCTTACCTCCAGTTCCATCTTATCGAGCTCCAGGAGTAAATCATTGGGAAAGTCCCGTGGCGCCTTATCTATCTCATCGATAAGGAGCACTTGGGGCAGTTTATTTTCGTTTCCCGATTTTATTGCCCTCCAGAGAGGGCCTTCCGTTATATACTCTTCCTTCTTCTTCATCTTTGTACTACCACCTGCATGTGCATCGCCGTAGTAACGTATCATATCGAACTGATAAAGAAGATCCACTGCCTTTGTATCGGACTTTACCTGAAAAGGGATGACAGGTTCAGATCCAATGCGATAGGCCACATAATATGCTGTCTGTGTTTTTCCTACACCAGGGTCCCCGGTCAGCAGCAATGGATCCCCGACAGCGATGGCTGTATTGATGGCATCTGATAGCTCATCACCCGGTATAAACAGCCTTGCATCCTCCTTAAAATCCTTTTTACTCGCCAAAAAAGGACGATGTGCTAGAGCCTGCATCACCTTATCATAGGCAGGCTCATCTTCGCTCCCCAAATTCAATACATCGAAGGGATATTTACTCATAACGGCATATTCCTCCTTTAAAAAGTCCGGTATAATTTCCTTGAGACTATTGTTTAAAATATTTCATCATGGCACTCCTTGATCTTGCTCAACTCTGCAATTGTATTTATATAATGCCCTTCTGTTTGTGCAATTATCTGATTGGCCACTTTAACCCATCTCTTTGGCTTCCAGTGTTGGAAGTTTTTTCTCAATATGTCACGGATGTCACTGACATTTAAATGAACGAGTGGATCAAGAAGCGCATACGGATACATATGCAAAAGGTTAAGCACCTCATCCGGTTGCCCCACGGGATCACCCTCTTTCACCCGTGTACAACTGAAAACGTCATTGAGCATTGAGCCTAAACGTGCACAGTCTTGCCACTCATAGGAAATGCCGATCAAGAGATACTGACCATTCTCCAATCTCGGCACAACAAATTCATCCCACAATTCAATATACCTTCTCAGGGCATGAGAAGGCAGGCTTTCAGGTGAAGAGACAGTCCTATGTGAGACAATCACAAGAAAACGATCGCAAGGACAATGGCAATCCATTTGCTTTTTTGAAATCATTGCAGGGATTTCCTTAAACTCCTTAACTCCGAAAGCATTGCAAATTGCATCCTTAAAAGCCTTTTCCGTGTGGATCTGTGGCCATACAGGATTGACGACCCAGAAATCCTGTCTTACTTCTGTTTTCATATCAAGATCTACAGGTAATTGTATTTCAAGACGTTCGGAAAACGTGGATATGCCCTGTCCTTTTTCTCCATACCATACAAATGCACATGCACCGCATTTCTCTCTGAGCAACCCTTGCATTGCTGTTTGAATGGTGGCATACTGTTTTGTCCTGTCAATCTTGTAAGACCAGTCTTTATCAGGCCATATATCACCCTCTATCTCTATGCGGTTATAAAAGGCCCCATAATTTCGGTAGAACACCGGTGTCCACCACTGAATAGAATCGCGAGGCATGCCCGGGATCCTGCACATGTATGCAGCGGCATCATGAGGGTTCAGTTTCCGGCTCAAAAGCTCTTCGAAAAAACGTGTTGCCTGAGTCCGTGCCTCATCAACATAGGCAATAGTGCGGTTTGTGACAACTACCGGGAACAGATCTTCTAATTGCCTCCCAAGATTTAGGCTGCCAAATTGATGGCCCCGGCAGCAGTTGATATATACAATCTTTGGCCAATCGCTTTCCGGCACTTCTTGCCTGAAGAAGGCAGCAAAATCTGCCGATGTCACGCCCCTTTTCCCTGAAACAGGGCCATCAGGAAATATCAACCGTGCATCATTGGCGTGACCGTAGTAATAGACTATATCAGGACTAATTTCCCGGACCATTCTCTTAAATTCTAACCATGTGTCTACAAACCTTAGCTTATGATGCTCTTTTTCGGAATCCCACAGGTTATTACTCATTGAAAGGCGATTTTGTAGATCTTGAAAATGTTGTCTGGCGTCCGTATCGTCCTCTCCTAAATTTGGGGCAACCATTAGCATCCTGACGGAAGGTCCGATTTGTATCTCCTTTGAATCATTCCGAATAGAGACTGAAATGCTGATGTTACGATCCACAAGGAATATACCGCCAGAGCACATTAACACCCATGGCAGTCGGGCTGTGTAATCATCACAGGCGATGATGGTAACATGCATCGGTATTTCTCCGCCCGTGGGGCTAGTTTGATTGAGATCTTCCAGCAGCTTCAAAAGATCATCAGACCATACCTGTTTATATAGATATTCTCCGAGGTCTCTCTGCCCATCTACGGTTCTCAATGCATCGCAAATTTTATCTCTTTGAGGCTTATGGGATTTTGTAGATGATAGATCATGCATATTCGCCAGCGCATCCAATACCTCGCCAAATGTCGTATCGATACCTTTCACACGAACCCCTGAATTGACACCTATCTCCATTTTGTTAATTTCTTTCCTTCTGTCAGGTCCCGCTTCAGTATACAATTCCCCTGAATAGGTATTTTTTCCCGTATTTTTTATTTTTATAAACCATCTTGTTTCTTCTTTCATGACCCCTCCCTTTGCAATTAAATGGCGGGAACTTTCGCCAAAGGGCTACTCATACCTGCCACCGGTACCTGTTTGCCCGCGAGGTATTACCCCGTTAATCGGGACAGGATAACGGCCTGGTCAGTCGATCGTCATATAACGTATTCTCTGAACTGGCAAGGCGGAAGCCAAGGTTGTCGTTCGAGTTCTCCGGATCGTTGTAGTTCCGGTAAGCACAGCGAAGGTTGATCGGGTCGTTGTTCCACGAGCCGCCACGGTTAACCCGGTTCCTGCCTTTGGCCGCCACCCCAGAATATCTTTTCTCTTAGCCCTGATGTATCAGCGTGAAGCGTAAATGCAGTCAATGCCGTTACTCTGTCCTGAAATTGCCTCTGTGAAAGTATGCCATTATCAAACAATGTGGAATATTTTTTCCACTTCCGCTTTAAACGTTTACAGCTACGCCTGTTCAAAAGGACCTTTGTGGGAAATAGACGGAAACCCAGGAAATCCAAACCATTATCACATAGATTGATAAATGGGAATGGTTTGAATTGTAAGGCAAGATTTTTATTAAGAAAATCCTTAATGGCTTTGAGCACTGATTTTAAAAAATTTTTCTTGTTGCCCCATATAACCATATCATCCATATATCTGACATACGCACGGCATCCAAGTGACTCCTTGATAAACCGGTCAAGAGGAGAAAGATATAGATTGGCAAAATGCTGTGATGTCAATGCCCCGATAGGGATACCCTTTCCCTTTTTGGTTTCATAAGACCCCACAACCCTCCCAAAAAGCCGGAGCAATCCTTTATCTTTAAACTTTCGACACAAAAGGCCTGTAAGTATGTTATGATCGATGCTGTCAAAATATTTGTGAATATCCATTTTCAGGAACCAAAGGTAGCTCCTGGAAAGATTTTTTGCGCGCTCAATGGCAGCAAGCCTCCCTTTCCCCTTTCTGCATGCATAGGTATCAAAGATCAGATGCCTATCAAAAACAGGTTCGCACACGTTCATTATTGCATGGTGAAGGACACGCTCAGAGAACCCAGGGGCATAAATTAACCTTTCCTTTGGATCATGAACATAGAACGTTGAGAATTTTCCGAAAACAAATTTCTCATGCTCCAATTCATTCCGCATTATACTGAGTGTTTTACCTAACTGCCCAGCAAAATCAAGCACTTCAGGCCTATCCCTTTTCCCTTTTGCCGCCTTTAGAAAAGCAATGCGTAAATTAACAGGATCAAGGATTTTTTCCATCAGCCCGTTGATTCTCTTCATTTACAAAAACCTCTCTTAGGATACGTAAAAATGGTTCCCCGTACTTTTTAATACGTGCCTGACCGACTCCGGGTATTTTTGCAATTGCCTCTTCCGTTGTGGCCCGGTTTTGCACCATTCTGGCCAACTGCTCGTTTGTGAAAAGGACATAGCCAGGAAGGCGCTCTTTTTCAGCGATTTCTTTTCTCAAGGTCCGCAACTGGGCAAAGATAGAGAAATCCGATTCATTGAGTATTTCACGGTAGTCGGTTTTAGCCGTGGCCGATTTACCTGAAGATTCATCCCCGTGAAGATATTCAACACAGAATGTCCAAAAGGAATTCCCCTCATTTTCAATAAATTGTTTTGTAATTTCCACAATACGGTGACCCCGCAGGAAGCTGTTCATCTCTTCAATGGCCTCTTCACTGTTGGATATTGGTATTCTAAAGACACGAAATTGAATATTCAACTCTTAATCCTTGCTTTCTTCCACCATGGCCTCTTTGGTGCTCGGTCGCTTGCCTGGCGCCTGCTTCGCGCGCCAGGGCCGCTCCCTTGCACCCTGCCTCCGGCGATCAACTGACCTATGGCAAGGCGGAAGCCAAGGCTGCCGCTCGAGTACCCCGGAACGCCGCAGCTCCGGAAAGCACAGCGAAGGCGGATCGGGACGACGCGCCACGAGCCGCCACGGAAAACCCGGTACCTGCCTTTTTCCGGACCACGACAATCTGCTACATGAGACCCCGATTTCTCATACCACCCTGAATCAAACCAGTCCCAGCACCACTCCCACACATTCCCAGCCATATCATACAGGCCGTACCCATTGGGTGCATACCTGCCCACCTCTGTTGTACCGCCCTCATTATTGCCATAGTTCGCCTTATCCCTGCTTATATAACCCTCATAGCCTTTACCCTTGCTCTCCCACGGATAATGGTGGCCCTCAAGACCGCCCCGCGCCCCCTTCTCCCATTCCGCCTCACCGGGCAACCTGAACCCGTCCGCCTCCCAGTCCACCGCCTCTACGGAAAGATCTATCCTTCCCTCTCGGTATACCTCCCTGCGGCCCCCATCAGTATAGTAAACCGGCTTGCGTCCCGTCATCTCAGACCGGGCATTCGCCCATTTCACCGCATCATACCAGCTCACGTTCGTAACTGGATGGCTCGGCCTGCGGCTTTTTCCCTCATTGTCAAATCTATAACCGTTCCTCCCGGCCCACTCATATACCTCACTCCACAGGCTCCCGGTTACAGGATATTCATCCAGATAAAAGGCACCAACAAAGACCTCGTGCACCGGACGCTCATCATCATGCCCTTCCCCCGAGGAATCACCCATGGAGAAAGTTCCATCAGGAATCAGGAGCATGCCTGGGGGAGGAAGTTGAATCGGTATTTTATATTCGCTAAGTTTTTCCAGTGCATCTTTAATGAGCGGGGAAAGCTGAGGGAACTGATCGGCCAACTCGGTGAGCCTTCTCTCCGGACACTTTTTTTTCAATTGCGGGTTGCATGAATCACACATGCCATTGCATGTCAATCCCTCTACAGGCCTTGATTTTAGCTCCATTTCCAACTGAAGAAGGCACACATCCCCCAGTTTGCTTGCCAATGCGGGACGGTCCTGTGTTCCTCCGGGCAATCGATCAATGATTTTTTTCAGCTCATGTAAAATAAATCCTACAATCCTATCGTGTAACTCAGGTTCAATATGGTCGTGAAACCCTCTTTTGAGAATACGACATACCTCATCGCTGAAATGTATCCCTTCCGAGGTGATTGTCGTGTCCGGCAAATCATGGAAACGCCCTATCGATTCGGCAGGTATCTTCGGAAAAAAGGACTCCCTTAATCTTTCCGCCAATCCATAACCCACAGGCTGCAACAGGGCACAGGACTCCGCCCAAGGGATTGCCCTGTCCAATACATTTGCAATATATCTCTCCAGCGACATATCTGTACGGTAGTGTTCCTTGCAGGCCCTGGTTTCGCTAAACCAGTCGGGCAGCGATCCCTCTTCTGTGAGGAATCGTCTCATAGCGCATTCGATCCCTTTCCTGGAAGCGGGATGTACGTCTATACCAAATCTTTTCACAATAAATGTTGGCCGGTCCCATGAGCGGGGCTCGCGCAGATCGAGCCATGCGAGGTTCGGCCATGTGCGCAACTCATCGAGTATCATCTCCGGGTCACCTGAACGCAGGCACTGGCTGTCGCTGAATATCAGAAGAATAGCCCCTGTACGGTCATATTCTATATCCTCAAGATGCAGGATTTCCCCTGATTCAATTATGAAATGAAGCGGTGATGTATTGAACCTGCCGCGCAACACTGTGACCCCGTGCAGTTCCATGTCACGCGCCAGCTCTTCGGCCACAGGATTCCATTGCCGTGCTCGTGCAGACATGTCTTCAAGGATTACCAGGGTGCGTAGCATCCGTGCCGGTTCAAATATGAATCTTGGCAGCCCGCCTGCCTCGATCCCGGCCCGTATGCTGCGGATAACATCTAACCGTCTGCCGGGCGCTTCTGTCTGATAATAACCCATACAATCGGCAAGAAAATCAAGTGTTGCGGGGTCCACGCGGGGTGGAGCCTGACCGCCCACTTCATACCATGGAAACAGATGGGGCAGATGCGGATCCCAGACCAGCGACTCCTCCTCATCGTCCTTGAGTTGTGGCACTTCATCTGTGATTATATCGATTTTTCCGGCAGTAACCCATATGTCCGAAAACCGGAGAGTGTGCGGCCACGTTTCATGTTTTAAAGATTCATCAGGTGGTAACGGGGGAACCCTTTCTTCCTGAGGAAGAGGGTGCTCCTCCTTTTCTATTCGATGTCCAACCTCTGGCTGATCTGTCAATAATGCCCTGAAATCCTTTATGGCATCAGGATTCGATGGGACACAATCCGCAACGAGTCCGAAATATCTGTCAAAGCATCGCTCAAATATTATTGTCTGTTCCTCATTCTTCGCCAAGAGAGATATCAGCACATTACGCAGGCGCCTTAGTGTCCAATTTCCGCGACATGCCAATGCACGATGTAGTCGTTCCCAGTCAGTTATGGTTATAGTAAAACCTTTTTCTGAAAGCACAAGAAAAAAAGGTTCCAGCGGCAGAGGAACCGCAGTGGCAAAATCTTTATTTTCAGAGGGCATATTTATCACTTGCTATGTTCCGGCCCGAAAGTGAGGGTAACCGCTCCTCTTGCCCCCCCTTTAAGAGTTCCGACAAGGGAAATGCCGCCCTCTGCACTGATCTCAACAGAGATCTGGATCTCTTGAAGACGATATTCACCCACCTTATGAATATCATGAAATATCGAAGATATCTTTGTTGAAAGATCTCCTATTGATTGTTTTAGTTTGTTCACATCAATATTTCGAACAGAGGTCATTGTCTCAAAAAAGCCAGAATCATCTAATGTTCTTGCTTTTTTACGTGGTTCTTCAACGAGAACGGGAATAGTGTCCATACTATCTCTCCTCCAAAAAGATTAAAAAAATATTTCATTTTCATATCTTTGAACACCCTATACATTACCTTGGTTTTTGACTGATACTTTAAAATATATCAGAAAATATGGCAAAATTATAGTATTGTTTTCCTCAGACATATTGAAAAATCCCTTCGCCATGCAATTTATTTTGATTGATCATTTTATGATCAGACCAAATTGAAGATGATCATATTTTGAACTTTTTTGAACAAAATAAGAAAAAACCCTTTTTTTCAGTCCTATTTAAGATCTTCCTGAATTGCTTATTTTTAAATATGTTATGGCAAATGGTTAACCTGTAAAAGAAAAAGTCTGCCTGTTCTTATTTATGGCACCATTTATGCGAAAGCATTATCCGACAGAGAGTAATTGATCTTTGACATATTGGATATAATGATCTTTGATATCTGATCATAAGGGTAAGCCTGGGGGGGGTATTATGATTAACATATCATTCCAAAACAAAAGCTTATTAACCGTTTGCCTTTTTCTTCTATGCATACCTGTTATAATTTTTAACTTAAATATAAAGGCAGCATTCTCTTACTATGGTCCTGTTTTTCAAAACCCGCTTTTAGGTCCTATTTCACCAATTTACGGATACCTTGGCACAACTTTTATTCCCTCAAATTCAAGCACCTATTCCCAGAATTTTTCATATAATGATTATTATTCCGCTTATCCGTACCTTCAAATTCAAAATCAGACAGGCAGCTCTTCCACAAACGGCACCGTTACCAATACAACTAATACAACTAATAATACTGTCGTTAATAATGCTGTCAGGTATTTACCTACCAGCAGCAGTTATATTTCAGGATATCTTTCACAGATATATAATTCCGGTGTTTATAATCCATATAGTACATATCAATCTCAAAGTACCTATCAGTCTACAAATTACCCTTCTCTCTCATCGAATATTTATCAGACGGTACAAACCTATCCCAATAATAACAATACAAATACTCAGTCACAGACTTCATCATCACAGACCGGAACCTATGGACAATCGAATACATCCACAGGCACCTATATCCCTGCGGGACAGACAGGGTATTATGCCCCGACTCAATCACAGACTTATACTAATTATTCACCATATCAAACTTCAAATTACCAGCAATCATCCACATACTCTCAATATCAGCCTACTGTATATGTACCTTCTAATTCCTATACCACAAATCAAACAATAACCAACGGATACTATAATCCAAACTCTAATTACTGGCCCACTTCAGGGATCTCCACATCCACCAAGGCGACAGTTAAGATAAATGGTGAATACAGAGGTGAATGGTCAAGCGATACTACCAGCGTCGTCGGTCAGATCTGCTTTGCAGAAATAGACCAGTTTGATACCCAGATTGAAGGGGAAATCAAATTGAAGGAATTTACCATAGGGACAAGTGGTAAAACAAATATAACAGGCACTGTTAATGGCAATATGGTCAGTCTCGAGATAAATCTCGGTGGATCTGTTTTAATATTCGAGGGCACTGCGCAAAGCAATGGCATGATTGTCGGAAATTATACAGTAGAAGGCTCTTCCGGTTCTACCCTGGATGAGGGCTCACTGACATTACAATACAGATAATTACATATATAACTTCGGGTGACAAAATTAAAAATATGAAATAACCTTTTCTAAATCCATCTCAGTGCAATATTCTGCCGCAATTTCCTTATCTATAAGACCATTTTTATATAATCTTAAAACAGAATCCTGCATTGAATGCATTTTATACTTGCCGCCTGTCTGTATAGATGAAGTTAGTTGCATAATACTTCCTTCCCTGATAATGCTTTTGACAGCCTCTGAAATAAGTAAAGCTTCTGTTGCCACAACTCTGTCATTGCCGTCTTTCCTCGGCAATAGCACCTGAGAGATTATGCCCTGAAGACAGTTACTCAATGAAATGGAGATCGGCCTTCTCTGCTGGGAAGTAAACATATTTGTGATCCTGTCAATTACCTGTATACAGTTTGGTGCATGCATAGAAGTTAGGACCAAATGTCCTGTCTCTGCCGCAGTGATTGCAGTCTGTATGGATTCTGAATCCTGGAGTTCTCCTATCAGTATAACATCGGGATCTTGACGAAGGGCCTCTTTAAGAGCCGTAGAGAAAGATATGGTATCCGAACCTATCTCCCTCTGCTTTATAATGCTTCTTTTGTTCTTATGAACATATTCGATCGGATCCTCAAGACATATAATAACTGATTCTCTTTCGCTGTTGATCAGATCCACCATTGCTGCCAAAGTAGTTGTTTTGCCTGCTCCCGTAGGACCGGCTATAATTACTATTCCTTTCCTTTTTAAAGCCAGATCAGCAACAACATTTGGCAAACCGAGCTCTTTTATGGATCTGATTTGAGGCATTATGGTTCGGAAGGTAGCCTCCACATTGCCTCTCTGCATATGTACATTTACTCTGAATCTCTTTTCTGGGTCCGGTGAAAAAGCAAAATCCAATTCTTTATATTTTTCAAATTTCTTAATCTGGGACTCTGTTAGAATACTATATATCATGGCCTTCAGATCTTCCTTAAACAACGCTTCCATGTCCAATGGAACGAGATTTCCAAAAACTCTCAAGATTGGCGGACGGCCATAAGTAAGATGAAGATCTGAAGCTTTTTCATTGTGTGCGAGATTAAGCAGGCGGATGATATCCACCATCTCTATCAATCTCTTGATTCTTTGCAGATCTGCCCTGCTGATCTGTTCAAACTTCACTCCGATATTATAGGATTTGCCGAAATGTATCTCTTCTATCCTGGCAACCTTCCCCAAAACAACTATCTCATCATCAACACCGGGGATATCAAGAAAAATCTTTAACCTATGCCCGAGGGGGAGCAGTTCCGAAGCTTCGAACAGCACTCCGTTAGTACTGATATCTTTGGTTATGGATTCCTTAAATTCCTTCTCGATTTTATCTTCCGTAACTCTCTGATAACGCAACGGTATCCTTGATTTAACCCGTATAGCCTCTCTCACGTCTACAAGCTCGGTTTCAGTTAAAGTCATTTTACCTCCAAAATGAAAAATTTCTTTTCAGTAACTTTCTAGATGATATAAGTTACAATAAAATAGAACCTTTCATATTTATTATCGGAACTTATAGTTAAAAGAAACAGCAACAAAATGATTCATATCAAAGGAATATCTATGTTTTTGACAGGAATTGGATTAATTTAAAGGCCTTTGGGTATAGAAATATAACGTCATGAGGTGCTTACATTATTAAGAAAAAAATATCCAAGGTTAGATCGTTTTTTTATTAATACCCTTTAGTTTCTCTGAAGCCATCTTTCAAAAAAAGGATCACTGATCTTATATCCATCTTTGTCCTTTTGAACGAGGCCATTCCTTATAAGAGCCTTCAAAGATGCTTGAACACTCGATGCGGAGCCGAGATTGTATTTTATGATTGTATCTTGTGAAAACATCTCTTTTGTTTTAGCCAATGCACGTAAAACTGCACGCTGATGATGACTGGATGAATCATACCAGCTAAAATAAAGCTCTCCCTGATGATAAATAACGAGCTCTATTCCATTAACAAGGGTTTGTTCAGTCACTTCTCTTGATGTAACTAGCCAGGTATGACATGCAAGCATTTGTATATGATATGGGATATTATGAGAAATAGTAACTATTTGCTCAGCCAAATGCTTTGGAATTTTTTTGGAGGTTGCTTCAAACCTTTTACATACAAAATCTGTCATACAGTCCGGATCAATAGGGTGAAGAGGATATAGTTTGGCCATTTTATAAAAGGCACGGCTCGGATCATTGAACATCTTGGTAGCAATATGAACCTTGCTGGCGATAAAAAGATAATTAACTCTATTATGCTTGGAGATAAAAGGTTTTAGTAAATCTTCAAATCCACCTCCATGAAGACCTTCAACTTCCTGAAATTCATCGAGCACTACTACAACCTTCTGGTTATATTCATTTGCCATCAACTGAGGAAGATCAATGATTTCATCTAATGCATTATGTATATTTTCAGAAGTTTTTGAAAAATCAAACCTGATTTTCCATTGTCCCTCACCCCCGATCTCAAAACTTGGGACAATTCGTTTAAAAAAATTGGCGATCTTTTCCAGTTTCTCTTTTAATTCAAACATAGTCTCACTAATCGCCATTGCGTATACTTCCAGGAACTGAGCGCATGATGTTGCCCTTTGTAAATCTACATATATAGATATAATCTGCTTCTCTTTTTGCATAATCTCCAAAGTGTTCTTCACCAAAGAAGTCTTACCCAGCCGGCGGTGGGAAAATAAAAATATATTTTCCCCCTTATTAATGAAATTAATTAGATCGTTTATTTCTTTCTTTCGATTTGCAAAATAATCATTGGTAACAGTTTCACCAAAACGGAAAGGATTTTTGCCTTTATGCATTTTTTTTCTCCTATCATTATGTTGTAGGATTTGTTTTACAGGTTATAAGTTGAAACCATATATAAATTTATATCACTATTATAATATAGTTAGTACTTTATTTCAAATAATATTTAGTGTATTTCTTCTATTCTCTTTTTTATAACAAAAAAAAGGATTATAATCAAATTTTTAAAATAAGTTCAAGCTTCTTGGTTAAAAATCAATTTTTATAGAATTATAGGTATACAGTAATACAATTATATCATGAACAGAGAATAAATTATTCCCGGCCTTAAGTGGTTTGGGTATTTAATTAAGAATTTGACAAAAGCATCTTAGCATATTATTATATTATTATGCTTTTTTTAATATAAAAAAATATTATATGAGCAAAATGTAAATTTAAACTATATATTAAAATGAGGAGAAAATGAAATGCCAGTATATTCTTTTGAATGTAAAGATTGCGGGTACAAATTCGATAGATTCTTTTTTAGGATTGGACAAAAAGAAAATATTCCCTGTCCAAAATGTAAATCAAATAATACAACAAACCAGATAAGTACAACAAATACAAAGGGCATTGAAAAGAAAACCTCTCCAGCCCGCTGCTTACCAAAATTTGGTTTTGGGTGATCTCCCAAGCGCTGATATGGGCCAGTTTGGTCTCTAAAAAATATCCAGACTTTTTATATATGGAAGCATCTGGTTTGCAGAATGTTTTAAAATACTCCGTGCTCTCTATGTCCTCTGTGGTAATATTTCTATTCCACAGAGAATACAGAGGACACGGAGTTAATCAAATGCTTCTGAAAAACAGGTTGATATTATAAATTTTCAATTAAATTGTAGTTGGAGTAGGAGTAGTGGTTGTTGTTCCCAAAAGACTGTTGTAAAGATAAGGCATCATACCCATGCCCATCATGCCCATCATACCGCCCATGTAAGGATAGCCTAAACCTAAGCTGGAAAAATCAAAAGTGCCTGAAGTTGAAGATAGCCATGGATACATACGTCCGAATCCGCCCATGCCCATCATACCCATCATGCCGCCCATGAAGGGATAGCTTAAACTGGTTGTATCCAATCCGCTTCCGGCAAACCAATAAGGTCGTCCGTATCCGCCCATCATACCGCCCATGAAGGGATAGCTTAAACTGGTTGTATCCAGTCCACTACCTAAGCTGGAATACAGATAAGGATTGAATCTGCCCATGCCCATCATGCCGCCCATGAAGGGAAAATACCCCAAATTGGAGAAGTCCAGGCTGCCTAAATTTGAATATTGCCAGGGAAGCATTCCGCCCATACCCATCATACCCATAAAGGGCGAGTAGGAAAATGTGGGAGTTGTAGTAGTTGTTGTGGTCTGAGCTTCAACTCTGGGGCCCTGGATCCCGAAAACCAAAAAACCGGCAATCAAAAGGATAAATAAGATATTGAATAAATTACGATTGTTACACATAATAATTATCTCCTCGCTTTAACTCTAAAGCCTGAAAAATTTTGTTTAAGGACCGATGATACCTATTACCCCCCTGTATGTTCACATAACAATCCCCCTCCCTAATTAATATAATTAAAAAATTATTAGGTGCTGTTATTAAACTCACGATGGATACAATTAAACACCTAATTTGTGAAAAAAATAAAAGCTAAACCGAAATCATTTAAAAAAGCAAAGATAAAAAGTTTCAGATTAATCATAGTCAACTTTTTATCTTTATGAAAAAATTTTTCAGTTTAGCCCATAGAATTTATTTAAGTTATGACATAAATCAAAACAAATCAAAATAAATAATTAAACAATATGTTAAAACCAACTAAACAGAGTTATAGCCTTTATTCTTAATTAAAAGGCGAATAAAAAACCTTTTTATTACGGCTACGACTTGACAATCCATCTGAATCTGATACTATTAGGTATTGAAAATTCAATAGTAACCCCCTCCCTGGTCTATAGCCCAAAGAGATTTATTAATTAAGCCTTACTAACAAGTTGACAGGCAAATCAAAAAATAAAGAAAAAAGGGGATGCATATGTTTATGTTGGAGGTAAGAATTGCATCAGGCACTTGAAACTTTGAGTATTTATAATAACCTTTAACCTTACGCACTTGAATCGATGGACACAAAGCTATCCATAGATCAACATGTAGATATCCTGGCCATTGGAGCAAATCCTATGGACGTTGAGATTGGTGTAGGCGGCATACTCCTCAAGATGGCTCACCGAGGTTATACCACTGTCATATGTGATCTAACTCATGGAAGGATAAATCCTGTTCAAAACAATAAGGAAAACTCCGAAGAGGCAGATAAGGCGGCAAAGATACTACACGTGTCAGATCGTGTAAATCTTGATTTAGGTAATTCCTTATTTGACCTGGACATAGGACAGGCTCAAATACTTGCTGATCCTCTTCGATTATACAGGCCTGATATAATTCTGGCACCCTATTGGCAGGATCGAAATCCAGGCCAATACCTGGTCAATCAATTAATTCATAAGGCTATTCATATTATGATGTCTGATAAAACGGACAAGATATGCAAGTCCCATAAATCTTCACGAGTATTATACTATCCTTTGACGAAACCCGCCATTCCACAAGCGATCGTTAATATTACCTCTACCTTTGAAGGGAAATTAGAAGCAGTAAAGGTATATCACTCACGATTCCATGAGATACTATCCATGACCTCCCCATTTCCATTCGAGTATAAAGATTTTATTTTTCATATCGAGTCACAGGCAAGGTATTTCGGATCCCTTATAAATTGCCGATTTGGTGAGGGTTTTACCCTTGACCATCCTGTTCCTGTCGAGGATATCTGTGAATTTCTAAGTCTCTGATTCGATTTGGTGATCAAATTTTTCCGATTAAGAAGCAGGCCTTCGTTTACTTGACAATAAAACAATAAAGGTGAGCCCTTATTTGTTTGGGATTAAATATTTAGAAACTTATTAAAGTTATCAAAAAGGCAAAAATATGAAAGCTCGTTTGGGAGAAATCCTTATTCAGGCAAATGTCATTACCCAGGAACAACTGAACAAGGCCCTGGAAGAACAAAAAAAATCCGGCGGCCGCGTGGCTCATAATCTGATAAAGCTTGGATTTCTGAAAGAAGAAGACGCCCTTTACCATTTGAGTAAGCAGCTTGGTGTTCCATGTGTTGATCTGAGAAATTTTAATATAGACAATGACATACTCGGGCTCATCCCTACCGCATTGGTTAAGAAGTATTCCTGTATACCATTAAATCAATTGGGAGACACCTTAACGGTAGCCTTCGTGGATCCGACGGATTATATTGCAATCGAGGATATTAGTTTTTCAACCGGTTTTAATATTGAAACCGTATTGACCACTGAGTCCCTTTTTCTCCAGGCATACAATCAATATTATAAAAAATCAGTGTCTCCGGATTTGGACGTATTTAACTATGAGGAAGAGGAAGAAGAGCAGGGGCAAACGAAAAAGGGAATCTCTTCTAAAACAATAATACAAGAGGAATCCAAAGAGGATCTAACCATCCTCATGGATTTTGACAAGATTGTCAAAGGCGCGCTCGAAAATGTTGAGGTCGTTGAAACAGATATCCAGCAGGAAACCCTGACAGAGGCAGATGCCCCAATTGTCAAACTTGTAAACGGAATTTTGCTGAATGCTGTAAACTCAAAGGCCAGCGATATTCATATAGAACCCTATGAAAAGTCGTTCAGGGTTCGCTTCCGGCTGGATGGGGTCCTGAAAAAGATCATGGGATTACCCCCAAAAATAAAAAATGCTGTGGTATCCAGAATCAAGATTATGGCAAAACTGGACATAGCCGAAAAGAGATTACCTCAAGACGGCAGGATAAAATTGAAACTTGGGAAAAATTCAGAAATGGATTTCCGTGTCTCTGTATTACCGACCCTTTACGGTGAAAAGGTCGTTTTAAGACTCCTGGACAAATCCAACCTCCAGCTTGATATGACGAAATTGGGTTTTGAACCGGAATCTCTGGAAAAATTTCAGAATGCCATACAGAGCCCCTATGGTATGATACTTGTTACAGGGCCTACAGGCAGCGGTAAAACCACAACCCTTTACTCCGCCCTTCACCAGTTGAATAAAGAGGGTACAAACATCATGACAGCAGAGGATCCTGTAGAATTTAACCTGCAAGGTATAAATCAGGTCCAAGTCCATGAAAATATAGGGCTGACTTTTGCTTCAGCGCTTCGGTCCTTCCTGCGTCAGGACCCTGATGTAATCATGGTCGGAGAGATAAGGGACCTGGAAACGGCAGAAATAGGGGTTAAGGCAGCCTTAACAGGTCACTTGATGTTATCCACACTCCACACCAATGATGCACCAAGCACAATAGTCCGATTATTAAATATGGGAGTGGAGTCCTTTCTGGTCAGCTCTGCTGTTGTTCTGGTTCTTTCTCAGAGGCTTGTTAGAAGGATTTGTTCCAATTGCAGGGAAAAAACATCTGTTCCCGTTGAACTCCTTAAACGAATAGGTTTCTCGGATCAAGATTTAAAAGCCGGCCCGGAAATCTATAAAGGGAAGGGATGCCCTAAATGTTCTAATACGGGATATAAAGGGAGATTGGCCCTTTATGAAGTGATGCTTATAACAGACCCTGTTAAAGAGATGATTGTACGGGGTGGTTCCACTGAGCAACTAAGGGCTCTTGCCAGGGAGGAAGGTATGAAAACCTTAAGGGAAAGTGGTTTACAAAAGATTAAAGAGGGTTTGACCACCCTGGAGGAAGTATTTAGTGTGAGCGTATAACATGATTAATCAAACAAATAATGGATTTATTTAAGATGATAGATCTTACTCAGTTACTTCATGAGATGTTACATAAACGTGCATCCGATCTTCACCTCTCCACCGGCATTCCTCCCCGGATGAGAGTGGATGGTAAAATCGTATCATCTTCCTATGCCGCCCTTACAGAGGAAGACATAAAAGATATGGTTTTCAAGATCTTAAATGAAGATCAAAGGAAAAAGCTCGAATCCGAGCTAGAGCTGGATATCTCTTTTGGCATTAATGAGCTAAGCAGATTCAGGGCCAATATCTTTTTTCAAAGGGGTGCTCTAAGCATGGCTATCAGAAGCATTCCATTTTATATCCCTTCATTTGAAGAACTCGGATTACCCTCCATTATTACTGCTTTATGCGAAAAACCCAGAGGACTTATCCTGGTTACCGGTCCCACCGGAAGCGGAAAATCGACAACACTGGCAGCAATGATAGACTGGATAAACAACCATCAAGATAAACATATAATTACAATCGAGGACCCTATCGAATATATACATAGCCATAAAAAATCCATTGTGAATCAACGGGAGCTACACGCAGATACGTATTCATTCAAAAAGGCCCTCCGCTCGGCACTCAGAGAAGACCCTGACGTGGTGCTCATTGGAGAAATGAGGGATATTGAAACAATAGAGGCTGCATTGACCATATCCGAGACAGGGCATCTTACACTCGCTACGCTTCATACTAATTCCTGCATACAATCCATTAACAGAATCATAGATGTTTTTTCGCCGCATCAGCAAAATCAGATCCGGCTGCAATTATCTTTCGTGCTTGAGGGAATACTTGCTCAGCAATTAATACCAAAACAACTCGAGGATGGAAGGACCCTTGCTCTGGAAATTCTAATTCCGAATCCAGCCGTGCGGAATCAGATCAGGGATAACCAGATCCATCAAATTTACAGTATTATGCTGGCAGGTCAGGCTAAACATGGTATGCAGACGATGAATCAGTCGCTTTTCAATCTTTATACAAAACGTGTCATCTCAAAGGAGAATGCCATAAGCCGTTCAACCGATACGGAAGAACTGGTAAATATGATTCAAAACAATAATGTCAGAATAATATAAGGGAGAGGTATCAGATATGTCGGAATTCAAATACAAAGGAAGGACCCTTCAGGGTAAAGAGGTTGAAGGTGAGATAACCGGAGACAGCAAGGAACTGGTGATGGCCGAATTGAGGCGTCAGGCTATCATACCCACTCAAATCAAAAAAAAGCCTACAGAGATCAAAATCAATATCCCGGGATTCGGACCCAAGATAAAAGAAAAGGACAAGATCGTTTTTACCCGTCAATTTTCAACCATGATCGACGCGGGCCTTCCTCTTGTGCAGAGCCTTGAAATACTGGCCCAACAGACCGAAAACCGCGAATTGGCAAACTCCATAAAAGAAATCAAAATGACCGTAGAAGGAGGAAGCACCTTTGCAGACGCCCTTCGTAAATATCCCAAGGTATTCGATGCTCTTTATGTCAATATGGTGGAAGCAGGGGAGGCGGGAGGTATATTGGACACTATCCTAAACAGATTAGCAGGATATATGGAAAGGGCCTTGTCTCTTAAAAGAAAGGTCAAGTCTGCCATGACCTACCCGATTGTTATTCTGGTTGTGGCTGTTATAGTCGTAGCCGGTCTGTTAATTTTTGTCATCCCCCAATTTGCGGAGCTATTTACCAGCTTTGGAGGCACCTTGCCATTACCCACCCGAATAGTTATCGCAATGAGCAATTTTCTCGGCGGATGGGGTGGCGGGATCATACTATTAGGGATTATCGCACTTTTCATTGCCTTAAAAAAAATAAGAAATACGGAAAAGGGAAAACTCCATATCGACAGATTCATGCTCCGGACACCTGTCTTTGGTAATCTTCTACGAAAGGTAGCCATTGCAAAATTCACCCGAACCCTGGGGACTTTGGTCAGCAGCGGCGTACCCCTTTTAGATGGTATGGATATTACCGCTAAAACATCCGGCAACAAGGTCATCGAACATGCGGTCCAGCAGAGTCGAATATCCATAAGCGAAGGCAAGACCATAGCAGAACCACTAGGTGAAACCGGCGTTTTTCCTCCAATGGTTGTTCAGATGATCTCTATCGGTGAAAGCACAGGGGCATTGGACTCAATGCTAGGGAAGATAGCTGATTTCTATGATGAAGAGGTGAACACTGCCGTAGAAGCATTAACCTCTATGCTCGAGCCCCTTTTGATGGTTTTTCTGGGAGGTTCGGTCGGATTTATAATTATTGCTATGTATATGCCAATTTTCGGATTAGCGAACCTCATTGGCTGAAAATATTACCTTTACAGATCGCAGATGAAGGATTGTGAATCATAATCTAAAAAAGATGGACAGCCAAAAATCTAATCAACCTGCCACCTTTAACGATGATTATTATAAGCGCAAAATAAGGTGGTTAATGATTCTCAGGGTGATTATTCTCACAATCCTCCTTGGTTCCGTAAGTGTTGTTCAGATCAGAAGCGCCGGATCCGGCTTTAATCCATTTTATGTGCTAATCACCGTAACTTACCTCCTTACCATTCTGTATGCTGTATTATATTATTATTTAAACAACAACATGATAGTTCTCGCGTATATCCAGCTTGTGGCTGATGTAATAATCGAAACCTGTCTTATATACTTTACAGGAGGAATTGAGAGCACTTTTTCTTTTATGTTCATTATCACTATCATCACTGCAAGCATTGTTCTGTTTCGCAAGGGGAGCTTTGTAATAGCCTCGATGAGCAGCATCCTCTATGGCCTGATGTTGGATTTTCAATATTACGGTTTATTTTCCTTTCCTTCCAATTATGTATATACTGCAAGCCACTTAAACAGCAGTTATGTGTTTTATGCTATGTCTGTGAATATATGCGCTTTCTATATTACAGCATTTTTATGCGGATATCTTGCAGAATCAACCAAAAAGAAGGATCAGGAGCTCAGTGCCAGCCATGAGGACCTGATGGAATTAAAGGCGTTTAATGAAGACATACTTAAAAATATTCGTTCCGGTCTGGTCGTGACGGATATTAATGGAAGAGTTACACTGGCAAACAAGGCAGCCATGGAAATCCTATCGATCCAAGGCCTTAATAGGAAATCACTGTTTTGGCATGATCTCTTTTTACCCATCGATTTCCAAGAGACCGTCAAATTTATCGAAAATGATGCAGAACAAACACTTACATGTAACGAATTCATAAATTGCGGGTCCCGGGGCCCCTGCTTTATCGGCCTTAATCTCTCAACAATTCAGGATTCGCAAGGCAAAACCAAAGGGACTATAACCAGTTTTCAGGATCTGACTGAATTCAAAAGGATGGAAGACCAGCTTAAGCAGGCTGACATATTAGCTACAATAGGAGGCATGAGCGCGGGAATCGCACATGAGCTTCGCAATCCCATGGCCTCCATCAAAGGATCCATCCAGCTTCTTGCCGAAGGTTTGACACTGGATTCTGAGCAAAAGGCCCTGATGAATATTGTTATCGATGAGTCCACGCATCTAAATAATATTATAAATGATTTCCTGACTTACGCGAAACCCAGACCGCCTCAATTGGAAAACTGCAATATAAACGGCCTTATTCATGACACAATGACCATTTTAAAGAATGGCGAAATGTTTAAAAAAGATATAGCAGTATATATAGATCTCGAGCCCGAAAATACAGATATCAATTTAGATATTGATCAAATGAAACAGGTTTTCTGGAACCTGGCTATTAATGCTTGCCAGGCCATGCCCGATGGAGGAATCCTTACGGTCAAAGGCAAGACCAAAAAGATTAATGAAAAATCTTATAAAATAATTGAATTCCAGGATACCGGGGTTGGGATATCCAAAGAACATATTACCAGGATATTCCACCCTTTTTATACAACAAAGGAAAAGGGTACCGGATTGGGCCTTTGCACCGCATACCGTATAATCGAGGAGCATGGGGGAAAAATTGAAGCAGAAAGTGAACCCGGCCAGGGGACTCTCTTTAGAATTTATATTTCACTAAATTTATGATCTTGTTAAAAATCGAAAAAGCGGGGTAAAAATACAATGCATTCTATTTTGATTATAGATGATGAAAAAAGCATGTGTGAATTTCTCTCTATAATGCTCAAAAGGGAAGGATACAGGGTACAGTTCGCTACGGATCCGCAGGCAGGACTGAGACTTGCGCAAAAGGACATATTTGATCTGGCCATCATTGATATCCGGATGCCGGGCATGGATGGGCTGAGTGTGTTAAAAGAAATCAAGAAAATCAGCCCGGAGACAGCGGTCATAATGATCACTGCCTATGCTTCCACAAAGACAGCCGTTCAGGCAATAAAGGAAGGGGCCTACGATTATCTGACAAAGCCCTTTAAGAATAACGATGAAATCAGATTGGTCATAAATAATGCCATAGAAAAAAAGAGGCTTCAGGAGGAGAATGTCATCCTCAAAAGAGAGCTTTCAACGAAATACAGGCTTGGAAATATTATAGGAAAGAGCACTCAGATAAGAGAAATATTCTCTTTAATACAAAAAATTGCCAATAACCGCAGCACGGTCCTTATAATAGGTGAAAGTGGCACGGGGAAGGAACTGGTGGCCAGGGCCGTTCATTTTCAGAGCAATCAAAAGGATGAACCCTTTGTCTCTGTAAACTGCGGAGGAATGCCCGAAGGTTTGCTGGAAAGCGAGCTGTTCGGACATGTAAAGGGGGCATTTACAGGGGCAATAGCCAACAAAAAGGGCCTTTTTGAAGTCGCCCATAAAGGGACCCTTTTTTTAGACGAGATCTCTTCAACACCAATGTCATTACAGGTAAAACTCCTGAGGGTTTTGCAGGATCAGGAGATCCGAAGGGTTGGTTCGAATGAGGGTGTTAAAGTTGACGTTCGTATCGTCGCAGCCACCAATAAGGACCTGGCAGAGGCCGTACAGGAAGGGACCTTCAGGGAGGACCTGTATTACCGCTTGAACGTTATCCCTATAACTCTGCCGCCTTTAAGGGAGAGAATCGGAGACATCCCCCTGCTTACCGCACACTTTCTTGAATCTTATGCAAAAAGAAACGGTTTCCACGATATGGATACCAAACCCTCTTCCGAGGTTATAAGGATTCTGTCCAACTACCACTGGCCCGGGAATGTCCGGGAGTTAGAGAATGCCATTGAAAGGGCGGTTGCGCTCGGGAATGGAAAACGATTGGAGCCGGAGGACCTGCCCGACAATATCCTTTACCCTGTCCATCAGGCATATCAATCGACAACCATGAATCTAAATGACGGCGTGGATCTGGAAAGGGCTGTCACGGAGATGGAAACACAGCTCATTTCCCAGGCCCTCAAAAAGACCCAGGGAAATAAGAGCAGGGCTGCGGAATTACTCAATCTCAGCTTTCGGTCCTTCCGGTATAAACTTCAAAAGTATAGCCATCTGCTTGAAAGATAGGGTAAGGGTAGTGAGTAAAGTTTTAAAAGCAAGTGCCTAAAGTGCCTAAAGTGTCAAGTGCCTAAAATTATAAAAGTGGTTAGAATTTGTCCCATTATTAGCCGGTTGCGGACATTGGGATGACTTCTTTTTCAAGCCTGCCTTCCAGTTTGTCTTCCGCTAAATCAAGTTCATAATCCATTTGTAATCCTAGCCAGAATTGAGGTGACATCTTAAAGTAACGAGCAAGCCTTAAGGCTGTTTCAGCAGAAATGCCTCTTTTCCAAGGACTATTTCATTTATCCGCCTCGCAGGAACACCTATTGCAATTGCAAGTCTATTTTGACTCAGACCCAACGGCTCCAGAAATTCTTTTCGCAGAATTTCCCCCGGATGTAAAGGGTCCAGTTTTTTAACCGACATAATCTCCTCCTAAGGATGATAATCAACGATTTCGACCTGCAATGAATCATTGTCGTGCCATTTGAAACATATCCGCCATTGATCATTGATACGAATGCTGTATTGTCCAAGTCTGTCCCCTTTAAGTTTCTCCAATCTGTTTGCAGGCGGAATCCTTAGATCATTTAAGTTTAAAGCTCTATTTAGCATTCTTAATTTCCTCAAACCGATTCGATGCAAGCTTTTAGGAATTTTGTGAGAATACTTATTTTAAATATTCTCTCAGCTTCTTTATCCTTAAATGTTCTAATCATATTATCAATATAACGCACTTAGCGTTAAACGGCAATCGTTAAATTGGCTCGACATACTCTCTAGATGGTTCTGATAAAATGAAATCCCTTAAAAAGCCCCAGGGAAACAAGAGCAAGGCAGCGGAACTGCTCAATCTGAGTTTCCGGTCCTTCAGATACAAGCTTCAAAAATATAGCCATCTGCTGTCATAATTAGAATTGCTGAAAAAGGAGAAAACAAAAGACAAGCTGTTTGGCATATGGAAGGATCATAATGATTTTAATTCAGTAGAAGAATATATGGATAATGGTAGAAAAGAGCGATACCCATGATTATTGATACAAATGATAAAAGTAATCTGATTTTGGTAATCTGACACAAAGGTTGGCCCTTATATTACTTCGGTCTTCTTTGGTGAAAACGGGAGCACATCCTTAAACTGCTCCACAACGCTTCAGATTTACAGATTGACAGATTACCAGATTTTTAATTCAGGGGCGGACGACACGGAAGCCGACGATGCCGGACCGGAGGCCAGGCCAGTCCCCGTAACGGCTGGCACAGCGCAGAACGCCCAGAAAGCGGTCGCGGAAGGCGCCCCCGCGAAGAACACGTTTCAAGCCCTTTTCCGGTCCCTCAGTATCCTTCACAATTCCCTTCTGTGTGCACTCTTCATAATATGTGCCACTATACCAGTCCTGGCACCACTCCCACACATTCCCTGCCATATCAATAACACCCTCAGGGGAACAATCCTCCGGGAAAATCCCTACTGGTGTTGCATGTCCTATTCCGGCCTCATACCAGTTTGCAGTGTTTTTTGTTGGTTCCTTATTGCCCCAGGGATATTTCCTGTATTCATCACCAGGGCCACGAGCAGCACGCTCCCACTCCGCCTCGGTGGGGAGCCTGCCCCCGCACCAGCTTGCATATGCAGCAGCCTCAAACCAGCTTACATAAACTACAGGGCGAGATGTATACCGTAGCTGATCCTCCCAGTTGTCCGGTTTCTCGTACTCCCCGAATTCCCCTGCACCCCAATGCTTCCTTTCCTGGTATCCACCATCCTCGATAAATCTCAGGTATTGCCCCACCGTAACAGGATATTTACTGATCTTATAAGTAGAAAGCTCTACCTTATGTACAGGAAATTCATCATCATAGGCGTCATTGTCATAATTATTTCCCTTGGGATCTTTCTTCTGTGCTCCCATCCAGAATCGCCCTCCGGGGATGAAGATCATAGGATCATCATGGAGTCTCGGGTCGCCTACCTGACCAAGTGTGTCTGCGGCCTCAATCCTCACCTGCACAGGGATTGACTTATACCGCTCCTTCTCGAATATCCCCATCACCCCTTTGACTATTTGGGAATATTGAGGATTGGAAGGTGAAAAATCATAGGTTGCAAGGTCACGGACAATCCCCCCTAAAATCCCTACCTCCTTTGCCATGACCGGCAGGTTTTCCCCTGTCGCTTCCTGAGGTCCCCTTTTAATGACCTCATCTATCAGGTTATTGATCCTTTCCTGCGTTGGAGAGTAGAGAACTCCACCCAGCAGAAGGATTACCTCCCGCCACTCACCCTTATAGATACGGCCATCCGCAAAGACCGTCTCTAACATCTTATTATCGAGAAAGCCGCTGATCCTGCAGGCAGCCAGATATTCCTGAAAGCTCAGGTGCCAGAATTCCACCTGGCGCTGCCGCTCCACGATTATGCCGCTGTCTATCATTTCAGCCTTCAAGAATGCCTCTGCCTCTATAGTACCCTTCTCTTTATCCTTTGGATTAAATTGATCAGCAATGGCCTCTGCCGCCCATCTTAAATCTGCCTGACGCTTTCGGCCCTCAGCAGGGATCAACATTTTAAAGGCGAGTTCCTCGAGATGGCAACGGCAACGATCAGCCGAGAGGCGGCCCGGTTTTTTCTCGCGGGACCTCAGGAGCCAGGTGATGATCGATTCATAGAGCTCTGCCCGCTGCTCAGGCAACCTGTGCTCATTCCAGTATACAACGGCCAGGGCAGTGAGCATAACCGGGGTCCGGGCCATCAGGTGGATGGCCGGCCTTGCCTGAATTGCCGTTTTCAAATCGTCAAAGAGGCACTCTGATTTCTCAGGCGCTTCGGCATAAAGGGCCTTGCACCATTGGGAGAGGAAGATATCGATTGATTTGTCGTCGAGAGGGGCGATCTGTACCTCTACAAATCCGGAAGGCAGGTGAGTGTCTGTAAGGGCTATCGGCCTTGTGGTGACCACTACCTTACATTTATTATAGGCATTTATAGTCCTTGTGGCCAGGGAGAGGACCTTCTCCCGTATAACCGCATCAGGGGCCTCTCCAGTCCGTCGATGAGGATCAGGCAGTTACCTTCCTTTAATGCATTACGTATTGCATCAGCAGAGATCCCCCAATTGTTCTCTCCACTCATTTTCTCCATAAAATGGATCAGCCACTCAGGGCTATCATCCTCAATGGGAAGGCCCTCCCCTTTTCCCTTGTGCAGCTTTATATATTCCATAAGCACAGCAGGGTTGATTAAAAGGGGAAGAGGAGGAGGCTCAGGCCAGAGCACAGGCGTGGCGGATGGGGAAGGTTCCTCTTTCAGTCCTCTCTGGCAAAGGGTAAAGGCAATGAACCTGAGGAAGGTGGTCTTGCCCGCCCCTGGATCTCCCTTGATGAGGAGCCTATGTTCCTTCAATGCCTCCTGGAGGAGGACCTCTCTGGGCATCATCCCGTCAGGAGCCGCTTTCTTCCATCGCTTTTCCTCATGTATTCCTCCGCCTGTTGTTTTAAGAGGGATATACAACTGGTCTATTCTAAACTGATGGGCCTTCTTTTCACCTGTCGCATGGCCCCGGATATCCATATACATGCAATCTGATTTGAGTTTTGTGAGGTAGGGATTAAAATCATATATCGTTTTGGTTTCACCCTTAAGGGGGAACCATTTTTGGAGTAGCATCGAGAGGTGGTCCCGCACCATGCTGGTGAATTCATCCAGGGATTTATAGGCACGGACCAGGCCTATCCATTCAAGTTCTTCCCTGAAGGCTATTACCTTTCCCCATTGTTCGATCTCTCCTTTATTCTTGGGCGTATATGGTGCCTGACTGAAATAGAAAAGTATGTGGAGTTCATGAAATTGTTCCCATTTTTCATAGGCGATTCTGAACTCCTCCTCCGTGCCTGACCCCGCATTATCAGTTGGTGTACCAAACCTCTTCCACATGATCCCTAAAAAGATATCGTAATCCGTAATTTGAAGATTTATGCACTCCTGGGCCTTAATCCCTATCTGTGGGAGGACGTGGGTTTTCCAGTCGAGGACATCGATGCGGACACCAAAGGCATCACCCCAGACCCGGTTAAGGTTTTCAACGACCTCTTTTACCTTTTCCAGTTCCGCATTTACATCCCCGGGAGAGGATAGAAAGAGACGTACGGGTGTAATCTTTTCCCGTTTCTGCCTTTTCTCTTTATGAGCTTCCATGTATTACTCCCATTTTAAAACCTGTCCGACAACTCATTTTGATATTTTTTTAACTTCAAGCTCTTGACACTTTGGGCACTTCCCTGACTTTTGACACCCTCTTTATCCATTATTTATTGGAAAGATTGTGAAATCTCCGATGAATCCACCTCAGCAATAAGTGTCCTGGAAAGTTTCTCCTCCTTTTCCAGAAAAGGAGAGATGTTTGCGGCGAATTTCTGAAATTCGGGCAGGAATTTCCTGTTTAATGGCTTGCCGGAGGGATATTTGGCCTTCAGGGGATTAATGAATTTGCTGTCCTTCTTAACCCTATAATCCAGGTGAGGGCCCGTGGAAAGCCCTGTTGTGCCCACATAGCCGATGATCTGTTTCTGCACAACACGTACCCCTTTCTTTATTCCTTTGGCAAATCCGGAAAGGTGGTTATAGTAGGTAATATAGCCATTCATATGCCTTAGCTTAATCTGATTTCCGTTGTTTCTGTCATAGGATTTTGAAAGCACCCTGCCATCAGCCACCGCCCATACGGGTGACCCGGACGGTGCGGCAAAATCGATCCCCAGGTGTGGCCTTACATATCCCAGAATAGGATGTTTACGTTGATGGTTAAATCCGGAACTGATATATTTATAACTCAAAGGCGCCCTCAGAAATGCCCGCCTCAGGGATACTCCTTCCAAATCATAATAGTCTCCCCTGCCCTCTTCCTGATCAAAATAGAATCCCTTCAAAGTTCCGATCATTACGCCTTCATACATAACAGCCAGGATATTTCCAAACCCGATGGGCTCGTCTCCCTTATAATACCTCTCATACACCATACTGAATCGGTCCCCGTCCCTTACCTCATGCTGAAAATCTATCTTCCATTCGAGGATCTCGGCAAACCGGAGCGCCAAAGACACAGGATAGCCATGTTTCTGAAACGTTGAAACAAGGGAGCCTTCGATTTGGCCTGAAATGCTCATCCAGTATTTGGTAAGCTTTATATTCTCCCGCCAGGCTTTCCATATATTATCTTTGTCCCTGCTGAGGCAGTAAATCTCCAGGGGACCTTTCTGATATTCAAACCTTTCTATATCGCCTTCCCGGGTGAGTGCCAAACGATAGGTATCCCCCGGCTGGCTTTGAGAGCGGAAACTCATTAATGGATTCAGATTGCTGGCAATAAGCTGGATGTTCCTGTCAGAAACTCCTTCTTTATGCAGGCACTCGTATATACTTTCGCCTTCTCCGATCTTTCCGGACAAATATAATTCGGAATAGGACGGATGGGGCAAGGGGCCTTCAATAGGATCCGATGATAAGCCATCATTAGTAAGATTGGTATCGCATGAAGATGATTCTTTTAGACCTGTCTCCTTTTGACTTTGGGCAGTAAGACGCTTATCCGATCTTAAAAAGCTGCCTTTTGCCCATTTAATCAAAAGGGGGATAAGAAATGCCAGGATTATCAGATAGATAAAAAGGGGCCTCACCCTGCGGCGGGAACATCGCTGACGCTCTAGTCTGTGTGATTGATGATAAAGGGCCATTGGAAAATTTTAGTATTTAGCTTTCAAGTTTCTTTATAAGAATCCGGTTTACAATTTTAGGATTTGCTTTTCCCTTGGTAAACTTCATCACCTGTCCTACCAAAAATCCCATAGCCTGCTTCTTTCCGTTTCTGTAGTCTGATACGGGTCCGGGGTTTTCGTCAAGGACTCTGTCTATGGTTTCTTCTAACGCAGATTCGTCGGTAATCTGAATAAGGTTCTCCTCCTTGATTATCCGGGATGCCTCTTTCCCTGTTTTATACATTTTCACAAAAACCGATTTGGCGATCTTTCCGCTGATTATATCATCATCGAGCATCTTCAGCATATCGGCAAGGCTTTTTGCCTTGATCGGAGAAGAAGAGATATCCAGATTGTCACGATTCAATTCTCTCATCAATTCAACCATGATCCAGTTGCTTACAATCTTGGGTCTATGAAAGGATCTACAACACTCCTCATAATAATCAGCCAGTTCCGCGGAAGAGGTCAGGAACTGGGCATCATAAGAAGGTATATCATACTCCCTTTCAAACCTTTCCTTCCTGGACTCAGGCAATTCCGGCAAGGTACGGGCCACCCGTTTTATCCAGGCCTCGTCTATCTCAAGGGGTAAAAGGTCCGGATCAGGGAAATACCTGTAATCATGGGCCTCCTCCTTGCTTCTCATTGGAAAGCTTATCCCCTTGTCAGCGTCCCAGAGGCGAGTTTCCTGAACCACCACCTCTCCTCTGTCAATAGTCATAATCTGACGCTCGATCTCATATTCCAGGGCGCGCTGGACATTCCGGAAGGAATTCATATTCTTGATCTCTGTCTTAACGCCCAAGGTTTCCTGACCATAAGGCCTCACGGATACGTTTGCGTCACAACGCAAGCTCCCTTCCTCCATATTTCCATCGCAAACCTTCAAATACTGCAGAATGGCCTTCAGGTTTTCTAGAAACAGCTTCGCCTCCAAGGGTGAATGCATCTCCGGCTCAGTAACAATCTCCATAAGCGGCACCCCGGTTCGATTAAAATCCACAAAACTCGATCCCTTATCAGGACCATCCCCATGGATAAGCTTACCAGCATCCTCCTCCAAATGAATACGGGTAAGTCCTATCCGTCTTTTTTCCCCGTCCTCCGAATCGACTTCCACATATCCTCCCTCTGAAAGTGGGAGTTCATACTGGGATATCTGATAGGCCTTCGGCAAATCCGGATAGAAATAATTCTTTCTTGCAAAACGGCTCAATGGAGGAATCCGGGCATGAACCGCCAACGCCGTCTTTAATGCAAATTCCACTACCTGATGATTCAGTACAGGGAGAACACCCGGGAATCCCAGACATACAGGACAGGTCTGTGTATTGGAAGGCTGTCCGAATTTCGTACTGCATCCGCAAAAGATCTTGGACTGAGTGAGAAGCTGCGCGTGGATCTCTAGACCTATTATGCTTTCATATTTCATTTCTGCACCTTCTCCCAGAACCTTAAAGGCCTTTTCAGGTCCAGTGCCTGCTCCAGGGCAAAAGCCACTTTAAGAACAATGCCTTCCTCAAAGGGTCTTCCCAAAATCTGGACGCCTATTGGAAGTCCCTCTTCAGTAAAGCCACACGGAATTGAAATAGCGGGTATCCCGGCTAAATTTGCTGATATTGTATAAATATCATTAAGATACATTTGAAGAGGGTCAGTGATATTCTCACCCAGCTTAAACGCGGGTGTGGGAGTAGTGGGGGTTATTATTACGTCATGATTTTCAAATGCATAATCAAAATCTTTTTTTATCAGGGTCCTTACCTTTAATGCCTTTAGATAATAAGCATCATAATATCCGGAACTTAGTGCATAAGTGCCGAGCATAATCCTGCGTTTTACCTCAAGGCCCAAACCCCTTTGTCTTGTTAAGTGATACATCTGGCCTAGGTCCATATGCTCAGAATCTCTGAAACCATATTTTACACCATCATAGCGTGCCAGATTGGAACTCGCTTCAGCGGTTGCGATCAGATAATAGCTGGCAATGGCATAATCTGTATGAGGCAATGAGATTTCCTCCACATCCCCACCGATTTGGGAGAAGATTTCAATGGCGCTTTGGACATGATGAGAGACATCATGATCTAGCCCGCCGATAAAATACTCCTTGGGCTTTCCCACCCTGATCCCTTTTATGTCGTCAGTTAAAAACTCTTCATAATCAGGAACCGGTGCATTTACAGATGTGCTGTCTCTGTCATCCTTACCGCTTATAATGGAAAGGAGTAACGCACAGTCGGTTACATCCCTGGCTATGGGCCCGATCTGATCGAGGGAAGATGCATAGGCAACAAGCCCGTATCTGGATATCCGCCCATAGGTTGGTTTTAATCCGGCAACCCCGCAGAAGGCGGCTGGCTGGCGTATGGATCCCCCTGTATCCGACCCCAATGCCGCCGGGGCCATATCAGAAGCGACTATGGCGGCAGATCCCCCTGAAGAGCCTCCTGACACCCTGTTTTCCGCCCATGGATTAATAGTTGGTCCGAAGCAGGAGGTTTCTGTGGATGACCCCATAGCAAATTCATCCATATTAGTCTTACCTAAAACGATCGCTCCGGCATTATAAAGCCTTTCCACCACGTGGGCATTATAAGGAGGCACAAAAGGCTTCAGGATATTGGATGAACAGGTCGTTATTAGACCCTTTGTACAGATATTATCCTTTACCGCAATGGGGATACCTGTTAGGGGCCCGGTGTCCAAACCATTGTTAAGCTGATTATCGATCTCCGAAACCCTGGCTAATATCTTATCCTCATCCACAGTGACATATCCGTTAATCTGAGGATCAATCTTATCTATTCTTTTTAAATATGAACTAACCAGCTCCTTAGAACTGATTTTTTTCCCTGTAATGAGCTTTTTAAGTTTATGAATGGGTTGAGTACAGATGTCGTCTTTCATCTTCTGCTATTTATAAAAAGAAATTAAAAATTCTGCGAGAAAAAACTAAGGGGGTACCACAAGAGACAGAATTGTCTCTGTCTCTTGTTACCCCCTGTTTGAAAAAAATTTAGAGAATGTCTTTTAAGCCTTTACCAGGCTTGAATTTTACAACTTTCCTTGCTGGTATCTTTAACTCAGCACCTGTTTGAGGATTACGTCCTACCCGAGATTTACGATTTGCAACCGAGAAAGTTCCAAACCCGATCAGGGTTACGTTCTCACCCTTTTTCAAGGCGCCCTTAATTCCATCGATAAATGCATTCAATGACTTCTCTCCGGCAACCTTGCTAATACCAGCCTCACCTGCCATTTTTTCAACTAAATCCGCCTTATTCAACCCTTCCCTCCTTTCTTAGAGATACAATATTGGTTTAAAGAACCCTTAAAAGTAAAGAATAATACCGCTCACGTTATTAGATACTATAACCCTCATATCTTGTCAAGTCTTGAATTAGCTGAAAATGGTTTCTATGCCTATTTCTACGAATTATTTATATTTATCTATTTGAATTTATTGGTTAAATAGATTTTAATAAAAATCAAAAAATTTTCTTCAATCAACCGGTATTTTACCTGAACAATGGCCTTAAAAACTACTTCATCAGTTTTTTTACAAATTAAATGTCTCCTAAGCTGTACTTTTTATCCCTATTAATGATATGATTGTTTTATGAAGAATAGCAGAGACATTACAAGCAGCATAATCCTTATAGTTATAATCATTGTCATTTCGGCCCTGGTATATTATCTGTTTTTCTATTCCGGCTCAAAGACAAAATCCATAACTCAGGATGAAAAAACGGATAAGGACATATTTTCTACCCCCTTTCTTTCTCCCAATACTGTATTTGAAAAAAGAAAAACCATTGAAGAGGCCCTCCCCCAAAAAGCCGAAAAATCTTCCAAAGATAAAGATAGTCTAAAAGAAAAAGATAGACACTCATACCCAAAGACCCCTGATGCGACAAGAGATAATGAGAACCAGGAAAATATACAGGCATTGGATCAAATCAGGACTGACATGGATAACCTCATTGCTTTTATAAACCAGAGGGCTTTACAACAGTTTATGCAGGAGATGGTAACCGGATTTGAAATCGGAGATGGTGGCAATAAGCTCACACTCTATGTAGCAGACATCTGGTATTATCTTCCCCCGATACAGAAACAGGTCATGTTTAATCTGGTAGCAATGAGGTATGCAAAACAGACCTGCTATTATAAAATAAGAAGTGAATGTTCAACAGATGATTTTCCTACCATCAATTTTTTAAATAGTCAGAACCGCGAAGTGGCAAGAATGGCCGCACATCAACCTTTACAAATCTTTGAATAACGCTTCGAAAAGCTGGATAAAAGAAAGTGCGCTAAAGTGCCTAAAGTAATACTCTTATATCACAGGCATTCCGGTAATTTTGCCAACTCCAAATAAACCGCCTCCAATGCCTCCACCCGGAACACCTCCGCCTGGGATGCCTCCTCCGGGTATCCCTCCGCCGCCAGCCCCAGGAACTCCGGGACCAAATTTTGTCACAGGCATGGCAGGTGGCACAACCGGTGCCGGAATATTTACAGGTAATGTCACAGTAGGCAAAGGAACAGCCGGTGCCGGAATAACAGGGGTAGTGGTAACAACTGGTAATGTGACCGGTGTGGTTGCCAGAGGAACAAGAGGTACAGGAAGAGGCGCAACCGCTGTTGGTGTTGTTACCGGGAGTGCGGGAACCACGGGGGCAGGAATTACAGGAGACGGGCTAACAGCAGGTACAGTCACCGGAGTTATAGGAGTTGACGTAACCACAACAGGTGACACCGGAGCCGTTCCTGTAGCCACAGGAACAACCGGTGCGGGGAGTACAGGGGCAACCGCTCCGGGTGTTAGTGTTACAGGAGCCGACACCTGGGAAAGAGAACCGAAAAGACCGGACAGAAAAGAAGGGATATCTCCGGGCAGAGGAAGGACAATATCGGGATTCTGGAGCAGGGCAAGGGTTAAAAGGACTTCGCTTCCTAGACCGTATAATCCTCCTAGCCCTCCATATAACCCTAAGCCGCCATATAAGCCGCCATACATACCATATAAACCGCCGCCATACATGCCTAAACCGCCATACATGCCAAGGCCGCCATAAAGGCCTCCATACATGCCTAAACCGCCATACATGCCAAGGCCGCCATAAAGGCCTCCATACATGCCTAAACCGCCATACATTCCGTAACCATATGAGCCTAAGCCGCCATACATACCATATAAACCGCCGCCATACATGCCTAAACCGCCATACATTCCGTAACCATATGAGCCTAAGCCTGCATATGACCTTAGCCCCCCATAATAACCATATCCGCTTGCATAACCGCCGGTATAACCACTTCCGGACGCAGAGGTTAAACTAACAGGATAGCTTATGCCTGGATAGGAATACAGATTGTAACCATAAGGATAGCCCAAAATTGAATTACTACTGGAGGTATCAGTAGAATCATCTGATTTGGAATCAGATGAGGCCGCCGGAGGATCAGCCATATCCTCTCCTTTGAGATAAATAAATGCCCTGAACATATTATATCCGTTTTCTTCCATTGGCACTTTTTTTGTTGTTACAAATGAATCATAAGAATTATTAGAAGCCCATCCCTGTTCAAAGATATCCATATTTGGATCTGAATCAATTAAAAGCTTACCCGTATTCGGATCCGGATAATAATTAAACGTATCCGGATCTTTCAACCAAATATCACCTATATAACAATCAATTCCACGGATTCCGATCTTGGATATCGCTTTAAACTCATTGTCGGATATTCCATAAAAGTAACTAATATAATCAGATAGATCCAATTCCAGAAGACCGGGCGCGGTCCGATCCGTATCAAGTTCCGACAAAGGGACTTTAGAAAAATTCCCCCTGGTATAACCATCTTCCCCGTTATCAGGATAAAATTGGATCAATACTTCAGGCATAAGTGGATCATATGTCTCGATAAATAATGTTAATTGAAAGGTTCCATTTATCAGATACATAAAAGATAAAACTGACTTCGCCTCAATTTTGTCAGGGTAATTTGGATTAAACTCTTTTAGATCCAAACTTGCATAACATGATATAAGTTTTGATCCATAAACATCCCTTGCTATAAAAATAAATATAAACTGAAAAGACAATAGAAGAATTAAAGGCCATATACATAATTTGTCCATCATGCTATTATCATTGTACATTTTTTCCCCCTGTTTATGTGATAAAAACCATTGTACAACCATCATCATTTACTTCCAGCAATAAAGTAACTGACAGAAGCTGTCTCAGTGACTCCTCAAAATCTCGGTGGCATCTTGAGAAAAATTGCAAATTGCAAAATGCAAATTTTAAAATGCAAAATAATCTATTCCTTAAATTTTCATTTTTCATTTTGCAATTTGCTATTTGCATTACCTCCACGAAAACCACATGGTTTTTGAGCAGGCACCTGTCTCATTTGTTAACTTTTTGGTAAATAAAGGAAAACCAGAAGTCATTTAAAAATTCTCTAACGCTTTTTTCCCTTTTTGATTTTTTTTGTCTTTATGATAGTAAAATTTTGGATATAAAATTAGACAGATAGGGCATTAACCACACAAATCCTCTAGCTTTTTAAAGCAAGGAATATTGCTTCCATTTTACAAAAACCCGGCAGTCAAAGAAAATTTATATAATGAGGGGAAATTGTCAAAATGGAAACTCTTTGATTTTTGCAAGTATATAAAAATTTCTATCCAATAATATAAATATAATTTTTTTTCTATCTTTTGTCAAATGTAACTCTTTTTTAATAACTTTCTATGGTATCAATAATTCTATTATGATAATATATTATGGATTTTTAATTTATAATTTACTTGAAGAATATATCAAGGATTTTATTAACATTTAAAAAAAGTTCTTTAAGAAAAAAACCATTTAAGGAGGTTTTCATAATGAGTCTTCTTGTTGTGGGATCGATTGCATTGGACACCATAAAAACCCCTTTTGGCAAGGCAAAAGAGGCCCTGGGAGGATCAGCTACTTATTTTTCCATGGCGGCGAATCATTTAACCGATGTAAATTTAGTAGCTGTGGTCGGAGAGGACTTCTCAAAAGAACACATTGCTATATTCCGGGACAAGGGAATAGATTTATCAGGGCTTCAAATAGCAAAGGGGAAAACATTCCGTTGGGTTGGAGAGTATGGATTTGATCTTAATGAAGCCCAGACAATTGATACACAGCTCAATGTCTTTCAGGATTTCAATCCGCAATTACCCCCTAAATATCAGCATAGTCAATTTGTCTTTCTGGCCAATATCGATCCTGATATACAAAGACAGGTCTTGAATCAAATCAATTCCCCAAGACTTGTGGCATGCGACACAATGAATTTTTGGATAGAAAACAAGCCCGAGTCATTAAAGAAGACTATGCAGAGGGTGGATATAGTAATTATTAATGAAGCTGAAGTCAGGCAACTGACAAAAGAGCCCAACCTTGTTAAGGCTTCAAGAAAGATCCTTTCCTGGGGCCCGAAAGCTCTGATCATTAAGCGAGGTGAATATGGTGTTTTGATGTTTTCCGGTAATTCCGTTTTCTCAGCCCCTGCATATCCATTGGAAGAATTATATGATCCCACCGGGGCAGGCGACAGCTTTGCCGGAGGGCTTATGGGTTTTCTTTCAAATACCGGTAATATCGATGAAAATAGCATAAGAAAAGGGATCATCATGGGAAGTGTAATGGCGTCCTTTTGCGTTGAGACTTTTACCCCTCAGAGACTGATAAATCTGGACCCTCGGGAGATAAAGGCCAGGTTTAAAGAATTTAAACACTTGACCTACTTTGAGGATCTTACTGAAATAATATAAGCTTATGCAGGTTATCACAACACATATTAATGCGGATTTCGATGCCCTTGCCTCTATGCTGGCAGCAAAAAAACTGTACCCCAAGGCAAAAATAGTTTTCCCTGGCTCACAGGAAGCTAATCTCCGCTATCTTCTTAAGATTCCTGAATATAAGGTCCAACATTTCAAGCTCAAGGAAATCGATTTGTCTCAAATTGATCATCTTATATTGGTAGATACGAGAATGGCGGATCGGATAGGTGATTTTTCAAAAGTATTAAATGTTCCAAATTTGACTATTCATATCTTCGACCATCATCCAAGCCATCCCAATGATATCCATGGGCAATACGAATTAGTCAAACCTGTTGGCGCCACAACCACATTATTTGTCCAAATCTTCCAGGAAAAAAGGATCCAAATCACCCCACATGAAGCTACCATTATGGCGCTGGGAATTTATGAAGACACCGGCTCCCTGATCTTTAGCTCAACAACATCAGAAGATTTGCACGCAGCGGGTTATCTTCTCACTCAGGGTGCAAATCTCAATATGATTGCGGACCTGATCGACCGGGGAATGACAACGGAGCATATCGATCTCATGAATGAGCTTTTAAAATCCATGGAGGCCCATGTAATCAATCATATCTCCATTAATATCGCTACGGCGTCAATTGATAAGTATGTGGGAGATATAGCAATACTAGCCCACAAGATAAGGGACATAGAAAACCTTGATACTCTCTTCATCCTGATCCGGATGGAAGGCAGAATCCATCTTGTGGCCAGAAGCAGGATCAGTGAGGTGGACGCCGGTCAGATTGCCAGGGAATTCAATGGAGGAGGACACCATACAGCCGCATCTGCTACGATCAAGGAAATGACCTTGATCCAGGTCAAGGAAAAGCTGTTAATGGTTTTAAAGGATAGGATACATATACCCAAAACGGCTCAGGAAATCATGACATCACCTGTAAAAACCGTAAACGAGAATCGGACTATTATAGAAACAAAAGACCTGTTAAACCAATACAGCATCAATACCATTCCTGTGACAGGGAACCAGGATGCATTGATAGGCCTTATTACCAGACAGACAATAGACAAGGCTATAGGACATGGAATGAAGAATGCCAAGGTCAAGGAATTAATGGTAAGCGATCTCCTTACCGTGACCCCGGAAACATCTCTTGATAAGGTAAGAGAATTAATGATAGAAAGCAACCAGAGATTTCTCCCTGTTCTAAATAACAAAAATATAGTTGGAGTTATCACAAAAACAGATCTCCTAAGGGTGCTCCATGACGATCTGTCCAGGTTGACCCTTTCATTATTGGAGAAGGGCGGTTCCGAAAGGATTGACTATCAATCAAAAAACCTCACCAGCCTTATTAAGGAACGATTGCCGGACAGAATCCAGACGTTGCTGAAGACTGCCGGGGAGGTTGCAGAAGAACTGGGATTTTCTGCCTATGTAGTTGGGGGATTTGTCAGAGATCTTATGTTGAGAGTGGAAAATCTGGATATAGATATTGTGGTTGAAGGCAACGGGATATTATTGGCGGAATATCTCAATCATAAACTTGGAGGAAGGCTTTGCACTCATCAGAAGTTCGCCACTGCCGTTATTGTTCTTCCTGATGGATTTAAATTGGATATAGCGACAGCCCGATTGGAATATTATTCAAAACCCGTTGATTTGCCTAATGTAGAGATGAGCTCTATTAAACACGACCTGTACAGACGGGATTTTACGATCAATACCCTGGCCATTCAGTTAAATCCCAATCATTTTGGCAGACTCATTGATTTTTTCGGAGGGCAAAGGGATCTAAAGGACAAAAAAATAAGGGTTATGCATAGCCTCAGTTTCGTAGAAGATCCGACAAGGGTCTATCGTGCCATAAGGTTTGAACAAAGATACGGTTTTCAGATAGGAAAATATACAAAAAATCTTATAATTTCTGCAGTGAACAGGGGATTGCCGTCAAAACTGAATGGAAAGAGAGTTTTCCCGGAATTATACCTGATCTTTCAAGAGTCTGACCCTACAAAGGCTATGAGCCGTATGGGGGAGTTTAAATTGCTCGAGCATATTCATCCCTCTATTGAATATGGACCCGGCCTGGAAAAATTGATCACTGAAGTCAGAAATGTGATTACATGGTATGATCTCCTTTACCTCACAGAAAAAATTGAAAAATGGATCGTATATTTCCTTGCATTAACGGATTCCTTAAATGAAAAAGAGCTGATCCCTCTCCTCGACCATCTTAATTTATCTATCAAACATAGAGAAAAGGTCTTGTATTGCCATAGAACAGGCAAAGAAATGCCGAAGAAGCTCTACCGGCTCAAAAACAATCAATACAGCAAGATTTATTTTCTTCTTTACCCGATACCCACAGAAGGATTACTATTTCTGATGGCCAAATGTGAGGATTCAAAATCCAAAAAGATGACGTCTCAATTTTTGACCTCTCTTAAAAAGGTCCGTATATCTGTGACCGGCGACGATTTGAAAGGAATGGGATTTGTTCCCGGACCAGTCTACAAGAAAATCTTTCAGGAAATATTGAAGGCCAGACTGGATGGCCTGGTTTCGAATCATAACGAGGAAATGGAATTCATTAAGAAACGGTTCGGGGACATTTCCGGTGTCCGAAAAGGTGAGAAATCTTACAAGTCATGACATCATACTACGCTGACAATGATTATAAAATCAAATTAAACGTCTTCGAGGGACCTATGGACCTGCTTCTTCATCTTATAAAAAAGTCCAAATTAGATATCCGTGACATTCCCATAGCACTAATAACCGAACAATACCTTGATTACATAAACATGATGCAGGATCTCAATCTGGATGTGGCAGGAGATTTTCTTGTTATGGCCTCTTATTTAATGTATCTGAAATCCAGGACCCTTCTTTGCCTTGGCTCAGATGACGATGAAGACCCCGAAGAAGCCAAGAAGAAGCTTGCTCAAAGGTTGATTGAGTATCAGGTCTGCAAAAAGAAAGCAGAATTTCTAACCGATTTGGAAGCCGAGCACAGCAAACTCATTCCATCTCGGGGCATCTCTGTCCCTTGCAAGGAAGAAATGATCGAAGCGGACCTGTACGATCTTTTAAATGCTTACTATATTATAGTCAAAGAAAAGGTAAATCCTGCACAGCCCCATAGTGTATCTATTGATCCAATTACAATACATAATGAGATGACGGAGATAATTTCTGTATTAAAAGTAAAGAAAAAGGTTTTTTTCCGTCTATTATATAAAAATATTGAACCTGGTCATTTTATAATAGGCTTTTTAGCTATCTTGGAATTGGCCAGGACAAACAAGGTCAAGATACTTCAAGATCGGCACTTTGGGGATATTGTTGTTATTCTGGCTTAGAAGTTTTTTTTAATTTATAAATTAAATTTATATATAATAATATTGCATATGAAGGTCTCCTTGAAAAATCAAGGGTAAAAATTTCTTTTTTTGCGTCTATTAATATGGAGAAAAATAATCAGGGAGGAAATACAAATAACAAGTAAGAAATAAGACCGCTTTAATTATTCATTAAAACATTTGAGTATAAATAAAAATAGAACATTTTTTAAAACTTACTTGGAAGTTAAATCTTGCCTATTTATGAAAGAAAATTCATCATCATGAAAGGAAGGTCATATTGAAACAACAAAAACTAATAAAAATTGGTTAAAAATAGGTATAAATTTAAATTTAAATATTAAATTTATCTTTGGTTTTATGGCAATATTTTTGCAATATATCAATCTGGTTAATTTTGTCCAAAATATCTAGGAGGTTTTAGAGATGGTTAATAATAGAGGCAAGTGGCTTTTTTGTATATTTATATCGTTTTTATGTCTGACATTTACTATCTTTTTATTAAATTCTGCACCCATCGGTGCAGATTTACCACCACTGGATTCAGGCAATCTCCCCTTCTCACCTGCTTCAGGTGCTTATGCACCTATGAGTGGTGGATTTTTCCCTCAATACGGAACTCCATATGGTGTTCCGTATGGATATGGATTACCTTACCAAAATATGGGAACTGGTTTTCTGCCCTCCACAGGTCAATTCGGATTACCCGGTCAATCTGGATTACCCGGTCAATCTGGATTACCCGGTCAATTCGGATTACCCGGTCAATCCGGATTACCCGGTCAATTCGGATTACCCGGTCAATCCGGATTACCCGGTCAATTCGGACTCCCTTATCAAGCTATGGGATATAATCCCCCGTCTGGGGCCTATCCTTATGCGTCTGCAAATCCTTATTTAGCCACAAATCCTTATTTAGTGTACTCATCTAATACCAATAATTCCAGCTCATCTTTGCCTCCTTATGACACTATATATAACGCAAGTTATAATCCAAACGCGTTTCCGAATCAGACCTTTTACGGCCCTGCTCAAAATATGTTTGCCCCTTCAAATGTATTTCAACAATACCCGGTCAGCTCATCCTATGGTCCTGCTGCCGCTCAGGGATTCTTAAATCCTTTTGTAAATCCATTTGCAGCTCCTTTTGGTAACATATCACCTTATTCGGGGGCTTTCCCACAGCAGGGATATGCAGGCTTACCTTATATGGGGTTCAATCCATTTCAGCCAATGAATCCCTGGCAGCAACCATGGTCACCATATGGAACAAATATTAATCCTTATAATCCATATAATCCATATCAATATAATCCGAGTAATTACTATCCAAACACTGGAGGGAGTAGCAGCGGCGGCGGTGGCGGTGGCGGTGGTACCACAACACCTGTGGATTTACCTAATGCAAAAGGACACTGGGCAGGCACATGGGAGGCATGGTTAACCGATCCCAATGAAGGAGTGGTAACCGATCCCAATGGTATTATAGTAATCACCATGTCCGGGGACATACGCTTTCATGTCACCAAACAGGATTCGGATGGAGGATCCGTTGAAGGAACAATAGAAATTAAAGGTTGGGACGTAGATCCACAGCCGGATGATTGGCCCGGAAATTGGGATGGTGAATCCGATGAAGTTGAGCTTACCGGGTGGATAGATGCGGCAACCAGGTATCTCAAGGCACGTTATTTCTATTATCCCGGAAAAGAAGGCTCTGGTGAATATGCTGCTGGTGAGAATCCCCAAAATATCAAAGGGCTTTATACGTGGTATTTCAATACGAATAAACTCACTATAACCGATACAGGTATTTCAGGGCAATTCAGCGTTACCGGCACAGCAGGATATTATATAATTGGTGTGTTCAGCACAGCAAAATATACGCCATAATAATGCTTGAATAGTGAGCAAATACTTTAATAAGGCGTTATGGCCTGAAATTGTAAGATTTTAAGACAGAAAATTGAAAGTGATGGCATAATAAGCGATTCTGTTGGGGTCAACCCTTGACATTATAAAGTTAATATAATAAAATTAATTTATTGATTAAATTTATTAACAAAAACTAATTGTCAATTATATCCGAATTTCAAGGGTTGACTCCAAGATCTTTTTTTCAATACCTGGGCTGAATCCTTTTCTTCATGAAGATTCAGTCATGTATATTTACCCGATCTTAAGCAAACCTTGAAGAAAAAACCGAATAATTGAAATTACAATTAAATTATATTATTATTTTATATAGATGTATAATTGTGCCTTTATAACGTAATTTTTAAAATGAAATTTCCGTCTTAATAATACGGGATGAACTATATTTCATTAATTAAGGGAGGTGAATAGATGTTCATTTCTAAGAACCATCTCTGTTTTTAAAACAGAAAGGAGAAGAGAAAGGTTATGAGAGAGAAAAGGTTTTTGAAAGTCTTATATATCAGTTTCATTCTTGGTATTGGGATTCTGTTATCCTTAAATTTATTATCTTTTGAGTTTTCAGGCTTTGACCCAGATTTAGCAATAGCAGCGAATGCCAACATTCGAACTTCTGACTTTTTTTTCGGTTATCCAACCTCACTTATAGGTGGCGGTTTAGGTTTATATGGCACCGGTCTTTATCCTGGTTTAGGATTAGGATATATGCCTATTTCTCAAAATGTCTCATTAGCACAGGTGACCCCTTTAACATCCTCAACCCTGAATTCAACATACTATAGGGATCTTTTCACCACGTATGGGAGCCAGGCCAGCACATTTGCAAATCCATTCGCGATTTATGGTTCCACTTCAATGCAATATGCTGACCCATTTTCTCAGGCGGCAGCCAATAGCATGTCTTATAGCAATATTTTCGGAGTTAACCTTAACCAGGGTCAGGGCTTCTACAGAGATCCCTTTTATACGACCGGAGGAAAGTATATAAACTATTCTTCTCCTGTAGGAGGATTCTCGTCTGATATGGGATATTCCATGACTCCGCTGGGTGGCACTACCCACCTTGGCAGCTCATTGACGACCCCCTGGACGCACATACATACGAATATCAATACGGCGGCGGGAGTTTTAGGTGCTGGTACCAGCATTGAACATGCAGCATTTGGCATGCCTACTGTGTTCGATGCGATGGGATTTAGTAAATCTACTGCAGGCGTAATGAACCTCCTGACATACGGCTCTCAAACCGCTGCTATGGACAGGATGTTGAGCAATACCTATGCTTATACAAAGGAAGGGATGCCGTATGTTCCTGTAGCAAGCTACTATAATGCTGCTAGCGTTGGCGGCACGAATTATTTCTTCGAAGGGGATATAAGTTATCAGGAAGCCGGAACGATGGGGACCGGCCCCTTTACTACAGGTTATAATGTGGTACAAGAAATACCGTCTTCCCTTGTACCCGCAGTCGGCGCTGCGGTAGCAGCCACTTCAACTCTGACTAATCCGGCTTTTGCCGGCTATGTTGGTACTCCTGTTGGTGCTGCTCCATACGGCGGATGGACCGGCGGTGCTAGTGCTGCCTCTACAGGTGCTGTTTCAGGAGGCCTCTCTGGTGCTGCTTTTGCCGGCTGGGGTGCTGCTCCTTCCGGCGCTTCGTTTGGTATGGTTTCCGGCGGCTGGGGCGGTGGCATGGTCGGCGGTGGCATGGTCGGCGGCGGCATGGTCGGCGGCGGCATGGCAGGCGGCGGCATGGCAGGCGGTGCTGTCGGCGGCGGTTTTACCAGCGGCGCGGGGGTTTCCTATGGCGGCGCACCTGGACTAGGCTGGTAATCCTAAATAGTTTTGCATCTTCAAAGGCCCGATTGGAGGTTCAAGTGCCTTCAGGCGGGCCTTTTTTTAAAAGATAATCTTCGACAAACTCATAAAAAATCAATAAAGGAGTTTATCAGGATCTTTTTTATATCTCCTATTTGACTCTTCCGAATCCATAGGCTATTCTCTTCTTCAGGGCTCGCTCAAAAATAAGGTGAAGTTATTTTTGAATGAGACATCAGGGAGGATGAATGGGCGTTATCATACAGAATACTAAAAAAGCACCGGATCACTATATAGTCTCCATTAATCAGCAAGGGGATCAACTTATGCCCAAACCCGGGCAATTCTACATGATCAGGTGCAGTACCTCCACAGACCCGCTTCTTCGCCGGCCCTTGAGTCTTCATGCTTATTTTCATGAAAAAGAGGGGAATACAACCGTTCTGGATTTCCTTTACCGGGTGGTCGGCAGCGGCACAAGACTTCTATCGCGGATAAGGCCGGGAGATTCCGTAGAAGTCTTTGGCCCGCTCGGAAATGGTTTTGAATTAACCCAATCCTTAGAATACGCCCTGTTCATAGCAGGTGGAATCGGAGTAGCCCCCCTGCCCTATCTGGCAGAATGTCTTATGAAAAAGCAAGGGCATCTCGCGGCCCGAATCCTTATAGGTGCAAAGCTGTCCGAGCATATCCTGGCCCTGGAAAGATTCGAAAGCTTGGGAATGGAAACATCGATTTATACAGAAGACGGGAAAATGGGAATGAAGGGCTGTGTAACAGATCATCTCGATCAGGCACTGGAACATTGCCTGAAAAAAAAATCCATGGTTTTTGCCTGCGGGCCAACCGGAATGCTTGCCAAAGTAGCCCGACAATGTATGTCCAAGGGGATTCCCTGCCAGGTTTCATTGGATCGAAGGATGGCATGCGGTGTCGGCGCATGCCAGGGATGTGTGGTAAGGGCAGCGGATACATCATCTTCCATTAATAAAATTTATAAAAGGGTCTGCGTTGACGGACCGGTATTTCAAGCCAATGAACTGGATTGGTCAAACATCGAGAGAGAGGAACGATGCCTTCTTTAACAGTTTCTTTTGCAGGATTGACCTTTAGGAATCCCGTGCTTCTTGCTTCAGGCACCTGCGGTTACGGGATTGAATATGCTCCATATCTGGATCAGAACCTATTAGGAGGGATTATCATCAAGGGAATTTCACTGGAGCCCCGGCCGGGAAATCCCCCGCCCAGGATTATAGAGACACCTTCGGGTATGCTTAATGCCATCGGCCTCCAAAATATCGGCTGGCACAGGTTCGTTACTGAATTCCTTCCTAAAATGGCAGGTTATGATACACGAATCATCGTGAATATTTACGGACACAGTATAGAAGAGTACCGGGAAGTAGCCAAAAGACTTTCAGACTATCCCGGTATTTGCGCCCTGGAGATAAACGTATCATGTCCCAATGTCAATCAGGGAGGGCTGGCTTTTGGTACGGACCCGTCAAGCACATATCAGGTGACCAAGGCCGTCAGAGAAGCAACGCCGTTGCCGTTGATTACAAAACTATCACCTAATGTAACGGACATCCGCCCAATAGCAAAAGCCGCGGAGGATGCCGGAGCGGATGCCCTTTCCCTGATCAACACCCTCCTTGGAATGAGGATAGATATAAAAACGAGGCGCCCTGCGCTTGCTAATATTACGGGGGGGCTTTCAGGGCCTGCAATCAGACCCGTGGCCCTTCGCATGGTATGGGAGGCATTGAAAACGGTAAATATCCCGATAATAGGATTGGGAGGCATTATAACCCATGAAGATGCCCTGGAATTCCTGATTCTGGGTGCAACCGCCGTGCAAATAGGCACAGGCTTGTTTGTGGATCCGTTGTGCCCGGTGAAGATTCTGGAAGGGATCGAATCATTCCTGAATGAAGCAGGCATCGACGACATATCCAAGATCATCGGTAGTTTTGACACAGGCAAAGAGAGGTCCGAGTAATGACCCCGTTAAGGTGGAAATTAAAGGCATCCTCCTCTAAGGAGAAGATAGAACAATTGTCAAAGGATATAAGCCTTCATCCTATTGTGTGCCAAATCCTCCTCAACCGGGAACTTGAAAATCCTGAAGACATAAATGCCTTTCTCAAACCGGATTTAACTCAGATGCACGATCCCTTTCTTTTAAAAGGCATGTCCGTGGCTGTGGAAAGAGTGGAATACGCATTAAAAAAAGGTGAACAAATAGTTATTTATGGGGATTATGATGTAGATGGTATAACCGCGGCTGCTATCCTTACGGAGTTTTTGACAACATGCGGAGGAAAGGTCCGGGTGAGGCTTCCCAACCGCATCAAGGACGGATACGGACTTACAAAAAAGGTCGTGGAACAGGCACATAAAGAAGGGGCACGATTAATCATAACAGTAGACTGTGGCATCTCGGATCATGAAGCTGCAGTGCATGCATATAAAAAAGGCATTGATCTTATTATCACGGATCATCACCATTCACCGGAAACACTTCCTCTGGCACTGGCAATTATCAATCCCAAACAAGCCGGATGCTCATATCCCTATAAACATTTGGCAGGCGTAGGAGTAGCATTAAAACTTATTCAGGCATTGACTCTTTCCGGCCAGGGGAGGCAGATGAGCTTCAACCAGATAGGATTTTGGCCTGCCATGTTGAATAAATATCTGGATCTGGTCTGCCTTGGCACAATAGCGGATATAATGCCACTTACAGGGGAAAACAGAGTAATCGTGAAATTTGGCCTGGAAGTCCTGGATCAAACAGAAAGGCCTGGTTTAATAGCGCTCAGGGAAGTATCAGGCATCAAAGAAAAGAAGACGACCTCCGGTTTGGTCGGCTTTGTGCTAGCTCCGAGGATCAACGCAGCCGGAAGGGTACACGGACCTGAAGAAGGATTAAAACTTCTTTTAACAAAGTCACCCGAAGAAGGTGAATATCTGGCAAAATTTTTAAATCAACAGAATCTGAAACGTCGACAGATAGAGGAAAAGATGCTTTGCGAAGCACGCAAGAAGATCGATAAAGAACTCAGTATAGATGAGGAAATGATTATTATACTATCTCATAAAGACTGGCATCCGGGCGTAATTGGAATTGTTGCACAAAAACTTGTGGAAGAGTTCTTTCGCCCCGCTATCCTCATCTCCTTAGACTCAGGAACAGGAAAAGGATCTGCGCGCTCAATCCCACATATTCATATTTATAATCTTCTAACGCAATGTCATAATCTTCTGAAGGATTTTGGCGGGCATGCCGGCGCGGCCGGATTGGTAATAGAAGAACGGATGATTCCTGCTTTCAGACATAAAGCCAATGAGCTGCTTAAAAAAATATACATCATTGAGGATTTAGTTCCGGAAATGAACGTTGATGCTGAAATGGATTCAGACAGCATTGATCACAACCTTATAAATCAGTTAAATACTCTTGAACCTTTCGGGTGTGAAAATCCTGAGCCCTCTTTATGCCTTAGAGGGGTATATTTGGCCGGTCCGCCCCGCCTTTTGAAGGATGCCCATCTGAAGGTTCATCTGAAAGCAGGTCCTTTCATACATGAAGCTATAGGTTTTAATATGCGCAAAATCTGGGAACATATAAAATCATACCCGTTCGACCACATCTGGGATGTGGTTTTTTTCCCGCAAATCAATAACTGGCGGGGGAAAAACCAGATTCAATTGATGTTGAAGGATATAAAGCCCCATGATACGTATTGAAGATATAACCGATATGGTAAGATCTTATATACCCGATCCCGATATAAGACTGATAAACCGGGCTTATATCTTTTCCGCTAAAGTGCACAAAGGACAGACGCGAGCATCCGGAGGCCCTTACCTCACTCACCCCCTCGAGGTGTCCAGTATACTGGCAGGAATGAGGCTTGATGAAGTTACCATATCGGCAGGGATACTTCATGACACCGTAGAGGATACCCTGACCTCCATTAATGAGATAGAGGAATTTTTTGGCAGTGAAATCGCTTTTATAGTGGATGGCTTAACCAAGATCGGTCAAATAACATTTGAAAGCCATGCCGCCGAGCAGGCAGAAAATTACCGGAAAATGATACTTGCCATTGCCAGGGATATCAGGGTCATACTCATAAAACTTGCAGACCGTCTCCACAACATGAGAACCCTCCATTACCTTGATCAGGAAAGCAGAAGGCGTATCGCAGAAGAAACAATGGACATATACGCGCCTTTTGCCAATCGATTGGGAATGGCAAGGATTAAATCTGAGCTCGAGGATTTATCCTTTAAATATTTGGAGCCGGAAGCTTATACTGACTTAATAAAAAAACTGGAACAAACAAAAAATGAAACCACAAGGGTTATAGAGGAAGCCATAGGAATTATTGTCAAAGAACTTGAAAATTTCGGGATAGACTGCAAAGTATTCGGCAGGCCAAAGCATGTATATAGTATATATCAAAAGATGAGCAGAAAGGGACTGCCTTTCGACCAGATATTCGACCAGAAAGGTATAAGGATCATCACCCAGTCAGTGAAAGACTGCTATGCTGCACTTGGGGTTATACATTCGCTGTGGAAACCCGTGCCTGGTGAGTTTGATGACTATATAGCAATGCCCAAACAGAATATGTATCAGTCATTGCACACCGTAGTCATCGGCCCGGCTATTCAACCACTGGAGGTGCAGATAAGGACCGAAGAGATGAATCGGACGGCTGAAGAAGGGATTGCCGCGCACTGGCGTTATAAGGAAAAAGGTAAACTCGACAGCAAATATGACCAAAAATTGGTCTGGCTGAGGCAATTAATGGAGTGGGTCCAGGAACTTAAGGACCCCAATGAATTCCTTCGTGTGATGAAGGTGGATCTTTTCCAGGATGAGGTCTTCGTATTTACCCCGAAAGGTGAGGTCAAAGGGCTCCCAAAAGACGCCACACCCGTTGACTTCGCTTACTGCATTCATACCGATGTGGGAAACCATTGTGTGGGGGCCATAGTAAACGGCAAAATCGTACCTTTAAATTACAAACTCAAGACTGCCGATGTAATAAAAATCAACACCTCCTCAACTCACAAACCAAGCAGGGACTGGCTTAAATTTGCCCAATCACCCAAGGCCTTACAAAAGATCAAGCATTGGCTAAAAACCGAAGAAAGACAGAGAAGCCTGTCATTGGGAAGGGACATCCTGGATAAAGAGGCCAAAAAACACGATACAAATTACAATAAAATCCTTCATGACGGGCTCCTATTACAAAGTGCCCGGAAGTTTTCCTACCAGGGGATAGATGATCTTGTTGCAGACATAGGATTTGGAAAGATCTCACCAAAACAGATCATTCAGGCCATCATTCCCCAGGAAAAACTAAAGTCAAAGAAGGAGCCCTCCTCCGAACAAAAGGCCTCCCGCAGAAAAACATCAAAAGATTCGGGTGGGGTTAAGATCAAGGGATTAGATGATGTGTTGATCCGATTTGCCAAATGCTGCAATCCTGTCCCGGGAGATCCCATTTGGGGCTTTATAACCCGGGGGAAAGGAGTTACGGTACACAGGATTGATTGTCCCAATAGCCAATCCATCGGACTTGGCTCAGACCGGCAAATAGATGTGGAATGGGATGTCAAAGACCACAGGCCGTTTCCTGTCGGGCTAAAGATTGTATCGGTAGACCGGAGAGGCTTGCTGGCAGAGATTACAACAGCAATATCTAATCAAAAAGGCAATATTATCTCAGCGAGTGTCAAGACAACCGAATATAAAACTGCCACCAGTAAATTCGTGATCGAAATCACTAACCTGGATCATTTAAAGAGAATAATCAATACAATACGAAGGATTCAAGGCATCCTGCAGGTGGAACGAATGAGATAGAGTTTGCCAGTTTCTGACCTTTCTATATTGCCTTTGTGATCTTTCCTGCCTTAATGCACTTGGTACAAACCTTCATACGCGACACACTACCTTTTCTTAAAACCTTTATTGACTGAAGATTCGGGAGCCATCTTCTCTTCGTCTTATTGTGTGCATGGCTGACACTGAATCCCGTTCCAGGGCCCTTTCCGCAAATATCACAACGTCTGGACATATTCATCTTCCTCCTGAATGCTATGCATAAATTGACATAATAAAAGCTATTATGTTAACATTCTTTCGTTTATACTTCAAGAGGTCAAGATGGCAAAGGATATATTCTGAAAAAAACGGGAAATCACCATGCATAAAAAGTGGGCTCTTTTCTTCATCATATATTCTCTATCAGCATTCATGATTTTCACTTATATTTTATTTCCCAATCAAATGTTGGAGAAAAAAATAAAAAGGACGATATCTCAAAATTTTCCTGGAGAAGTTTTAATCAAAGATATTTCATTTAAATTACCCGCAAATCTAAAAATGAAACGATTGGAGCTAACCTTTTCAAATGCATCAAAAGGAAATAAACCTTTATCCATAAATATAGATGAGATCAAGGCTGCTCCGGATTTTTTAAAAATTCTGAAAGGAATGATACGTATAAGGGGAGAGCTTTTAATAGGAGACGCGACTGTCAAGGCCAATATTGATCAAAATCTTTTTGGCTCGCCTGTCAGATATCTGACAGGCTCTATAAAAAATATCTCTATTCAGGATTTCCCCTTTCTTAGTCAGCAGTTAGGCATGCATGTAACCGGCCTTATCGAGGCGGAGATAGAAGCTGAATGGCCAGGGAAAGATATCCTTAAAAGTGACGGCACCTGGTCTTTTGATATAGAGAGAGGAAGGGTAATTCCGAAACAGTTTCCCGCGTTCAGCTTTGACACCATCCACGGCAGAGGTCTAATAAAGGAAGAGAATATATATATAAACAGGATTGAAATACAGGGAGAAGACCTTTCTCTGACTGCGACCGGCAAGGTAAGGCTTGCACCACAGATAAAGGACTTTTTTGTTGACACACAAGTGGGATTAAAGGTATTACCCAGATTACGCCAGAGATTAGGGGGATTCGCTAATCTTTTACCTAAACCGGATAATTCCGGTTTTATAAACATCTTCCTTTCCGGCCCTCCCGGAGAACTCCGCTTTTCCTCCCAGAAGAGAAAAAATTAAAATTTCCGTTTAGAGTATCCCAATTATTGACATTTGCAATAAAAATTGTTATTTTTTAAGCTTAACTTTAAATCTGGAATGTAAATATTTAAAGATATTATTATTTAATTAATGGAGGTCAATATAATGCAAAAGAAACTTCTCCTGTCACCAGGACCGACACCTGTTCCATCCGAAGCCTTATTATCCATGGCGCAGCCTATTATTCACCACAGAACCCCGGAATTCACGGAAATATTCAATCAGGTCCAGGAGGGATTAAAATACCTTTTCCAGACCCAAAATGACGTCCTGATAATTGCCGGTTCCGGAACATCTGCTATGGAAGCGGCCGTATCAAACATACTCTCCCCTGGAGACAAGGCCATATGTATCCGTGGAGGTAAATTCGGTGAGAGATGGTCTGAGCTTTGTACCGCTTATGGTATACAGCCAATCAATATAGATGTGGAATGGGGCAAGGCACTGGACCCAAAAATACTCGAGGATTATTTAAAAAGAAATAACGATGTCAAGGCCGTATATTCAACCATAA
>JBLIRO010000119.1:0-11672 GCA_049472335.1 bacterium | reverse complement strand
AACGCAACCGATCTTAATACCCGCAATAGTGGGGTCAAGGTCCGCATCGGGCCTTGCAAGGTCATAATACTGGGCAACCATGAAATCACCCGTCCAGGCTCGGGCATGCTGATCCGTCTCCCATTGGGCGAATTTATTGGCATGACACATTCCTATACCCGGGCCGCCTGCGCACGTTATGGGATCCTCAAAGTAGCTATACGGTGTTGCACCGGGCACCTGATTGGCAACCCTCAAAGGAGTGCCTGTAGTAGGACCTCCCTGTCTGGTTGGCTGCGGATTTGAGGGACTAAAAGGGATAACAGGCGGTACCTGTTGTATGGAGGGAGTCGATCCTATATTCAAGGTCGGTATATCCATCATGGGATTATGCATATCCATCATTTGCCAGGGCATGTTCATCATTAGATCCTGCATGTTCATCATGGGACCGGGCATACCCATCATGGGACCCGGCATCCTCATCATTGTTTCAGGCATCCCCATCATGGGCAAAGAAATCCCCATCATAGGAATGGTGGGTATCCCCATCATGGGCGCAGGCATCCCCATTACAGGACTGGGTATGCCCATAATGGGTGCCGAAAATCCCATCATGGGAACAGGTAATCCCATCATGGGACTGAGGGCCCCAAGCTCTAACATTGGTGACATCCCTACTCCCCTGGACGGCAACATTCCCAGATTTCCCATAATTAAATTATTTACAGCCAGGGTGGCGGCAGGAGAAATCATAACTGAAGGCATTGTTGCCCCTAGTGCTGGACCTAAAGGATTCATTGCCGGAACAATTAATGGATCGAGCATCATATTCAGAGAAGGAGTGACTGCCCCCAACCCGGCAATTACAGGATCCAAAGGTATACTCATCGGAGATGTCAAAATCCCCGGATTGACAGCAATACCTGCAACAGGCAAAACCATGGCTTCCATGGGAGACGGCCCCATTGAGCGATATCTGGCCGCTGATTGGATACTCACAGGGAATAAAAGAGAAGCTATCATTAACAATATAATTCCCAAAATACACTTATTTCCATGAAACATAATCATTACCTCCCTTCCTTAATTAGGGCAAATAATTATATATATGGATTTTCAAAGCAGACAGGTTGTTCCATATGAAAAAACGCTCCGTCCAAATCATTTGATGTATAAACATCCCCCCTTTCCAGACAGGATTTCTAAAAGGGTAAATAAAAATTATATAGATAGAGAAAAATATAAAGGAAAACTGAGTATATTATTTAACCTGAGAGAGCAATTTGAATACTATATTCGTTTCTAATTATTCAATGAACACTTAAGGGATTAAATTATAAAGTCAGTCAGAACCATCAAGAAAACGTGAAGGGTATAATGATAAAACAGATCATCGGAAGAGCGATTCCGGATATTTTATATCAAAGAACCATTCTATCGGATTCAAAGGAAATATAGATACTTAAGATGTGAAATAAAATACATAAAATCTAATAATAAGTATATTTCCAATTGTACAAAAAGTCAAGATTTAAAATCTTTAAGAGAATATCTGTCAAGGCAATCCTTTATGGTAATCCTTTATTTGCCGTGACATTAAATCTTTTCAATGTTGCAAAACAACCCTGCATGGTATATCTTTATTTGATCGGGACCTTAACAGGGTTGCCCGCTTTTGTGTTGTTTTATTATATTAACAACCTTACCTCTTTTGGATTAAAGCAATGCGAAAAAAAATAATTTTGTTCTGTTCTATTATCCTTTTTACTTTTTCTCCCCTCTTAAAATACAGGATTGCGGGCAGCCAATCCATCAGCCAGACTCAAACAGAGTTAATCGATCAGAATCATCCCGACAAGAACACCACAACCATAATTACCCTGGATGTCATTGTAAAATCTATAGAAACATTGAAGGACCGGCTTCGTGAAAAAGAAGAGGGATTACGTTCGGCAAAAATAGAGGATCAAAGGCTGAAAATATTTAATGAAATTTCCGAAATTAATACCCGGATAGAAGCCCTTGATAAAAATTTTGAGGCCATTGCCACAGGTGTTGATCTGACCATGTTTACAACTGTGCCCAAGGAGCGTTTCGACTTGAAAGATGAGCTTCAGGATCTTCTCTCGCCTATTATCCAGGAAATAAAGAATATGACAAAACATCCGAGAGAGATTGAAAAACTCCGTAATAATATTGCCTATTACCAAGAGCGAATCCCGGTTATCGAAAAGGGGATACATAACATTCAAGGGTATATTGAAGTTTCCAAGGATGAAAGGCTTAAGGAATATCTGAAAAACCTGAAAAAGGATTGGTCAGAGAAAAGCCAGCATTTTTCAAACCAATTGTCCGTGGCACAATATCAACTAGCAGAGAAATTAAAGGAAAGCAAGTCCTTTGTTAAATCCATTCAAAACATATCCAGGGCTTTCTTTAAAAGCCGGGGCCGGAATCTTGTTTTATCTCTTTTGGCCTTTCTTTTTGTTTGGCTCCTTTTTCACTTTATGTATAATGTGTTGAACAAGATCATTTCCAAAAAAAAATCAGAAAAGCGTTCAATATATGCCAGGGTTATAAGTTTAATTTATCACCTCCTGACCTTTGCCGCCGCAACCGGCGCCTTATTGCTCGTTTTATATGTTTCCGGAGACTGGGTCCTTTTAGGGCTCGCCATTATATTTATCTTCGGAATGGCGTGGACTACACGACAAGCCCTTCCCCGGTTTTGGGATCAGGTAAAACTTTTGCTGAACCTCGGACCTGTAAAAGAGAAGGAGCGAATAGTTTACAATGGTCTTCCGTGGAAGGTCCAGTCTTTAAACCTGTTCACCCTTTTGATCAATTCGGCACTAAAGGGGGGAAAGATTCATCTTCCATTACGGGCACTTATAGGCATGCATTCCCGTCCATATCATCAGGAAGAACCCTGGTTTCCATGCAAGGAAGGAGATTGGGTAATTCTGGCAGACGGAACGTACGGGAAAATATCTAATCAAACCCCGGAGATAGTTGAGCTGGTTCTTTTAGGCGGAAGTCACAAGACCTACCCCACACTGGAATTTTTAAAACAAAACCCCGAAAATATCTCGACCAATTTTCGACTCAATGTCACCTTTGGTATCGATTACCAGCATCAGCCTGTAAGCACCCGCGAAATTCCCGAAACCTTTCAAAAAATTCTCAAGGAAGGGCTTTATAATGAAGGATATGAGAAGGACATATTAAATTTAAGAGTGGAATTCAAGGAGGCAGGGCCATCTTCATTGGATATGGAGATTTTGGCCGATTTCTCCGGCCGTGTTGCTAAAGATTATAACTTCCTGAAAAGGGCGATACAAAGAATCTGTGTAGAGGTCTGCAATAAAAATGGATGGATTATTCCGTTTACACAGCTCACTATTCACACTGCAGAAAAAACAAAATAAGTACCCAAAACGCATAAAGTCTCAACCGAATGTATTTGAATCAATTTCAGATTTTGCCATTTGATGATCAATCTCTTGGCTGATTATTGACATATAAGAAATTCATGTTATAAATTATATTGTATTAAACATCTAAGTTTTTCCACCTAAAGAATAATAACGATTCCAGAAAACAGCTTGGTACTTATTGCACTTTGAAACCTTTTTATTAGGTTTATTTTATTTGTATAAGCTCATTCAGAAATCAGTATAAAAGGTATATATCTTTTTTTATAGCTTTGATCCTCTTGTGATAATCTTAATAAATAAAAGGTTGCTGTCCTATTATTTAAACATTTAAAGAAAGGAGGCGTTTACGGGCAGCAAGAAAATCTCATAAGTTCATTTAATAAAGTCAAAAATCAATAAAGGAGGAGTTATGATTAGCAAAAGGCATCATCTTTTATGTAAAAAGGGATTTATTGTTTTTTTTGCAGGTATCTTCTTCCTGAGTCTTGCTGGAATGTGCCTCAGTGCCGGTGATGTCCAGGCAGCTGCAGCGCCTACCATCATACAAATTCAAAATCCATCACCTCAGAAAAATGATCTGTTTGGGTGGTCAGTAGACGGGATTTCTGACATTGACGGCGATGGAATTAGAGATCTGATCGTTGGGGCGCCAGGGGAGGATAAGGTCTATCTGCTTTCAGGTGAAGATCACGCATTTTTAGTAACAATAGAGCTGCCTGGAGATATTTCCGGATACCGCTTCGGCTATGCGGTTACTAGCGTAGGAGACCTTAATGATGACGGATATGAAGACATCGCTGTAGGCGCGCCAGGGCCTGATTCATCACCGGAGCCCGGTTCAACTTGCCCTAACAGGAAATGCGGACAGGTTTTTGTATTTTCAGGCGTTGACACAGATGATATCCTCCTCACCCTTGTTCCTGATGACCTTGATTTCTGGGCCTTCGGCAGCGCTTTGGCAGCCATCGGGGATATTGATTGCGACGGGAAGCCTGATATCGCGGTTGGTGCCCCTAACAACCAAGCTGACTCTATGGGAAAGGTATACGTATTTTCCGGTGAGGATGGAAGTCAGATATGGAGTACCTCCGAGCCGGAACCCTGTGCAGGGGAAGAACAGGCAAAGGGATCATTTGGCACATATATGGCAGCACTCAGCGATGTCACAGGAGACGGGCGCAATGACCTCTTAGTGGGAGCGCCCATGTTTGACTGCGATCCTGATACCGGTGTAGATATGACAGCAGGCCGGGCATTCATTCTTTCAGGCGCTACCGGAATCATATTCCGTTTACATGAGAACCCTGTTCCGACCCTGAACGATCACTTCGGGGCCGGAACACGTGCCATCGGGGACCAAAACAATGATGGTATAGAAGATTATTGTATTGGCGAGCCCGGTATCGGCAAGCTCTATCTATTCAGCGGCATTGATGGCGCCCCCCTTCCTGTCCCCGTAATCGAAAGTCCTGCAGATGGAGGCAATGATTACTTCGGTTTCTCAGTGGACAGGACGGATGACAAGGACAGGGACGGCTTTGATGATTTGTGGGTATCAGCGCCAAAGAGTGGGGCTGTATATCTCATAAATGGAAAGGGGGAACTCCTTATCGAGGTTATCGATGGCAGCCCCATACCTTCCGCAATAAATGGTGGTTTTGGCTGGCAAATTGCCGCTACTGAGGACCTTAATGATGATTCCGGACTGGATCTCATCATCGGGAAACCAGCAGCCATTATCGATGCGAAAAGCAAGGCCGGCGAAGTTTATTTGCTCCTTGGCGCGTATGTCAATACGCCCCCGGTAGCGGATGCCGGTCCTGACAAAACCATTTCCGCGAACGAGAATTGCCTTGCCCGGATCTATTTGGACGGCTCCGGCTCCTATGACCCTGACGTAGATACCCTGACCTATGAATGGACATGGTCATACGGCTCAGCAAATGAATCGGCTACGGGTGTTAAACCTTTTGTTACGCTTCCTCTCGGAGTAAACGTTATCACCTTAACGGTAAGTGACGGTATGGATACGGACACTGATACTGTTGTCATTACAGTTATAGATACTACGCGGCCTATAATAGTGTGCCCGCCGGATATTACAGCAGAGCAGACAAGCTCGGACGGCACACCGGTTAACCTGGGTTGCCCGAATGTTACAGATAATTGTGATGGTGATCCCATGGTTACGAATAATGCCCCCGCCGTTTTTCCGCTGGGTAAGACCATTGTAACCTGGACGGCCAAGGACTTTTCCGGCAATCAATCATCCTGTTCACAGGTTGTTACCATTGTTGATACTACTCCGCCCCTCATTAAGAGCCTGACGGCTTCGCCGAATAATCTCTGGCCCCCGAACCATGAAATGGTCCCTGTAACAGTTACTTGTGTATGTGAGGATATCTGTGATATTTCCCCGGTTTGTATGATTATATCTGTCGTTAGCAACCAGCCGGTCAATGGAACAGGTGATGGGGATACTTCCCCGGATTGGATCATTACAGGTGACCTTTCCGTGAATCTCCGGGCTGAAAGATCCGGTAATGATAAATCAGGGCGAATATATACCATCACGGTTGAATGTACGGATTTTTCAGGAAATAGCAGCAGGGCTACCGTTAATGTTATTGTGCCGCACGACCAGGGGAAAAAGAACTATAACAGCAAATACTACAACACTATTACATACAATAACCTGACTTCTTATTACAATTCAAACTCATACAAGACTTCTCAAAGCATAACCAATATACCTGCGGCTCAGACACATGCTATAAGCACTTTCTCTGACCTCCCGGTAAATGTCAATAATGTCGTAAACACGAATATCTCAGTCAAAAACAATAAAGCCCCGATCTCTATTGTTGTAAACTCTGATCAATTGACCAATCTGACCACCAGCAAACAGGCTAAAACCAATAAGTCATTCACAGTCAATAACTTTCTGCCATCCAATCCGCTTGCTCAATCATTCAACGATTTCTCTTCCTTCGGCTTATTCAATCAACAAACATTTTTTAACGGAAATAAAAATTGGACCTTTAGCGGAAACAATAATTGGTCTTTTGGCAATTCCCTCGGCAAAAATTGGAACTGGGGTCAAAATCTCTATACCCCGAAAATAAGTTCATCATTTAATTTTATGTCCAGCTCTTCATTTTCATTTTTTAACAATAAAATCCTTAACAACTTCCGGTTTCCATAAGACTTGACGGCCCCGTTCGGAGGCCGGATGTCTTATAAATCACAATAGCGGGAGGCTGCCTGAGATAAGGCAGCCTCCCGTTCATCTGTGTTAATTTTTCAGGTGGATTTTTATGTCAAAAGGCCGGCATACAATTTTTTTTATAAAAATATTTTTATTCTTAATATGGTTTTTTCTTTTGGGATGTAACTTTTTAATACCAGGGTGTATCAGGAATTTCCAGAAACCATTTCCTATATCCCCGGAATCAGACATTTTGGATAAACAACATGAATTGATAGATTTTTTCGATGATTTCAATGACTCAAATCTGAGTCATGAAAGATGGGAGATTACAAGAAAAGGCGACTTTAGAATAAGTTCCATTGACATCGTGGATGCTGGTTCCGGGACAAAAAAGGACTATCGTCTGAGACTCCGGGCGGATACCATAAATACCGGAGACGACACCATAAAATACCATGGTGTCAGATGTCGTTATAAAATAGACCTTACAAAACATAAAAGGATCTCTGTCGATCTGGATTGGAACAACCAGACAAACGGCTGTTACTTGACAGCGGCTATATATATCTGCCCCACAATAACAACCGGAAATCCCCAGGATGAAGAAAACTGGCTACGAATGGAATATATAGGTGTTCCGCCAGGGGAAAATGCCCGTTGTGCAGTCTCAACCAAAATCAATAACAGCATAAGACACTTATACACGGAAGGCTGGCCGAAAAACGGGCAGGGCAGATTCATTTCCTATCAAAAGATAGACCTTTTTATGGATGATAAGGGGTTTGAGATATTCGAAAATGGTAAAAATCTCTATGGAGTCAAATCTCACGGGCTCGATTTTTCTTCAGGCTATCTTTACCTGCAAATGAGCAGCCACAGCAACTATCCCGCCCGGGATATTTACTTTGATAATATAATCATTCAACCGGATACTGAAAAATAAAAATCAATTCCTGAAATAAAAGTGTAGTGATTCGCTACATTCTATCTTTTATTTCTTCCTTTATTTTCAGCTAATTATACCAATTATAAATGAACAAACCAAATCTGTAGCAAAAGGCTACTATTTTCTATATATACTGAAGATCACTAAACAAGGTCACAAATGCCAATAATACTTTGATTTCAATAAGTTATAGAAAGCGATATGTCTGGCATTTCAATTGCATAATTCATAATACATAAAAAAATTGTGGGTGAACCACATTAACAGCAAATAAATAAATCAGGGAAGGAGGGAAGACGGAAAGATAAAAAAAGTCTTAAAGCATTTCGGTTCATCCCTGATTAAGGTTCTTCGAACTTACAACAAATTTAATGGTTTTTGAAATTTTAAATTGAAAGAGGACAGGAAAGGAGATTTTGGAATGAGAAAATTTATTATTTGTTTGGCAGTAATCATGACCCTGATAATGATAGGTGGAAGGGCATCCGCTGTAACCTTTGGCGACGGCGGGATCGCTCTCCAGGCAGTGCTCGATAATATAACCGTTGGCCCGAATCCGGGTTTCAGCAGCACAAACGTGCTTACGGATGCGCTTTCCGACACTATGGATTCTTACTGGGCTATCCATGGATCAGGGGGGTCTGTCAATACTATAGTAATAGAGCTGGCTTCATGGGCAAACAGTAATCTGTTCGGGATCTATGATGCGACGAATCCGGCAAAAATGGTTCAGGTCTTTGATGGCGCGGCTACTGCCGGTTCTCAGGCGTTATTGTCCATCCTGGCTAATGGAAGCGTTATAGTTAACTTTATGGATTCCGGAATAGACTTTTCTCAAAATGCCTTTGGTTATTATGTGGATTCCAGGGCCGGTCATCCCGGATGGACCGGAGGTATCTGGTATAGCGATACATCATTAAACGTTGACCAGCAAGATCATATGGTAGCTTACCAGGGAAAAGGTATTGACACCGTTCAAATACTGCCGTTTGCTCCTGGTCTTTGGGATACAGATGAGCATATCCTTGCCTTTGAGGACCTTCATTCTATGCACTGGGGAGACCAGAACGGCATCAATGACGGCTATCCTGAATGGGGTGATACCGAACCGGATTTTACCGACTTTGTAGTTATGGTTGAATCCGTTGGTCCGGTTCCCGAGCCTGCCACTCTCCTGCTGCTTGGCTTAGGCCTTGTTGGTGTAGCCGGTCTCAACAGGAAAAAATTCATGGGTTAATGGATTTACTCGTTTTACGATTAAAAAAGTCAAAAAAGGTGCGAGGGTTGATTTAAAACAATCCTCGCACCTTTTTTTTGAATAAAGTGACTTGAAGGCTTGAATCCTTCTGATGATTAAATCCTTCTGATGCCTGATATATGGTTGAACGAGATAATATCGTATTAAAATTAATTAGGTTTCATGCGTTAGTGTAGTATGTTTTTTAATTCTTTCAAAAAATATAGCTTATCAATATATCCATCGTAAAGAATCCCTTCCAGTTCAGATTCATATACCTCTTTTCCATAGGCGGTCACAAAATATGCCTTGATTTCCGGACATTGCTGTTTTATCGCCCGGCAGGCATCGATCCCCGCGGTTTTATAGTCCATGCTTATATCCAAAAATACGATATCCGGTTTAGTGGTACATACCTTTTCTATGGTTTCAGAGGCTGTGTCCGTTATCCCGACGACTTCATGCCCGAGTTCCTTGATAAACTTGGCATACATCTCTGCAATAATAGACTCATCCTCGGCAATAACGATCCGTTTTGGCATCTATACCCCCTTTTTATGGGTTGTCTTAAAAATCAAGGTAAATTCCGAACCCTTCTCTTTTTTATATGAGATTTCCCCTTTTAATTGCTTCGTCAGCATAGAAATCAACCGCATACCCAATGTTTTCGCTTCATTGAATATGAGCGGAGATGACAATCCGATTCCGTTATCGCTGACACATAATTCCTTCACATCTCCTCTTTCTTTCAAAGAGATGGTAATCTGTCCTGATTGCTTATTCGTAAAGGCATGCCTGCAGGCATTAACGAGAAGCTCATTAACGATCAGGCCACAGGGCACGGCAGCTTCAATGTACAACATAACCGGATCCAGGTCAAAAGCCACCTCTATACTTTTTTCCGGTACATTATATGTATTGAGCAGTCCTTCAACCATGGATCGGATATATTGAGAAAAGTCTATCTCTGATAAGTTTTTTGTCTGATAGAGCATTTGATGGACCCTTCCCATAGCCTGAATCCTCTGCTTTGTGCTCTCCAATATCTCACTTATTATTCCTCTATCAGTTAACCTCTCCTGTTGAAAACTAATCAAGCCATATAAAACGAGCAGGTTATTTTTAACACGGTGATGAATTTCCCGAAGAAGCATCTCCTTTTCCAGGAGTGTTTGTATTATTTTTTCCTCAGATTTCTTACGGTCCGTGATATCTGCCCCTGAACTAAGAACGCCGATAATCTGGTTTGAATCATCCTTCAATATGGCATTATGCCAAAGGATCGTTCTTTTTTTGCCGTCCCGGGTTATGACCGGATTCTCAAAATATTCGACAGGTTCTATCTCACCTGCAATTAACCTGTTATAAACACTTTTTACGTCCTGCTTTATGTCAGCCGGGAGAAAATTATCGAACCAGTTTTTCCCTGTGATCTCATCTTCATTGTATCCTAAAACATCACATCCCTTTTTATTGATAAGGGTGACCCTTTGATCGGTATCCAGGGTAAGAATCATGACGCCAACAATATCAAGATATTTCTGTGCCTTGTCCCTTTCTTTCCACAGCGCCTCCTCAGCCTTTTTTCTTTCGTTTATGTCCCGCACGCTTATTAAAAGACCTAACCATTTATCAGAATCATCGTAAATGGGCTCCAGGGAAATAGCAGTCCATATTACAGAGCTGTCCTTTTTCATTATCCGAAATTCCATATCATTAGCCGAATTCTGCCTTAAGGCGGACTCAAACACCTCTGCCATACGGTGCCGGTCTTCGGGAATGATGAGAGGAAGGGGATAATCTTTCATGCTTATGCATTCGTTTGGGGAATATCCGGTCATACTCTCTACGGTGGAATTCACCCATATAAGCCTGCCATCACATCCTGTCCAGCTTTCCCACGCGCAAGTACAACTGGTTATTACCTTTAGTTGTTTTTTTCTTCCATATATTTTTCTGAAAAAGATATCCAAATCTTCTTCCACAGCATATCTGAATTCGGATATCAGATCTGAAATCCATTTGCGATTTAATTCCATATCATCAGGGATATCCGGCTTCTTTAATTTATTATTCATGGGAGTAAACATTTTATTAAATTCTAAATCTCTCATAATTTTTTTATTGCCTTACCTCATATAAAATTCAATATTTAAAACGAATATGGCGTTGGCCGAACATTTCGGCCCTATCTTCAGTTGTCGGCCGGAACTGGGTACCTGAGCTTTTTGCAGGCAGAAGAATACAATATGAAAGGTCCAGAGGCAGAAATAATAGTAAAAAAGTGACCAAATAATTATTCCCTTTTCTAATATCTATTCCAACTATTATTTATTATTCTAAGATGATAAAATAGAAAAAAGCTTTTTTATTTATGACGTTGCATAAACTCGACCTTTTACGAGAAAATCAAATTTCAAACAGGCTATTTAATTAATAATCACAAGAGATTTGTTTTGTCAAGAAGAAGAGATAAAATAAATTATATACCTGTTAACGGCTAATTTCAATTAAAAATAACTTATAACATCAATTCTCTAGGGCAAAAATACTTTCTATGTTTAATATTTAGTTGAATAAGACAAAACCATATTTAACCAAAATCTGGGTTGAAATTAGATTTAATTAGATTTAATTATATGGAAGTCATATCTGTCCTTAATATTTATTATTTAAGAGAATGGATGGAACTTTAAAAATTTCAAGGTTCAGGACAAATTTTGATTTTCAAACAATCAGACTTGTTTTTGAAAGAATTCAGGTGGCTTCAGTCCAAAATTTCATGTTTTAAAATACTCCGTGCTCTCTATGTCCTCTGTGGTAATATTTCTATTCCACAGAGAATACAGAGGACACGGA
>JBLIRO010000118.1:0-12074 GCA_049472335.1 bacterium | reverse complement strand
TAATACATACATTGGTGATTATTATAAGTCAGTCAATTTCTATATTGATGCTATCAGTAACTATAACAGACTTGGCATGCCCGAAAAGGCACGATACGCCCATCTGGGATTAGGTCATGATTTTTTAAAAATATATAATGTAGGGATGGGACAAAATTTGGCACCTGTCCCTATTTTGTTAAGGGGAGGAATCATAATGAATGAAGAAACCAGTTCTGCATCTGCAATAAAAAATGAGCATATAATGAAACAATTAATCAGAACTGGGTCTTTGGTAGATCATTACGGAATTTGTCATAGCATCCTTAATTCACCAATTATTGATACTCATATCCTGGCTTGGGTCTTTGTTTATATAAGATTATTTTCCATAAAAGATATAAAACAAGACATGCGGAACAACTATCAAACAAAGGATATCTCCCATATTCAAAACGAATTGTCCATGGCTTTGACAAAAGTATATATGGATACCCTTTCATATAATGATATTAGCGATACATCTATGGCCCGCGTCTTGATAAGAAATATCTTTAATTTCACTCCACGGGGCGGCGGTAATGGTGATGAGCTCCGGCTATTTATCCTGGATACGATGAGACGTCACGGCATAAGGGAAGGACACCGGCCGGGCATCGACGATCCCTTTCTGGAAGAATGGCACCAAAAATTGCATAGCTGCTGCACGCCCGAGGATATAGGCATTTGTGAAGCCTATATTTTGTTTCAGGAAACAAACTCTCATGATCTGTTTTATAAAAACTTATGGGAACGGAATGGCATATCCGTAGATTATCTTAAAAATATGCCCCGTCCCCTCGGACACGCCCCCCGATATATGCCTCAACTAATCCCTGACCTGAAACATCTGCTATGGATACTTAAACAGATCCATGGCGGGTCTGATAATTTTCATTATTTATTGGAAGTGTCAAAGTGGCAACTGGACAAAGAATTGTACTCCATGCTGGAAGATGTCAGGGATCATTTCGGGACATGGTGGATTCCCGGGAAAATAGTGGATTGCCGGCAGAGATTGAGGCGCCTCTTACAGGGCCATTGTCCCCGTGATCCACTTATGATAGATGTTGCGCTTGACAACATATATAAGACATCAATAGAAAAATTTGATCTGAGGTCTCTATCGGGTGATGATATAATAGCCCTAATACTTTTGACCTTACAGAATATTCACTTATCCTGCGATAATGAAAAAACAGACTCTTGCATCCATTTATGGGACCGAATCAAAAATTCTCCGGAAAAGGATAAATGGTCTCGCGAATGGGGTTTGCAGGCCTTTGCGGCCTTAACCTATATTCAATCGATGATTCATTCCTATATGGATGAATTATATGAATATATCGAGCCAAAGGCCCGCTTGCTGGGTGAATCCTGTGGTGTGCCCGAATCCTATCTGACAAATTTTACTGAAGAAGTAATTCGAAGTCAAAACACTTTCGTATTATCGAAGCTCGTAGACGCTCTGTTTCCTATGTTACGTAAAACAGCCCATATTGGTCCCTGGAAAATAATAAGCCACGGTGAGGGGAGTGCGAACGGCGCCGTAAGAAAGATCGAATCATTACTTTCTATTCAAGGCTGCCAATCGGAAAGACCACATATTATTATTTCCCAGAAAATAGATGGAATAGAAGACATCCCCAATTGGGTTACTGCTATAATAACGGCAAGTAATGTTGATATATTGTCTCATATTGCAATTCGTTGCCGAAACGCGAAGGTTATCTTGTGCACCTGCTATGAACAGGACGAGTTTGAAAAACTTGCATTATACGAGGGGAAAACATTAACGGTTGAAATCGAAAATGACAGGATTCGCTATCATGAGGATAATTTAAATAAGATCAAGACAATCATTAATGAAAAAAAGAGGGCACGCAATAATAATGGCTGCTCAAAATCAGGCAATCTCATGAAAATAGGGAAAATAGCATCGGACATTATAAAAACGCCTTTCTCGGCGATGCTTCCCTTCGAGGCATTCGAGAAGACACTTCGCAATAACAGAGCAGCCTGCAATTTATTCGAAAAACTAACCTTAGAATTAGCTTCCCGTCATCAGGATTACTCATCCATCTTATCCGAAATAAGGACTTTAATCAATAATCTTACCTTACCACCCGAAATTATTCAAGACATTCGGGAACAAATTATCAGCCGGGAAGGCATGGCAAGCCAATGGACGGAATCGCTGGAAAAAGCCGTTATCTCGAATATCAAGAAAGTATGGGGTTCCGCCTGGAATGAGAGGGCCTATCTTAGCCGTTTTTCACGTAATTTGAATAATAATTCAATCCGTATGGGAGTCCTTATGCAGAATGTAATTCCTGCTGATTATTCTTTTATCATACATACCAGGAATCCTTTATCCAATAATGACAGTGAGATGTTATCCGAAATCGCCGTAGGTTTAGGGGAAAGCTTAACGGGTAATTCAACTGGAACTCCTCTTTGTATAGTTTCCGACAAGAAGGAGCGAACCCACAGGATCATATCTTATCCTTCCAAACAATCAGCCTATTTTGATTCTCATCTGGATGACTCATATATTATGAGATCCGATTCTAACGATGAAGACTTATCCGATTTCACCGGGGCGGGATTGTATGACAGCTATTTAACCAACGAACCTGTTCATGCCTTTGTGAAATATGATAAGGAGAAATTATTCTGGGACAAAAAATTTCAATATTTTCTGTTTGATTCTCTTATTAAGATATCTGAAGAAATAGAGGGCATTATGAAGTGCCCACAGGATATTGAAGGGGTTTATGCTCAAAATTCCTTTTATATAGTTCAAACCCGTAATCTGCCCCGGAATGCCTGAATAAACAGCTTGGACCACAGGTTCCAAGATCACTGTTGTCATAATTCGAGTTGCTGGATCTGCCCTTAATATATTGACTTTTATAATCAATCAAATTATAATGGTTATAAATTGTATATGCAGATCGGATGTTCCTCCTTCCTTTATCGTATTCCACTGAGTTTTTATAAGTGCCTATTCATAATCTTTACATCCTCTGCTCTTCTTATTGTTCATATTTATTTAAAATATAAGAAAATATTACAAATAAAAATAGAGGCTTAAATTAAAAATTCGATTAAATCACCTTCATACAAAGTTACTTTTTTATACGAAACCATCAAATTTGGTGATTTACTTAAAAAAGATTTAAAAGGGATATGCTCCGTCAATAAATAGTTTTAGAAGGTGAAATATGCCTAGAGTATATAAAGCAATCCTTCTGGGTTTTCTCACAGGGATCCTGGGAGTGATGACAGCCCTTATCCCTATCGGACACCGTCTGGAAGAAAATGTGGGACTGGATTTTCTTTTCAAGCGAAGAAAAACAAGGTCAATCCCATCTGAAGCAGTAATTGTGACCATGGATAAGAGCACTTGCGATCTTCTCAATCTGCCATCGGAGCCAAACAAATGGCCCAGATATTTACATGCCCGACTTACGGAAAATCTGGTTAAAGCGGGAGCCGCCTTAATAGTCTTTGATGTAATGTTCAATGAACCCAGATCCTCCGAAGAAGACCAGATTCTTGCCCAGGCTATCAGCAAAGCAGGAAATGTAGTGCTCTGTACTCGTTTAAAAAGGGAGATTATGTCTTTAGACAGAGAAGACGGGACATATAGGGGTGATTTGAATCTTGTGAGATTAGTGCCTCCGGCGTCGCCGCTTGCAGAATCGGCTCTGGCGCTGGCGCCCTTTCCTTTACCCAAGGTGCCGGTCAAACTGAGCCAATATTGGAAGTTCAATAAAAGCGCCGGAGATGTCCCGACACTCCCGGTTGTCGCTTTCCAGATCTATGCGTTGGATGTTTATGATGAGTTCATCCTTTTATTGGAAATGATTAATCCATCTCATGTCAAGAAATTACCCAAGAACAGAGAGATGATATTGAAGGGAAAAAATATCAATAATCTTATAAACATTCTGAGAGAAACATTTAAAAACGAGCCGCTCCTGGCAAAACGGATTTCAGAAGTATCGGAGAATTTAAGGTCAGTGCTGGATGAAAAAAAGATCAAGCTTCTCAAATCTTTAGCAAAAATGTACCAGGGACCGGACAGTCATTATTTAAATTATCTGGGACCTGCCGGCACCATTCCTACCATTTCATATCATGAGGTTTTGAATTTGTATGAAAAACATGGTTTAAAACAAAAAAAATTTGATTTTAAGGGGAAAGTGGTATTTGTAGGGGTTTCAGAACTTATGAGGCCTGAACAAAAAGACGGCTTCTACACCGTCTTTTCTCAACCAAACGGTATAGATATCACCGGAGTTGAGATTGCTGCCACAGCTTTTGAAAACCTTTTAGAGGATAATTCTATTAAGCCTTTATGCCCATGTGTCAATTTTGCTTCAGTATTTTTCTGGGGATTCGCTCTGGGTTTTGTTTGTACACTTTTTCCCCTTATTCATGCCTTGGCAAGTATGATAGGATTGAGTCTCCTTTACCTGATCAATGCTCAATATCAATTTAATACCGCATGCACATGGTGTCCTCTTATAATCCCTATATTTCTTCAGGTGCCCATAGCTTTTTTCGGGGCAATGTCATGGAAATATTTTGACGCCTTTAAGGAGCGCCAGAAAATAAGAAAAGCATTTTCATATTTCCTTCCTGACAATGTTGTGGATCATATTGCAAGAGAAGTGGTGGATTTAAAAAAAAACAGCCAGATAGTCTTTGGCACGTGTTTACATACAGATGCCGAACATTATACTAATTTGTCGGAATCCTTGCCCCCAAATGAGCTTAGGAGCTTTATGAACAAATATTATGAGACCATTTTCAAGCCGGTTAAGAATCATGGCGGTATAGTCTCTGATGTAATAGGGGATTCTATGATGGCGGTTTGGGCAACTACAAAAAATCCTGACACCCTTCTCAGGAATCAGGCATGCCTTGCGGCACTTGATATAACCAAAATGGTAAAACAGTTTAATACGTCTTTCAACGGCCTTAAACTGCCTACTCGTATAGGTTTGCACACCGGGCACATGCTTCTGGGAACAGTGGGAGCCATGGATCACTACGAATACCGTCCACTGGGAGATATAGTTAATACGGCAACAAGGATAGAAGGATTGAACAAATTCTTAGGCACCAAAATATTGGTATCAAAAGAGGTGCTTTATCAGCTTGAAGGTTTTTTAACAAGAGAACTGGGAGAGTTTCTTTTATTAGGAAAGTCGAAACCCGTTGTAATTTTTGAATTAATATCCCGCCTGGAAGAATCTGATAATGACATGAAAAAAGGATATGAGATTTTTTCCGAGGCACTCCAAGCTTACAGGAATCGATCATGGGAAAAAGCGATCCGGCTTTTTTACCAGTCTTTTAAAATACTCAAAGAAGACAATCCATCAATGTTTTATATAAAGTTGTGTAAAGGATATATAAAAAATCCACCCAAAAAAGAATGGGCCGGTTTGGTTTCCCTGAACAAAAAGTAAGGACTTTATACATAAATATCTATACACTACTTTAAAGACCTTTTTCAATATTAAATAAAATAGGGAGTTATTATAAAGTTATAATGGTAATTCTATAAAGGGGGTGGCAGAGATGCAAAAAAAACATTTCTATTGCTTTTTCATAATCACATTCATAACCCTTCTTTCGGGGTGTTTCTTTCCAAACTCCTGCTATTCAGATATTCATCAAGGATGGATCGCCAAGGTGGTATCAGTGCAGGGTATAGTTCAGATATCAAGGGAAGGAAAACAGGATTGGGAGCCTGTTCAGCTTAACGATCTATTTTATCCTGGCGACACGATTCGGGTCCAGAAGAGAAGCCGGGCAGCGCTTATCTTGTATAATGAGACCGTCATACGTCTCGACCAGATGACCACCATTACTTTCACCGGTATTGATAAAGAGAAAAAGGCATTGATCAAACTGCTCAGCGGGGCGGCCTATTTCTTCAGCCGGATTCCCCGAAGCCTGAAAGTAAACACTCCCTTTGTAAACGCGGGTGTGGAGGGTACAGAGTTCTTTATAAGGGTTGAGAAAGATCAGGCCGTTTTATCGGTATTTGAAGGGCGGATTTCAGCCACAAATAATGTGGGAAGCCTTGTGCTGACAAGTGGTCAGTCAGCTTTGGCACAACAGGAAAAGGCCCCTTACCTTAGTATTCTGGTCCGCCCCAGGGATGCGGTTCAGTGGGCAATGTATTATCCGCCTGTAATAGATTATCAGGTCTTGGATTTTATGGAAATACCAGGTACCGATTGGGAAAAGGCCCTGCGTACATCCTTGCAGTTTTACCGGCAGGGGGATCTGGCCGGAGCATTTGCCAGTCTTGAATCGGTATCTGAACCCGTTGGGGAGCCTGGCTTTTTTATCTATCGGGCCGCTTTACTACTCACAGTAGGACGTGTCGATGAAGCAAAAATCGATATCGACTGGGTTTTGGATCTGGACCCGTCAAATGCTCATACCTTCGCTCTTCAATCCATAATCGCGGTTGTGCAGAATAAAAAGAACGAGGCGCTTCAGCTGGCACACCATGCTGTAGTCCTTGATCCTGAATCATCTACCGCAAGGATAGCGCTATCTTACGCTAATCAAGCCCATTTTGACCTCCAAAGCGCGTTATCAAACCTTCAGGATGCAGTGAGACTGGCTCCGGAAAATGCACTGGCATGGGCAAGACTTGTAGAGTTATGGTTATCCGTTGGCAATCTGGACCGGGCATTGGAGGCGGCAGAGGAGTCTGTGGCCTTAAATCCCAAGTTATCACTAACACAGACCATTTTGGGATTTGTCTATCTGGCGCAACTTAAAACCCATGAGGCCAGAATTGCCTTTAGAGTTGCAATCGGCCTGGACCAGGCAGCACCTTTTCCACGGCTTGGTCTTGGATTGGCAAAGATAAGAGAGGGCCTACTAAAAGAGGGCAGGAGCGAAATAGAGATAGCGGCTGCCCTGTCACCCAACAACTCGCTTATTCGAAGCTATCTGGGCAAAGCCTATTTTGAAGAGAATCGAGACAAACTGGCAAAGGAGCAGTTTTCTGTTGCAAAGGAGCTGGATCCGCTGGATCCTACACCCTTTTTCTATGACGCAATTCGCAAACAAACCCTTAACCGTCCGGTAGAGGCCCTGGAAGACCTGCACACATCCATCCGGTTAAATGAAAATCGTGCGATTTATCGCTCCCGCCTGTTGTTGGATGATGACCTTGCGGCAAGAAGCGCAAGTCTGGCCGGGATATACGAAGATCTTGGATTTCAACAACTGGCTTTTGTGGAAGGATGGAAGTCACTTAATACAGATCCTGGAAATCATTCAGCCCATAGATTTCTTGCCGATTTATATGCATCTGTTCCCCGTCATGAAATAGCCAGGGTCAGTGAGCTTCTCCAATCTCAGTTGTTGCAGCCAATCAATATCAATCCCGTACAACCGCAACTTGCAGAAAGCAATCTTTATATTCAGGAAGGAGCGGGACCGGTTTATCCTTCCTTTAATGAATACAATTATCTATTCCATCGAAACCGAAATGCGTTTCAACAAAATTATATTACAGGGGGGGATAATACTCTTGGAAATGAGTTTGTATATTCCATGAGTAGGGACCGGTTATCTTACAGTTTAGGCCAATTTCATTATGAGACGGATGGATTCCGGGAAAATAATGATCTGAAAGAGAATATTTTTAATACATTCCTTCAGACAAGCGTTTCTAATAATACAACTATTCAGACTGAGTTTCGTTATACAGGAACAGAAAAAGGCGATCTTATATTAAGATTTAATCCGAATATATTTCGGCTTACGGAAAGGCATGATGAGAGAACAAGATCTATTCGGTTTGGTTTTAATCATAAATTTTCACCTTATTCAAATGTTTTAGGATCTTTTATATTCCTCAAGGCAAATTATAATGACCGTCTTTTTGAAGGTGTAAAATTTGATTCAATAGAAGAGGATAAGGGTAACTTATATGAAATTCGGCACTTATTTGTTTCTGAAAGATTAATTCTTACATCAGGAATAGGTCATTTCAACTTAGACAGCAAAGACAAAGTAAGCTTAACTGTTCCAGACCCCCCAATGATAATAATGTCTGAAGATGAGGAAACCGGGACTCGACATACCAATCTATATATATATTCAAAGATAAACTATTCCACAAAAATCACGTGGACTATTGGGGGGAGCACAGACTTTTTTAAAAAAGGTCCATATATGGATCTGTCTCAATTCAATCCAAAGCTGGGAATCACATGGAATCCATTTTCCGGAACTACATTTCGTGCGGCCGGATTCAGAGTCCTAAAAAAAATGCTTATCGCTGATCAGACCTTGGAGCCCACTCAGGTAGCTGGATTCAATCAATTTTATGACGACGGAAATGGGACAAGCTCATGGCGATATGGTATTGCTATTGATCAAAAAATCACCAAGAAGCTGTTTTTAGGCACAGAATTTTCAGAACGGGACATGAAGGAACCTATAATCATGATTTCTAGCACAAATAATGCATATCTAACCAAAGTAGATCTAAATGAAAAATTGAGCCGTTCTTATCTTTACTGGACACCCTTTAATTGGCTGGCAATAAGTACAGAATATCATTTTGAACAATTTATAAGGGATCCAAATTGCACGCGTACTATTGAGATGTCTCATGTTAAAACGCATCGGTTTCCGCTCGGAATAAATCTTTTTCATTCATCAGGATTAAGTTCCCGGGTGAAGATAACATATTTTGATCAAAAAGGTGACTTTGGAAATAAGGAATCTGGTATAACATCAGGGGAGGATCATTTCTGGGTTGTTGATGCCTTTTTCAGGTATCGCTTTCCCGAACGATCAGGTTTTCTTAGCATCGAAGGGAAAAATATATTCAACCAAAAATTTAATTATCAGAATGTTGATCTGACCCATCCATTGGTATACCCTAAACGTTTGATTATGGCCAGGTTTACAGTTGGCTTTTAAAATAAACAATGAATTTAGAGGTGGAGCCATAAGAAATCAGGTTTGCAAGGGAAGGGGGTGATTAATGAAATATTAATTAAAAAGCATTTTAATTTAGCAGGTTTAATGTTTATTAATTTAAGGCGTAATTATTTAAAAAGGAGGAAATCAAAATGTATAAAATAACACTAACATTGGATGATCAAGGAAATGTAAGGGGTGTTGAACCTTTAGATAAGAGAGGTAATCTCTTGAAGCCGATAAAGAAACATGTCGGTATTGATTGGACAAGTAATGGTACCATAGATAATGTAACTACTCTCACGATACTATCTAAACCAGGCTGTAGCCCATGTTGTATTATAACCGGATCAGGAGATACCTATTGTTGGTGCTAACTATTTATATCATATAACCCTTTTTGCAGTTTACCACTGGTTACAAGGAAAAGAAATGGATTACATTTATAGACAATAGGCAGCATTGAATCAAATTAACCTAAACAAAAACGGTCATGGGTTATTATGATGATAATTCTAAAAGCGGCGTAGAAAATATTAATGGTAAATTCTACGCCGTTTTCTTTTTTAGGGATGAATTTTGTTTATTCTTTATTATAAACAATGACCTATTAAAAGCTGACTGCAAGGAAATATGTACGGAATATAATAGGTTTTTAAATTCTTCAATACTTCATTTTCCTGAGATTATTTATATATGAAATGTTTCTTGACACATTAAAGTAGGTAACATTTTGTCTGAGATATCTGTAAACATGGGATTGATTCATAGAAAGTTTTATTTGTGAATCACTGCAAGACATACAAGATTTCTTTAAATCCGAATCAGTTTCATTGGTAAGCCTTTTAAATGGATTTACCCGATCGCAATACCGTGATACTAAATATCCATAATAAGGCCCTGCCTGTTCAATAGGCAGAAGAAAATGAGAGTTGGATTTCTTTAAAATCTTCTCTTTTATCTTCCCTATGATCATTTTTATTTCCCCCTATGAAAAACATCCTTTGGATTTAAACCTTAGATTCGGGACCGGATTCCTTTCCGGAGGACGGAATCTTTATTCCCAGGGACTTTATTTTTCTGAAAAGTGTTGTTTTATGCATTTTAAGCTGGTGAGCTGTCTTAACACGGCTCCAATTGTTTTGCTTCAGGACATTCATTAAAAAAGCAGCTTCCATTTTATGGATAACATTTTCCAATTCCTATATATTTCCTGGATAATAATAAGAAAGAAGACACATCAGTGCCTCATCGGTAATACCATCCACCTTTTTCTCATTCTGTTTGTTAAGCTTATCTATAATACCCGCTATCAAAAGGGGGACATCTTCCAGACGCTCCCGTAACGGAGAGAGATCCAACCTGACTACATTAATTCGACAGAAGAGATCATCTCTAAACTTATTTTCCTAACCAAGAATCTCCAGATCCTTGTTGATATATGCAACTAATTTTTACAAGTAGTATTATATGCAAAAGAAGCTCATTTCGTTCTAAAATGAATCAGAAAACAAAGGGAAAAGCAGGACCGTAATTCTTTATTGTATCTCATATTCAGATTAGATAAAGATAATTCGCAACTGTAGACTCGATTATGAATATATTGTGTTTTCATGCATTAGTTTTTTAAATCTCATTTTTTTCATCTTTTATATATTATATAAAGCATGAAATGTGCCTAATAATGATCAAAATTTCAATAAATGTGATTATTTTTTTAAATAATAAATATTTTTTAATTAGTTTAGAAAAATTTAAATGTATAGAAATGAAATTAAATGGAATGAAGTATTACGATAATACACACAAACAATTTTTTCTTGGATTAAAACCTCATTTTTGTTATTTCTATTCTAACAATTATTAATACATTAATAATATCAAATGATTATATTGTTATATTTCTACTAACATATTAGTTTTTTTCTAACGATTTCACCCCACTATTAATCTGCAAAATCAATTCTATGAATAATTCTATAATCTCCTTCTTTTAATAAAAATTAAACATAATTACATTGTTCATTATCTTTTAGCTGGAATTAATCAAAAAAGTGAAATTGTAATCTTCTTCAAATCAGAAAAAATTAATTATTTCATGATGTTATCTCATATATTTAATAAAATAAGCATAATCAATGCCAAACACATTTTTGGCAAAAATCATTATTATATGATATCAAAACCTTTTTTGTTTTTTATTATTTTTTTGCTTTTTTATTCTTTTGGGTAATAGTAGTTTTGCTGCATTTATCTTTTTTTACAGTATTAATTTTACTATTCATAAGAGAAATAATATCTTAAAAGAAACTAATATTATATTTATAATGATGGATGACCGGCTAATCAAAATAAAGCATAAAAAAAACCTATTTAAAGCCGTCTTAAAATATGTTAATATAAAGGCTACAATTTTAAACGCAATTGCGGAATATGGCAGGAAATTTAAAAAATGTCCTAATAAAGACAAGCTAATATATCTATAGAAGAGAAAAACAGATTGACCCCCCTTTTTTCTTTTCATTATTTATATCTTTGTTCCCTATTGAGCTTCATTTACTTGAAATATTTTTTTTATATGTCAGGATATAGATTTTAGGAAATAACTCATGCAAGATTTTAAAATAATGGTATAATTAGTGATATATAATATTACCATTTCATTACACAACTTTTCCTTCCTGGAAAAATACAAAATTCATTATTTTCAATGAGATACATGAAAGGGGGTGAGGAAAAAATTAGCAATTCATGTTAAGTTTCGTTTTCTTTTATTAATCAAAGATATTTTCATCAAGATTTTCTTGTGGAAATGCTCAAGGAGGTTCATGTAAATGAAAAAGAATATGTTTGCATGCTTGATTTTAGTGCTCGTTATTACGTTGTGCCTTTGTGTTACCAACCAGGCAAATGCCTATTATGGCGGCCTTTATGGCAGCTATGGAACGTATGGCCTCGGCGGACTGTATGGCAGTTATGGACTTGGCGGCTATGGAATGTATGGCAGTTATGGACTTGGCGGCTATGGAATGTATGGCAGTTATGGACTTGGCGGCTATGGAATGTACGGCAGT
>JBLIRO010000117.1:0-12135 GCA_049472335.1 bacterium | reverse complement strand
GTGACACACGGGAAATGGAGTTTTGGCTGATGACCGAGGCCGCCGTTAAGGTGCCGATGATGCACCAGGAACATCAATTCGGATACTGGGAAAATGACTGGTTGCAGATAATGGAGATGCCGTATAAAGAAGAGTCTCTGTCTTTCCCGGCATATTAACTTTTTACCAATATAAGGTTCAATATTGATTATCATATCCCAGCTTTAGTCATTAATTAGTCTTAAATTCTGGCTAACAAATTGTTTTACTTGAGTATTGGAGCAGTGATGTTTTGATCCCAGATGGGATTTTGGCAAACCACAATAATTGTTGTTTCGACAAGAGAAAAATAAAAAACAGAATCGTCCCCTTTCCCCCTTTTCTATTCTTGCTATTTCTAGCATAATGAGATTAAATATTATGTCCCCTTAGTTCCTCTAATTGAGCCAGGGGATTGGAAACTTCTTCTATCTCAAAACCTGTATTGAGTAATCGCTCATAATCATCACCATCCATTATTCCCACTATAAAGTACCCTTTTTCGTCTTTGGATTCATACTCATTCATGGGCATGACAGTCTTATTATCAGTTTCAGTTTCATTTAAATATACACGGAAGAATCTAGTTTCCTGTATAGATTCGGGTTTAAATTCGGCGGTAGCTTTGATTGATAGAGGCTTTTTGCCTGATTCTGTGATAACCAAAAGGAAACCTATTAAGACCAATATAAGACTGAAGAGAATCATAAGGCGTAGGTATTTCATTTTCTTTTTCCTTTTTATTTAAAGAATATTTATTAGGTTATAAGCCCCAATATGAATTAAAATTAAGAATGGGTAAAATGTATCATATGATCTCTACTGCATTTAGAAAAGAACCAGAACCTTTTCTTTTTTTCTTCTTTTTGCTTTTTGTTTTAAAACCTTATAATAAAAGACCCCATGGCTTTTCACCTGACTTTTTTAATGGCTTTTCTTTCTTCTGCTTGCTTCCAATTTAACCGGATTTCGCATGACATTGGCTTGACATTTGCTCAGACTTGATTGACAAAATATATTTTCTATTATATGCTACTGTCTAGATAGTCTAGTTTAAATGATTCGAGGTGAAGCAAATGAAAAAGGTTTGGAGCTTACAAGATGCAAAGAATAAATTCAGTGAAGTAGTTAAAGAGGCACAAAAAGAAGGGCCTCAGGTTGTTACAAAAAGGGGTATTGAAATAGTAATTATTTTATCAATAGAGGATTATAAAAAGTTAATCAAGCCACAGATAAATTTGGTTGAATTCTTTCAAAAATCTCCTTTACATGGGATAGACTTAGATTTAAAAAGGAGCAAGGAACCCTCAAGGAGGGTAGACCTTTGAATTACTTACTCGACACTTGCGTTATTTCTGAAATGATAAAATCTAATCCCAATAGAAATGTTATTAACTGGATCACATCTTGTCAGGAAAATTCTTTTTATTTAAGTGTCTTGACAATTGGAGAAATTCAGAAAGGTATTTCAAAACTTTCTGAATCAAAAAGAAAGAATGAGCTTCAGTCCTGGATAGATAATGAGTTGAGGGAAAGATTTTCAGGAAGGATCTTGGATATAAATACTGAAGTAGCCAAAGTTTGGGGTAAAATTCAAGGTAACTCAGAAAAGCAAGGTATCACAATACCCGCTATTGATTTACTTATTGCAGCAACTGGTATATTTTACGGATTAATCGTTGTTACGAGAAATATCGTAGATATGGAAAATACAAGTGTATCACTCCTAAACCCATGGAAATAAATTTCTAAATTTGATTATTTGTAATATTTTAGTTTTTTTGCAAGAGATTAAGTGGGATTAGGTCTTGAAATATTGAAAGCAGATTTCAGAATAATCATTGAATATGTGGACTTATAGGTTTTTATATTTCAAGACCCCATTGTGGAACTATATGGGAAGCGAGTTGATAATATTCCTGCTATTTTTGCATAATGAGATTAGATATTATGTCTCCTTAATTCCTCCCATCCCGGTTTGGCCCCGGTTGGCCTTAAAAAGCAGCGCAGGTCATCCATTGCATTTTTCTGTCCTTATTTGAAACAAGGATCCTGAACTCTGCCATAATCATGATTGGATATTCCAACAAGAGTATGCCAATGGTAAATGGCCGAATCTGAAAGGCAAAAAAAGTATATAGAATATAACAGGTTAGTAGGATTATTCTCTACTAGGATGACATTCAATTAATTAGCTTGACAAATAAGTTGGAGGTTTCTATATTGATATTAGTTAAAAATAACCAAAAAGAGAAACGAAATTCATTTTATAGACATTCAAATAGAAGCATGTTACTTTTTATATAAAATACAAAAGAAAATACAATTATAATTTTAAAGCTCATATAACTTTATTGTCCTAATGAATTTGCTAATTTTCTAAAATTTTTATCAGTTTCATTTTTTGAAAACATTGAAATATTCTCAAAAGTATTGTCCAATTGAGATCCCATGATACCCTATAGCCTTCATTAATAAAAAGGCAAATCAAGTCCCTACTTGCTTTCTACAAGCTTTTAAATGCTCTCAAAGGGCGTCCCCTTGACACTTCTTTTTTCCTCCTTGACAAAACCTTTGTAGGTGATCTCACTTATGCTTTATTGTCAACCAAAAAGAAAACACCAAAAAGAAAATAACTTGCACTAAAAGGTGCAACAAGCTATAGTGTTATTTAGGAATACATATTTATCAGTGGAGGTCTGAAAATGAAGTCATTAACAAGAATTAGTTTTGATCCTGGTGTCATGGGTGGAAAACCCTGCATTCGTGGCATGCGGGTAACTGTGGGGACTATAGTTGGACTTGTTGCATCTGGACACACCAAAGAGGAAATTCTGGCACTATACCATTACCTGGAAGCAGAAGATATTAGCGAGGCGCTTGCCTATGCAGCATGGCGTGTAGAGGAAATCGATGTTCCGCTAGTTTCGGCATCAAAATGAAATTATTAATAGACATGAATCTTTCCCCGAAGTGGGTGTCCATACTGGAAAGTGAGAAAACATGGAATTAAAAGAGATATTGAGTGAATTTAAAAAGGAAATCAGTAAGTTGTATGGTAAAAGATTAAAAAAAGTTATTCTGTATGGATCGTGGGCAAGGGGTGATGAAGATGAGGATTCTGATATTGATATCCTCGTTGTCCTAAGAGGTGAGGTTATTCCAGGAAAAGAAATTGATAGAATGATAGATATTATCACGGAAATTAACTTGAAATATAATCTATTAATAGCCGTCTATCCCATATCAGAAAATAAGTATTTGAAAATTAATAGCCCATTACTAATAAACATAAGAAAGGAAGGAATTCCAGCATGAAGGAGAAAGATTCAGAGATTGAATCTTTAATTCAAAGGGCAAATAGATATCTTAAAAGTGCTAAATTGCTGCTTTTAGAAGGGGACTATGAATCCTCGGTTTCTAGAACTTACTATGCAATGTTTTTTTCTGTTCAGGCCCTTTTACTTACAAAGGATCTTTCCTTTTCATCACATAAAGGAGTAATTGCTGCCTTTGGCGAGCATTTTGTTAAACAGGGTATTTTTTCTAAAGAAATGGGAAGAGAGCTTAATAGGGGCTTTACTAAAAGGCAAATAGGGGATTATGAATATACATTTGTAATCTCAAATGAAGAGGCTGAAGAGATGCTCATAAATGGTAAGAATTTTGTTGAAAAGGTTATTGAGTATTTTCACAAGTAAAGGTTAAAAATATTTTATCTTGTCTGAAGTAACTTTCCTCATCTGATGAAAAGACTCATGATCCCTTTTATCCGATACGATTAGACATCCCAGAGATATTATTTATGCTCGGTTGTTCAAAAATATAAGGAAATGTAAATAATGCTATTGGAGCTATTAACCGGGTAAAACAGAATAATAATAAAAATATTATCATTTAAAAATTTAGAATTTTTTCAATCCAAGATAGTTTCGTATATTAGACCATTTGTTTTAAAAGGCAAGTCAAGAATCATCCCTGCTTGCCCTACTGATTAAGAAACTCAAGGAGAAATCAAAAAAACTTGATTTTAAAATATTAGCTCAGGATATTGAACTGTTTCTCATTGAACCGTCCCAAAAGGACCGTGTGCTTTACTTCAAGGAATGGTTAGGCGCATTGATCTTTTGAATAGTCAATGATTTCAATAGAGATAAATTTTTGTGAAAAACAGGTTAAACTAATAAACTAACACCGTCCCCCCTCGCGTCCTGGGTATGAGAGTCTTACTGTCAGTTTCAGTATACTGCTTTCCATTCACTTGTCTCCATTCCCTTGACACCCGTCTATATGTATATTGAACGAAATATAGAAACAAATTTATGAATGTTGTATAATTAAGATAGATATTTAAAGGATAAGTTATGAGAAAACCAAAATTATATATTGAAACATCGACTTGGAATTTTTATTTTGCAGATGATGCTCCTGAGAAGAAAGAGGTAACATTGAAATTTTTTGGCAAAATTGCCCATAATGAATATGAAATATTCATATCTGATATTGTAATTGAGGAGATTAGAAAGGCCAATCCTCAAAAAAGAAATGAACTTTTAAACATTATTAAAAAATATCAACCTAAGAGATTGATAATCAATGAAGAGATTATAGAGCTTGCCAATAAATATATTTTGGAGGGAGTTCTTCCTGCTCATAAGATTGATGATGCAATCCATGCTGCAACTGCAACTGTCTTCGAGATGGATGCTTTAATTAGTTGGAATTTAAAACACTTAGCTAATTTTAAAAAAATGGAACTTATAAATGGGATAAACATAAAAGAGGGATATTGTAAGAGGATAGAATTAATTACCCCTATGGAGGTATCCGATGAAGAACAATGATAGTTCTTTATTAGAAGTATGGGAATGGAAGAATAAGGTTTACCAGGACATAAAAGACTTAACTGCTGAAAATTACATTAATATAATCAAGAAAAATACGGATAAGTTTCTTTTGGAAAACGATATTAAACTAACTTCTATTATCTTAGAAAAAGAACCCCAAAAAATTTAAATGGCAGTTATTTTCCTTTTTGCTTTTTTTGGTTTTTGTTTTATCCCTTATTTTTCTGCCCTTTTTATATTTAAAGGGAGAAGTATAAACTCGTTCTAATCATAAATAACTTCTTTTATACTATTGTTAACGATCCGGGATTTTTTCGTATCCGTGTACATACTCATTCATGGGTATGGCAGTCTTATTGTCAGTTTCAGTTTTATCTAAATATACACGGGAGAATCTGGTTTCCTGAATAGATTCGGATTTGAACTTGGCATTGGCTTCGATTGATAGAGGTTTTTTGCCTGATTCTGCGTACCCTTTTTCCCCCCTTTTTCTCTTTTTTCCTTCTTCCGTCCATTTGAGAACTCATGATGCCCTATAGCCTTCATTATTAAAAAGGCAAGTCAAGAACCGTCCCCACTTGTTCACTTGTTCCACTTGTTCACTTGTTTCCCACTTGTTTCTACTTGTTTCACCTGAGCCAGGGGATTGGAAACCTCTTCTATCTCAAAACCTGTATTGAGTAATCGCTCATAATCATCACCATCCATTATTCCCACTATAACGTACCCTTTTTCGTCTTTGGATTCATACTCATTCATGGGCATGATAGTCTTATTATCAGTTTCAGTTTCATTTAAATATACACGGAAGAATCTGGTTTCCTGAACAGATTCGGGTTTGGACTCAGCGGTTGCTTCGATTGATAGCGGCTTTTTGCCTGATTCTATGATAACCAAAAGGAAACCTATTAAAACCAGTATAAGACTGAAGAAAATCATAAGGCGTATATATTTCATGTTTTTACTCCTTTTTTATTTAAAAAATATTTATCGCAGTTACATGCCCCATTATGAATTAAGAATGGATAAAATATATAATATGGTATCTACTGCATTTAGAAAAAAATAGAACCTTTTCTTTTTTTCTTCTTTTTGCTTATGTTTTAAAACCTTATAATAAAAGACCTGACCCCGTGATAACGTGATAATGACCCCGTGATAATGACCCGTGATAATGTGACCCCGTGATAATGCGTGATAATGACCCCGTGATAACCCCTTGCCTTCGAAAGAACCGTCCCTACTTGCCTTCTACGTCCCCCCTGCACGTCCCTACTTGCCTCCCTACGAGAAATGCGCCTAAGACGGAAAGGGACATGGGCATTGACACATGCCCATGTCCCTTAAGTTCATAGGTGGATTAGTAAACATGTTTACTTCGCTAAGACGGGCAGGCTTTTTGAATTTACTAAGCTCGCTTCGCTAAATTGCATAAACTCGCTTCGCTCAGACATTTGCAATTTTATACACTGCGGCTTCGCTAAGAAAATTTACAGAAAGACCTCCCTATATCGCTTCGTAAAATGTTTATTCAACCTCAATGGATGTCATAATTAGAATTGCTGTTATTTATGTCAGCATAATAATATTTCAATCACTCATGAGTTGGCTCTGGTGGATTTTCGGTTAATAGCACACTGTAGGATCCTCTGCTATTACAGTGACAAGAGTGTCAATGCATTTTTGAATTTCTGCTTGTGTTCCATAGTTTGTGCCGCCGTTTATACCAGGCCATTGATACGTACAAGTAAGAGTACCAGTATTGGCAGTAGCATAAAGACCAGCAGGTCCCCCTACTCCATTTGAAATACCAACATCAGTATTATTGTTGTTCCAACAGGTGTTGATATCTTGTAAATAGTTAGCAATAATAGTATCAAATCCCCCCTGACAGGGACACACTGCCTCCTCGTAGGGGACAATACGAACTGAATCCTCTCCGGTGATAGGTGTATCATCATCGGTTTTGCCTTCTAAGATAGCTATGGTATCATGTGTGCTGAGTTCAAGGGCTTCGGTATCGACATGGATGATCAAATCATTAAAGCCGTCTGCGTTAAGATCTTCAATCGATACCATTGGTGTCTGAGCCTTACCTTTAAGCACCACCGAAGCGCCTGCTAATGTGACACTATAAAAGTCAATGGTGGTGACATCAAAGTCCGCACTGCCGAAAATCGCCACTGGCACCTTGCCGTTAGAACCCAGGTTGATGCTGTTTGGATAACTGCCTGGCTTGATATCTATATCAACATTGATGGCTTGTTGCCCTGGGGTACTCCGTTCATAAGAAAAACCACCGCCGGCTCCACCTGACGTCCAGCTCAAGAACTTGATATCAATATAGATATCATCGGAGATGAGGTGCAAGACAGCATTCTGACCAACCGTAATAGGGGGGTTGTTACCATGCCAATGCTCCCAATCCTGAAAAGTAAGCGACTGCCAGTTGGCAGCCGAACCGTATGCCCATTCAGTATCTGCTGGACTGGAATAGTGACTATACGTAAACTCCGTCTTGATATTGTATATACCTTCAGAATCTGCGCGCGTTATCCAGACATTTTCTGTGATTCGATCTTGGTTTGCCTCTTGTGTCCAGTCGGCAAAATCGGCTTTGGTGAAGGTGATTTTAGGTCCCGTCCAGACAACCGGATCCGCTAAGGCTGCGGCGGAAAACAGCATAACTAATTGGAGGCTAAATGCCAGTGTCATTAAACATACAACAAAACGTCTCATGATTATTTACTCCTTATTTATGATGAAAATATTCACAACTTGAAGCGTTTTTCCCTTCTACACTAAAGTCTGGTTGTAACATAATCCCTCTTAATATTCAGATGAGAATCAATGTTTCAGAGTGCTATAGACCGAAAGAAGACGATTTTCTCCTCTTTGATTTGAGAGATTATAAAAGCCCAAATTTTAGCTTTGAAAAGCACGGATGATTTAAGAAATTTTAGATTTTTATCTGCTTTATACCTCCTTTTCTGTTTTTTATGTTTTTTGAAATGAATGATGCAGAACAACGATTTATTTGCCCTTTCTCAAAACACCCCCTTTCCGGCCGGTTTTAATATTCGATGGATACCTAACGGTACCTGAGATTAAGCAGTTGTATGACTGCTTAAAGAGGCTCGAAATTCACCCTCTTTTCCTTTTGCTTTTCTTTTAGTTCTTTCCCGACAGCCTCTCTTTCTGTTTTTTTCCGATAGTTCCTCTTCCTGTTCCCAGGGGATGTATCTTCCGGAATGATTCAACATCTTTTTGTAAGGTCCTCAACTGTAATAGGTTTTCCATAGACCGGAGCAAGGATTTAGGATAAAGAGTATCCCTTCTTTACAGGATTACAGCTAAAAAGGTTGAATGATAATCCGGATGAACATCATTGACCTTTTACCCACAGGTGTGTGATGGATTTCTGTGAGAACGAAAAATACTTGGCTGATTTAATAATCAATGGCCATTAGCCGGACATTAGCAGAACTGCCTGAGATTTCGTCCCCTTTATTTTATCTGTGTACGTGCGTTTTCTATAACTTCCAGCCCCCCTGTTTGGGTGATATGATAGAATCCGATTTCAGGCTTCCTGACCGATAGCTCGATGATGGATAGAAGCTGTCGATACTGATGGCTTTGAATGTGTTGTCTTAAGAATTCCTCGGACTGCCACTTTTCCGTATAGGTAATGAGGTTGGGTTTATCCGCATCACAAGAGATACTGCATCTGATACACCCCGGTTTGGCCCCGGTTGGCCCCAGAAAGCAGCGCAGGCCATCCAGCGCATTTTTTCTATCCTTATTCGAAACAAGGAATCTAAACTCGGCCATAATCATGATTTGATATTAGAGCAAGAGTATGCCAACGGTGGATACGCTGATGGTGAAAGGCTTAAAAGTATATATAATATAAGAGGTTAGAAGGGATGTGTGGCAGATAAGATAAAGGAAATAGGATCAAAAAAGCATCGATATTTCGATGTTTAGTCGATATATCGATATTTTTGCATTGTTTAAAGAAACCCGAAAAGTGGATTTACCTCATAGTTTTATGCAATATTTCAATCCATGTCTTAATGGTCATCTTTTATCCGCCGGGTTGGGATCCCCAGTTTCTCCATTCTCGAGTAAAGCGTTGATGGTTTGATCTGCAGCAATTCAGCAGCACCGTTACTACCGCGAATCCGCCAACCGGTGGCCTTTAAGGCTGCTTTAATATGCTCACGCTCCATCTCCTCCAGGGAAGGAAAGGAGGTGGCTTCAGCGGATTTGGGGGCCGGAAGATCAACCTTCAGATGGCTTCCCTCGCTCATCAGCATGGCATGCTCAATCACATTACGCAGCTCCCGGATATTGCCCGGCCAGCTATATTTCTGTAACAGATCCATACTTTGTTTGGAAATGGTCTGGATGTTTTTGCCCATCTTTTGCCCGAATTCCTTTACAAAGGCCCACACCAGCGTGGGGATGTCCTCCACGCGCTCCCTCAACGGGGGCATCTTGATGGGAAATACATTCAGACGGTAAAAGAGGTCCTCACGAAACCTCCCTTCAGCCACGGCTTTTTCCAGGTCACGGTTGGTGGCGGCAATCACCCGCACGTTAACCTTGATGGTTTTGGGACTGCCCAATCGCTCAAATTCACCATCCTGTAGCACCCTTAGCAATTTGGCCTGTAATTCCGGAGGGAGTTCGCCGATTTCATCCAGAAAGATGGTAGAGTTGTCAGCGATTTCAAACCTCCCCACCTGCCGGGACAATGCGCCGGTGTAAGCCCCTTTTTCGCGCCCGAACAATTCGCTTTCGATCAATGTTGAAGGTAGGGCCGCACAGTTGACCTTTACCATAGTCCGGTCCTTTCGATCACTCAGGTTGTGGATGGCGCGGGCAAGCAGCTCCTTGCCGGTGCCTGTTTCCCCAGAGATCAGAACTGCGGAGCCGGAAGAGGCAACCTTTTTTATTTTCATCAGCACCTTTTTAAGGGCGCTGCTTTGCCCAATAATCTCCCCATGATTCCGGGTTATGCCCATTTCCTCGCGAAGATAGATGTTTTCCTGCTCAAGACGCGCCTTTAGCCCTTTGATCTCTTCAAAGGCCTTCTTCAGGTCCCCCTCTGCCTGTTTTCTTTCGGTAATGTCCATTATGGAGCCGGACATCCGGGTGGCTTTTCCGGTTTCATCCCATATGGCCTGTCCCCGGGCATTAAACCAGCGGTAATCACCGGATTTTGTCTTGAGTCGGTAATCTAAATCATAAGGGAGGTGTTCCTTGAGGTGGCGGGTAAAAACAGTCCGTGTGGCCTCCTTGTCTTCAGGGTGCAGCCGGTCCCAGAAATCATCCATTGTATCGATAAACTCATCGGCCGAATACCCTAAGAGATTCTTCAAACGACCGGATAGAAACACCCTGCCTGAAATGATGTCCCAGTCCCAGATCCCGACAGATGTCCCGGAAACAGCCAGCTCATATCGCTCTTCACTTTTACGAATTGTGTCTGTGTTTTGCTTAAGATCATTGTACAGCAGGGCATTTTCAATGGAGATACTGAACTGGGCGGACAGGAGTCGAATGATTTCCATCCTTTCGAGGGAAAAGACATCCGTCATCAGGTTGTTTTCCAGATAGATCATTGCCCTGATACTTTCCTGGCCCGGGATGGGGATGCAGGCTAGGGATCTGATTTCCCTGCGCTGGATATTCCAGTCTTTTTGAATTCGAGGGTCCTGCACGGCATTGCCTGAAACCAGGGCCTCCTTTGAACGTAAACAGTAGTTGAATACCATTTTAGGGATCGAAAATCCCAGGTCCTCTTTAGTTTGAGGCCTGTATGGACGATTCTGTAAAACCTCCCTTGTCTTTGTGACAACATCGCTCATGGCCTGAATGCGCCAGTCATCCCCATTTTTCAGGATAATGAGGGCCCTCTCGGCCCCTGAATGGGCCATCATAGAATCCATTATATTGTTCAGGAGGTCCTGCAGGTCTAATTTTGCGGAGAGGGCCCTGAGGGCGCTTATGCAGGTTTCCCAATCCAGCCTGCAGGATGTCAGGTGTTGGGTTATGGTTAGTGATTTTGTTGTATCCCTGATTAAAAGGTCCCTGTACAGGGTTTCCAGGTCTTTGACCTTGGCATGGGCCCCCCAGCGTTGATACAGGTAATATGCATTTTCCAGATAAAGTCGTGCGATTCGCTCTTTGCCGCGGCTGAGCCAGAATTTTGATGCCAGCTCATTTGCCAGGGCCTCTATATGCACAAATTCCTGTTCCTTCGCGTATTTAATGGCCTGTTCATACAGGTCCACCGCTTCCCAATCCTTCCCCCATATCCGGGCCAATTCGGCCTCCACAAGGAGGTAACGGCACATAAAGTTCTCGGGACAATTATCGGCCCAGGTCTTCAACCGGGCCTGATTCATTCGTATCGTTTCCAGATAATGCCCTTTACCTGCCGGTGATGCATCCTGGAATAGATCAGCCAGGGTCAGGGAATGATAAAAATTCAGGTCTGCTGTGGACATAAAACCCACTATAACATTTGATCCCTTTTTGGCCTCATTGACGGATCGAAGGGCTTCTGCGGAATTCCCATACATATAATATAAGCCCGCTTTCAGGATATGAAAGAGGCAAGAGGCCGTTACCAGGTTGTATTCTTTGCATTGCTTCAGAAAATCCGCTTCTGTTAAAGTTTCATTGTGAAATGAGAATCTGTCTTTTGTCCTTGCGCTCAGATTTCTCAGGATCAACTGAAACCCTATGGAGGCATAATGCGCTATTTGGTTTTGGGTATTTCGGGTGAAGGATATGACCTCTTCGGCTTCTTTCAGAAGCAGGTCGATGTTATGTGAGCAACTGATACGGGTTAAAAGCCTTATGGCATATATGTAGCCGGCAAACAGCAATTCTCCCGACTCCAGGGCCGCCTTGTATCCATCGCTGAGAACAGGCAGGGCTTGTTTTGCAGGTTTAAACCAGTGAAGTACGCGAGCGCCAAGTATTTCGGAAGCCCTGGCAAGCTGAGAGCGGGCATGATACCTGTTGCATAGCTCAATGGAGAGTTTGCATAGCTCATAACTGGATTTATATTCCCCGGTCAAATTGATTAGTATGCTTCCAAACACGGCATAACCATAAAGAAATTCCGGGATATTGCCGAATTCTAAAGCCAGTTTCACCAGTTTGGTTACAACAACTTCCCACAAGAGATCGTCAGACAAAAAGCATGGCCCAATCATGTTACCGAGCAACAGGCCTACCTGCCTTTTGTCAG
>JBLIRO010000116.1:0-12221 GCA_049472335.1 bacterium | reverse complement strand
CTGGGCCTAAAGGATAACTAGTTGGTTGATATCGTGGATATGGGCCTGGGCCTAAAGGATAACTAGTTGGTTGATATGGTGTATATGGGCCGCCGCCAGGATTACCATATAGAGAATATTGGGGACCGTATGGATAGCTTATGCTACTGCCATATATACCATACTGAGGGCCGCCGGGGCCTCCATAATAGCTGCTGCCATACCCGCCATATAGACTGGGGGGGCTGCCGCCATAACCATAATAGATACCGCCTGGGCTACCACCATAAAGGCCCCCACTGCCGTACAAACCATATAAACCACCATATAAACCACCATATAAACCACCGAATACTGGGTAAGGGTAATAAGAAGTGGTGGATTTTTCGGATACGGAAATATATGAACTTGAAAAATCTATAGATGTATTCTCGGAAATTTTTCCGTTATCATTTTGGAAGTTCAAAAAATTACCCCAATTACCAGCGTCTCTCTCCCAAGAAAGGTCGTCAAAGTAGTCAGAGTCAGCCAGGGCAATATAATAGAGTTGGAAGTCCTCCCCATAAATACGTATTTTCTCAATTGTTGTATCATCATCGAAATTGTAACTTATATTACTATTTTCAGATGAATGTTTTAACGTTAGATAATCAAAGGATTTTGACTCGTAAGTCCTTTTAGTATCATCAATATAATAATCATCCTCTTTCCCAATTCCGACAACAAGGCGGTCATTGTCTGAAGTATCATATTCATTTTCATCATCTCGGGTTCTAAATACAATCAAAAAATCATTTCCATCATCGTCTTCCATATAAACTACGACATCATAAGCTTCTTCGGCTTTAATTTCCCATTTAATGAACTGGGCGTCATCGGCTGATTCATCGATATCACCTAATTCAATCCAGGGTTTTTCAGCCAGACTCCAGTTGGCCATAAAGAAAAGGCTCACAAAAAGAAACAGGCAAATTCCCAACACCTTTAAAAACCTTACTTTTTTCATTATGGTTCCCTCCTTCAACAATTTAAATTTCCTTTGCATATTCAACAATAAAATTCTTTTTCAGGCATATTCTTTTCCATTTGATTGATAACTAAAACCATTCATTGATGGTGTATAAAAAAAGTTATTGGGTATGTTTCCAAAAGGAGAAATAGCAGGGAATGAATTAAATATTAAATTGGATAGTGATTCGGATGATAAACGCAGTTGAGAGGACCAGGGTTGCGGAATGGAATTATATGATCCAAAATTTCCAGGGATGTAAGGCTGTACTCCCCATTGTTGTCTATATTGACTATAAAAATTAGGATACTGCCAGAACAGGAAATTTCCTTGGGCATGTATTATAGAACTGCTGAATATTGAAAAAACAATTATTATTGCAATAATTCCTAACTTTTTCATATCCTTTCCTTCTAAGAAAATTATAATAAAAGAATATTAAAATCTTTTAATTATTATAATTAATCACCTCCTTTTATAATATATTATAATCATTTTTATTCTCTAAATCAATTTAGACGTAATCATTTTCTTCTCAGTTACGATAATTCACGAAAAGCAGAAAAAGGGGAAAGTCTTCAATTTTGGTTGGTGTTTTGACTATAATCTGGTAGGAAGTGGCCAAGCGGCCTCCTCTCTTGCCTAAATATCCTACGCAGTGCCCGGGGTATTTTCCAGCTATCCTGGCCTGGTTGATCCGCAAATCTATTTATCAACCTCCTGGCCATTTTATATTGATTACCTGAACCTCTATTTAGGGTATCCCCATTAGGCAGCACCCTAACGGGAGCGTTTGGGCTATTTGGTCTTGATAGTGTGAGCTAATCAGAGGAAATTTTGAAATTTGATAGCCAAATTTGAGATAAATTTTTTGGGTGTGACTTTGGGTGTGACTTTTTTCCAAAATTTGCTAAAATCTGCCAAAATATGACAAAATCTGCCAAACAGAAAATGAAACAGTTTCAACAAGTTATTGAAATTTAAGGAGGTTGTTAAGTCCAGAGGTTATGACTAAGAATCCATAGGTCGCAGGTTCGAACCCTGCTGGGCGCACCTTTTATATCAAGGAGTTAGCTTATGAGGCCTATCTCATTTCCTTCTATTTGTTACCAAATTGTTACCACTTTTGCCAAAAATTTTTTCTTCTAATCGTTTTGATGCCTCCCTATTAACAGCTTTCATAAGATGCCCATACGTATCCATGATAATGTTGATAGAGTAATGTCCCATTTGAGCTTGGATATATTTTGGGTGTTCACCTTGGTCAATGCGATATTATCTCATTCTCATAACCAAGATAATAATGATATCGTCTAATAATGTATTAAAATAGCAAAAAAACCTCTTATTTTAAAAACATTATACTATTTAAACAGCAATGAGGATGAAGACAGCAAAAGTTGGGGTGAGGTGATCGTTTGCATGGAACAAAAAATTAGCGAGTATTATTTAAGTGGATTAATTTTTTTATTAACGAATCCAGAAAGAGGGCTAGGAATATAAGGGGAAAAATATATTTTTTGACCATAGTAATTGGAATAATTCTGGGAATGGCTATAAACAACCATTTTAGAGCAGAAGCACAATTCCCCTGTTGGGATGGACCTGTATTTTGGGGTCAACCTTCTGCCTGGTATAGCTCTGGATTTTATAGCCCAGTAAGCCAATTTCCAAATTATAATGTCCCATATAGTTGGAACCAGTCCTATAACTCCAATGGTTATTTATATTTCCCGGACTATGGAGCGCAACCTTACAATGGCTATTATGGCTTTGGCTATTATAGCTATACCCCGGAATCTTTGCAAAGGGCAGGAAATTATCAAAAAGCGAATGGGTCAAGTACCTCTTCCCCCTCGGGGTCTGAATATCCTATATACGAATATCCTATGTATTATGAGGGAGACACAATAATGGAACTGCCACCAACAAGAAATCCAGCATATCCTCCATTTGCATGTGTATTTGGTGGGACTGGCGGAGTTGTACTGTCTAATAATTCAGAAGATCTTAATATCGTCAACCCGGAAAGTCCCGTATATTATCTCAATCCATCAAGTCCTTATTATGGATGGTGGAGAATTCCGAAGAAGGGACGTCCTGGAGATGGTAAGTCATATTCGGAGCTTTAAATAGTCCTACGCCTCTACTATATATTCCAACTTTTATGATATCGAGGATTAGACTTTCGAGAATTATATCCTAAAGGTACACTGTAGCCTGGGCAAAAATATTTCTGGGAATCAATAGATTAAAAAGAATATTCGATAGCGGTGAAATAAGGAAAGACATTTCTCACGTTCCATATGGGATTGCACTGACATTCTCATGCAATTCACGAAAAACGATATAAGAAAGTTGGGAAAGAATTTGAAGGAGAAATCAAAACCATTTAGGCCTATTAAGTAAGAGTTATGGGAGTCTGATATAAAAGTTCTGAAAGCGGAAGGATTACTAGTCAAATTAATTGATACTCTTAATTATTTATAAGATGGTTAAAGTTGCCCGAAGATTATAAACAGTAGTCATTGCACTTCCTGTGTCATCGGTTGATATGCTGTCAGAAAATATAAGTTTTCCCTATATGTCACAAATCTCCTCTAATTGTGTTTGTAATTACTTCTGATTGAGTTATCTGGTTCGTGTAACAGTCAGCGTGATATTTGTTTCGTTGGATACTTCCCCTTCAACATCATTACAAATGCATTTGACCAGGTAATAATAAGTGTTACCAATAGAAACATCATAGTCAAGATACGTGGAATATGTGGAGGTAATATTGGCAAGCAATGAGTAATCCTGCCCTTCAAGCTTTCGATATATCTTGTATGAGTCTGCTCCAACATGCATCCAGGTTAACTGGATTTTATCCCTTTTTGACCGACATGCTAAATCACAGACCCTTAAACACGAGGGGTATAATATATTTCTATCGGATACTGTTACACACCCATCTCCATCAGGATCCGCTTCCGGTAAATAATTCAATTCATTAGTGCATAAACCAAAAGAATCGCCGAATTTTAAATAGTCATCACAGTCTACATCATTGTCACCATCCAAATCACCGGAAATGTCACAGACATCCCCTTCATCAATTTCCCCGTTACAATTATTATCTTCTCCATCACATATCTCTATGGCACCGGGATTGACATTGGGATCCGCATCATCACAATCTCTTCTACATAAACTGAATCCATCACCATCATTATCAGTTTCATCACAAAATAACTGATCATACACTGTTGGGGTTTCTATTGTTGAAAAGCAACTGTATGGATCAAGTGGATCGCTGCATGAACTGATCTGAGCTTTGTTTTCAATAATCCAGCTATCTGGGGCATTATCCTTTACTGTCACTTCAAAAATAAGGCTCAACGTTTCTCCTGGATTTAGCAGATCAGGATATTGATAATCCAGTTCACCGCCAGAGAAAAATGTATCAGATGCAGTGGCGCCATTGACGGTAAATGTACCTGGCAGGTAATCCACATATATATCCAGTAGATCGTAGATTCTTATAGATATAGGAAACTCCAACTGATCTGTAACGGTAATAGTGTATTTGATTATATCTAAAGGAATGACATCTGTAATTGGCGTACTTTCAATGCGATCAATTGCCTCCTGGACCTTATTAACGCCAAGATCCGGAATAATAATCGAAGCGCAACTTCCGTCTCCAGTCCCATATTCCGGTGTTGCCATTGCACAATTTTGAATGAGAGTTCCAATCGGTGTACCTTCATTCACCCTGCTCCAGAAGGTGATAAATCCCTCATCTTCACCAGTTCCGGGATTTCCGTCATCAGGACTTAACTCGTTGATCATTATGCGAAGCTCGCCGTTTATATCACCTATAGATGGTTCTTCTACATAGATCCAACCTGGGGGAAGTACTTCTGCAAGCCCCTCATAAATGATTTCATTCGGCAGATTATCTATGACGCTAATATTGCTGGCAATTGCTCCAGATGTATTATGCACCAAGAGTTTCCATTTGATCCAGCCTGCTCGAATATAGTCAAGCTCAAAAGTTTTATCAATCTCTACTGCAACCTGGGAACTAACTTGTGTCCGTATATTTACTGTCTCTACATGAGACACATCTGAGGGAGCTCCGAAGACCATTGCAGCACTCCCTAGTGCACGATTATATATCCATTTGGAATCAAGTGAACCATCATTGGGAATAACAACATCAATAGCACCTAAGAGAGTATCTCCCGGATTAAAATGCATTGTTGTTGAGGGATTTCGACGTAATCTCAGGCAGGTCGCATTTGGATTAATATTGCTCACTGTCTCCGATTGATACCCTGTTCGTGTTGTCCCCTGTAATGATACTGCAGTCCAGGTCCCACCCAATGGATTAGTGAAACAGCCTGAATCTAAACTATATTCAACAATTATGTCTTCAGGCATTTGGTTCATATAGACTTTACCATATTCCAGAGTAAATTGACTGCTATTCACACCTTCTCTGGGCAGCCAGTCTACCAGATACCAGCCATCATTGGGAGAATTCCCATAGTTTGTAGCCTCGAGGGTATATGTAATGGTGTCTCCCAATTTTTTGGCAACCGGCCCTGCCTTTGTTATATCCAGTCCAGGCAGTTCAAGTACGGTAACTGAGGTACTTGCTGTATAATTATTAACTGGCCATCTGACAGGATCAACTGCATTATCAGCGCCTCTTACTGTAAGATCATTAACTCTAACTTCGCCTATAAAATCGAGCACTGTGTTTGCCGGAGTTGTATTTAAAATGGGTACATTCAGGCGGAAGCGGTACATAGGAACAAAATCATCATTGGCATAGTTGCCAGGAATTGGATTTCCCCAGCCATTTGGTGGTTGGCAAGCAGGGGGTACTTCCCACCAGGCCATACAGGCTGAGTCATCTTCATTAACAGCACTGCTACAACCGATTGGATCAGGAACATTGAAGATAATGTCATCTTCTGCGATACAGCTTTGTCCTAAAACATTCTGATCCGGTGCGGGGATATTCAATCCATCTGTAAGGACTTCACCGGTAATCCCTGTCAGGTCAATATATTCTCTGATAGCGTATAGATTGACAACCCATCGCCCGTCTACCCACTGGCTGGCATGATTCTGATTTTCGGGATTCAGGATGATATGGGCCACCTGGCCGGCAGGAACCTGATTCTCCTCAGGCCAACCATAGACTTTAGGCCAGGATTTTAGCTCCTTATAGAGGGGCCAGCCATTATATGTGAAACACTCATGAGCAGCGCCCGCTGGATTTGTTACGGTCTCATAGGTAAAGATTGTTCCCCCTATCAGAGACATAACTGTGCCCTCGGCAAGTTCAGAACAGCCATAAGTGCCATCGCACATACGCCAGAGTGAAGTTACACGCCAAATGCCATTGTCTGGTCCTTGCCACGCTGGATTATCATTATCCTTGACCCCTAACAGGCGGCAGCCCGGTAATGCCACACCCCTTGAATCATTCTCATCCGGGGGATTGCTGAAGGGGGCGCCGTACCAAGCAATATCTACCGGTTTCCACACAGTATGCGGAGGATCAGTATTATGGTTAAATGCCGGATCTGTCGGGGCTGGCGCTGTCCCTGTACAGTCCTTATAAAGCTGGCTTAAGTAATTGTACTGACGAATTCCGTGGAAGGTGATGCCTGCAGGTATCTCTATAAGGTCATAGCTATGGTCCAGGGGCACAGTATGGATACGCCATCCTTCATTTCCATAAGGCATCCATGACGTGAAATATTCACCTGTCCTGAGAGAGCCGTACCTGATATAGTATTCTGTCCATCCAGGCCAAAGGAGGTAGTTTCCGGGGTCATTCCCTCTCATCACCCGATGAACATGATTGGTTCCCCGCCGACAAGTTTCGAAGACGACATTGTGAAGTTGGCTGTCGGTGTCGGTCCATGAAGGATTTCCAACCACAATTTCGGATTGGGTGCCAATTGTGTCGCCTTCACTGCAAGTACCCGGCACATCATAATAAATATAGATCCAAATGCAGTAATGATGGAAATCGCCTCTGTCAAAATGAACAATCACCGGATCAGACCCTGTGATCGGCTTCCCGACTGCAGGTGTGCTTACTATTTGGAAATCTGACCCAAATCTTACATCTACGGATTTAAAAAGAGGGAAGCATGTCCCAATGCCGGTGATAGTAACAGTAATATCCTCTAAATCTGATGGATTTGTATCGGGCAACGGTAACGGGCCTCGGACATAGGGCGCGTCATAAATATTGGTCGCACCTGGTCCCAGGTTATTATAGTTTGTATACATCAATTGAGCAGAACTCGCCATGGAATTCACTGTAACAAGGCTGGAGGTCTCTATTACGCTCATCATGTTCGTATATATTACAGAGGAGATGCCATGCTCCAGCATTGCCCGGGCCGCCAAAGATTTACCATTAATGTAGCCTTGGGGAACCCGCAATATGACTACAACATTATCCGAAAAACCATCACTCAAATTATTAAGGTTCCACACCACTTCGCCGGAAGTCTCCCCAAATGCCGGTTCGTTTACAGGGAGTTCCCCGTTGGGGCCGCTTGACGAAAAGACGAACTCCAGGGGGCGATAGGACACAACGCCATTGCCCCAACCATAATCCACCTCCGCATCCTCTGCCAATCCGTCATCAACACCCGGTGTATGCAAGCCGTTAATGTCATCAAGTGAAAAGCGCAATACCGGATTTCTGGCCATTGCGCCACTTGTGGAGAGTGAAATTGTAAAGGTCACTGTATCCCCGGCATTGACCATGTCGCTGTCAGGAAAAACATCAATGCAGGTTGCGCCATCGGCTGTTCCGTAAATATTCCAAAAGTTCAGCTTGGCGCCTACTTGACCTACTGTCCACATTAATCGGATGGCAGGTTCAGAGATGCCACTCAGATCTATTTCGCTTTCTCCTTCAGGCAGGGCATTGATCGTTAAAAGAGTACTTCCGCTACAATCTTGGACTTCCAAGGTGTTTGAGCTTGTGCCAAGGGCTGAGAGGTTTATCTTTAAAAAGGACCACCCCAGGAATGTTCCTCCCTCTGGTTGTGGAAGGCTGATAGATTCCGAAACTGCTACAGCGGGAGACGCTACTGCCTGCAACGCCCCACCAGAAACCTCAAAACCAGCCGTTTCTGAAAGATTTAACCCACTTGTATCTTCAAAGCTGTCCTCGTATGAATAGGCATCATTGTACACCTCCGCATGCACTAGTAAAGGCGTTGTCAGCAATGTGATCACCATTAAAACAACAATACTCGAAAATATGTGCCACAAGGTACCCTTTTGTGTTCTCATATCTTTCCTCCTTTAATCTTTGATCTCTTAGTATTTAATTCCCAGAAGCATGCTTTATATTAGTCTTTCCATTTACGGAAAATTAAACTCTGGTGAACATATAAGAAGATTTTCTCAATATGTATCACCTCTTTAAAAGAGTCATATTTTAGTGAACTATTAGAATTAAAAAACAATAGAAATTTCTTAGAAGTATATTAAACAAAGGTGGATAAAATTTTATATAAAGTATGTTAAACAAAGGTGAGTAAAATTTTATATATAATATATCACTTTTTAGTCTTTTTATCAATATTTTTAAATGCTCATAACAGAAACAATGTCATTTAAATGACCACAGGATATTGTGCTATTAATATTTATTATCATGACAGATTATAATTTTTCACCCGTATCTACTTTTTTTACTTATAAGAATACCAGGCACTATTCATCTTTGGGTTGTACTATTACATACTCATTGAAAGAGTGTCGTAAAATTATCGTTGGGATCATAAGGGAAAGCTGGGATTTCAAAGGGTTGATAGATTGTAATTAAATTTTTTGTAAGGCACAATTGGCTATTCTAAATTGATTGTTCCTTTCCACGCGCCAGCCGCTCTTTCAAACGCGTCCCCTTTGGTTTTTAGGGGACCATTCATAATGGTTACCAAGACTTCTCTTCCCTCCGCTATATCAATTTTCTCTGTAGGTTTTAATAAACCTCCAGAAAATTTCGCTCTTACTGTTTTGCCCACTTTTACGTCTCCTTTTGTTTTATTAAAAAAAGATCTCTCAAATATTTTTTAGGTTAATTTTTATAGAATACCTTTATTACCTTTGACCATGCCTGCCCATTTACTACACTCTACTGGCAATTTCTCATATGGCATTCAGGAATGCTTTCCAAGAATCCGCGTATGGCCTTGCAGGTGAAAAATTTGGAAAGACTGGACAAACAGAGGATAAAGGAAATTAACCTGCAGGCGGAGACATTAAAGAGTGTTCATAAACCTTCTTGCGATCTTTGATCTCTTTTACAAGGGCTTTTTCTGAAATCGAGTTTTCCAGATCTTCCCAGAATTTCTTTCGCTCACTCGAATCAGGTTGGGATTTGGTTGGAAATTCCAGAAACGGCACTTTGATTTTCTCTGCATAGAACTCCTCTGAAAGGATCTCCGCCATGATGCCCATTATCTCATCATCGTAAATACCGCAGGGAATCTCACAACGAGCAAAGGCCTGAACAGAAAAAACAAGGACAAAAGAACAAAGAACAAACAATCAGGATTTGTAAGAACCCCTTCTTTATGGCAGGAGCCTCCTCTAAGTTATGTATTGTTATGATTTCAGGCAAATCCCGGAATTATTCTGCAATCTTATAGCCCCCTTTATCGGCTCTAATAAAACCCTCTTTCTCCAATTGTATCAGGTTTTTCTTTATTGCCGTATAATCACTTTTGACATCGCAGACGAGTTCATTCTCTGAAGAGCCAGAATGAGTAAGAATATATTTGAGAATCATCCCACGGATCTGGCGGTTTGATCCCTGAAAAGGGCTTTGTTTATTGTAATGGGCACTTTGTCTATTATTGTCATTTCCGGTTTTTTTTAAATACACCCCATAGTCCATGATAGCATAATACCAGTGCCGGGGATTGCAATGGTCAAGTGTCTGTTCTATAAGCGGAAATAGCTGTCTGTCTTGTACAGACCAATCATTTTTGAAAAAGAAGTGGATAAAGACCGTTCTGATATTCGTTTCGATAAATACAGTAGGTTTATTAAAGGCAAAAGAAGCAATTGCTGAAGCTGTTGCCTTGCCTATCCCGGGAAGCTGCCTGAGATCTTCTTCATGAGAGGGGACTTCGGCCTGAAATTCATTAACTATAATCCTGGCACATTTATGAAGCGAAAGAGCACGCCTATTATATCCCAAACCCTGCCAGAGTTCTATTATGTGTTTAGTTGGAGCCTTGGCTAACGAAGAGATATCAGGGAAGGTTTTAATGAAAAGCTCATATTTTGGTATTACCCGATCCACCCGGGTTTGCTGGAGCATTATCTCTGAGACAAGAATGCAATATGGATTGTCCGTCCGGCGCCAGGGCAAATCTCTGCCAGAAGAGGCATAGAAATTATAAATAATATTTCTTAATAGCATTATAGCCGAGGCAGTCAACCCTTCCTGTGTAAAAACATGGTTGAAGTTTGCAAACATATTTTCCATTTCTTATAAGGATCCAATCTCAAGAATCAATTTAAAAATAAGGTCTTAAAGCTTTATAAAATTGTTTTGCCATAATGGTGTAACCATCACTATTTGGATCTATTCTATCACTCCTCAAATCCGGATGACCTAAAATTCCCTTTAATATATTGGTTATTATAATTGAACCTGTTTTTCTTGCAAGAACCTTATATCCATCGCCGAATCCATTGTCAAAAAATGGCACTTCGATTCCGGCAAAAATGACCAAAGCACCTTTTTCTTGAATATTGATAGTAACTTTCTAAAAATCAATGGATTGGTATGCTTATATGGTTTTTTCCCTTTTGTTTGGGAATAATTAGAGGTTCATTACCAGCTATTTTGGTAAAAAAATAGATTAGAGAGCAAGATTTTTTTAAAATTGTATTGAGCAATCGCAGGAGTACTGTTAAAAATATTCCGATGCGTCAGAGCTAAGATATTTATCCTCCCATTGCAGATAAATATCAGTTTATTGTATAATTAATATAAGCGTAAAGACACATGCAGATTTCACATCCGACGTCTATCATAGCCGCAGGAGCCATTATGTTATACCACAGCTAATAGTTCTATCAATACCTATCGCAAAATCACAGAGTGAAATTTGAAGCCTTTTTACGTCAATTAAAGATGTATGGGATAGCATATACAACGCGGATGTTATGTTACTGATCTTTGAAAGAGCAGGTGGAGGCGGCGTAAATCATCTTTCCGATTATGCATGATTAATTAGTAAATTTTTGAGAGAGAGGAGGAAAATATGCGTCACTTCATTCGCAAATTTTTTGTCCTGGTTTTGGTTTTTGCCTTGGGTTTTGCGTTTTTACTGTGCTGCTTCGAGCACCGTAGTGCGGCACAAAATCAGGAATTACTGTGGCCACCTGCCGGCCTCATCGTTGAGCGAACACCTATCTCCCAGTACCACCTGTACCCTCAGTTTGCGGGCCAGTACTTGGCATACAACTTCTTGTCTCAACCACGCTCAACTAATATACCCACAATGTTCCAATCCGATTTTCAGATAATGTCGACTGCACCAACCGTTTTCCCGGCGCAATCATTATCCACGGCCAAAATTCCAACCTCCTTAAGCATTGGCTATGCGACGCAACAAGCAGGTATCCCTCAGTATGCAACGGATATATTATCCAAACCAAGAAGTCAGCTTTATACTTTGACTTATTCCATATCGGAAATATTAGCGCCGCAGCCACTAGTCGACATGATTGTGAGTCACGTAGTCGATTCAAGCGTATATATACCTAGGCACCCCACCATGTTTGGTTGGATGGAAGGCGGTTGGTACATCAGTGGTCGAGACCCAATGCTCCATTCACTCGATCCATTTATTATGAATGACATATTAAGTGAGCTCGGGATAGAACGGTTCTGATATTTACAATTATTTTTTTTATTGAGTTGAGACGCCATACGGAACAGGCAATTTTGCAGATAGATACTAATTAAATAATTTAAACAGTAGAACCCCTATCTATACTTTCATTTAGATAAGGCAGATTCCTATTACACATTGAATTTATATTCTACACTGGATAATTCCCCGCGATTCAGACTTATTACAGAACCATCAATTTTAAAAGGAGGAAATTGCGATGAATAGGAGATATCGCAACGCTATAATTCATGGTGTTATTATTTTTGCCGTGACTCTATTTT
>JBLIRO010000115.1:0-12523 GCA_049472335.1 bacterium | reverse complement strand
GATTTTTTACCCTTTTTAAATATGAGCGCAGAGAACGAAAATTCTTATTAAATTTAAATGGAATCAAATCAAAACCTTCCTGAACAAGACATCGTTTCATTTCCTCTTTGAGATACAGAGAATTTTTATTTGATGGATTATATATTAATCCCATATTTCCCTTACCAAAGACCTGCTGCATCTTTCTAATCTGAAGATCCAAAGGGATAGAATTGGATGCGCCTGTCAGATTCGGCTGTTTTTTATCCCAGGATTCGATAATTTTATACCCGATGGGATCAAAAACAACATCGAATACTATTGGTGTTTTTGTATAGCTCTCTGCCACCATGGAAGTAATTCTGGACCCATATGTATAAATAAGATCAAACTTTTCCTCATCATTTTCAGCGATAAATTCCTCCAAACGATCCAGATCTTTGTACACGTTATAAACAGTATAGTTTATATTCTGATCGGGAAATTCCTCAGCCAGGACATCTTTGAATCCACTCTCTGCCTGAGTCTCCTCATGCCATAAAAGCATCATTACATTATGCCCTTGCCCGTAAGACAAAAAAGGGAAAAGACAAATTAAAAGCAAAATCCATATCCCGATTATTTTCGACTTTAATTTCACTTACTTCACCTCGCAATCTCTTTTGGCAAAGAAAAATAAAAGGTAGTTCCCATACCCGGTTTTGAATCGATTCCGATTGTTCCCTGGTGTAATTCAATGATCCTTTTAATGGAATCTATGCCAATGCCTGAGTTTATTCCTATTTGATCTCCCAGGGCTTGAATTGTCTTTATTCCTGAATTGAATATTCGTTTTTGATTCTCTTCCGGTATTCCAAAACCGTTATCCCGGACAGCGCAATAAATGTCTTTCTCCCGCTCTTCGAGCAAAAATCTGATCTCTTGCTTGGTATATTTCGCGGCATTTGAAAAAAGAATCCCGAATACCCTTGATATCTGTTTTGAATCAACACTGGCAACCACCTTTTTTTCAACCGGCCCTCCTTCATACCGCACCCCATTGATAAACACGCTTTTATGTTCCGTATTAAGGGTTGGAATAAATGGCTCCACAATCCTGCGAACAATATCAACAAGATCTTCAGACTCTATTTTCAAATCATATGAACCATTAGTGATTTTCCTGTAATTCATGGCATCAGCAATAACTTCCAGGGCCTCATCCATTGTCTCCTTCAGTAATTCCATATAATAACCGAGCTTCTCAGGATTTTTTTCGAAAATTCCGCTTTGATATAGATCTGGTAATGTCTTTCCGAAAGAAAGCTTGTCTCTTACCTCATCTACCAATCCAAGCACTATCTTATTTCTGGAATCCTGTAATAAATTAATTTTTCTGTTTTTTTCATTAAAAAATTCTTTGGCGATAATGGCCAATGTATTGTGATGTAACTTATTCAAAGCCTTCATAATATCAACCAATCTTGTATTATCCCGAAAATGTTGAGTCAGCAAAAAATCACAGGCATCTCCAAGAAAATGAAACCCAAAGACAACTGTTTCAAAAGACAGATCTTCCTTTGCCATTTTTTTACCCAGTTCCACATTGGACTTAATATATCCATCCAGGTCTCTTTCATTCAAATATTCTATAAAATCATTCACAAGACTTACTACATGAATCTGTATGGCCAGATTTTCCGAATCCCGAAATCCGTCTTCCGCTGATGTGTTTTTTTGAGCTCTGATATGTTTTAAGAATATATCAGTCCAGGTTGCCATTAAATCATGTCTGCATTGAAGCATTATTTGCGCCACTTCCTTCATATATGACTTTTCCTCGGGCTTCAACTCCAATATCCCGACATCTTCAAATCCGTTCTTAAATGAGTAGACACTTTCTTTTGAAAGCTCACCTACCATTTTCCTCCCCCCTTCTAACAGTACAATATTTAAATTTTATCATTTGTAAGTAAGCACTAATTTACATTTTATCATAATCACCTTCTATGTCAACCTGTTTTTATGTCAGTCGAACCTTAGCATCAGACAACATCTTACACAAAACCCGGCCCGTATGAGAGGCCCCGACATGGCAGATCTCCTCAGGGGTCCCTGCAGCAACCACTTCCCCACCATAGTCCCCTCCCTCAGGGCCGAGGTCAATGATATAGTCCGCGGTTTTTATGGTATCCATATTATGTTCTATGATTAGCACGGTATTTCCGGCGTCCACAAGACGATTGAGTACAGTGAGAAGTTTTTTTATATCCTCAAAGTGAAGGCCTGTTGTGGGTTCATCCAGAAGATAAAGGGTCCTGCCCGTGCTTTTCCTTGCCAGCTCCCTCGAAAGCTTGATACGCTGGGCTTCCCCGCCTGAAAGAGTAGTGGCGGATTGACCTAGTTTGATATATCCCAGCCCCACATCCAGCAATGTTTGGAGAATATGTATAATCTTGGGGTGATGGGCAAATGGAGGCATGACCTCTTCCACTGTCATATCGAGGATCTGTGCAATATTCTTTCCCTTAAAAGTAATGCGCAAGGTAGACTCATTGAAACGTGTCCCATGGCAAACCTCGCATGGCACATATACGTCAGGCAGAAAGTGCATCTCCACCTTTACCATCCCTTCACCGGAACAAGCCTCGCATCGGCCTCCCTTTACATTGAAACTGAAGCGACCCTTCTTGTATCCGGCTATCTTAGAATCCCTTTGCCTGGCAAAGACTTCACGAATAAGATCAAATACCTTTACATAGGTCGCGGGATTGGATCGGGGGGTTCGGCCGATTGGATTCTGATCCACGTATATCACTTTGTCCAATCGATCTAAACCGATAAACCCTTTAAACCTCCCTTCCGGAAGACGCGCAGTGTGCAACTGATTCGCCAGCGCGGGATAAAGTATTTGCCGGACCAGCGAGCTTTTTCCCGCACCGGAGACACCTGTGACAAAACAAAGGACACCGAGGGGAATGGTAACATCCATACCCTTCAGATTATTCTCTGCAGCCCCGCAAATGGTAAGCCATCCATTCGGGGACCTGCGGCCGGGAGGAAGATCGATCTGCCTCTTACCGGAAAGGTATTCGCCGGTCAGGGATCGGGAATTGTGGACGATCTCATTCGGAGGGCCGGAGAAGATTATCTCACCACCGTATATACCGGCTCCGGGTCCAAAATCAATGATATGATCAGCACACTCCATGGTCTCCCGGTCATGCTCCACCACAATAAGTGAATTCCCAATATCCCGAAGATGAAAAAGGGCATTCAAAAGCTTAAGGTTATCCCTCTGATGAAGCCCGATGCTTGGTTCATCGAGCACATAGAGGACACCCGTAAGCTCAGTGCCCATCTGGCTCGCCAGACGCAACCTCTGAGATTCGCCTCCGGAAAGGGATGGACCTGACCTTTCCAGCGAAAGATACCCAAGTCCCACGTTCAGGAGAAAACGCACCCTGGAGCGTAACTCTTTGATAAGCTCCTCCGCAATGATAGCCTGGCTTCCCTTAAACCGGACGGATTGAAAGTAATGGTCCAGGCTGTCGATACTCATCGAGGTAAGCTCGGGAAGGGTTTTGCCATGTACCCTGACGCTTCTTGCCTCGTGCCGCTGCCGGGTCCCCTCGCAGGCGGAACAGGGAATCGTACTCATGTATCGCTCATAGCGAATTTTCTGGCTCTCTGATACGGTTTGCCTCATGCGGCGCAAGAGCGTTGGAATAACCCCTTCATATTTCATCTTGTAATCCAGATTGAACTTCGGTCCGGTATATTTAACCACAAATTCCCGGTCCCCTGAGCCATATAGAATCACATCCCGATGTTCCGGTGGCAGATCATCAAAGGGCCTGTCCAGATCGATACCAAGCTCCCCGGCAATGGTTAAGAGAATATGGTATCCCCATCCTTTCTGGTTTTTCATGGAAAACCCTACTGCCTCAAGCGCCCCTTCATTAATGGATTTGCCCGGATCAGGCACTATCAGGCGGGGGTCCATCTCAGCCCGCCGGCCAAGGCCATTGCATTCCCTGCACATTCCCTGCGGGCTGTTAAAAGAGAAAAGCTGAGGCGAAAGTTCAGGATAGCTGATACCACAAATATCACAGGCAAGATGCTCGCTAAAGGGTATGTCCCGGAAGAAATCTTCTTCACCGACACAGGAGACGACCAATTGCCCTTTACCTACCCGTAATGCAATCTCCACGGAATCTGTGAGCCTTTCTGCCATATCCCCTGATATAACCAGCCGGTCCACCACCACCTCGATGGTGTGCTTTTTGTTCTTCTCTAAGGCAGGGACCTCTGTCAACTCCACGACTTCTCCGTCAATCCGGGCACGTACAAAGCCCCCCCTCTGGATCTCCTGAAAAAGATCTTTGAACTCCCCCTTTCGCTGTCTTATCAGAGGAGCAAGGATAATGACCTTTGTCCTTTCAGGAAGGCGCATAATCTCTTTTACAATCTGCTCAGGGGACTGGGCTCCCACCGGCCGATCGCATTGATAGCAATATTGGACGCCCAACCGTGCAAAAAGCACCCGCAGATAGTCATATATCTCTGTCAGTGTCCCCACCGTTGAACGGGGATTCTTGCTTGCCGCCTTTTGCTCTATAGCAATGGTGGGAGAAAGCCCCCTGATGTAATCATAGTGGGGCTTTTCCATCTGCCCCAAAAATTGTCGCGCATAGCTTGACAGGGATTCCACATAGCGACGTTGCCCCTCGGCATATATAGTATCAAAAGCAAGAGAAGATTTTCCTGAGCCGCTCACCCCGGTAAAGACAATGAGCTTCTTCTTCGGGATTTCGAGGTCTATGTTTTTCAGGTTGTGCTCTCGCGCCCCTTTAATGATAATACTCTTTATCTCGGTTGAAGGTGATCTCATCATAATCCCATGAAAAATAATGCCTGAAGTCAAAAAAAGAAAATACCTAAAATGTCAAGTGTATGAATTTCTGGGTTCTGGTTATATCACTCTATACTATCACAATTATTGATAGTCTAACAGAATTACAGAGAATATGAAATTAATCTTTGATAATCTTATACCCTTATAAACACTTCGTTAGATTGAATTTTTTCTCTGTTTATAATTTATGTAAAAATTGCAAATACTTTTCTTGATAAAACTCAGCTATCCATTATCTTTTATCACAAGAAAAGCAGAAACCAGCCATTACTATTACATACAGTCCTCCTGAAGCTCAAGAAATAAGACAAATTAATTCCTTGTCCTTAAGGCTCTCTTTGGCATTGTTTTTTTTAATGAAAGGTTCAGTTTAAAATGATACAGCTATTACAACAGCGGAATGAACTTTCAAATATTAAATTATATCAAACAGAGATAGTAGAATATAAAAAAGATAAAAATTATGATATCTTACAGGTTATGATCAGGGCTGCGATGCGTAACGTTTTTATAAGCAAGAGACTTAGATTATCAACAAATAATGATATAGAACAATTTATTGAATACTGGTCTTTTATCAGAAAAAGAGGTGTAAGATCACCAAAAGGTGTACGACCTTTTAGATAGGGGCTCTGACTTCAGTATTCAAGGCTTGGAGGATAAAGCCTCTAATATATTTATGCAATACCACGCACCGGCAAGCCCGAATATACTCGCAGGTAATCCTCTGACAAGGTCTTTAATGAAATTAAAAAAGAAATCAATTCCCATTCAACAGAATTCATCGTTTATAACAGACTGTCTCAATCTATGGCTGAATCAATGAAACAGGCCCAGCAAACCTCTGGCAATACCCCTTCCGAACCCGGGCAAATATGTCCAAAATGTCAGGCATCAAATCCCGCTGAGTCCAAATATTGCTCTTCATGCGGAAACAAGCTTCAACAGGAGGCTGCATTATGTATAAAATGCCAAAAACCATTACAGCCAGGGGCAAAATTCTGTAGCTATTGCGGAGCCGCCCAGGAAAGATTATGTCCGAAATGCAGGGAGAGGGTTGAGACGGATGCTAAATTCTGCAATAAATGTGGTGAAAAGCTGGAAAATTAAAAATTTATAACATCTTAAAAATCCGTACTAATCTATTAAGCAGCATCGGTCGGTTATTTCAATATCACAGGCATCGACATGTGATTTCCCTGCTAAAAAATCTGATCCTCATGGAGCGTATAAATACTAATCAAATTTTTATTTACTGCTAAAGGTTCAGATCTTCCACCTTCTCCCCGTTTACCCACACGGTATATGACCCTCCGGTGAAGCTTCCCAGGGATACGGTCTCATCAAAAGGCTCCAATACCGTAGCACAACTCAAATTAGGATTTTCCAGGGAATAAAGCTCCACATTTATGCGATTCTGGCTATTCGGCTCCGACACAACGGCACGCAACTGATAGCATGGTGTTGGAAGATAACCTTTCAATTGCAGTCTTACCTGCATCGGATAGCTTTCCAGCACGTAAAGCTGGGTCTCATTCAGATAGACAGGGCCACGGATAAGATTTTCGTCACCCGGCTGAGGGTCAAGGGAATTCTGAGCCGGAGGGAGGGGATCGTCCGAACTGACCGGTGTGTCATAAAATCCTTGTGCCGGGAAGAAAGGCATTCCAAAAACACCGGGATAGAAGCTGCCATAATTACGGCCATATCCGACATAGCCCTGGCTAAGTCCTGTATAACCCTGGCCGAATCCTGAAAAATAGGAACCAGGGAACAGGTTATTTCTTCCGAATGGGCTATAATTAGGACCAAAACCGGGGTTATAGCCGCTTGAAAATCCGCCATAACCGGAGGAAATTCCATAACCCGGATAAAAGCCGGTGGTATAACCGTCCGTACCGAAACCATATCTGCCGAATGTTCCGTAGTTGAGCCCTGAACCAGGATTAAAAAAGCCGGCATTATAACCTGTATTACTGGGGTTATAGCCTGTATTAAAAGGGAAAGGATTGCTGAAATTTGTCATTATAAAAGGAGAATTCCATGTTCCGCTGAAAAATTCGCCGCCATAGTATGAATATGCGGTTTTTCCGAAAACTCCACAGAAAAGAAAGGATATCGATAAAATAATAAGGATTATAAGTTCCTCTTTATTCCCTGTAAAGGTAATTCTTTCTTTGAACGTCTTAAACATAATATCTACACCCCCCTAATGTAAAATGGGATTGAACTTATTAAAAGTGATCGTTATCACATCTATATATAGTTAAGACGACCTAAACAAAAAAAGCTTATATCCCTAAACTAATAAAGTTTGAATTTTTAATAACCATATGATTCAAAATGATTTTAGTCAAAGCTTTTTTGACAATTAAGTGACAAAAAGTTCGGCTTCCATCTTTTTTAAGAAAATTCAGGATTGTTGTTTAAAGAGGAGGAAATCATCGAGGAGCCTTTTTAAGATTCCAAACACTATGGCTTCATCCACATTGTCATAGTGGTGTATGATAATTTTTCTTAATTTTACCATTTTCCATTATCTCAAAAAGATCCTTTTACCCTTCTCAGACAAATCTCTGCGTGACAATTTTTTACGTGCTTCTTTTGCAGGCAACTTTCCAATAATATCCCGTGCCGCGACTATACCGGATGTGGAAGCCTGGATAAGCCCGCGGCTTATGCCTGCCCCATCCCCTATAGTATATAATGATCTTATCTTTGTCTCAAAGGAGGATTTAAGCTCAAGCCTGATGGAGTAAAATTTCACCTCAGCGCCATAAAGCAACGTGTCCGGTGAATCGACACCCAGCATGAGATTATCGAGCGCCCCGATCATCTCCAGAATATTCTTTAAAAAACGGTAAGGAAGCACCAGGGCCAGGTCCCCCGGGGTTGTGTCCAGCAATGTAGGCTCAACCGTCCCCTTCCCTATTCGTTCAGGGGTGGAACGTCTTCCTTTCTTTAAATCGCCTAACCTCTGGAGAATGATTCCTGAGCCCAGAAGATTAGCAAGCTCAGCGATCCTCTGCCCATAGGTTATAGGTTCCGAAAAGGGTTCAGTAAAGGTCATTTTTACAAGTAAAGCGAAATTCGTATTCTTGGTCCTCTTCTCATTAAAGCTATGCCCGTTGACCGTGAACAGTCCGTTATAATTCTCCCTGACCACCTCCCCGTGAGGGCACATACAAAAGGTCCTGACTTCATCGTTAAAATATTTTGTCCTGAAAATAAGCTTTGATTCAAAAAGCACATTAGTGAGCATCTGAGTTACAGCCGCCGGAACCTCCACCCTGACCCCTATGTCCACAGGATTGATCTTCTGTAACAATCCAAGCCTGTTTGACTCCTTGGATAGCCACTTGGAGCCTTCCCTTCCCACAGCTATTATTACATTGTTGGCCTTAATCTCTATACCGTCACTCAATCGGACACCAGTGGCACAGCCGTTTTCAACGATAATTTCCTCAACCCTGGCATTAAATTTAACATCCACCCTGCCGGCGAGCTCTTTGAATAAACCCTGAAGCACCTTATAACAGTTTTCCGTGCCCAGGTGTCTGATTGGATAGTTTAAAAGCTCCATATCAACCTTCGCGGCACGGGCAGTCAAATCCTTTATTTTTTCCTCATCCTGCCCAAAGACCTTATCTGGCGCGCCATGCGAAACATATATCCGGTCAACATATGCGATCAGGTCTCTCAAATCCTCCTCTTTTATATACTCATTCAGATAACCGCCAACCAGTGCAGTCAGATTAAGCTTCCCGTCACTGAATGCCCCCGCGCCTCCCCAGCCGCAAAGAAGCGCGCATTCCGGACATTCCACACAATTTTGTTTATAAAGCCGTATCGGACAACGCCGCTTCTCAAGAGCATATCCCTTATCCAGCATAAGTACCTTCATCCCGCTATTAAGAGCAATCTCTCGAGCCGCGAATATACCGGCAGGGCCGCTTCCCACTATAATAACGTCGTACATTTTCACTCTGTTCCCTTAAACCTCATTTAATTAAGATCTTTGGTTGTAACTTTAAAAATAAAGATATCCCAGCATTTTAATCTCTTACCCAGATAAAGGCAAATCCTTTTCTTTGAAAATTATCCTTGATCTTTGTGTTCTCCGTGGTAATATTTTAAACCATTAAAAAACCTACTTTTTCATGTATGGGTCCAGTGCGTCACGAAGGCCATCGCCTATGAAATTAAAGGCCATGACCGTTATCAGGATTGCCACGCCAGGCATAATCGCGACCCATGGGGCTGAAAAGAGATGCTCCTTCCCCCTGGACACCAGCAATCCCCAACTGGGGGTCGGGGGTTGAGCGCCAACTCCCAGAAAGCTCAGGCAGGATTCGTACATGATCGCTTCGGGGATGCTAAGAGAAAACAGGACAATAAGGGCAGGAAGGCAGTTCGGCAGGATATGCCTTAGCATGATCCGGTTTCCGTTAACCCCTATAGCCCTTGCTGCCTCAACAAACTCCTTTTCCTTCAGTGAAAGGGTTTGCGATCGGACCACCCTGGCGATTCCGGCCCATCCCACAAGGCTTATGGCAATAAAGATGTTGAAGAGATTTGGCCCCAGCGTATACATGACCACCATGGCAAGGATCAGGGAAGGAAATGCAAGCATGACATCCGCAAACCGCATGATGATGAAGTCCGTTTTTCCCCCGCAATAGCCGCTGGCGATACCCATAACGGCCCCGATAAGCAGGGAGAAAAGGCTGGGAATAAGACCAAGCACCAGGGATATCCTTGTTCCGTATATAATGCGGGTCAAAAGGTCACGGCCGAATTTGTCGGTGCCGAGCCAATATTGGACAGAGGGAGGTAAAAGCTGTTTATTCAGGTCCATGGCATAGGGATCGTGAGGTGTTATAAAAGGTGCAAACACCGCGATAAAGATGAGAAAAAGAACTATGCCAAGTCCTGCCATCGCCATCCTGTGCTTTTTAAATTCATTTGTAAGCTCGCAGAGAAAGTTCGCTGTCTTTTTTTTTCTCAGGATGTCTGATTCTATTTTTTCTGGTTCCATATCCAAGGGTAATGATTTCGTCCATAGGTTAATTACTTCTTATTGATCAGCCAGCCTTCATCTCGTAACGTATTCTCGGATCCAGAAAGGAATAGAGGAGATCCGCAACAAGGTTTCCGATGATTACGATGACGGTTGCAAAGAGAACCGCCCCCTGCAGCAGGGGCATATCCCTGCTCTGAATGGCATCAACCGCGATCCTCCCCACACCCGGGATACCAAAGACACTCTCAGTGATTACCGCACCGGAAAGAAGGCTTGCCACCTGAATGGCCATGATAGTAACCACGGGCAGAAGGGAATTCTTCAGGGCATGCCTGATAATGACCGAAAGCTCCCTCAGACCCTTTGCTCGCGCCGTCTGGATATAGTCCTTGCGCATCACCTCGAGCAGGCTCGATCTGGTAAGACGCGCAATCACACCCGCCGAATACCAGCCCAGAACAATGGCAGGCATAATGACATATCTGGCCCCGTAGAAACCGGATACGGGCAGCCAGCCAAGCTTAAGGGCGAAGACATATTGCATGAGCAGCGCGGACCAGAATACAGGCACGGACACGCCAAGCAATGAAAATCCCATAAAAAGATGATCGGTGAAGGAATATTGTTTGACCGCGGAAAGGATACCCGCGGGGATACCAATGAGCCATGAAAAAAGGGCGGCTGCCAGGGCCAATATCAAGGTATTGGGAAAGGCCTGCATTATAAGGCTGTTGACAGGCCGGTTTAGCTTATAGGAAATCCCGAAATCCCCCCGTGCGGCCCCCGCCACAAACCGGAAATACCTGACAATCATTGGGTCGTCCAGGTGCATCTGTATCCGGACCCGCTCAACCACATCCGGGCTGATGTGCTCTTTCATCATCAGTGTCACGGGATCACCCGGAACAACATTCAGCATGACAAAGAGGACGAAGGTAACCCCGATCAATACCGGAACGGAGAAAAAGGTACGCTTAAGAATATGTCTCAACATGCTCCCGTGATCCCATCAATCCATATCCACCCGGTAGTATGGCATATCGCTCCAGCCGTTCCAGGGCACCATGAAATTCCTGACACGGGGCTGAACCACATAGGTATGAGCCAGACTGAATAGGGGGACCCAGGCAGCATCCTCATGAACAATCACCTTCTCCAGTTCTCTGTATATATTACAGCGTTCAGAAGGATCATGGAGCTTCCTGGCCCTGTTCAATGCCTCAAAGACCTTAGGATTATTATTATTGAAAGACCGCACTACCGTGCCCTGTTCCGCAAAAAACGTATAGAAAAAGTTGTCCGGATCATTGAAATCCGCGGACCAGGATTGCAGATAGCTTGCCACTTTACCCTGTTTTCGGGTCGCGTAGTAAGCTGCCTGATCCATCTGCTCGATCCTGATATGGAATCCGGCTTCCTTTGCCATGGCCTGAACCACCTCATTGATATCAAAGAATTTCGGCTGCCAGCCGCTTACCTGGACAAGGGTCATATGGATACCGTCGGAATGACCGGCCTCTGCAAGCAATGCCTTTGCCCCGGCAGGATTATATTCAATAGGTTCTTTGTCAGAGTTAAAGCAGATAAGTCCGCGCGGCATAACACCGTCTTCGAGCTTTCCCCTGCCGTAAAACATCTTGTCCAGAATGATCTGCCTGTTTATTGCCATCTGAAAGGCCTTCCGTACCTGTACGTCATCAAAGGGTTTTATCTTCTGATTGATGCTGTAATAAAAGATGCCGACCCTGGGTCCGCTCCTGATCCTGTCCTTCCATTTCTCATTATTATAAAAATATTCCAGTTGTGAGATGGCATAGTCGCAGTCAAACACATCCAGCTCATCTGCTTCAAAAAGTATCCTGAGGGTTTCGGGGTCCGTAACCACGCGGATGAAGACCTTATCCAGTTTCGGGCGGCCCATGAAATAGTTCTTGTTCGCAATCAGGATCTGATAATCATTGAGAACGTACTTCTTTAAAATAAACGGGCCTGTCCCGCAGGTTGTCTTAGGTGTGAGGCCAAACTGGTCGCCTTGGGGTTTTGTAAATTTCCTGTTAAAAATGGAGGCCTGCGGGCTTGCCATTACCGCGATAAAGGGGGCATAGGGCTCCCGCAATGTAATACGTACGGTGTACTTATCTATTGCTTCCAGGCCTTTTGTTTCATCAGCCTTTCCTTCCAGTCTCTCCCCGGCCCCTTCCACAAAGCCCAGGATATCCGTATTCAGGGCCTTGGTCTTAGGGTCGAGCATTCTGTCAAATGTATACACCACATCCCCGGCAGTCAGCTCCTGGCCGTTATGAAACAATACGCCCTTTCGAAGGTGAAAGGTGTAAGTCTTTCCGTCTTCGGAAATATCCCATCTTTCTGCAAGTCCGGGGACGAGCTCCGATTTTCCGGGACTTACCGTAACCGCTTCAACAAGTCGGTCAAATACATTAAGAGGCAGGGTATAGCACTCCGTGGTTCTCTGGCAGTCAGCAGTCTTGGGATCAACCGGGTAAGAAACCCGCAAAACCTTTTGTCCGGCTTCCGCGAACAGGACACCAAAAACTATCAGACTAAGTGCCGCAATCAAGAACAACAGAAATACTTTTCCCTTTTTCACCTTATGCTCCCTGGAA
>JBLIRO010000114.1:0-12555 GCA_049472335.1 bacterium | reverse complement strand
TTTTCTCTCCATATCCTGATAATGGCCCGGTAAGCGGGGCGATACATCCAAATTTTCTAACGATTCTCCCTTCATCATGTTTTTCATCGAAGGTAGAAAGTTTTTTCTTTATGTAAGGGATTTCAGGATGTTCAGGAAAACCCGAAACCACCATCTCCAGGTAATAACGAGCATCGAACAATTCTCCCTGGTCGAATTTTCGTTCTGCCATCTCCATCATGGCCAAATCTCCCGGAAAATCAGTTGGATGGCGTTGAATAATGGCCTTCAGATCATCTTCATTTAATCGTTCCCGGATAAGGTCCCCAACCTTTTTTTGTATCCGCTCCTTCCGTTCGCCTGTTTCGAGAGATTTAACCAGGTCTGAAAAATACTCCACGGCTGTAAGCAGATCATTCTTCATGAGAGAGAGAGTTCCCAGTGCATAAAGGGCATCCTGTCTTTTATCATCCGGAAGTTTTCCTGTAAGAGAAATTGTTAAATGATTGATGGCCTCCTCTGTCTCTCCAAGGTACATCTCACTCAGACCGAAAAGATAAAGGGCTCTGTGTTTTAATGAAGATTCAGGAAAAAGGTTCAAAAAACTAATAATTTCTTCCTTTGCCTTTGCATATTCCCTTATTTTAATGAAGATATCCGCAAGAATTAGCATTACTTCCGGATTGTATTGACTCACCGGAAAATCTTCCTGAAATCTTTTTAGAGCGTGCATTGCACTATCCCAGGAAAGATTGAGATAAAGTGAACGGGCTGCCTGGAATCTGGCGGAAGGGATAAGTTCACTACCTGGAAACCTGTTTGGCAGTTCCTGGAAAAGCTCAAGGCTTTTGATAAAATCTCCTCTTGCCATGGCAATCTCTCCAAGCCGGAAAAGGGCATTATCGGCTTGTAAGGAACCGGGTTCTGAGGAGAGATATTTTTCATAGAATGCCTTTGCTTTTTCAAGCTCTCCTTTATTGAAAAACCACTCTGCTGTCGTAAATAGATCTTCACCCTGTAAATCCTGGGACATCGCTCTCCTCATGCTCCTGGCCTTTGCACATCCAAATCCCATGCTCATGAGAATAACGCCAATCAAGACAAACTCAAAGCATTTAAGGTTCTTATTACTCATAGAAATCTTTTCCACCCTTCATTGCCAATAAAAATCGTAACAGCTTAGCTCACCACGGAGACACAGAGACACAGAGACACAGAGACACAGAGAAAAACCAAAAGACAAGCCTCTTTATTCCCTCTATGCTGATGAACTTCTATCGCTACCCCAATTATCCGCACTGCAAGTTTTCCTTTTAAAATCATTTCTCAGCGCCTCTGTGTCTCTGTGGTGAGCTATTACAATTTTTCCATTAAGATTAAAACCAGAATAGAATAATACGAAAAATAATACGAAAGTACGAATATGTCAAGGACTTTCTTTGTAAGCACCACTAAATATAGATTTATGTCGTGCAAATAATTAGCCAAATTGCCTTGACAAAAAAAACCCAGCCTGCTAATTTAATGGTCTAAAATGAAAAAGGTTTTGGTTCATATATGTTGTGCGCCCTGTTTCCTATATCCTTATGAGGCCTTGTTAAAGGAAAATTATAAGGTCCACGGTCTATTTTATAATCCCAATATCCATCCATATACCGAATACCAAAAAAGGCTTCAAGCCCTCAAAGATCTTGGGGAAAGTGAGGGTATAAAAATTATATGGCGTGATGACTATAATATAGAGGATTTCCTGAGGGGTGTAACCTTCAGAGAAGAAAGGCGGTGTCTTTTCTGTTATCATATGAGGCTTAAAGAGACAGTTATTTTAGCACGTCACGGAAAATTTTCCTTTTTTACAACCACACTTCTTTATAGCAAATATCAGGATCATGAAACTATATGCCAGATCGGTGAAAGCTTAGGGCAAAGATACGGGGTGAAATTCCTTGCTAAAGATTTTCGCGAGGGATGGAAAGAGGGAATAGAAAAATCAAAGGTATTGGGCCTTTATCGTCAAAAATATTGTGGTTGTATTTATAGCGAACGCGACAGATACCTGGGTAGCGGAAGACCCAATTCTGCTCTGATGAAGGAGTGAAAGATGAAAATACGATCTAGGTTTATAATCATATACCTCGGATTAATGCTTTTTTTACTTTTTTGGGGACCTTTTATTGCAATTCCATGGTCCACTCCCGTGGTCAGGATTTTAATCGACGAGACAGCTCAAAAGGTTTCAATTCAAGGTGAAGGGAAAATCCGGATAACTACGGACAAGGGAGAGGATCTGGGTACATTCAACTCCAAGGAAGAGACTCCTTTTGAGTTTTCTCCTATTCCTTCAGGCATAAGGTTCTCGGGCAAAGATATCGAATCAAAACATTTAGCAATAAGCTCTCTTGACGGAAAACCGATTAAAGCAGGGAATTACTATTACAGGGGAGATATACTTATACGTCTGAATCCCCAATGGAGGCTCGAAGTAATAAACAGGCTTAATGTAGAGGAATATGTAATGGGATTGATGAAGTCTGAGATATCCCCTTCCTGGCCCTTTGAAAGTCTAAAGGCTCAAGCAGTAGTGGCCCGTACCTATGCACTATACCAGCTCGACAGAAATCAGGCCGGGGGGTACGATCTAAAAGCATCTTCGGACTCTCAGGTTTATTCGGGGATTGCCGGAGAAGACCCTAAGACAAACCTGGCCGTTGAAAACACCAAGGGTGAAGTGTTGATTTCAACAGGAGGCTATCTTCCTGCATTCTATCATGCTTGCTGCGGTGGACATACAGAGGATGCACAATATGTCTTTTATGACCATCCAGCCCTCATTGGTGTACCATGTGAATTTTGTAAATTCTCCCCACACTTTGAATGGGAAAACGAAATCAGTTCCGTTCATCTCAGAAATCTTTTTTTAAGGCAACTCTATCGAATGGGAACCATTAACTCTATCCGCGTTTTGAATCGCAATCCAAATGGCCGGATAGAGACCCTTCTGATTACTCATTCACTCGGTCGAGAGATCATAAACGGAAAACAACTGAGAGCGCTGATAGGCAACAACATCATCCGGAGCACTAATTTTCAAATTACGGCACAAGAAGAGGATGGCTCTTTTGTCTTCAAAGGATTAGGGTGGGGACACGGTGTGGGACTTTGCCAGTGGGGCGCTAAAGCCATGGCAGAACAAGGAGCCAATTATAAAGACATTATTAACCACTACTATCCTATGGCAAGTATGGATGTTGCCTATTAAAATAAAATGAAGCTATCGGCATTCGATTTTTCTCTTCCTTCGGAATTGATCGCACAAAATCCCGTCCAAATTAGAGACCGCTCACGACTTATGATTATAGACCGAAAATCAGGGCATATTGAGGAAGGAGGGTTCAGAGATATCGTCAATTATCTATATCCCAAAGATCTTATGGTGCTCAATAATACCCGGGTCTTTCCGGCACGCCTTCATGCAACAAAAGAATACACTGGAGGCAAACTGGAGGTCCTTCTTATTTATCCAACAGAAAAGGGATCTTGGTTTTGTATGATTAAGGGAAAGGTTAAGATCGGACAAAGGCTCGTTTTTGCCACCAAAAGGCTTTCAGGGATTGTTGAGGGTAAAGAAGGGGATGGGAAATGTAAGGTGCGTTTTGAATGGGAGGGGGATTTCTTTAGCTTATTAGAAAAATATGGTCAAATGCCATTGCCACCCTATATAAAAAGGCCCAACTCATTACCTCTGGATCTAAAAAGGTATCAAACGGTTTTTGCTAAACATACAGGGGCAATAGCAGCACCCACTGCCGGGCTTCATTTTACCAAAAGACTTTTAAATAAGATAAAGGGGATGGGTATAGAGATGGCTTTTGTGACATTGCATGTTGGTCCCGGGACCTTCAAGCCCATCAGGGAAAATGAGATCGAAGATCATGTTATGGATAAAGAGATATATAGTATAACGCCTAAAGACCTGAAGATGATCACGACAGCCAAAAATAGCGGCAGAAGGATAATAGCCATAGGCACAACAACCACAAGGACACTTGAAACCATATATCAAAAAGGCACGCCCACCCTTTCATCCTTGCAAGGGTGGACAGATCTTTTTATCACCCCGGGTTTCCGGTTCAAGGCTGTGGATGCATTGATAACCAATTTCCACCTTCCCCTCTCCACGCTTCTTATATTGGTGTGTGCCTTTGGAGGATATGATTTGATTATGGAGGCATACAACCTGGCCATAAAAAAGAAATATCGTTTTTACAGCTATGGAGATGCAATGTTTATTACATGAAGGACAAACTGTTTACTCGGATATGCCTTTTGTCTGCAGGAAGTTCCCTAATCGAAAGCCGCTGTTTTTTTTCCCAGGGCTAAATCCTTTACCATTGCCAAGTACCAGGGGGAAGTGGAAGGAATTTCATCCATTGGAAACCAGGCTAAGTCCAGTATCTCATTCTTGTCAGGCATTAATTTCCCTCCCACAATACGGCAATCAAAACAGGCCGTTACCTGTTGAACCAGGTCACCATTTGGATAGGTTACATCAAAATCAGGAGAACTGTATATGCCGACAAGACGGGAAGGTTCGACCTCCAATCCGGTCTCCTCTCTTACTTCACGAACGATGCATTCGGACAGGGATTCACCCAGTTCAAGAATACCCCCGGGCAGCCCCCACCAATCAAAATCCGACCTCCGCTGCCAGAGCAAGCGCCCGTTATCGTCCCTGATACATGCGCTGGCAAAGACAAGGAGTAATTTGTTATGACCTACATAATTGCGAATCCAGTCAATGTAAGATGACATTTTATATCTCTTTTCCGGTTAACAATTCAAATAATCGATTATTTTCAAAATTGGGATTGAATGTTCAATGACTATTTTATTCTTTCAATCCAATAATCAGGTTTTCTATGCTGATGGGCAAGGGCAAGTATAATAATAGTATCTTGTTGGACTGAATATAATATTTTATAAGGGAACCTGTGAACTATGTAACGACATACTTCTTTCCTTTCAATAGGCCAAACAGAAGGAAATTGTTTGATACGTAGAATAGCGTTTTTTATGTCTTTTTCAAATCGAGAGCCCAATCCGGCTTGTTCTATCTCATAGAATTGTTTTGCTTCATTGAACTCTTGCTGAGCAATTTTGGCAATCTTAATCTTCATTTATTTTTTTCTTTAAACATTTCTTCAAATGATATGGTTTCAAGTTTTCCTTCCTTATAAGCCTTTAACCTTTTTTCTGCTTCCATTGCCCATTCTTTAGAGATTTCAGGATTAGGTTCATCCAAACTATTAATTAAAGCTTCAATAATAATAAATTTTTCTGCCGGCTTTAATTGTAATGCCTCTGAAATTAATTCTTTTGTTGATAGCATTATTTTTTCCTCCTTCTTTTTATTATATAATATTTTATCATATAACCAAAAAAGTATTTGAATTACTTTCTTAGTTAGTCAATGATAACCCGCTTTGCACCTAAATTGAAGCTGAACTGCCTGAAGCACAAATAACCATACTAATCACATTTCACAGTCAAGATAACAAGGCCACTTCTATCAATTAGCCCTTTATTCTTCTTATGTTTATGATTAATTAAAGCCTCTAATTTGCCATATCTCAATGAGAATCTATCCATGGCCAAATATACGAAGTTCCATCGATACTTCTGCTCATAACTTTAGAAAGAATTTCTGCAGTTTCTAAATGTTGGCCTAATTTTCTAAAACCAATAGATATACCAAATCCTATATCTCTGATACCTTCAAACCGCTGGCTTCGTCTTTGTCTAGCACAAAAAGAACGGGCAAGAAGTTCCACTCCTTTTTTAATCTCATCCCGGTCATTCAGAAATAAAACACTTGTGAGACCTTTAAGAAGAGAAAAAGACTGAAGATTCCCAGAATCCCATCCCGTTCTGATGTCACAATCATGATATAGGTTGGTCAACTTTTCTAGCTCAACAAGGCTTTTTTTACTTTCCTTGGCCTTAACATATATTTGCAATCTGTGGGCAGCACAGTTAATGGCCCATCTTCCACCCCAATACTCTCCATGTTTTTGTGCTATTTCTTTTAATTCATTGATATTATTTATAAAATATTCAACTTGTGACGGTGTTGGTTCATCATATTTGGCAAGCTTACAAAGAATTTTGTTGGTAACTGCTGCAACATATTCTAAAGGTCGAAGTCTGTCTTCACTTACTTTTAGAGACTCTGCACTTGAATTGGCTATATTTAAAGCCTTTTCATGGAAGCCTGCCAATCTATACATATAGAAGCTTTCGTAAGCATAAACCGGAAAAAATTTCTTGGGAAGAGAATTCAAATCAACATTATTAATCCAAAAGAAGGCCTTTTTTAATGAGCCTTGCATGTCCCTGCGACGGTTAATTTCCGCCAGTTTAATAAATAGATAATTTCTCTCTGGCTCGGAAATAATACTATTATTAAGTTTTCTTACCAATAATTCTGAAGCTTTCTTCAGCTTCCTCTCCCGTTGTAAAACTAAAACTTGATCCAAAGTATTTTTGATACCTGCAGGAGGAATCATTATAGTAGGTTTTGAACTTACATTCCTATTATCTGACACTATATTGGTAAAATCTTTATGACCTTTCCGCCATTCACTAGAAATCTCCTTAATCGAATTAATTGACAAGTAGCCAGAATGACATAATGTGTGATGTTTCTTGCATAAAAGAATTAAATTCTCAATTTCTGTTTCGCCACCTATTTCAAGAGGGACAATATGATGGGTATCTATCCAATGGTCCGAGTTACAAATTGCACAAAATTTACCAAAAGATTTAATAAGCTCTTTTCTAAATTTCTTAGTCTTTTCTCTTTCACTTGGCAGAGGATCAAGTTGTTTAATTATATCCATATGTTTTCCCAAGACATTTCTGAGTTGAGAAGACGTTTCTATTAACTCTTTTTGATTTATAGGATTTATCTCTCTAATCGTATGATTAATAATCATGCTGCTAATCGCTTATTTCACGCCTAGATCTCTGAGAAACTGGCTAACCACGGCTGGCTAATCGAAATCAGGTGAATTGTTGTATATCTATTCTGCATATGACCGTCTTTTATCGATTTTCAGTTTTGCACAATTTGGTTTAGCTGAGCAGATGAAATTTCTTAGTAAAATATCAAAAAAATCTGTCTCCCATTATTTAAATGATATATTAAAAAATATTTTTTAGGCAAGTCTTCTAATGCCTCTCTCTTGAGGGAGCAATTAAATGGAGGATTGCTCTACATGAAAGAGGGGGGGCCTTAATATGACTGTAAAGGAGATTAAAATATTTTGGCGAAACTTTTTGAGTTCAAATCAAAAATCTTTAGCCCGAAGGATCAATTTGCTTTTTACAGAGTCTATAAAGCTAAAGGGCGGGTTTGTGATTTATCAAAAGCGAGTCTTAAAGCTTACAAATCCATAATTATATTATAATAGATCTCGTCTATAATTATGTAATATTTAAAGAAATTATGGCCTGTGATTCAATTGCTTAAACCTTTTAATCAAATTTTGAAAAAGAAGGTTGTCTAATTATATCTGGATTTGATTAATTTCCTAATAACTGATATTTATATTACAATAAAGGGTATATAGTAATTAAGATAAAAATTTGAAATAGATCGCGAGGTGTCAAATGTATAAATATGTCAAAAAGAAGATCCTAACAAATATCTTGACTCCAATTTCAAATACAGAGGGAAGGCTCCAGGATAAGGCGGATTATATCTTTGGATGTCTTATGAAAAGCGGTGTTGTTTCGGACAAGGACAAATCCTGTTTTATCAATGAATTTTTCAAGCATATCAACAAGGTAAGCGATAATATCAGCAATGTCCTTGACAAGGCAGTCATGAAGACTTTGAAGGGACTGAATATAACCATTGAAGAGGATTCAAAGTAAGATTTATAGCTGTAAAAGGTTTTTATACCACTGAATCATTTCCGGTCCATATAACAAACTGATCAGGGCACCAAGACATAGGAATGGCCCAAAGGGAATCAAATCTCTTCTCCCCTTCTTTTTAATAAGCATTAGAAATCCTCCACAGATCGATCCGATAAGAGAAGCCCAAAAGACTGTTACCAGCCCACCCCGCCAGCCTAAAAATGCTGCTATCATAGCAATTAGCTTTATATCCCCTCCTCCCATGGCATCACGTTTCCATATCCATTTGCCGATAATCGCTATTAACCAAAAACATCCGCCCCAGGCAAAAATCCCAATAAGAGAATCAATAGGCCTAACACTCATGAAGGGTAAAAAACTTATTAAAAAACCTATTAAAATCCCTGGCAAAGATATAATATCCGGAATAATCAGATGCTCCGTGTCGATAAATGCAATTACTATAAGAGATGATGTAAATACAAGATAGGGAATCAAGGGCCATGAAGGGCCAAATCTCCATCCAACAGTGAGAAAAAGGACACATGTAAGTAATTCAACAACAGGGTATTGCCAGGAAATTTTCTCACCACAGCCCCTGCAACGTCCACCGAGAAAGATATAGCTGATAACGGGGATATTATCATAGAACTTAAGAGGAATATGGCACTTGGGACAACGAGAAGCGGGCAGGACGATTGAATCCCCTCTTGGTATCCTGCTTATGCATACATTCAAAAAGCTTCCAATTATTAATCCCAATATAAAAAGACACGGATATAGGAGTAATCTTATTAAATCTATCATATGAAATTATTCGTCATTTTTTAAATAAAAATTAAAATAAGAATAAAAAATATCTGGTCATATCCTTATCCTAAAGAGCAATCTAAGTATGAGGGCAGCGTAAAGACCTGCTATTGCATCATCCAGCATTATGCCCCACCCCCCCTCTATTCGCTCAATTCTTCTAATTGGGAATGGTTTAAGTATATCAAACATACGAAAGAGAAGAAAACCGGCTGGTGCTTTAATGAGATTAAAGGGGAGTAATCCCATTGTTATTAAATAACCGACAATCTCATCGATTACGACCTCTTTCGGATCCTTTTTCTTCCAAACAACCTCTGCCTGTTTAGATATCAATACACCTAAAAGAAAAACTAATATAATTATCCCAAGATGAAAGGGAGGGGTTAATTTTAAAAGAAGGAAGTACACACCTATTGCCCCGAAGGATCCAAACGAACCCGGACAGATGGGTAAATATCCTAATCCAAGGCCTGTAGCCAGGATTTTAACCAGTAATACAGAGATTTCTTTTGCTCTTTCCTTAATCTCCCTAGCCTTTCGATCCTGAATATTGTTTTGTAGGATAAAGGTTTTTAAAGGAGACCAAAATCATTCCAGACAAAAGTCCCCGTGTTTTTGTATATGAGGGACAAGGCCACCCTCTTCCAGTATCCTTATCATGAAGGGAGGAATGGGTGTGGCTTTGAGGCTGATATGTCCTTCTTTGTCTTTTACCGATCCATTTATCAAATCGATTTCGATGATTGTACCGTCAGAAATCGGATCTGTGTCCAAGTCAAGAAGGGGAAGGCCAATATTTATGGCGTTTCTATAAAAGATCCGGGCAAAGGATTTTGCTAATACTGCACCTATACCTGCCATCTTTATGATTAGAGGGGCATGCTCGCGACTGGATCCGAGGCCGAAATTTTTACCGGCAACAATAATATCTCCGGGCCTGACCTTTTTAGGGAATTCAGGATCAGCGTCTTCCAGAACATGTTTGGCAAACTCGGGCAGGTTTGTTCTAAGATGGAAAAGCCTGCCCGGAGCTATGAGATCCGTGCTGATGTCATCACCAAATTTCCATACCCTTCCGGTTATCACGGAAATATCTCCCTGGGATCTGATATAGTCCCTTTAATTGCGGTATAAGCCGCTGTGGCCGGAGAAGCAAGGTATATAAACCCCTTTGGATTGCCCATCCTGCCAAAGAAATTTCTGTTCTGAGTGCTAAGACAAACCTCTCCTTCCCCGAGTATACCCTCGTGAATCCCCACGCATGGGCCACATCCCGGAGCCAGGACAATTGCCCCTGACTCAATAAGATCTTTCATGATACCTTCGTCAATGGCCTGAAGAAATACCTTTTTTGATGCCGGGACAACAATCAGCCGAGTATGTTCAGCCACATGTTTTCCCTTTAAGATTTTGGAGGCAATCCTCAGATCATCAATACGGCCATTGGTGCAGGTGCCGATAAAAATCTGGTCCACTTTCTTCCCAATCAGCTTTTCAACTGAGCAAACAGTATCTACCCTGTGAGGACAAGCAACCATTGGGTTTATCTCTTTCAGATCAATACTTAATCTCTGACAATAACCGGCCCCTTTATCAGGGAAAATCCCCTGATAGTCCTTTGTTCGTCCTTGTTTTTCCAGATATTCACGGCATACGTCGTCCGATTCTATTAATCCTGTTTTCGCCCCGGCCTCAACTGCCATGTTTGTCAGGGTAAAGCGATCTGACATGGGCATACTATTTATGCCAGGGCCACCAAATTCCAGGGCCTTGTATGTCGCCCCGTCCGCCCCTATTTTTCCGATGACAAACAATATGAGGTCTTTCGCAAACGTACCTGGCTGGAATTCACCTGTGACATCAATCCTTATGGTTTCAGGCACCCTCATCCATGTCTTGCCAAGGGCCATTCCAACAGCAACATCCGTAGATCCCATTCCGGTGGCAAAGGCACTAAGGGCACCCGATGTACAGGTGTGGGAATCGGCTCCGATCAGGATATCACCGGGGCGGATGAAATCTTCCACTAATCTCTGGTGGCAAACACCCTCACCCACATCAGAAAGTATAGCCCCGGTTTTTCCGGCAAAAGACCTGAGTAATTGGTGTGCGTCGGACAGCTCTTTTCTGGGGCTTGGGGCGGCATGATCGATAAATAGTATAACCCGTTTTGGATTAAATACCTTTTCAAATCCAAGCCGTTCCACTTGCTGTACCGCCAGAGGACCTGTCCCGTCCTGAGTTATGGCCCAGTCTATGGGTACAACCACCAGCTCACCAGGCTCAACCGGTTTGCCACAGTGGCGTGAGATAATCTTCTGCGCAAGGGTTTCTTTCATGAGATCCTTATTGTTTCATTTGAGTCCTGAAGGACTCTTTTGATGAAATATACATGTTCTTTTAATAAAATCTTGAGGTCTTTATTTATAACCAAAAAACCCTATCGGTGTCAAGCGAGGACTGTTTATAAGCACGGCAACGTCAAATCTCTTTATATTCTTGGGTTTATAAGTATTACCACAGATAACGCAGAGGGCACAAAACTGGAAATAAATCAAATATAAGATTTGGGTTAAAAAAGTAAAAGGGGTTTAGGCCTTGTCTCCAATTTACGTATGACCTAAACCCCTTATTGTTTTTTATTAAAATATGTATTATTTAACGCATGTATGTTTTCATTAAAAAAATAATGAAAAACTACATAGATGGATACATATTATTTTAATATCACCAGAATCCTCCCATAAGACCAAATAATCCACCAAGACCGCCATACATGCCGCCATACATTCCATACAGACCGCCATATATACCGCTTCGACCTGCAAGGCTGCTATAAGAGCTTAATATAGACATTCCCAGATAATTGGAGGGAGACATGCCCTGTCCGAAGGTTGTATACAGGGGATACATTGACTGGAAGAAAGGAGACATATAAGGAATGGTTAATCCCTGTAAACCGCCGGGAAAGGTGCCTGGTGTTAGCGGAAATGCTCCGGTGCCGCCATACATGCCACCATAACCGCCGCCATACATGCCACCATAACCGCCGCCATACATGCCGCCATACATGCCACCATAACCGCCGCCATACATGCCACCATAACCGCCGCCATACATGCCGCCATAACCGCCGCCATACATGCCGCCATAACCGCCGCCATACATGCCGCCATAGTAACCGCCGCCATAGTAACCGCCATAATTAGGATAGGTGCCATAGCCGTAGCTACCGTACATGCCGCCATAGTAACCGCCATAAGACCCGTAATAAGCCTCGGAAGGAACAATAAATCCCAGGCAGATAAGAAAAAGGCATAGAGTGCCTAAAAATAAAAATTTTATAATCGAAATATCCTTACTTTTCACTTTACTCTCCTTTTCTAAAATCTAACCAAAATATTTTGAGAAGATTTGAGCTATTACCTGTTACTTATCCCCCCCCTTTCATAATAAAAAATGTGGATCGAAGACAGGAAAAAATCATTGATCTATGACTTGTTTTGCATATATAAATATTTTCTTCAGAAATTTTCTATCCTTATAAATAAAAAAGATTTTATTTATATATACAGATTAAATGCCTTTTTCATCAATCGGACACCACCTCCCGGATAAAAATTTCTTAAAAAATCCCCAAAGATTTTTTTGATTTTTTATACCGGTTGATATACAAATATAAAAAATCAAATGCAATAAATATACCAACGCTCCCCTTTTTATCTTGATTTCAATTTTATAAAATCATAAAAAATCTTTTGAGAACGACATAAGACAGTCTGGGAGAGAACTTTTTAGATGTTCAACATTTAAAAGAGCTAATTTTTTTAGGGTCTTAGT
>JBLIRO010000113.1:0-13224 GCA_049472335.1 bacterium | reverse complement strand
CGATTTTGTCGAAATTGGGATACATCACCCGTGTCCATAGGGTATCTATTCCCTTCCTGCAATCCGTGTAAGCGTATCAAGGGAGAGGCGACCGTGGACACAAGTGCAATTCTGGGGGATAATTTGATAGATTTTCTTTTGAGGAAATGGGTACCGAAAAAATCCAGTTCCTCTGATTTAGTTAAATAATTTATAATTAAATAAACAATTACACCTATTACAATCCCTGAGAAGAGATAAAATATCTTGATCAGGACCTGCCCCGGAACTAAATATATCCTGAATTTATAAGATATAAACCAATAACATATTAGACCCATAAACAGACTGTTGAGTGATATTTTAATGGAGCTTTTGATAATACGTTTCCCGTCAATCATTCCCCACCTATTTTTCATGATTTTAATAAGAAAAACAAGGTTTATCAAAGAAGATAATGAGGTTGCAAGTGCCAGCCCGGCATGTTTAAGGGGGAACATGAGAATTAGATTGAGACAGATATTGCTAAGCATCGCTATAATACCTATTTTTACAGGAGTCACCGTATCCTGGTGCGCGTAAAAAACGGGAATTGTAACTTTAAGTCCGGCGAAGGCAAAGAGTCCTACAGAATAGGCAAAAAGTGCTTGCGCGGTTGCAATGGTTGCGGCTTGTGTGAATTCACCTCTCTGAAACAGCAGGTTTATAATTGGCACCCTGAAGACAATCAAACCTATACTTGCAGGCACAATGATGAATAGAACGGTTCTCATCCCAAATGAAAAAGTGGACATTAATTCTTCGGTCTTTCCCTGAGACGCGAGAGAGGAGAAAGTTGGAAAGAGGGCTGTCCCGAGCGCAATGCCAAAAAGGGCCAGAGGTAATTGAAGAAGGCGGTTACTGTAATAAAGATAGGAGATGCTTCCCTCGGGTAAAAAGGAGGCAAGGAGTGTATCCACCATGATATTTATCTGTGTTACGCCAAGCCCCAGTGCTGCCGGAAGCATGAGTACACCTATCCTCTTTGTTCCTTTATTCTTGAGGCTGAAATTTATGAAAAGGTTCACCCCCTTTTTAATAAGAATGGGGGCTTGCATCAATAATTGCAGCAATCCTCCGATAAGGACGCCAAGAGTAACTCCGATGATAGGCTGTTTCATTTTAGGGGCAAGCCATACGGCGCCCAAAATGATCCCGATATTTAATGCGGCCGGGGTTAATGCAGGGATGGCGAAGTGCCTCAATGAATTTAAAATGCCCATTGAAATAGCTACTGTACTTATTAATATGATATATGGAAAGAGAATTCTTGTGAGTAGGACTGTTAAGTCAAATTTTACCTTGTCCGCATAGAATCCGGGAGCCAATATAAGGATAATGAGCGGGGCAAAGAGAATCGCCAGAATTGTTAAGATGATGGTGACTGTTACTGTAATGCAGAGAATATTGCTTGCCAGATCCCAGGCTTCTTCCTTCTGTCTTTTTTCAATATATTCAGTAAAAACAGGAATGAATGATGCGCTCAGTGAGCCTTCGCCGAGAAGACGTCTAAGCAGATTAGGAATCTTAAATGCAACAAAAAATGCATCTGCAACCATTTCCGCACCAAAGATTTGCGCCAGGATCATATCCCTGATATAACCAAGTATACGGCTTATCATGGTGGCCATGCTTATTATTCCGGCGGATTTGAGCAGTTTTTTTTGCCTGTGGCTTTTAGGGATATCTTCTGAAATATTAAAAGATGTACTTGACATTTAATAGGGCTTTTTGTTAAATTTAATAGTTATATTAGCATAATAGAAAATAACCATAAAAAATATTTACAGGAGTTAATAATGCCTCAACATGAGTCAGCAAAAAAGAGTGTACGGCAAGATAAACGCCGCACAATAGTAAATCGTAAAAGAAAGGGGATGTTGAAGTCAAATATCAAAAAAGTGCTTTTGGCAATAGAGGAAAAAAATACTGAAAAAGCCAGGCAAGCATATAGCATCTCAACATCGCTGATAGATAAAATGGCTGCCAAAGGTCTTATACATAAAAACAATGCTGCCAGAAAAAAATCGAGTTTATCCAGAAAGATTGCATCATTGAGCTGATCAATATTTATATAGCAAATAGTATTCACGAAGTAAAAGTATATCAGGTTGCTTATAAAAGTCAATTTGGATATTTATAAGATTATATTTGTTTAAATCAATAAACATCAAACTTTTTTTAATAATTTTTCGCAGTTATAATATAATTAAATTTATTCTAAAAAAATGATTTATTTTTTACTTTGCAATTTTAAGAGCTTATTGCCTAATTTTTTCTGAATATAAATTCATTTCTTTTTTCTCAGTTTTAAATAATAATGTTATACTGTCTTTTTTCTCCTTTAACAAGATCAAGAACTACTTGAAAATTATTTGTTAAATAATTTGTCTTATTATATTAATAATGTTAATTTATAAATTTAAATCTTTTAAAGCGTAAAAGATTATTTTTATTATCGTCTATTTAATGACATAAATTTATATAAATAGTATGAGGCAAATTCAGAATTATCAGTTATACTAAATCTGACGTTCTGTAAATTGGTTTTGCTGCTATAAAAGAGGTTTATTATTATAGGTATGCGAATCAATCCCATATTCGTCAGAGAAAAAGGGGGTGATTATGGAATTTTGACTTGAAGATCATAGGTTTTTGAGTCAAAAGGTATTTGCTATGTAAGCATGACATTTTTTTATATGTTTGTCTTTTCTGTGAGATACAGAAAAGAGGTTTAAAAAGTCAATATCTTTTTTTATCCTATTGGTTAAAGAAAACATTAATGAAGGAGGCAATATTATTATGAATAGTAGGATAATGAATTTATTAGGTGTGTGTTTGGTTTTGTTTTTGGTTATTGGTCTTACCTTAATACCGGTATCCAAAGTTGATGCATATTATGGATATAGTGGATATTCTCCATATACAAGCGGTTATGGCTATGCCGGTTATGCTAGTCCATATTATCCGGGTTCTTATAGCAGCTTTGGCAGCCTTGGTACTGGTATTGGCTATACTTCCGGTATTTACGGCGGCCTGTATGGCGGCGGCCTGTATGGCGGCGGCCTGTATGGCGGCGGCCTGTATGGCGGCGGCCTGTATGGCGGCGGTCTTTACGGTGGCTTAGGCCTGTATGGCGGCCTGATGGGTGGCCTGTATGGCGGCCTGATGGGTGGCCTGTATGGCGGCCTGATGGGTGGCATGTATGGCGGCCTGATGGGTGGCATGTATGGCGGCCTGATGGGTGGCATGTATGGCGGCCTCAGCAGTATGTATAGCCCCTTTGGCGCTCAAAACCTTTACTATCCGGTTCAAACTACCGGTGGTTTGACATATCAGGTGCCGTTTATGCAGATTGCACCTATGCTGGGTATAGCCAGTTTATATAACAGCCTTTTCCCGAATCTGTTCAATCCTCAACCAACTGCCGCACCAATTGTTAACGTTACCACTCCCTCAACTCAGTTTGTTACTTTTCCGACACCAGTTGGTACATTTCCCGTAACATGAGGGATTGTTAAATAAGGATTGAAAAATCGAAAAAGGCGCGGGTTTTGATAGCCCGCGCCTTTTTTATATGTACCTCCGATCTTCAGCCGGAAAGATTTTTCATCTTTAGGGTTTAAAATAAATAAACAGGGTGTAAAGAACAGGGTTGACATTGATATATTCAAAAATTAAGCTATACTTTTAACTATTATAATTAGTGTGTTTGAGATATTTCATAACCATCCACCCATTTGATAAAGGTTTTCCTTTTTCAGGGATATAGCATCTTATGGAAAATAGATTTTTGGCGGATGTTATGCTGGGGCGCTTGGCTCGCTGGCTGAGGACACTTGGGTATGATACGATTTATACCAGAAAGGGCATTGACAGCCTTTTTATTGTCCGGGCCTATAGAGAGAATCGCATTATCCTTACACGTAACTCAAAGATTTATAAAAAGATAGGTCCTGAGAGGTCTCTGTTTATTCATTTTGACAATTTCAGGGATCAGGTTAGCGAGGTTGTAGATTCCCTGGACTTGAAGTTTGATTCCAATATATTCCTGAGTCGTTGCCTGGAGTGTAATCTGTTGCTTATCCCTTTATCCAGGGAAGAGGCACAGTCAAGTGTGCCTGCTTATGTTTTTCAAACAGTGGAGGAATTTAAAACCTGTCCTCAATGTTCAAAGATTTTTTGGTCAGGAACCCATATTGAGGAGATGAGAAAGCTGATAACAGCCTTTTGGGAAAGAAAGGAAGAAAAGGATGAAGGTCGTAAACAGTGAACAGATGAGGTCCCTGGATCAAAAGGCCATCAAGGGACTAGGGATACCGGGGGTAATACTCATGGAGAATGCGGGCAGGGGCGTTGTGGAAAATATGTTTAGCTTTTGGGATTCCCTTGGTTCAAAAAAGATTGGAATCTGTTGCGGGGCCGGGAATAATGGGGGCGATGGTTTTGTGGTGGCCAGACATCTCATAAACAGGGGATTTAAGCCAGAGGTATTTCTTTTCGCGGATATCAAAAAGGTGTGCGGGGACGCCAAGGTCAACCTGGATATTTTAATCAATATGGGAGGCAGGATCTATGTAATCACTGATCAGGATATTTTGACTTCCTATTCAGAGATCCTGAAAGGTTGCGACATCTTTGTGGATGCCATTTTCGGAACAGGACTGAGACCACCGGTGAAGGGTTTTTTGGCGGATGTGATTCAATTCATAAATGGGCTTAACAAAAAGGTTATAGCTGTGGATATACCCTCGGGCCTTAGTTCGGATTCACCAAAACTTGACGGTCCTTATATAAAGGCTGACATTACAGTTACTTTCGCTTTGCCAAAGGTCTCTCATCTCCTTCCTCCCGCCATGGATTATGTCGGTGAGCTTAGATTGGTGGATATAGGGATACCCCGGTTTATTGTCGATGAGGCTGAATATGAAATGATTACATTGGACAGGGCCTTTTTGGCGCCCCTTATGCATAAAAGATCACCCGATACCCACAAGGGGGATTATGGGCATTGTCTTATAATTGCAGGCTCGGAAGGAAAGACTGGAGCGGCTTATATGACAGCCCAGGCGGCATTAAGAATGGGCGCGGGTCTTGTAACACTGGCACTGCCAAAGAGTTTAAACGATCTCATGGAAGTCAAGCTGACGGAGGCAATGACCCTCCCCCTGCAGGAGACGGCGGAAAGGACAATCTCTATTAATGCCTGGCCCAAAATAGAGGAATTCCTGTCCCGTGTGGATGCTGTTGCCATTGGGCCGGGCCTTTCCCAGCATCCTGAGACAGGGGAGTTTGTCCGTAAAATCATAAAAGAGGCGGATCTGCCTTTGGTCGTCGATGCCGATGCAATAAATCTGATCGCTGGAGAGCTTTATTTGATAAATGAATCCGGACACTGTCCGGTTCTAACCCCACATCCGGGTGAAATGGCCCGCCTGACAGACTGTTCAGTTCATGACGTCCTTGAAGGAAGACCGGAGATAGTAAAAAAAGAGGCAGTGAGAGGGAAATGTTATCTGGTATTGAAAGGGTACCAAACCATTATGGCTAATCCTGAAGGGGATCTTTTTCTCAATTCAACCGGAAATCCGGGTATGGCTTCGGGTGGTATGGGTGATGTCCTTACCGGCATGGTTGCGGGATTTTTGGCTCAGGGATATCCCCGGCAGGAGGCAATGCTTCTGGCCGTATATTTACACGGCCTTGCGGGTGATCTTGCCGCAAAGGTAAAGGGTGAAGAAGGTCTCATTGCCACAGACCTCCTGGATATAATCCCGGATGCCTTAGCTATACTTAAATAGGAAAGGATACTCATAAATCTTTTTGACAAAGTCCTAAAACACGTTCGGGGTGAGTGTAGACAGACATCTTGTCTCCCCGTACCCCGGCAATAAGGGTAAGACCGATCCTGTCTGCTAATTGAATTGACTTGTCCGTGGGAGATGAACGGGAAATCAGTATAGGGACGCCCATCAACCCCACTTTGGTAAGGATTTCAGAGGATACCCTGCCGGAGGCGATAATAATTCTCTCTGAAAGAGGGATCTTTTCCAAAAGACACTGTCCATAGAGCTTGTCTACAGCATTATGTCTTCCCAGGTCATACTGAAAAATCTCCAGTTCATCAGGGGTACATATTCCGGCATTATGCACACCATGTGTCATCTTATATAGAGTAGACCTTTCTGTCAGCTCCTTCATTAAGTGAAATACCTTGGGCGGGGAGATCTTGATAGATGAGGAAATTTTGATCGATTCCAGGCGTTTATCGCCCTGCGAAAATGTTATGCCTTTGCCGAGCCCGGGGGTTATTGTTTTTTGATCTCCGCTAGGGGCCTTTTTAGAATAAGGGGCCTCGATGTATATAGCCTCGTCCTGAAATTCCATAATTTGTATTTCTTCAGCTTTATCCGGTTCTATTAATCTTTCAACTACAAGAAAGCCTATTGCCAGGAATTCCTTTGAATTGCTCGTGCACATCAGAGTGACGATCTGCTTTCCATTGAGGTAGATAGTGAGTGAATCTTCAGTTACTACCTGAGATCTGACTCTTTCCCATCCATGCGAATATTTAATGATATCCACATCCGATATCACTTTTTTTGATGGTATGTGGGTGTCTTCTGGCTGCTTTTTAATGTTTCTCATATGACATGCTTTTTTCATGCTATCTATATTTCTTTAATTCAAGATCGCATTTCAAGCATTTTATATATTCATCATATATAATCCATATCGGGCCGAATGATGCACCCGCGTCGCATATGGAGGTGACAAGCTGATTAGTCAATATAGAGCCATAAACCCTCGTAGCTTTGCCCATGTAACCTTTGCATATGATAACCTTTAAATCGGGCGCAAATATATGTCCGCATACTGTGGCCCCCGACCCGATTTTCACCCCGTCTTCCGGATCATAATAGGCACTAGGCCAACGTTGAGCCAATATAATGAGATTGTTGGGTTGACATTCTTCAATATTTATACTATTCCCTCCCATCAATTTTGCATTCTTCTTTAATTCCAGTTTTTTAACATATATTGACACAGCTCCATCTGTGTTGATGATAGAGTTTTCTTCCAGGGTTAATTTTTCAAAAAAATAGAGACCTTCTTTTAAAGTGATTTGCCTGTTCCTTTTAAGTGTCATACGGGAAGAGGAAATCAAAATTCTGCTTACTTGTGTTGAACGATACTCACTATACTCAAACGGACAATCATTACCACAGAGTATAAGGAGCTCTGCAGGAGATATTTCCTCTAAATATGGTGAGTTGTATAAATCTCTTCTTTCTTCAGGAAAAAGCAGTTCATTGTCATTTTTGTCAATTCGACGTGCCTGAGCAATTTTGATTTTGCTTTTATATGCAAAATCATTATAGGCATTTAGTTGTTCATGAGTCATTTTAAAAGGTGTTAAAATTTGTTCCTGTTCTTCGCAAAACTCTTTTTTAGCACCATCTATATCCACCCCTATAAATGTAATTTTTGCCTGTAGATTAGGTTCATTCCAGCTAGTTACAACGGCGTAATTCATCATAGAAACAAGTTCAGCAAAATCAGCATCCATGTTCGGGAATTCCATATTGGGCATTATTATACTGGTTAAATCACGAAGGAGTATCCAATACCCTTTGCCAGATTCAAGTTCCTCTGATCTGGGAACACGTTTATATCCTATTCCTTGTACATAGTCATAGATAACTCCGATTTTGCAGCCATTTGTTGACGCTTTGGCTGAATCTGTACATCCGCCGATCATCTCCCATCCATGTTCATATACTGTTTTGGTATAAGACTGGATAGGCTGGCCAGTGAGGTTATAACTCTGATTCTGATCCAATAAAAACCAATATCCTTTTCCAGGCTCAAGCTCTTCATTCGCTGTTACATGTACATAACCTTTACCTTTTTCATAACCAAAAACAGTTTTTGCTTCAGGGAATAATGAGGATACAGAAGCACCAGATGGCAGTATGGGAAGAGAAATCATGCTCCAGCCCGATGGCAGGTGCATTTCAACAGACATCTCATTATCGGCCACCTGAATAGCATCTAAACCGGAAAGATAATCAGCGACTGATCCTGTTAAGGTGATATTTTGAGAGCCGCTATCAAGTCCGCTGCTGGAATCGGCAAAGGCTTTCATAACAGACATCCTTGTAATCATGAAAGCAGTAATTAATATTAAAAATAAAATCCTTTTCATCCTTCTGCCTCCTTCCAATCTATTGATTAATATAAATGTCCTCTAGAATCAATGAATAGATTTAGTATAATGAATGAGGAAGTTTTTGAAGACCAATTCAGACAAGATTCCATTACGGCAACCTGAATCGAGAACCCGGTTTTTTTATTCTTTCTGTTGTAAGCAAATCATAAACGATTTCATGCCCATACATTTACATGAACTACCGGCATTTTTTACCTCTCCTGATATAATGATTATTGATGGTTAATTTATTTGTTTATTTAACCCCTATTATATCCTAAAAATTTTTACTAAAAAAGTAAACAAACAATGGATATAATTGTGTATAATGGTATTGAATGGAATCCCTTTTTTATAAAAAATGCTGAATATTTCCTTTCGTGATTATCTGTCTCCTTTGCTAATATCTTCCTGAAAAATAAAATGCTTCATGAAAAATTACGGTTGTATCTTTAATGATTTTTTCAAATTATTGGTATGTTTTAAAACTGTTTGAAATTTAATAAGTTATCTTTCATGATTAAAATTTCTGATTTGTCTTGACAAAAGTAAAAATCCTACATATACTTTCATCCTGATAAATCAAATTTTTGTACTTATTTCTATTTAAAACAAAGGAGGCAGAAATGTAAGAAATGTTGATTGCCAAATTTTATGCCCTCGCTGTTCGAGTATTCTAAATATTAAGCTTACCTCTCCATGCAGGTATTATTCTCACCAAGACTTTTTTTTCATGCACTGAATTTAAAAATTAACGTGGCCTTATGATCTTTTATTAAACAGGGAACAATTAAAGTCAGAAAAGGTTAAAAAAGATGAGCAAATATAAGTTAAAAAGATTATTAAGTGTACTTATTATTTTATTAGTAATTGTAGCGTGTATATCTGAACCCCAGGACTCCGGTCCCAACACCCCAATGGAGCCTTCTGTCTATGGTTTGCCCGAAAATATAGAAGATGGAGTGATGCTCCATGCCTACCGCTGGCGGTTTAAAGATATTCAAGAGAATTTAAAAAAAATCGCAGAAACCGGTTATAAATCGATCCAGGTTTCTCCTGTACAGGGTACCAAATCAAGCGGGAGCCAATGGTGGCTCATGTATCAACCGGTAAATTTACATATTGGGAATACGCAGCTTGGTAGTTATGATGATTTTAAGGCATTATGTGAAGATGCTGAAAATAATTACGGGATAAAAATTATTGTAGATGCTGTTTTAAATCAAGTAGCAGATAACGGCAATGACGGCCAATGGGACGACAACCTCGATCCGGATTTAAAGAAATCCTTTTATTTCCACAACAAAGGCACAGTTGGTGACTATAAAAACAGAGAGAAGGTTACCCAGCAGAATTTAGGCAACGGTCCTGACTGGAATACCCAGCGTTCTGATGTACAGCAAATGCATCTGGCCTTTTTAAATGAGTGTATTGACGCTGGTGCCGATGGGTTCCGTTTTGACGCAGCCAAACATATTGAAACCAATAAAGATGAAGATGCCGGGAAAAGCTGGGCCGGAAATTACTGGGATGTAGTCCTGGGCGGATTGCATAACAAAAACAACCTCTATCTCTTTGGTGAAGTGCTGCCCGATGACGGAGACAATGATCAAGCTTATTTATCCTACTTTGATATTACTGCCCATAGTTACGGCGGTACCTTAAGAAACGCGGTTTATAGTAAAAATGTGAACGGTATTTTAAATGTCAATCACCATAATCACGATATAGCCAAAGATAAAGCATTAGCTTATGTAGAAAATCATGATAATTATGAGCATAAAGAAACTTCCGATATGGGCTTCTGGGAAAGAAAAATGGCCCATGCCATGATCGTGGCCAGGGCAGGCATGACTCCCCGTTTATTTGACCGCCCCACCGATGATATGTGGAAAGATGACGATATCATAGCAGTCAATAAGTTTAGAAATGCCATGGTCGGTCAGCCCGAATATTTAAGAATTCCTCGAAATGAAACATTGATTATCGAACGTGGTAACTCAGGGATGGTCATTGTTAATTTAGGCGGTGATACCTATATTGATTCTCCTACTAATATTAAAAATGGATCCTACTCCAATAAAGCAACTGCTCAAGTTTCTTTAGATGTCGCTAATGGTAAAATCAAAGGCAATATCCCCGGCGGGAAAATTATCGTCCTTTACGAAGGTGTCTATGAACCTGTTGGTGAGGTTGTAGAATGGACGCCGGAAAAACCTGAAGCGGGTGAATCGGTAACCATTACTTATAACGCAAGCACCAGGAACCTGAAAGGTTCTTCCAGTATGAAGATCCACCAGGGATTCGATGGCTGGAAAGATCCTAAACAAACCAGTATGTCTTCCTTAGAGAACGATAAATGGCAGGTTACTTTAACAGTGCCCTCTGATGCTAAAGAAAAAATTGACTTTGTATTTACTAACGGAGAAGACTGGGACAATAACGATAAAAAAGACTGGAGTATTGCTGTGGAGGGAGGTGGTAGCGGCGACAAACTGATCGTCCATTTCCTGGAGTATGAGTCTGCAACCACTTACACGATTCACTGCTGGGACGGATTGAGCGGTGACTTTACCATGGAGTATGAAGGTTCCTTTAACAATGGCCATTGGTGGAAAGTAGCCCTGGATAATGCCCCTGACAACTTTAAGTTTTGCTTTACCAACTCTAATGGAAAATGGGATGGCGGCAACAGGATTTATAGCTCACAGGCAAATGAGATTTACGTGAAGGCCTGGGATAATAACATCTATACAAGTAGACCCTAATTTGATGGGTTTTGCCCTTATTGAAAGTTTTCCATAAGGGCAAAACCCATATTGCAGAGTCTGTCATATATCCATGTGACTGTGTATTGGCTATCTTCTTCAATCCAGGCTTGCATAATAACATCACACCAAAGTTTATAATATTAATTTAATTACTATTGACAATAATACTATATGAAGTATGCTAATAATAATTATTCCGCCTAATAAATTTAATCTGAAAAATTTTTCATCTTTTTCTTTAATACAGTCGTGAAACTGTTTTGCACAAAATGAACATAAAATCCTTTCTTCTTTAAGACCCTCTTTTAACCATGACTTTTTTTCCTGTTCATTCCATTCCTGCCAACTTAATTCTCTCCATCTTGCATCTACATATGTTAAAGTACCCACGCTAGAACGGAATACAATGAATTGGAATATTCTCGCAGACTCTGAATCTATCTCTTTACCACACTCTTCACACTTTATTTCATTTGATTTGATCATTGGAGGCTTGGATATTTGATTTATATAATTCGGAGAGGTGATACATAAACTCACAACTTTGCTTATTTTTTCGAACATTGAGTTAATTGTGCTTTGTATCATTTTGATAATTTTTGTTATCCCTTTTAGTTTCGAGGACTCAAGTAACAAATGTCTTTGCAGGAATAAAAATTCTTTTGTTTTTTCGATCTCTCTTTCAAAACCACAAGGAGATCCCGTAAGATTTTACTCATCATTTATTTTAATTCATAATAGACATCCCCAAGCCGTAATATTCAGTTATTAATTCTATCTTAACTATTAATATCTTCGGCAGATGGATTCTGTCCAAGCCAAAACTTCATTGGCATTAATTATCATTACAGTTAAAGTCCTTTTTTATGTTTTTGCTTTCTAAAAGGTATAATTTCTATTTATTAATTATTGGTCTTTAATTCCAATACAAGCCTGTTATCGAAATACTTTTATGATATGCCTTGCCTGTAAATCAAAGGTTCAGTATTTCTTTTACCTCTTTTTATCCTAATATTGCCTTTATATCGTCTTCCGGGGTGGTTATGGGCATGATATTGAACTCTTTTACGAATATATTTAGCACATTTTCAGAGACAAAGGCAGGAAGGCTCGGCCCAAGCCTTATATTCTTTATCCCCAGATGCAAAAGGGTTAATAAAATGGCTACTGCCTTCTGCTCAAACCATGAGAGCACCATAGAAAGAGGCAGATCATTGACCCCGCAATTAAAAGCCTTAGAAAGAGCAATAGCAGTCTGTATAGCAGAATAAGCATCATTGCACTGGCCAATATCGATAAGTCGGGGTAAGCCGTCGATTTTCCCAAGGTCCTTGTCAAAAAATCTGAATTTTCCACATGCAAGGGTAAGAACAATACAGTCCTCTGGAACAAGCTCAACAAAACGGGTGTAGTAATTACGACCAGGCTTTGCCCCATCGCAGCCAGCAACAAGGAAAAAGTGCCGTATCTTTTTCTCTTTCACTGCTGCTATAATTTTGTCTGCCACAGAAAGCAGTGTATTATGGCCGAAACCCACCATGACAGATTTTCCATTTCGATCTTCAGAAAACCCAGGCAACGAGAGTGCCTTTTCTATTACAGGAGTAAAATCTTCATTTTTTATGTGAGCCACACCCGGCCAACCAGCCTGGCCGCAGGTGAAGATATTATCCTTATAGGACTCTTTAGGCTTTTGGATACAGTTTGTGGTCATAAGGATAGCACCAGGAAATTCAGCAAACTCCTTTGTCTGATTTTGCCAGGCAGTTCCGTAATGTCCATAAAAATGTGAATATTTTTTAAGTTCCGGATATCCATGGATGGGGAGCATCTCACCATGAGTATAGACATAAATACCTTTTCCTTCGGTTTGTTTAAGGATCTCCTCCAAATCCTTAAGGTCATGACCTGATACCAGGATGGCCTTACCTTTTTTAACACCAAGGGGTACTTCTGTTGGTACAGGGTGTCCGTATTTTCCTGTATTTGCTTTGTCAAGAAGCTCCATAGTAAGAAGATTGATTTCACCAGATTTCAATACCAATTTCAGCCATTCATCCGATGTCAACTCTTTATTTAAAGTAGCTACAAGGGCCTCATGGATGAAGGCATAAATCCTTGTATCCTCCATCCCAAGGATCTGTGCATGATCCGCATAAGCGGCCGTGCCCTTGACCCCATAGGAGATAAGCTCCTGAAGACCCGTGACATCTTCGCCGAGTC
>JBLIRO010000112.1:0-13278 GCA_049472335.1 bacterium | reverse complement strand
TCTTTTCCGCCGGTCCCAAGCGTGCTTTTAAGATCAAAGATGGCTTGATTCGCACTATGAAAGGGAGTTTGGTTTGCTATAGGGTCCTTATAAACCTGTTGGGCAGTTTGGTATGCCGATATCTTTGATTTGCATATCATGGCAATATTTTCCAATGCATTTATATAGTCCAGATATGCCTTAGCGGCCTTAGCCTCTAATTTCATGCGCTTTGGATCTATGAGTCCCTTTCCTTTCCTTAACAGTCCTTTGCCTTTCTGTGTGGCTTTTTCAATAAATCCTTTATCCTCAGAGACATTTAACTCAGCCGCTTTTTCCTTAATAATCTGAAAATCATAAAGCAATTTCATCCATGACGGCATGGATTCCTCATTATTTAAAGGTTCCATCTCTATGGACATTTTGTCCAGAAGGTCGAAGAAAGCCCCCTGGTCGGTTGGCATTTTTGCCGCCACCTGTTGCCACTCCTGTCTTCCCTTGAGTTTTATAATGCCTTTATCAAAGATTGATCCAAAATGGTACCATGCGTCCATATAGGCCTTCTGATACCAATCATAAAATTCCATTTTTTGCTTTGCTATGGTTGGTGCCCCGGGTCCGGGCAGGGCTGATTCTATCTCGGTCATGAAAGAATCGATCGCCTTCTTTCCCTTTGTGGTATAAGCCGGAGCTACCGATCCCGCGTCATCTACCTGTAAGCTTCCCTGCCAGAAATCATCGAGGGTAACGTATGAGAGTTTTTCCTGAGAATTAGCCCAGGGGACCAGCCACCGGAGGCCTGCAACATTTGAGGCCAGTATGTGCTGTAACCATGGCTGAATTAGATCTGCCTCGCGTTCTATTTCTTTTGGATCCGGATGCCAGATGAGATAATAAAGATGTAAAATGCCTAATTTGTCATCGATGCCCGGTAACATTTCTCTGGCACTTACAAGGATAAAGGGCTCATAGTTTGGCCGGGGCACCGTCAAAAGGGTATTAATATCCCGGGTTTCCATGCATTTTCCCAGGAGGTTGATTCGTTTTGTAAGATGAGATACATAAAGACCTATTAAACTTCCGGGCGTGGCTTTGGACATCTGGGCCATCTGTTCTTCCATCTGCTTATTCAGGGGTTTCAAAAGCCCCTCTTGAAACTGTTTAACATATTCATTTCTGACCTTTGATTCGATTTCTTTGCTTTCATATAAACCAAATCTAGGAATCCACCAGTTCTTATTCCTGGTCTCCATTTTAAGGATCTCTTTCCTGTAGTCGTCCATAATAGTCACATCTGAAAAGATTTCACCCTGTAATTTGGGTGGTTTAGAGAACCGTTCGGAAAACTCGTTTAATGTATTCAGATTCATAACAAACGCGAAACTAAGAAGGCCACAAAGGGCTAAGCCTATGGCCACCCAGGAGGTCAAACCAAGATTTTTTGTAAGCCGTTTCCATTCGATGTTTATCCGGGTGGGAGCGAATAAATGCCTGTCCCTTGGAATAATCCTTGCGAAAAAGTCGTGCAGAAAAAGGCCTTTATTGGTCCCGGCAAGGACCTCTTTTTCTTCGATAAGTCCCAGGGCATTTAAAAAATGGGAAAAGGGACTCCCTTCCTGACGTCCGCTGCTAAAGAAAATGCCCCGCAGGATCTGGGTTTCCTGGTAGGGATTTTCCTGAAAGGCCTCCTGGATGAAAGAGCTAAGTCCGGTTTCTATGTTTTTGAGTTCTTCAGGAAACAGAAGAAGGCCCGGATCAGGAGAAGGGGCCTCTGATTTATGCAAGAGCATAAGCCGAAAATTTCTCAGCCGGTCAATAAGTGTATTGATTGAACGTGTCAGGAAGCCGGCCACATCCGTTGACTGGTCCTGGTTTATGAAACCCATGGCCTGATCAAGGGCCTTGTCCGGTAGTTGATCACAGAATTGGGTCATCCCCTGAATAAGATCGCATTTGGTTATCAATATATAAATAGGAGGTTTGACTCCCAGGACCCTTATCAGCTCATTGATGCGGCGGCGGACAATACGGCCGTCTTCTTCCAGGGCTTCAGGTCCTGCCTCGATCAGCTTATTGGCCGCTATGGTTACAATCAATCCATTAAGGGGCTCTCTTTTCCTGTATTTCGCCAGAAGGCCGATAAATCTCTTCCATTCCTCCTTGTCCTTGGTCTGGTCAATGGGGATGGTATATCTCCCTGCGGTATCAATAATTACAGCCTGTTCAAAAAACCACCAGTCACAGTTTCTGGTCCCGGAAATGCCCGAGATCTGGTTAACCTCTGTAAACGGTGAAGAAAGACGGGCGCTTTTTATAGCTGTGGTCTTGCCTGACGCGCTTTCTCCTATAACCAGATACCATGGGAGCACATAAAGAGGATTGCCGTACTTTCTGAGATTTGAATGCCTTAGTGTCTCTATGGATTCTTTCCAGCGGTCCTGTAATTGTTTTAATTGATCCTTATCTTTCAGGGCAAGACTTCTAAGATGGGCCTCATCCTGATCAATAATCGTTTGAACAAAGAGTTTTTCTTTTCTTTTAAGCCATATTTTGCGGAGAAGGATAAGGGCAATTACGAGCCCTATAACACCCAGCAAAATAAAAAAACCCATCCATGGAGGCCATTTCAGGTATATGACAAGTCCGAAAACTAAAAGGACTGCCAGTGCAATCAACAAGAAAATTAAAAAGATTTTAAGGGCCTTTAAAAAAATGTCTTTCATTTATGGTACCATGCTTAAAAAAGTATTGCCTATGTTATTCAAAATAAAGGCATAGATTATGTATAACGTTAAAAAAAGCACAACAGGTCCGGCAATGAAAATGATCGTATAAGGAGAGAAACGGATGCCTTTCTTTTTTAAAACAATTTCATCATTTTCCGAAGGATAGGCCTCCGGAAAAAGGTCCATCCTTTCAAAGGAGGGAATTCCTACAGAGCTGCCCATAAGCACCTTAAGATTGGATGCCTTTACCTGTTCAAGGAGATATTTGTCTTTTTCATTGCCATATTGTCCCATAAATCCCATGGCAAGACAAAGATAATATACCTCTCTCACCTCTCTTTGATGAATACCTATTGAATTAAGCCTTTTAAAAAACTCCTCACCGGCATCAGCAGTGTTATAATAAACGCGCTGCAATAACTCTCTTTGCCATTGATCCTTATCATGCCAGGAAGAGTTGAGTATTATCTCATCAATCAATGCGCAGACCGCAAATCTTCCCATTTCATAATCGTTTTGGGAAAACTGATTCTTTTTGAGGCATTCTTCACTCTTGGATAATAGACGCTGGATATCAGACCTTACCCTTGCGTAGGGTGGCCGCTTTACAGCCGCTGTCTTCTTGAAATAGGCAACATATCCCAGAAGCTCAATAAAACAATCAGTTAAACGCATATCAAGATCTCCCTACAACCATCAATTCGGTCTCTAAGTCTTCCGAAGCAAAGTCCCAATATATGGCAATATTGTGTCCCTTTTCCACTAAGCCCCATTGGTCACTATGATGATCAAGCTGGAAGTAGACGCAATTGGCTCTCTTTGGCAATTCCTGGGGTGGAACAGGCAAATGCTCCACCCTTATTCCGGGAAGGGCTCGCGCAATAAGGATAGGCAGATTTTCCCGGGTGCTTATTTTAGCAATTGTGGTCAGGGATTGAACTACGGCTTTAGAGTCCGTTTCAGTTTTCAGAACAAGATAAAAACGGTTACGGCCTTCGAATACAGCCGGATTCAGATCTGCTGTATAATAAGTCCCGTCATAGGTAAGACGGATAATATATTCAGGGCCTGCTGTAATCTCATCGATCAGTTGTGTAACCAGGTTTTGAACTGATGAAAAACATTCCCAGAGATTTTGCTGGTCATAATTGGGAAGAAGAGGCATGCCATCCTGTAATTCTCCCATGACATTTATCCTTTCTGAAAAGGTGGAAAGCTCTCCGATAAGCTGTCGTAATGTTCCGTATACAATCCAGGGATGGATATTGATTGCCTCCGTATAATGAAAAAGAAGCGGGACATACCGGTTCAATGACCTAAGCGCCAAAAGAAAGACCATATCCCTGGAGCCGAACTCGGCTGTGTGAATTCCCCTCTGGCGTTTGTATTCCTCAAGCTGGTGGCTCCGGGCTGAGATTTGATCCCTGATTTCCTTGATAATTTTTAAGAGCGGACGTGAACAGGAGATGGTAAGGGAAGGAGGGATAAAATCCTCGGAAAGCTTTATTTCTTCACCAACCCTTACAAGTTGTGCTGCGGGAATAAGGATATAATCCCCAAGCTTATCCATCTCTGTTTCCCAGAATATCTTAAGGGCATGATAAAGCCTCTTTACTTGAGCAGGGGGGCCCCCTTGATGCAGGTCCTTAATCTCTTCAGGATCAGTATGGGTTACGAATCTGGTGGTCGTTTGTGAGATATTCTCCAGCCGGGAAAGAACGGTTACGTTTTCGTCCGAATAATTCCATTTTTTTAGTCCGATATAAACCGTAAAGGGTTTCCCGCCCTCCACCCATGCCTGATCAAAGGATCTGCCTTCAATGATGGCGTTACCCGGAAAAACCGTATAGGTTCCATCCGGAAATAAAAGCTCGCCTTTCATAAGATTAAAGGACCTGTTACCCAGTGCGCTTTCCTGTATCTCCAGATGACCTATGCCCCAGAAATGGGGCTGTAAAAAATGATTAAAGGGGGATAAAAGGGATTGAAAAGACAGATCGAACAATTGCAGATGCTGGGGCTGCAAGAAAAGGCCCTGATGCCAGAAAAGAGGTCTCTGAATATCCACTATTTCCTCCTCCGATTATTTAATTCCCTGGGGACCCAAATATATATAAAGATTTAATGGCCCCGGCCTTGATGTTATACTTCGTCTAAAAAACCAACCTTTTTTCTCAAAAATAACAGGAATCTCGAACAGGCGAATTATATTCTCCTTCTGTAAGGAATAATATCCGGCCACAATAGCAACATATTTTGCATTTTCAGCCCTATCCAAAGATTCGCTTATTTTTTCACCTGGATGGATGCTGAGTCTAAGAGGACTTGTTGCCACACTGGAATCAAATCGGTTACATTCCAATAACTTTAAGAGTCCCTCTCTTTCATTAGCAAACTGGTTGAAGACATTACGTTCTGTAAGTTGATAAACACACACAACCAGAGTATGAGGACTGCCATCATAGAGATGTAATTGGGGATCAGCCTCGATTCGAAGCTGAATACCTCCCTTTTCTGCTTGCCATAGCGGTGGTGGAGTAACAGATTGTGTGGTGGCGCAGGAAGAAATCAATAATATAATAAATAAACATACCAGTATATTAATATACTTTCTCATATTTTTCCCCTCTTTTCAAGATATAATTTTTGACAATTCTTTTCAAATTCTCTCAATAATGCCTCATTAAACCGTCCTGATTCAAACCATTTTTTGAATTTTTGGAATCTTTCCCGGTACATTTCAAAATACCCGGCTTTTCGAAAAGGTCCGAACTTTAATCCATTTTCAACTTTAGCTGCAATAAGATCAGGATCGAGCTCATTGAGAATTTCCTGAAATTTGATATTAGCGGCTTTTTTAAATGCCTCATGTGCTGATAAAAAGGCCTCTTTTATTTGATCAAGATAGTTTTCGAGTGAAATGGAAGGAGATTCACCTTCCAACTCGGCCCCAATAATGTGTCTTATGGTTTCAAATTCAGGCGATTTACCTAAAAGAGTGGTGTGAATGATCTTTACCAATTGATTTAATTTGTTGAAAATGGTGTTTAAGGAAACAGCTAATTTTTCCATTGTTTCTTCCGATGAAAAATCTGCTTCAGAAACCCCTTCTCCTAATAATAGTGTATACAGCTTTTCAAGCATCTCAGAATCGAGACTTGATATGTTGGATATATTCGATGCGTTGTGTGTATTCGATGCGCTGGATATATCAGGACCTTTTGATCTATCGGATACATGCTCACTAGTAATATAATTAAATTGTGAAGAAAGCCTTTCCAGGATTGATAATCTTTCATCCGGCGCCAGGTCTTTAAATCTTTCATTGAGATATCCTTCGATTAATGTTTCCGCACTGGAAGGGGCAGACAGATATATCCCTTTAATATCGTTCTCCAAATCCTTTAAAGACACCCGGTTATTCATTATTTTCCTTCTTCTTTTTGTTCAATTTTTCTTTGATTTGTTCAGGGGTAAGGATAATTGTTTCGGTAAAAAAATCATCCCCTTTTGAGTCTGTTTCCTTTTTGGATAAATCTGCTTCTTTTTGGGATAAGTCTGCGGTTCCCTGTGATAAGTCTGTGTTTTCTTGTGATGAGTCTGTTGCTTCTTGAAAAGAGTCTGCTTCTCCTTGTGAAGTGCCAGCGGCTTCTTTCGATGAATCACGGAAATCCTTTCCATGGGAGATTACAACGGTTTTTTCTAATCCTTCACCTTCCTTGGCAGCCTTATCTTCGGGTCTTTCTATAGGTTTTTCTAAATCAGGTTTCACCGGTTTCCCCTGCGGCCATTGCAGTCCTTGTTGTATCTGTGGCCCATGCGGTCCCCTCGGCCCCGGTGCTCCCCCGGGAGATATAACAACATTCTCATTTAAGCCTCTCTCTCCTGTAGCATCTCTACTTGGTTTGGGCCGTTGTCCTTCTTCCCGGGAGTCTCCGGGAGAGATTATAACTGTTTCACCAGGCTCTTGTTCCCTGACTACTTTCTTTGCCTCTGGTAAAGGAGGCTGCGCTTTAATTTCTTTGAGCCATTTATCATGGATTTTCATAAGGATATTATGAATGGCCTCATTTTCCATCGATTCCTCCTGTTGGCCCTTTACTTCTTCCATTGTTTCTGCCGAATGAGCCTTTTCGGCATATCCGGGTTTTTCCTGGAACATGCCGTTCTTAACCTCATCTCTTAAGGCATCTAATTTTTGGCAAAATCCTTCCATTCCCCAATTATGGGCAGGATTTAAGGAAGCATTCAACAATTCCCAACCCAGGCCAAGGGCCTTCTCCCACAATATATGCCATGTTTCAGTAACAGTCTTGTCTGCGGGGTCCCAAAAGATATTATTAGGGGAAAATGTTTGAATAGAGCCTTCCCTGAGGATTTTAGCAAAGGGAGAAGTATCAGAGGTGTCCGGGGTCTTTAACAATTTTCCAAGGGAAAGATTTATTTTTGACATATCCTGCTCCTTGTTGACAAGAAGGGCATTAAACAATACCATGCTCAGAAAATAAAGACTCTTTGAATGATGAATATTTGCAAAAGAGGAAACATGGTTCGATTCACCCATTACATCAATGCGTTTAACGATATCGAGGTGCCTGATGCTAAAATCCCAGAAGAGGGGAAGAAGGCCGTGAAGGTCCGGAAGCTTGATCCATATATGGTCAAGGGATAATCCCATGTCAGGATGTTTTAATGCATCTGACCCTGATTCTGCCCCTGATAAAAAGATGTCCCGGATAAGCTCTCCCAGAAAAGAAAGCTTTAGGTATAAGACCTCCAAAAATGACCTTTCATCCTTTTTTATAGGGAAAAAGACTTTCTGCTGACTGCTGCTTCCCTCAAAATCCTGTTTAAGTCTTTTCAGACAATGTATTCTCCCTGATTCCTGCTTTTTATAAAGCCGTGCCTCAAGCTCTTCAAGGGAAGCCCCAGAAACAAGGGCCAAAAAATCTATCGTGTTCAGTGACATGGATTCAAATATAAACATATAAAAAGGATAAAAGGAAAAGGGCACAATCTTTGATGTAACCTCATCATGCGGCCCGTAACAGTTATTATTATAGGGACATTTCAAACAGGGAAAGTTCTCGATTTGGTAGTCTCTTTCAATGCCCTCGCTTTTCTCAACCAATGATCCAAAGGCCTTGATCAGCTCCCACCGGTTCTTCAAGGTGGGGGGATCCGAACCTTCCAGGTCATAAACATAAAAATTCGATTTACCTTTTGATTTAAAACAGAAGGGGCAATACAGATAGCGCTTCAATGATGTTGAATAGGCCAGAAGCCCTGAATTATTAAGGATCTCATCATCATAACATTGCCCTAAAGGAAAGCCGCATTCAGGGCAGGGCGGATGAAAAAAGGCGCGAGTCTTTTTACAAAAGAATAAAGACCTGAAAGGGATCAATCTCCCTGCCTGGTCAATCTGGGAGGTAAGGGTAATGAATGAATAACGGTCCTTTTTGTTCGAATAGAATAAGTAAGCATTTTGCCAGAATTCATAAATATTCTTGTTGGTTACGGGCCTTAGCTCATCCTTTACGATAAGATACTGGTCCCTTTGAAATAAAAGGAATAGCTTTTTGATCTCGCTTCCATCATCACTGACAAATCTTGCCTCAACCATGCGGGTAAGAGGATCGGAATCGGAAATCAGGAGAAAAGGGTAGGGCGATTTTTCAAGAACAGATTGCTCTTCTGAAATCAGAGAAAACCTTAAACAAAAATTAGCTCCATCCAAACCAAGATACAGATACAGGGATGGAAGGTCCATATTTTCTCCCACCTAAAGATTTCATAATGTTTTGGGAAATTAATCAGCGTGAAATTCTGAATCTCCAGGCCTCTTGAATTGTTTCAGATGATGTAGATTCCTAATATATTGAAGATTACAATATTAGACTAAAACATTCCTCATCTAATGTCAATAATGAAAAAGGGGAAGATGCTATTTTTATATAAGTTCAGCTCACCACAGAGGCACGGAGGCACTTAGATATTATTTTCTCTGTGTCTCTGTGCCTTTGTGGTGAACTATTAAAATCCATTTTTTTGCCTAATAATATATTGACAACAACAATGGTTGTTTGTTAATAATTGTACTAATAGATATCCTTTTTTATAAATCCCTTAACATCTTATTTTTGCATGATATCTTAATGTGGTCATAATTCATTTCAACTTCAATAAAGAAAGGATAATATTTCACCACAGAGACACGGAGGCACTGAGATATTATTTTCTCTGTGTCTCCGTGCCTCTGTGGTGAGCTGAACTTGAATGAATTTTTTTAAAGGGTGTTGAAAAAAAATTTTTTTCTTAGCAACCACAGTTATTATATACTCCAAATTCATCTGCAAAAACCCCATATTGTGCATTTTAATTAAATAAAATTGATATTGCCTATTCGAATTAACCTTTTACAATCCCTAGCTTTTGAGGGCGGTTCTTTTTTTACAGCAAATCATCTTATCTAACATAAAAGGCATAAACAGAGGCTTAAATCATTTCTTATCCAATATCCTATCCATACAAAGAGACATGATTGTATGGAGCTTTAATATATTGTCTAAAGGGCCATTAATCAATCTCAAAAACAAAACTCCACCATAAAAGATTTTAAAATTGAGCTCAGACATTGGCAAATAATGGTATCTGACGGTTGATAGTCTTTTCTTTTCTCCTTGTTCCCGCTATCTCCAAAAGGATTGTGGCAATAGTGGTAAACGTACATCGGGCAAGCAGCGCATGCTGACTCCTTGCACGCACCTGTTCAAGGCCTTCTCGATTCTTTAAAAGATTAAATGGCCGCTCGGCATTTTTGCGAATCTCTAAGGCTTCTGATACATGCTCAGTGTCATAAGGAATCCTTTGAAAAAAGCCGCTGTCAATGGGAATAAGCCGACATTGAGGGCATTTTTCAGAAAGAGGGCATTCACCAGGGGATGCACCACATCTAAATTCATGCTGCTCTTCACAGCCTATGTACTCCATAGGGATTTCACAGAACTTATCATAGAATACCTCCATGGTCTCAGGATCGACATGCTCCGGGAAAGACACCTTTGAGGAGGCAGGGGTGATAAGATGTACCCCTGTTTCTTTATAGAAAGAGCCATCACTATCATTGTATCCCTCATCCGCAGTGATGAGTTTTACATCTATTCCTATTGCTTGTGCCAGGGCAACCAGGGGCTTCAAAAAATTACTGTCATGATGATTGGCAGGGGCTAAGAGAGAAACCAGAGGATAACTGTGTCCTGTTTTCGCATTAATGGCAGTAAGCGTATGCATACGGTATCCTATAACATAGGGAGATTTGTCTCGTTTGTTACGCCGTGACCCACAGTCACAGTCCATGTCTTCATAAATGCGTATCTTCTGCCCTGCTATTTTTATTGAGACTAAGGACCGTTTGCACTCATTGGCCAGTTCTGTTGAGTCTATACCATGAAGGATGCAATCCCCAAGAAGCCCTTGCTGATAAAAATGATACAGGATATATACGGTTAAATTCACCATCTGGGTAAAGGTGAGTGATGAGCGAAACTTGCTCAGTTGTGTATGATCTATGATACTGCTGCTATTTAAGGGTAATCCTATAAAGGCCCTATTCTGCTTTCTGTCTTTTCCCATGTACTCATTATCACAGAATTTGCGATAGCTGATCTCCGGATACTTAAGGGCCTTGAGCAGCTCTGCCCTAAATAGATTGTTGAGTAAAATTTCCCTCATAGAGGGCGTATAACCCCTATAGGAGAGAAGATCATTAATAATGAGATCATCCAATAGATTATCTATCACCCGTAACTCTTCATCCTGGATATACGAGGGATGCCGGCAGTGGCTGCTTATCTTTATCAATTTGCTCCTGTTGAATCTGTCTATATACTTTGCCATTTCCTCAAGATTCATCATGCCGGGTGCCGGCATTTGCTCTTCTATGCTAAGTAGTTCCTCTATTGGGTTTTGAATGGGTTTACTAAAATCATATAGCTTTATCACTTCTGCTGTTACCTTCTTGGATATTGCTTTTTTCTTCTTTCTGCTAAGACGTTTCCAGTTTGGATACTGCTTCTTCAGTTGTTTTTTTACAATCAATTTGATATTTTTGTGATGCATGAAAAATCCTCCGTATTTAGTATGGGATTTTCGTTTGCCTAATCTATGCTATTATACAGGATTTTTCATGCTTAAACAATTGATTTTTAAATATTTTTAGGCTATTTTTTCAACACCCTTTATTAATTTGGTTATATATCTCTTGTTTTATAATTACGTTATGTAAACTCTCCACAAAGTTCCGTTCCCTGCACCCTCTGATCCATCTCCAGCAGCTTTCCGCTCCCGTCTACCCCAAAGGGATTCCCAACAAAAGAAATTAGAAGTAAATTTGATTTTTTATCTAATGTATCTATTTCTTATCGGTTATGGATAGCCTTTATATTCCCAGAACTAATGTCTATAATTTATGCAAAATAAGAATCCGTTGTCAATTCCCTTATAAAAATCAAATTCGGGATTTAAAAATTAATCGATTTTGCCACCACCGATTCTCCTACCAGAAGGATACTATATTATTAGGAAGTGAAAAAACGGAGTGTAAATTAGGGAGCATTTGCCTGCGCTCTCACACCTTTCTCTTCCATGTTATAATCCCTGCCCGCCCATTTTTAGATGTTACAGCGATAAGAATCTTCCGGTCATTCCATTTTGCCGGTAGCTGATCCGCTCGGCTACCAACACCCAAAATAAGAGATCAGTATGTAGTAAAAAGTGAAGAGAATTTGAGCTATGTCGAAACCAAATCCTTGTGTTATTAATCAACTGAATCATATTTTTCTCTTGCCCAGGATCTACATGTATAATTGAAAGGATTATATACTCCTATATAAGGTCCATGAGCTATTTCCCCTTTAATTTCTTCCATCAAGTCCTTTGTCTCTTCGGATGATATAAATTTAAATTCTTTTAGTTGTCCAAAATTCTCTGTTACTGGTCTTACTTCTCCATCTATGTCGTCCCAAAACCAAGTTCCAATTCCAAAAAATCCATACACACACCTCTTTCCAAGATACCATATTGCAAGATTTTCATGGATAACAAATTCAGGTAAAAGATACGCCATTAAATCGGGGTATTCTATGGAAAATAAATAAAAAGGCCTTTCCAAAATTGCAATTCTATTCTCCATTATATTTGCTAAACTTGTAATAAACTTTATTCTGTAAAGAACTATTTTACTTAGTAACGTTCTCAGATATGTTGATGCCAGTAAGTCAATATAAAGAATGGTTGTACCACTAGGGTCTATATTATTAACAGGATTTTCGTGTGCATATATATATTTATGTAGACTTAATGGATCAAAAGTATTTCCCCAAAATGGATCAGTTGTTATGAATCTACCTGTTTCAGTATTATAATATCTTGCCCTCAAATAATAAAAACCAATATTCATATCATTTTGCTCACCAGTATACAAATAATTATTCTCAGTGGCACCAGTTTTATTCAATAAAGTCCCAAAGGCATCATAAATATAAGTATCGGTCGTATTTTCCCCATCATCAGTAAGCTGTCGTGTATTCCCGTGCCCATCATAGTGATAAAAAGAGTCAACCCCATTCCGATCCATCCTAATCAAATCGTCACCGTAAACATAATTGGCTACCAAAGCAGAAGCACCATCTTTTTCCTCCAGGACCTGTGCATAAGCTATATTTTTATCCACCAGATAATTAAGCACCACCCCATCTACACTTGCACTTACTCTGATCCCATCCGCATCATAGGTATAGTTCACCAAACTCGCAGGAGTCTGCGCCCCAATTAGCCGGTTTTCATAATCATAGCGATAGGTGGTAACATCCGATCCCTCAGTTTTACTGGTCGTATTGCCATTATTGTCATAGGAATAAGTGTTGCCATTCTCGGTTAACAAGCGGTCGTTTTCATCATAAGTATAGGCAATGGGACCCGCGACCGTATCTCCTTTACTCAAACGGTTCCCCACAGGGTTATAGGAATAAGTGATGATACGGTCACCCAGGGTGAGATCGGTAATATTCTCTTGGGTCAGACGATAAAGGGCGTCATAGATGTAATCAACAATCCTGCCGGTATGTTCTTGCACCCTAGTCCTGTTCCCGGCAGGGCCTAAGGTATAGCTGTAGCTGGATATGATGGAATTATCGGACCTTTGGTTTTCAATCAGGGCTAACCTGTTCAGGGCATCATAGGTATAAGTTGCTTTTGTCCCATTGGGATAGGTGATGCTGGCCCGGTTGCCCACGGCATCATAGGTATATGAAGTCACACCACCATCCGGATCGGTCACGGTTGAGAGTCGATTCAATGCATCAAAGGCATATGTGTTGGTGCCGGATGGCACAGTGACCGAGGTCCGGTTTCCTGCTTCATCATAGGTGTAGGAAATAGTAGCACCGTCAGGATCGGTCCTTTGTAATAAACGGTCCCGCTCATTGTAGACAAATGCAGTGAGCCCACGGGAATCGAGGACGGATACTCTCTGCCCTGTGGCGGTATAGGCAATGGACACAGAGGAACTGTC
>JBLIRO010000111.1:0-13315 GCA_049472335.1 bacterium | reverse complement strand
TGACACCCGCCGCATGTGTTGTCACCTGTCCAGCCTGGTAAAATATTCATATCGCAGTGGGCTCCATGACAGACACTGCATGCTGATGTGATCGAGGCGTGCAGTTTTTTAGATGGATCAAAGGGATTCTGAGGGTCCTGGTGACAAACGCCACAATGATTGCCTGCGGAATCGTTTGGCTTGACGTCGCTCCATGCCTCTTCCATACCTTCCAGATTGGTGGGCATTTTATAATGCCCTGTTTTTATCTTATAAATATTATCTTCTATAGTGTATACCCTATGGCAGTTCAAACAGTTTGCCCTTGTGGCATGATAACCTGAAAGGCTGCAGGAGAGATTAATGTTGTAAAGATCATTGGAGTTGTGGCAGATTTTACATTTTCCCGCGATCTCTTCCTGGGTGGCACCTTCGGGGAATATCATCTCCCACCCTTCGTGGGATGAAGAGTGGCAGTCTGTACAGGTTAATCCAACATATTTGTCATGAAGATAATTCTGTCCCACCTTCATATCATCTTGAGGAATATGACAGTCTGTACACTGAGATGTATCAATATCTAAATCACAATGCCTCCCATGACAATCAGAGCAGTTAGAGTAGGGAGCGGAAGAGATGATTCCGTCATGGAGAACCTTAACATTTCTAAAAGATGCCTTATCATTATCATTCGTGAGATATTCTTCATTGTGGCAGGCCCCGCAACCCGTGCCGTCATTCCAGTTTTCTTCTATGGAAAGTGGAAGTGTGCCCTGATAATCATAGTGATGGATAGTATTGGGATCGCATATGGCGCTATGGCAGGATGCGCATTCAGCATCTGCGCTGTGCAGCCACTTTTTGTCCGAATCGCATCCGAAATCGGGTTCCGGATCATTTAATGTTTCCTGATGACACCATATACATTGTAAATCAATATCAGAATCAGTCATATCTGGATCACAAAGTTTCATTCCTTTATGTTCCGTGCTATGACAAAATAGACAACTATCGCGAGGAAAATCATATTCAATAGGTAAATTAACGGGCACTCTTAAGTCATGAAAATCCAGGTTTGGACTATCCGGCTTATGGCAATAGCCGCACCCAACCGGTTCGAATGTATAGATAATCTCGCCTATATCGACTTTTCCGTCTACATGTTTGTAGAATCCTGGATTACTCATATAGATCTCTTTTATTTTTTCCATATATAAGCCATTATGGGGATGGCAGGCGCTGCATCTGATGTTAGGATCCGGCTGGGAAGAACCTATTGTATGATCTGTTCTATTATAAAAATTATTAGGATCATAAGGATTATTAGTATCCTCAAAAATATCGGGAGGATTGTTATGGCAATTGTTGCAGTATAGGAAACGCCCGTAATCATCCAAACATTCCGGATTGTTGGGATCCCGGCAAAACATTTCTGTCTCTGACCAGGCTATGGATTTCGCATACCCCCCTTTCGCATTGCTATGGCAATATAGATTCGAGCAAGTCTTGGGATCTTTATCATCATAAATCCCATGAGGATTCAAAAACCGGTCAAATCCTACAGGCGTATATCCATCAATTTCAAATATATATTCGTTATCCGGATCATAAGGAAGATCGTAAGGATCTATATGGCATCTAAAACAAGGAAAGTTATACCTGGCATGAGCAGTATGAGGATCCCGGCCTGAATATCCGTCCGGGAAAGGTGGGGGAGGTGTGCCGTGTCCTTTTCCGAAAAGGGTTTCACCCAGGCTGTTAACCGGCTGATTACCGTCCGCGGTAAATGTGGCAATATCGATCCTGCCGATTCCGTGACACCGGCAGGTGGGTGAAAATGCCTTTGAATTAAAAACAGATCTGGAATCGCTTTTTTCATAATCATAATCGGGATCATCAGGATCCGGAGCTGGACCGGGATCATGGATATGACATCCAGTACAGTCTGTGCCACGATAGTCGATGGTGCAGGTATCCAAATCCGGGCAGGTATCATTAAATGGATTAAAATAGTGACGGGAGCCGTTTCGGTGTTTATAATCATATTCAGCATCTCCATAAGGGTCTCCGGGATTTGGCCAGTTTTCCCTCGGTTTGTCCTGATGGCAGGCTTCGCATATATCCTTTGAGCTTTCAGGAATAGAAATGGAATTCTCTGAAGAATCCGGCTCGATGATATCCTGTACTATGGGATCAAAGAAATTTACAGCCCATGTATCCTCATTTGGATCTAAATGAAGATCGGCAAATATATCACAGTCTCCCACCCGGAATTGGCTGTAATGGCAATTATTACATATAGTTTTATAGATCCTTCCCTTGATCATAAAGACATTGGCATTCCCATGCTCATCCCCGGATCCATGTGGATTATGGCATACAATACAGTGTGAAAATCTATCCATTGGGCCCGGTTTCTTTCTTCCAACACCCAATTCTTTATATACGAAATGTGAATATTTTGCAGGGTGACACTCCCTGCACGGCTCCCACTGTTTGTGTCCCAGGCATACATCCGGATATGACCTCTCCTCCGCTCCCCACCTCTCATCCCTATACTTCATGGTATCAAGGTGCCCGTTGTATTTGCCAATGGGAAACCCATCAGGATAGTCAAAGGCTTGAAGCGACTCTACACAGACCTTTTCCTGCACCGTTTCATTGGACCAATGGCATTCCAGGCAGAAATTCTTCCTCCCGTCATCGGGATCAAGGTTAAGGTCATGGACGTGGCTGTGGGGATTTGAATCATTAGGGTCGATTGGGATATTCTCACTGTTTATAGCCCCGCTATTGGGGTAAGGCTTTTCTGCTCGATTTGGATCGGGATAACCCGTATCAATTGTAGCTCCGGCATAGCTTTTTAGCGCAGTTACTCCATGCCCGCTTTTCGGCCAGTAATTCTGGCCCGGCATCTTGTCCGGATCGGGCGCTTTTATCAGGCAACCATTTAGATCATCATAATACATGTTGGGAAAGGAGCAATACCGGCTTATATAGGACGCGTATATCCCTCCGTTCTCATATGAATCATCATGGCATTGCAGGCAGGTTACGGAGCCGGGGTCACCCCATTGAAGGAGCCTTACGGAGTTGATCTCTATATTGGGATTATCCGGTAAGGCCTCGGATCCTTTTGGATAGACCCCCCCGTGGCATTCATAACATACCTTTGTATTGTTGAGGGTTGTGTTTTTAAGGGTATTATGCCCTTTAAAATAAATAATAAACTCCTTTTTGCCCTTATCGTGTCCATTCGGGTCGGCTGGATCGGCAAGCTTATAATGATCCGGATTATGACAATCAAGGCATTCCCTCCCAAGGCCAAAGGGCTGATAAACAAGATGGGTAAGGTGTCCTTTTTTTCTCTCTGCATAATCTTCTCTGAATTTCTCAAGATATTCAGATGAAAGGTCAGTGCCCGGCAGATCAGGGGCAGGATCATAGGTAGAGTAAAAGAGAGGGGATGGGGTATTTGCGGGACTCATAAAACATAAACAATCAGGAGAATTGGGATTGTTAGGGTCGTAGGCCATATCCGGATACATATCCCAATGGCATTCCCAGCATCCCTCATTCTTTAAAGGCTCAGTTAAAATCTTTTCTATATCTTCGTAAATAAGGAAATTTCTGTTATTTTGTCTTGGAATCACCTGTGAATTGAGGTATGAGGGAAAAGAGAAAAAGAGAAAAAAGGAGAAAAAGAGAAAAGAAAAGAAGAGACTTAAAACAAAGCAACTTTTTATAAATCTCCCTGGAAATATTTTTTCAGGTATCATGATAATTACCTTCTTTGGATGGAATTGTTATTTAAATATAAAAACACCTTATTTATTATAAAATCTATAATAATAGAAATAATTCTATTGCCTAAAGCTCTGGGATTTTTAATAACGCTCTCATTTTAATGTCGAATAAAAAAATTGGATTATGCAAACCATTTTTCTGTTTATTCTCCATCAATGGATACTGTTTAAAGGTATTGCTGAAATGAGGTGCATAAACTTAAGAAGAATAAACATGAAAAAATACAATGGAAAATATGTATTTTCCTGTTTATGGGAATCGTAGAAACTATAAAATTGATAAATTTTATTATACAATCTTAACCAACAATAATATATTTGTCAAGACATAATCATCCCTGACACATAAATTTTGGATATAGTTTAAAAGCCAATCTAAAAATTTTTCACAATTCCTTTTTTCAGATAGTAAGGTTTAAAACTTCTTCCAGAATTGAATAATATAATAGACAATTATAATGAAAAACTCTTTCAAAACTTTTTTACTTTTTGTAACATTTTTGTTTTTAATTCGACTTCTATTTTTGTGCCTTGGCAAGAACACGAATAATCTCGCCATGCTTAAAGGCAGAAGAAATTGTTGAAAAAAGAAGAGCGGGTGCTGCCAGCAAAAGGGCCATATAAAAGACCAACAGGGTATCCTTGGCCGACTTTTTGCCATATGTCGAAAGATATGGATTGATCTTTAAAACGGAAAAAAGGGCATCTCTAATCCCTGAGAGATTCAAAAGGCTCTGCAAGGTTGTAAAAGGGCCATACTCCCATGAGAAATGGCTCCATTCCACTGGAACAAATCCTGCCTTTTTAATAGACAGACTTAGGGTTGAAGGGGTAAAGTGATAGAGGTGATGTAATGGGTCCCAACCCATCCAGGCATCTTTGGTAACCTTGGCTGACCAGCTATCTGCATTGGGGACCTCAACGAAAAGATACCCTCCCGGTTTTAAAAGTTTTTTACAACAATTCAGATAAAGAAAAGGATCGGCGAGGTGCTCTAAAACATGATACATGGTAATGATATCAAAAGAATTTTGGAGAAATGGCGAAAGGGGCAACTCTCCGATGAAACAATCGATGCCATAGCCTTTTTTGATATGTTCAGCGGCAGTTTTCGATACCTGGGTGCCGGATGCAGACCATCCCCGTTTTTTTAGCTCATTGAGCATTATGCCTCTGCCGCAACCAACATCCAACAAAACCCCTCTGGGTCCGAATCGTTTATGAAACAAACCAGCCCTCCTGACGCGAAAAAGGCGGGAAAGGTTTTCAACCCAGCCTTTGAACCTTTTGCCCTCAGACGAATAGAAATCTGCCTGATATCTTTCATAGATCTTATCCTGAGCAGGCAACGGATGGTTTACCATCAGACCACACTTCCGGCATAAAAGGATAGAAGTCTTATACTCCTTAAACCGCACAATTCTTTCAAAGGAAGAGGCCCCGCATAAGCCGCATCTCAAATCGTTCAAAACCATTTTATTCACGTTCTGAATTTAAAGGATCTATCAATTTTCTTCCATGGATACTGAAGATAGGTGTTTTATAAATGCCGAATTTTTGACCGATTAACTGGAAGGTGGTTTTGATTACTCCTAAAGCATATTTACAGCCTCTAAAAAAACCTATGGAAGAGGCCTCCGGAAAATAATTTGTGGGACAACTGACTTCTCCGATCTGAAAGCCAAAATAGATAATCTGACACAACATTTGATTATCAAAAAGATAATCATCGCTGTTTTCAAGAAGCGGCAATGTTTCGAGGACCCTTCTGGTAAATCCGCGATAGCCCGTATGGTATTCTGATAAACCCTGCGCCAGAACCAGGTTTTGAAAGGATGATAAAAGACGGTTAACTAAATATTTATGAACAGGCATGCCGTTTTTTATAGCTCCCCTTCCTAACATCCTGGAGCCCTGAACGTAATCATAGAATCCGGTACAAAGCATATAGGCAATGGAAGGGATAATCTTTGGTGTATACTGGTAATCCGGATGGACCATGATCACTATATCGGCATCTATTTCCAATGCCTTTCCATAACATGTTTTTTGATTCGCACCGTATCCCATATTACGGCTGTGTCTTAGCACAATAAGATCCAGATCACTAGCTATTTGAGATGTATTATCCGAACTACAGTCATCCGTTAGAATAATCTCATCCACAATACTGCGGTCTATTTCCTTATAGGTTTTCTCCAATGTTGAGGCTGCATTATAAGCAGGCAAAACAACGACAAGTTTTTTACCTAATATCATTTAAGAATCCTCCGGAGATTATCATGCAATAAATCAGTGCCTCTGTCAATCTAAGATCTTGGTTCATGATAACATCAAAGTCTAATATATACTCTGTGTACTCTGTATTCTCTGTAATTTATAAAGCTTTCCACAAAGAACAAAGAGGGCAAAGAGGATTCATAATTTATAACTTGTTTAACTTATTGAAATAAAACAAAATAATTTGACTTTGATGTGATCCTGAGGATACGTAGTTGGAAATTAAAAAATCTTCACCTATAATATACGAAAGAATAAACTCAAAATATATGGATATGGTAATGTAACTAAAAAAATATAAGCAGCATTAATAATTGATTTCATGATAAAAATCCCAGGTATGCTTTTAAGCGGATGAAAAGTTTTTTTTAATCCTCAAAGATATGACCCGTTCAAAGGTTTTTCTTTTAATCGTCTTGCTATGCTTCCTGGCAGCCGCTTTTATCAGGTTGAATAACAATTTTAAATTCATCCCTGCAGGTGGTTATGATGCCAGCGGACACCTGTCATATATATATCAGATGAAATCAGGATTGGATATTCCGCTGGCCAATGAGGGATGGTCCACCTTCCACCCCCCCCTCTACTATTTCTTAATGGCAGGCATCTGGAAAGCCCTTGTGGGAAAATCACCCTGGCCCGTGCACGACATTCTCCGCACGGTTTCTACATTATCGAACCTTGCCATAGCCCTGCTTACAATCCTTTGCATTAATCTCCTCTGGCCTGAACAATCTCTCATCCAACTCCTCGGCATTTGTTTTATCCTCTTTGTCCCCCTTCATATCTACAGCAGTTCAATGATCGGAAATGAGCATCTGGCGGCTTTTTTGATATCCGTTGATTTATGGCTTTTGATACTGTATATTCAAAAGCCCCGCCTTCGCTCTCTTATGACAATACTTATGGGCGTATTCAGCGGTTTGGCCTTACTCTCAAAATATACCGGAATACTTATTTTGGCTACCATTGTAATTTGCCTTTTTCAAAGGATCATTTTCAATGACGGCCACAGGAAAAAACATGTTTTCAGCCTGATTACGGTAATTGTCATCTGTTTTCTAATATCCGGAGGCTATTATGTGAGAAATATACTTTTTTTCGGACGCCCCTTTGTCCTGGGTCAGGACTATCGGGTAATTGCAGAGGTGATGGATGAGCAGCCCCCCGGTTATAGGCAAGTGTCGGATTTTTTTGGATTCGATCTCAAGACCTTTTATGACCCGATAATACGAAATCCCGGGGGAAACATACCTATCTCCAGGTCCAGATATGTTTGGAGTATCCTTTATTCCAATTTCTGGTTTGATTCATATGCCCATTTTCTTCTTCTGAGATCCGCTCCCTGGCACCGGAAGATAGGCCTAATATTGTTATGGCTGGGCATTTTCCCTACACTCCTTTTCTTCTTGGATGTGGGAAGAGAAACTGCTAAAAATTTCAGGGAAAGAATGAATACCCCTACATTCCCTTTATTGATATTATTTTTACTGAATCTTATTTCATTTATTATATTTAACATAAAAACTCCCCACTTTTCCGCAGCCAAGGCATCCTATTTTTTGGCTTCCAGTATTCCGATAGCGATTTTCATGGGACGGGGGACACAGCGATGCCTACAGAAGGGGACGGTTTTCAAAATAGTCGGTGTTTTTCTTTTAATCATCATTTTTGGGCTCTCTTCTGCAGCCTTTTTCCTTACCCATACGTGAACTATGAGAAAGAAATATTACAAGATAAAAATTTGGGGCCTTTGGGCATGGATTTATCTATTTATGCTTTTTATAACCTGTCCTCAACTGAGTCATGCCCAATTGAACACCCTTCCCTCTTACCAAATACGGCAGGTGCCACAAAAGATAATGGCCTTGATGCTAAAAAAGGATATCTGCAGCCTTATCGATCTTTTAGAAGTCCCACCAGTTCCGAAAAGAGGATTGGGATCTTTCTTTTCAGCACCTTCCAAAGAACAAATTCAAATAAGACTATTAAGAGATGAATTACTCCGAAAGTATATTGATTGTATCAGAGTATATATTTTAATCTTAAGCCGTTTATCTATTACCGAAGAATCAAAAATAACTTACGAAACCAACCCTTCAGATCTTGAAGATCATTTTGTAAGTGAAATCGAAATAGAAACCTTTACTTCAGCCCTGGCAGACAAAATAGAACCGAATCTGGCCTATAAAAAAATCTCTGTAACCTTTAAGGTGGATTTCAAATATTCAGAGGCAGGATTGAGAATTACCAATATCTATGACTTTAACTATCATCCCATTTAGGAAGAGAGATTATAATTTGGGTGTGAACCCTGTTGATGCTTGATGTATTCTTGATGCAGACTGTATTATATTAAATGAAATTTGGATAGGGGAACAACGATTTATGACAAAGAGATATAAAGCCGTGCTTTTCGATATGGATGGAGTGATTGTTGATTCCATGCCATATCATTATCGTTCATGGGACCAGATATTCCGGTCACTGGGGGTAAATTTGGACAAATTGGAGATTTACAAGAGAGAGGGAGAGCAGGGGATCGGAAGTATATCGGCCATACTAGCTGACCATGGGGTACAACTTAGTGAAGATGAGAGAAAAAAATTATTGCGGGAAAAAGAGGTGCTTTTCAAAAAGATGGCTTCTCCGCATCTGTTTCCGGGGATTGAATCATTTATCGATGATCTTAAAACCGAGGGATACCTCCTTGGACTGGTGACAGGGACATCGAGGGGTGAAATAGATTATGTACTGCCATCCTGTCTGATAAAATCGTTTGATGTTCTTATTACGGGAGAAAGCGTAAAAAATGGGAAACCAGCCCCGGACCCTTATATGAAAGCAATAGAGGATTTGAAAATAACACCGGCGGATACCATTGTTATCGAAAATGCCCCTTTTGGAATATTATCCGCTAAAAAAGCGGGCGCATTATGTATAGCGATAACAACCTCTTTATCCGAAGAATATCTTCAAGATGCGGATTTTATCTGTGACTCCCTGGAGGAAGTGAGAAAATTAATCCTTGGGAATGGACTGGGAGTAAAGATCAAGCAGTGATTTGGAAGGATTATAGCCTAACTCATGGGCCTTTTCCATATATTTAATAAAAAGGTCTACATCGTCATTCAAGTATGAGCACAAACCTAATTCCGCAAATATCATATAATTTCCAGGATCTTGTGTCTGCGCCCTTTTCAGGATTTCAATCGCTTTATCAATATCTCCGATTTGACGATATTTTATCCCTAATTCAAGCAAATCATTTGCTGTGGCCATTTTCTGCTCTAATTCCTTCTCAAGGCTGAAAATATCAGACTCAATATCCCGCCTTAAGGATTTTGACATCCCTTCCTCAGCCCAGGGAGGTGCAATCAAAGTCCCGGTTGTCCCTTTCATATACTCTGCCCAAATTTGATTCTGAAGCATTTTGTTAATCGGCTTCCCCTTAGATTCCGCTAGTTTTACATAGTACATGGCGTCTTTAAAATTGCCGACCAGATAGTTATCAAGTGCCAAATTTTCCAAAATCATACCGATATTCGGATCAAGCTGAAGGACCTTTTTATATGCCTCAATGGCATCCTGAAACCTCTCCTGCTTATCATAAATAATTGCCATATTATAGTACGACTGAGCAAAATCCGATTTTTCTCGGACTGCCTTCTGAAATTCAGCCAGTGCCTTTTCATAATTCCCCTGGTCATAATAGGAAATGCCCAATTCAAAATATTGATAGGCAAGCTCGGAAGCGATAACGGCAAGAGGAAATGAACTAAGGATAAATAAAAAAACTAGAAGTCCTGTTTTTTTTCTGAATTTAATCATTTATTATATTCCTTCCGGTTGTTTAAGTCCTTATATAATAAAGTATATACAATAAATATTGATGGTGTCAATAATCAGCGATTCTCATTTTGAATCGGATATTATTATTATCACCGAAATTTAGATCCTATTTATCCCTTTTACCTTTAGCAAGCTCTTGATCTACCATCTCTGAAAGCGCATTCAAAGAACGGTCTTTTACTCGCCTTCCATTTATAAAAAGAGTGGGTACCCCCCTGACCTTTAACCTGGCGCCAAGGTTTAAATCTTCTCCTATAATTTTCTTAAGGGAAGGATCATTATACGCGGAATTAAGGGCTTCCATATCAAGGCCGGCTTCTTCCAGATATTTTTTAATCGTATCGTCATTTAGATCTTTATAATTATCAAAGAGCAACTTTGTAATTTCCCGGTATTTTTGCTGTTTGGCAGATGCCAGTGCCGCAAGGGACGCATTTTCTGCATAGCGGTGCATTCTGAGGGGATTGTGTTTAATAATTAGATTTACTTCATTCGGATATTTTCCCAGCAGCATTTCAAGTACGGGATAGACTCTGGCGCAATAAGGACATTGGAAATCAAGGAATGCCACAATGCTGACCGGGGCATCTGATTTTCCTATCACTGGGGATTGTTCTGCCGGAATGTCATAAACTTCTGATATCTCTATGATTGAAAACTCTTTCGATTCAGGATCCGTAACAAAAAGTTTTTCCCCATCACTGGAAAGCGTAATTTGAGAATAGCTCCCTGTTATGGGGATGGTATCGGTAACCTTATTTTCGGATAACGAATAAATCAGTATATTTTTAGTGCCCAGGATATAAGCAGTTGTATTATCGCCTGACAGCGCCATATCCTTAGGAGCATCATCAAGCTCGATCTTTGCTATAATACTCCATTCAATTTTGGCATAGGCGCTCTTTTGGTAACCTGAAAAAGAGCAGATTGAACAAATAATAATAATGATAAAAAAAGCAATATTCCGTTTAAAAAGATAATTTTTCATCATTCATCCATCCTTTCTCTTCCTTACTTAGAATTATTTTACAGATTAAACTATTTTATACAACAAAGCAAGACATAAAATAAGACTAAAAATTTGAAATGTAAATTTCAAAATGCAAGAGGCAAATTTTAAAACAAATTCTTTTTAATCCTTAATTTTACAGTTTGGACTTAACGCTAAGCCGGGAGAGACGGGTGATAGAAGAATTGAGTGGAATTAAGGAAGATATATACATATGAAATGTTGAAATGATAAGCGGGATCAGGTTTTGACATTTGGCTTTAAATAAAAATTCTTATTTTTTCAATCATTAACAAAATCGATTAGTAAATGTCAATATCTGATCCCGTTACTAAAATTTATCCGTATTTGACCATAACTTGATTTATGGCGTTCTTATACCCTAAGCCTGCCCTATATTATATATATAGAAAGGGGTATTTGAAGATTATACACTCTCTTTTTATGCAGTAAAAACGATCTCTATCTTATCAGTCCCTAGTTTTCTTACATCAATGTTTTCATTATAGTATTTTCCGACACCTTTTACCAGACCAACAAAGAAATCAATCAATCCCCTGGTAGAATTATATTGCATAATGAGGGTTTTATCATCCTTCCATTCATATTCAAATCTCGGGGGTTTTGCATTTGGAATAGTATTTGTCGTTAATTTATGAACATCGTCCATTTTTAAAAGAAATTCCTTGGCTGAATTTACTCCGATATAAAACGAATTATATACCTTTGGAGCAAAAACATTTACCCAATAATCTCCAAATGCGTCTGCCGCTTGATTAAGATTAATATTCAGGTTCTTACATAAACAACCGATAACATTTAAAATAGCGCTATCATCCACATCCTCGGTTGCCAAAAAAATGGTATTCTTTTGTAAACCGGCATTTTCAAGAGATTGTTCCCACTTATCCTTCCCAAACTTTTCTTTTACCAGGTTTTCCAAGCACTGAACGATGACTCCCTTCATAGTTTATACCTCCTTCAGGATTTAAGGTTTATAATAACTAATGATTTCAAACTGATTTAAAAAAAATTTTAAAATCAGTCCCCTGGGAATTTTAATCAATAGATATTTATTTTTATATTTTATATATCGGAAAGACTTCAAAATTTCTTTTAAAAATCACAACCCGCCTCCTAAAAATTAATTTTATAGTTATTTAATTTATATATTTTTTTATTTACTAAATTTTTTTGGCATTGAGTTGAAAAACTTTTCACATATGGTGGAAAAATTATTCACACCTTTTTTCATTTTGCAAAAAAAGTCATACCTGTCAGAAAGGAAAATCACATTTTGGGGTCTTTGGCTCTTCTTGTGCTGCAAGGGGTGTCAGGTTATCCCCCTTTTTACCTCTAAAAATCTACATCTCTTCAAACTTAAGAGAAACCTGGCATAGGACTTGCTCTTTATAGGGCAAAATTAATTGATACTTAAAATTATCAAAAACAGGAGGAGACACAATTGAAACCAGAAGCAACTTATACATTAGAAATTATTAATGAAGTTATTTTGGATCTCCTAAAGGATAATTTTACAGGGTCTCTCACAATCAATTTTCATAAGGGAGACATTAGCAAAAAGATAGAAAAAAGAATGTATGAGTTTGCGGAAGCAAGATATGAAAGAAAATCCAGATAGATTCTAGAAACTTGATAGATATGAATAATGATAACACTATAAATTATAAAGAAAGGAGGGATCCTCTGAGCATATAATTAAACGAATCACTGATATCAACAGCGAAAACCGCTGATAAATGGGACCACCATGAATATGAAGCCCGTTTGAAGGCGCTTATTGAGCCTTCGAACGGGCTTTTTTTTTGATTTTTTTAATTTTGATCAACCATAGGAGGATAAATAAATGATTAAGCAAGAAAAGGCTTTGCTTCCGGAAGATTGCACAGTAACCCTCGATGGACAAATCATGATTGAAAAGGCGCGCAGGGACGGGGTAGAGACAGTATGGGACAGATATCAGGAACAGAAGAATCATTGTACATTCTGTGAAGCCGGGCTTACCTGCAGGATCTGTATGATGGGGCCTTGCAGGATCAACCCCAAGAACCCCGAGTCCAAAAAGGGCGTATGCGGCGCCGATGCCCACATCATTGTAGCCCGCAATCTTCTCAGGATGATAGCGAGCGGGGCAGCCGCTCACTCTGATCATGGCCGCGAGATGGTTGAGCTTCTGAGGAAAGTGGGAGAGGGTGAAGCCCCCGGCTATGAGATAAGGGAGCCTGCAAAGCTTAGAGCTCTTGCTGAAGCATATGACATTGCAACAGACGATCTTGATGATCTTTCAATAGCCCGTTTATTGGCAGACGCCATAGAAGAAGACTTCGGGACAAGAAAAAAGGCAGTACAGCTTGTAAAAAGAGCACCC
>JBLIRO010000110.1:0-13639 GCA_049472335.1 bacterium | reverse complement strand
GATAAACATCATACCTGAAAATGGTAAAAATAATTTTAATGAAACGGTTACCAGGGACAATCGAATCCTGTTTTCTTCAAAAAAGAAAATATTGTATCTTCCCCTGCCGTTCGACAAATGTCGCGACTAAATCGAATGATCTCACCGGCTGACGTGCGTGAGATTATAAAATATGGCGAAATTGTTGAAGATTATCCTATGGATCAAAGGGGACATAGTTGTTTAATAATGGGATATGATAATGAGAATCGTCCTGTCCATGTTGTATGTTCGCCAAAAGAGGATTATCTTGCTATAATCACAGCATATATTCCAAGTTTGGAGGAATGGGAAAAGGGATATAAGAAGAGGAAATAGTTATGAAATGCATTCATTGCCAGGGAGTTATGAAAAAGGGAACCGCTCCTCTACATGTAGATCGTAAAGGGTGTCATTTAACATTGGATAATGTCCCCGCTTGGATTTGTAGTCAATGTGGGGAGGCATATTTTGAAGAAAGCGCAGTAAATGCTGTTCAAGAGTTAATTGAACTTATTGACCAGAAATCCAATCTATTAGCAGTAAAGCGCTAATATTAAAAAAATTGCCGAACAACTCACTGGGGCCAAGAGGCCCCTGACCTATCCGGTGAAATTAATTTAGAAGCAGTTCCCACCTTTTAAATTTTCTTGACTTACAATTACGTTATATTTACAATGTAATTATGAATTCGATATCATTTTCATGGGATGATCGAAAAAATACAAGCAATCAAAAGAAACATAATATTTCTTTTGAAGAAGCACAGTCAGTTTTTTTTAAAGAACAAAAAACATATTTTGGAGGTAAAAATGAAAAAAGAATATGATTTCTCAAAAATGAAAGGGCGTAAAAATCCTTATGCCAAAAAGTTAAAAAAGCAGGTTACTATACGAATGGGCTTAGACATAATTGATTATTTTAAAAAATTATCTGAAGAAACAGGTATACCATATCAAAATTTGATTAATTTGTATTTAAGAGATTGTGTTCAATCTAAACGTAAAATTTCTATGAAATGGGCTTCATAAAAATTTCATGAGAAACATTATAATCAATTAATTTTTGAAGGGGGGTACAATGCCGTTTTTCAATAGAAGAATACAATTTCTTTGTGTATTATTAGCGATAATGGCAGTAACAGGATCATGTTCCAGAGCCGGGAAAAAACATGATAATTTTAAACAACCTGTTTGGGCGTATCTAATTCAGCCGGACATCGTTCTCAATCCCGGAGAAACGAGTAAAATTCTATGGTTGCCTATGCCTGCTACGGGAGCGGTTATGTTTTCCAAAAGCGAAAGTGTAAATGTTACGGTATATAATCAGGGAGGCAAAGAGGCAGATACGGCAAATGTTAAGATTTATAAACAATATCATGAACTTTTTGATATCGGAGCTGTTAAATTTGTCAATCCAGAGGGGATCTACTATATCAAATTCAGCCGTACAGAGGTATCTACCCGAATTCTTAAATTGGAGGCCCAAATAACCTTTGATTATCCCAAAAAGGTTTTTACGCAAGAAAATCTGTTACAAAATATAATCTATTCCCCGATAATATCCTTTCCCGGCGGAGATCCGATCAACGACAGAGGATACGGCACAGAAGCTTTTGCCGATTACGTCATGCAAACATACAATTACGATATGACAAAAGGCATCTCTTTTCTTAATTATATGATGATTAATGAATTACCTCTGGTCTTTTTTCCGGGCCAGGCCGCTCCATCTCCAATGCCATCACCAACGCGGGGTCCGACCCCGCCTTCAGGGGCAGAACACGATGATAACTATTGCGGGCTGAGTGTTTTTATTCACTCGATGATCACGACATTCCCCGGCTCTCTCCCTTCTGATGTAACGACTAATCCCAGATCCTGGGATAAGATAGGTGATGCTATCGATCACTCAAACTGGTTTGGCGAGCGAGGTGCAAAGCTTGTGGATAATGTAAATGAAAATTTCGGAGAGATTCACCCACAGTCTTCTAACGGTAAACGCTATTGTGCCGGCAAACTAAGTGATACATCTCTGGCAAATCTTGAAGCATGGAATGAAGATTGTAACCTGAAGATGTTGATTTATGATTGGCCGGAGTTTGGTCATTGGGTAGATGTGACTGCCATCAATGGAAATACTCTGACCATTCAGGATTACTCTGTAAATGCGACGGTTACATATAATCCATCAAATAAATCCGTTGATTTTTCTTCTGCGCAAAATACTGAGATGGCAACCTCGAATTTTAATGGAAACGATAAAGTCGCGGGTGATGATCCATTCGAAATCGTAATATTTACGGTAGTCTGTGAATGTGATATCAGCAGCGGCAAGGGAAAATTACCCGGCCAAACCAGGAGCGGCAAGACACTCAAACCGTAGAAAACCTTCTACTTATTTATTGTTTGACCTTTTTTTAGCGGCCTTAACTGCCTGGAGCAAGGTGAGAGTTGTGTAAGGTTTTTTTAGAAAACGTAGATTTCTTTCGTAAATCAGGGGCCACTGCGATTTTTGATCACTGTATCCGCTGCTCAGGAGTACAATCAGTCTGTTATTCCTTGCCAGAAGCTGATCAATTAACTGAATTCCGTTTTGATCCGGTAATACAACATCACTTAATATAATATGAAAATTACCTTTTTCTTTTTCAAAAATATCGAGGGCTTCCTTTGCGCTTGTAGCCTCAAACACGTTATATCCATTTTTAGCTAGGGCCTTGCTGGCGAATTTGCGAACCCCTTCTTCATCTTCCACAAGTAGTATCTTTTCCCCATTGCCCTGAAATTTTTCTAATAATGCTGCATCTTTGGGTTTTACCTCCTGTTTTAGACTTAAGGTAGGCAGGTAAACCTTGAATACGGAGCCTTGCCCAGGTTCACTGTAAACATTTATGAATCCTTCATGTTGTTTGATGATTCCGTAGACAGTAGATAAGCCCAGACCTGTACCCTCGCCAGGGCCTTTTGTGCTGAAAAAAGGCTCAAAGATCTGACTAATGGTTGCCTTATCCATGCCAATCCCTGTGTCCTCAAATGAAAGGCAGACAAACCCTCCCGGCCGGCTCTCTGGTATAAACCTGCATTCTTCAGGATGCAGGGTCACATTTTCTGTCCTGATTGTAAGCCTGCCCCCCTTCGGCATCGCATCACGGGCGTTAACGGCCAGATTCATGATAACCTGGACAATCTGCCCGGGATCGGCCTTCACGCGACCGAGCAATGGTTCATGGACTACGAGCAATTCAATATCCTCACCAATGATACGCCTGAGCATCTTTTCTGTTTCACTTACTACCGCGGCTATATCCAGCACCTTAGGCTGAAGCATCTGCCTTCTGCTAAATGCTAAAAGCTGGCGGGTCAATGCTGTGGCACGTTCCCCGGCTTTATATATCTCCTCGATATCATTGCGCCTTGGATCTTCCTTATTAAAATCGTCCATAAGAAGATCACTGTTTCCTGTAATGATTGTAAGAAGATTATTAAAATCATGTGCTATCCCGCCTGCCAGTCTCCCTATTGCTTCCATCTTCTGGGCTTGCAGAAACCTTTCCTCACTTTTTAATAATGCATTCTCCGCCTCTTTTCTCTCGGTGATGTCATAAAGCACACCCTGAATCAATATAGGCGTCCCTGTTTCATCACAAATATTCTGGATAATCTCATCGACCCATCGAACCTCTCCGTTTTTATGTAAAATTCTATATTCACGTTCCACTGAATAGTTTGGGATTGTTCTCAATTTCTTTGAGATTTCGCGCATATTTGGCAAGTCATCCTCATGTATAATATCCTCCCAATGTGCTCTTTCTGAAACGAGATCTTCTTGTGTATAACCGGTAATCGCCTTTACGGCACCATGATAAAATATTGGTTTAAAATCGATATCAGCCTGAAAAATGATGCCTTTGAAGTTTTTTGCAAACGAACGATACCTTGCTTCGCTTTCCCGTAAGGCCTCTTCAGCAATCTTACGATCGGTTATATCCTTAAGGTCTTCGACAATCCCTATTATTTCTCCATTCGACCCTCGTATGGGAGTCGCGGTCAGGATACAAAATATTTTCGTGCCGTTATTCTGTTGTTTTTCTATGTCACACTCAATGCGCTCCTTGCCATTAAGGATCTGATTCAGCGTACACTCAGGAGTATGGCAAAGTGGTCCCCGAAACACTTCATAACACTTTTTACCCACCACATCCTCTCTTTTAAGCCCCAAAAGCCGTAAAAATCCTTCATTGAACTGAATCATTTTGAAATTTCTGTCAATTACCCGTAATCCATTCCCTGTGGTCCGGAATATTTGATTGATTTTTTCATATGCCAGCTTAGTTTCTTCTTGTGCATTTATATTTTTTTCCCTTAGCCAGATAATCAAAATAGCAACGGCTATAAACATAACAGATCGAAAAACATCAAATATATCCACAAAATGCCATTCATAAAAAACATGACTAAAAAGTAAATTTCCCGCCAGAAAAAGGGATACAAAGATTCCTTTCTTATTCCACCAGAGACATGCCAAAATAATTGGCACATAAAAGAGATGAGTAAATATAACAGAAGTTTGTTTGACCAGATGAAAATAGTAAATTGAGAAGACTGACACAGTAAGAAGGACAGTCATAATCAAAATTCTATATTTTTCTTCTTTTAGAATCGCTTTAATTTCAGCCATTTCACACTCGGTGATTCATTTTATCAGATTTTTCATAACATTTTAGTTGTTTAAAAAGATATATTTTTTTCTTAAAAAACCTCTATTTAAATATTTTTGATTTTTGTGATTTTCTATTTTAAACTTTAGAAAACCATATTTTCATATTTTAATTATATATTATTTTTAACAAATTATCAATGGGTTACAAACTAAACAAGGTATGTTTTTTTTAACTATATAAGGTATGTTTTTTTAGATTATAGTGTAAATTATAATCTAATATACTTCTTTTATAATCTGAATACAATCCTTCCATGGCAAATTGTCATTACAGGATACCCCTTGAGGGACCATCCATTGAAAGGACAATTTCTCGCCTTTGACCTGAAGGCGGATACATCAACTACCTTCTCTTTGTCTGTGTCAATCACAGTAAGATCAGCGATGCTGCCGGGTGATAGTCTTCCTTTATCCAAATTCAGTATACATGCCGGATTGAGGCTCATCTTTTGCACAATCTGAGTGAGATCCATAATTTTTTGATGATAAAGGTTTGTAAGTATTAGAGGAAGAGAGGTTTCCATTCCGATTATTCCGAAAGGAGCGAAGGTATACTCCAATTCCTTTTCCGCAAGAGTATGAGGGGCATGATCCGATGCTATGGCATCGATTGTTCCGTCCAGCAACCCCTCTATCAATGCATTTTGATCCGCCTTAGTCCTTAAAGGAGGATTCACTTTGGTGTTTGTATCAAAATCCGCAACAGCCTCTTCGGAAAGACATAAATGATGAGGTGTCACTTCGGCCGTTACAGGAACCCCTTCCTTCTTTGCCATCCTTATAAGACGAACACTGCCGGCAGTACTCACATGTGCAATATGTATCGGCCTCTTGGCAAGCCTGGACAAGCAAATCTCTCTGGCCACGATGACTTCCTCCGCTTCAGAAGGAATGCCGGAGAGACCGAGACGGGTGGACATCCGTCCCTCATTTATCACTCCGTCACCTGCCAGGTCCATGTCCTCGCAATGGGATATAATAAGAAGGTCAAACATCCCGGCATATTCCAGAGCACGCCTCATCAGGTCGCTATTTTTAACAGGCCGGCCATCATCTGACAGTGCAAAGGCCCCTGCATCTTTCAGCTCTCCCATCTCTGAAAGGGTTTCCCCTTTCAGCCCCTTAGTGATGGCGCCTATGGGCAAGACCTGGACGGTTCCGATTTCTTTTGCTTTTCTTAGTATAAATTCTGTCACGGAAGCCGTATCATTTACAGGGGAGGTATTTGGCATACATGCAATAGAGGTAAAACCACCGGCTGCTGCCGCCGCGATACCGGTTTTTATGGTCTCTTTATCTTCACGGCCAGGTTCTCTCAGATGCGTATGCATATCGATCAGACCGGGTGAAATTATATACCCTTTGCAGTCTATAATCTCTGATCCCTCAGGGGCCGCTATTGAAGGTCCGACCTCAACGATCTTTTCCCCTCTTATTAATATATTATGCTTTGCATCTATACCATTAGCCGGATCTATTACCCGTCCTCCTTTTAACAGGATAGTCTTCATTGCTTCTCCCCTAAAAGAAGATACAAAAGGGCCATACGCACCGCCAGGCCGTTAGTTACCTGATCCAGTATCACCGAATGTTTGCCATCGGCTACTTCCGGATCAATTTCCACCCCCCTGTTAATAGGTCCGGGATGCATTATCACACACCCTTCGGGCACCTTCTTTAGCTTCTCGTTTGTCAGGCAAAAAAGACGCGCATATTCCCTGATTGTCGGGAAAAGGTGTCTTTTTTCCCGTTCTTTCTGTATCCTGAGCATCATTATAACATCCCTGTCCCGGATGCCTTTCTGAAGGTCAAAAATCACTTCAACACCAAGCTCTTCTATATATGGGGGGATAAATGTGGGAGGACCTATAATTCTTACATGAGCACCCATACGGGTAAGGCCGAAAATATTCGACCGGGCGACTCTGCTATGAGTTATATCGCCTACAATGGCAACTTTAAGTCCGGCCAGTTTCCCCTTCTTTTCTCTTATGGTAAGCATGTCCAGAAGGGCCTGCGTAGGATGCTCATGTGAGCCGTCACCTGCATTAATAACCGAAAAACGGCACATCCTGGCTAGCATGTGAGGGGCGCCCGGAACCGAATGGCGGATCACTATGATATCCGGATTCATTGCCTCCAGGTTTTTTGCCATATCCTTGAGGCTCTCACCCTTGACAAGACTGCTGGCCTGAGCGGATATATTAATAGTATCAGCGCTGAGCCGCTTGCCCGCTATCTCGAAAGACATTCTTGTCCTGGTGCTGGGTTCAAGAAAAAGATTTACGACCGTTCTGCCGCGCAGAGTGGGAACTTTCTTGATATCCCTGGTAAGGACCTCTTTAAAGACATCCGCTGTATTCAGGATAAGCTCGATCTCTTTTTTCGTAAGGTCTTCGATGCCCAGCAGATCCTTTCGATTAAGTCTATCTGACCGGGAAACCATCATCGTTTACCAGGTCACCCTTTCTGGATAAGGCAGGATTACGACCCTGTCCGGCTCCCCTTCCTCCTGGAGTCTTACCTGCACTGATTCCGCTTCGGAAGTATCCAACCGTTTCCCGATATAATCGGGCTGAATGGGCAACTCACGGTGCCCGCGGTCAATCAGGACAGCAAGTCTTATGCATTTTGGACGGCCAAAATCCATCAACGCATCCAATGCCGCCCTTATGGTTCGACCCGTATACAGAACATCATCAACAAGAATAACGCGTTCGTCCATAAGATTAAAAGGTATCTCTGTTTTTTTCATAACCGGCTTCGGCCCGGAAGCCAACACATCATCACGATAAAATGTAGTATCAATAAAACCAATCTGCATACGATATCCGCTAATGCCTTCAATCTCATTGACCAACCTTCTTGTCAAATCAGCACCACGGGTCCTTATACCGATCATAACCACTCCATCGATTGGAGAAAAATCCGCGACAATCTGGCCGGCCATCTTACGGATAGCCCCATGGATCTGGGTCTTATTCATTATGAGTTTTGATTTGCTTTCTTTATCTTTCTGCATAATCCTATTGCTTTTTGCTCTGATTTCTAAAATATTCCACTGTGTATCCAAGGCCTTCTTTTAAGGGGACTTCCGGTTTCCAGCCAATACTCTTTTTTGCCAGTTCCGGTAATATTACACTCCGCTTCTGCTCACCCTGTTTTTCCGGTCCATGCACTTCCTTCAAACCGCTCCCGGTCAAATCCTTCAAAAGTCCAAAAATATCGTTGATGGAGGTTTCCTGTCCCGTGCTGATATTAAAACAACGGCTTCCAGACAGACCAAGTGCCATAACATTGGCCCTGGCCACATCCCCTACATATACGAAGTCTCTTGTTTGTTCGCCATCACCGTTTATAACCGGCTGCTTGCCTTCAAGGAATCTCTCTGAAAAAATAGCTACTACACCCGCTTCTCCGAAAGGGTCCTGTCTGGGGCCGTAAACATTTGAATATCTAAGGATACAATATTGAAGGCCAAATTCCTGACGATAATAGTCCAGATATTTCTCAAAGGAAAGTTTTGAAACGCCATATGGACATAAGGGCCTTAAGGGATGTGATTCCGGCGCGGGGAATTCATCCTGCTCCCCATAGATGGCTCCACCCGTTGATGAAAAGATGAACCTTTTCACTCCAAAGGCAATGGCCAGATTTGTCATCTTGATCCCGCCAATAATATTTATCTCCGCATCCCTAACAGGATCGTCCACTGACAATCGAACGCTTACCTGGGCTGCATGGTGACAGATAACATCCGGTCTTTCATTATCCATGACCTCTGTCAACCTCTTGTCTAATATGTCCAGGCAATAGAATTTGGTCCCTTTAGGAATATTTTCACGCTTGCCGGAAGAAAGGTTATCCACAATCACAACCTCATGTCCTTGCTTTAAAAAGGCATCCGCACAATGTGAGCCAATAAATCCGGCCCCCCCTGTTACCAAAACCTTCATGCGTTTAAACCTCCTGCACCCATTAATCTATAACGTAACTACTCAAAATCACGGTATGATCTTGAAAAAAATTGCAAAATTCAAAATGCAAATTTTAAAATGCAAAATAATGTATTACTTAAATTTTCATTTTTCATTTTGCATTTTGCAATTTTCATTAATTACTCGAATACCATACAGTTTTGAGTAGTTAGTCTATAACCTCTTTTTAAACCATTGCATTGTTATCTCCAGGCCTGTTTTTAAATCAATCTTTGGCCGCCATCCGAGGATCTCTCTTGCTTTGCTTATATCCGGCTGCCGTACCTTCGGATCATCTACCGGTAAAGCCAAAAAGGTAATAGGACTTTTTGTATGAGTAATATCCTTTAACAAAAACGTAAAATCGAGGATAGTCATTTCATCGGGATTACCTAAATTAACCGGAAAAACATGATCCGACATCAATAGGGAATAAATCCCCTTCACCAGGTCATCCACAAAGCAAAAACTCCTGGTCTGTTTTCCATCTCCGAACACAGTAAGCTCTTCACCTCGTAATGCTTGAGCCATCATGGTTGGCACCACCCTGCCGTCTCCCAGCCTCATTCTTGGACCATAGGTATTGAAAATCCTGACTATTCTGGTGTCCACTCCATGATACCGGTGATAGGCCATTGTAAGCGCTTCCGCAAACCTCTTTGCTTCGTCGTAAACTCCTCTGGGGCCGATAGGATTGACATTCCCCCAATAGTCTTCTTTCTGGGGATGGATCAGGGGATCTCCATATACTTCGGACGTGGATGCAAGAAGGAAGGTTGCCTTCTTTTCTTTCGCAAGCCCCAAGGCCTTATGGGTACCAAGAGAGCCCACTTTAAGGGTCTGGATAGGAAGCTCCTGATAATCGATGGGACTTGCAGGACTGGCAAAGTGTAGAATATAGTCTAATGGCCCGTCTATATAGATATAATTCGTAACATCATGTTTAATGAAAAGGAAGTTTTCCGATCTGATATGGGCAATATTTTCTATATTTCCCGTTATAAGGTTATCCATACAGATTACCTCATAATTATGGGCCAGGAAAAAATCGCACAGATGCGACCCTAAAAAACCGGCACCTCCCGTAATAAGAACCCTTTTCATTATCTATTACTTATTTCCTGTATCAGCGGATGATAAATCAAAATAATATACAAGCTCATTCGGCCGAACCAGATTCAACTCCTCTCTTGCTACCTTTTCAATAAAAAAGGGGTCCTCTTTTAACCCCCTGATTTCCTTCCTTAAAGCATCATTCTCTTCGCGTAGCGCCCAAATTTCCTCGGTGAGCAATAAACGAACCTTCTTCAAATCACCGACCTGAAGAAGGCCATTTTTACCGAAAATAGTTAAAAAAATAAAAAAGACCGCCAAAAAAAGGAGCCATACTATCCAGTATTCAAGGCTCTTCTTCTTTCTGTCGACTTTCTTTATCCTTGAAACGGTACCTTTTTTTTCTAAAGAATCAGGTCTGATGGAGCGCATATGTTGTGTTCGATCAATCCTTTTTTAGATTATAAAAAACCTCCAACCCCCTGAAACGAGCAACCTCCCCAAGCTCCTCTTCAATCCTGAGAAGCTGATTGTACTTGGCAATCCGGTCACTTCTGGAAACGGATCCGGTTTTTATCTGCCCGGTATTTGTGGCTACCACTACATCCGCAATTGTAGTATCCTCAGTTTCACCTGAACGATGGGATACAACACATGTATACCCTGCTCTCTTGGCCATTTCTATCGCGTCCAGAGTCTCTGTTAATGTGCCTATTTGGTTAAGTTTTATAAGGATTGAGTTCGCTACCCCACGCTCAATACCCTGTTTAAGTATTTTGGTATTGGTTACAAAAATGTCATCACCAACAATTTGTATATTATGCCCCAGCTTTTTGGTCAAAAACTCCCATCCTGACCAATCATTCTGTGAAAGCCCATCCTCAATGGATATGATAGGATAGCGATTCACCAAATCCTCATAAAAGGATATCATGTCTTCGGAGCTCCTCTCAGGCTTTTTTTCCGCCCGGAGAAAATATTTTCCTTTCTCGTATAGTTCACTTGCAGCCACATCGAGTGCCAGGCAAATATCCTTTCCAGCTTTATAACCTGCCTGTGTTATGGCCTCTATGATTACATCCAGTGCCTGCTCATTTGAGTTCAGGTCCGGCGCAAAGCCACCTTCATCCCCTACTCCGGTACTAAGCCCTTTATTCTTTAGAATTTTTTTAAGTGCATGAAAGATCTCGGATCCCATTCTTAGGGCATCAGCAAAACAGCTTGCCCCTACAGGCATTATCATGAATTCCTGAATATCCACATTATTGTCCGCATGAGATCCTCCATTGAGTATATTCATCATAGGCACCGGAAGCTCTTTGGAGTTTACTCCACCTATATATTGAAAAAGCGGGAGTCCGGCCTCTTTGGCTGATGCCTTAGCCGCAGCCAATGAGACACCAAGAATAGCATTTGCCCCTAATTTCGATTTATTCTCAGTACCATCCAGCTCAATCAGGACCTTATCAAGGAAAGGCTGGTCCGCGGACTCCAGACCCAGTATTCTATCAGCAATGGTTCCGTTCACATTTGAAACGGCCTTAGTCACACCTTTACCTAAAAATCTTTTTATGTCTCCGTCTCTAAGCTCAACCGCTTCTCTCTCCCCTGTTGAGGCTCCTGACGGTACGGCAGCTCTGCCAAAACATCCCGAGTCCAGGTAAACATCAACCTCTATTGTTGGGTTTCCGCGTGAATCCAGTATCTCCCTTGCCTGAACCCCAATAATATCCCCCATAATTATGCCCCCTTATTTATCAAATATCAGATTTATATTATTGATAATTTTTTAATTTCGTGTTTCAATGATGAACATTAACACAAATCAGTCGCATTTTCAAATCATAAGAGGTGTTTTTATTAAAATTGCCACTAATATGCAAAGGTTGCAAAGAATTAAAGTAAAGTATCCAAAATCACTGAAAATACTAAACTTAACTTCAAATCTGCAATTTCTTTCTATATTATTTTGGAATTCATGATTGTTTCATTTTTGTATTTTTTTTCACAGTCACATCCAATACCTGTGGATATTTTTACGAATGGATTTTATTCTCAAAAACTGCAAAAATATCACCAAGTAATACATTGCATAAATATTTGAAATTAAAAGATATTACAAGGTTTGATTACCCTTTGGCCAATCTGTTATACGCCATGATTTTCAAGTAAAAGTCAAGGATGCAATTGCAGTTATCCACAGGTTGTCCACAATAATTGTGGAAAGATCACATAAAAAATTGAAAGGGTTAATCCAGAGACTTTTTGGTTATGAATGGTCTTTGATAAATTTTAAATAAAAATCAAATTTACTTCAAAATGTATTATAATGAAAGATCAAAAGAGCATAAGAGAGAAAAAACGAAAATACCCCCTTTAAATGGTCAAAAATTTCTCTTGACAGCAAATTATTTCCATTTTATAATCGACCCAATAACACAATATATTGTGTTTTGGTTTTTTGATCATACAAAATAATGTATCTAATCATAAATTAATTCTCAATCAATCTAACAGCCAAACCTGGGGGGGAGTGAGGCTAATGAAGAGTATAGCTCAGTTGAAGTCAAGTGTTCAAAATATTCAAACATCTAATAAAGAGCAAAGGATAAAGCGTTTTCCTTGCTCTGATTTTGAAACAACCGATCTTTCACTCTTTGTCAGGATATCTGATGAAGATCTGGTCACTTGGGATAGAGGTAAGATTGTTGAAGCCCTGATCAGGGAGACATATGTGGATACCGACACGGCAGATCTGATAAGCCGTGAAGTGGAAAGTCAGATTATGTCTTCCCGTATCAAGGTTATTACTGCTCCGCTTATACGCGAAATGGTGGATGCAAAGCTTATCGAGCACGGACTGGAAAGGGCCCGGTTAATGCACACCCGTTTGGGTATGCCTCTCTATGATGTTGATCAACTTATCATGCATCATAACAAGGAAAATGCCAATGTACCTCATGGACCTGAAGCGACCAATCTGACTCTTGCAGAAAATATCAAGAAAGAGTACGCGCTGTTAAATGTTTTTACCCAGGAAGTTGCAGATGCTCATATGCGGGGAGACCTTCATATCCATGATCTGGGTTTTTGTGATAGGCCTTATTGCTCTGGCCAATCACTCGAGTATGTCAAAAAATTCGGTCTGGATCTTCCAAACGCGCTCTCAATTGCGAAACCGGCTAAACACCCCGAGGTCCTTCTTGCTCATATGGTTAAGTTTGCAGCCAGTCTACAGGGTCACTTTGCGGGCGCTATAGGGTGGGATGCGGTAAACCTCTTCTTTGCTCCTTATCTGACAGATCTTTCCGATCGTGATGTAAAACAATTGGCACAGATAATGATTTTCGAATTCTCCCAGCAGGCAGTAGCTAGAGGGGGTCAGGCTATTTTCAGTGATATCAATCTATACTGGGAAATACCGAAGCATTTTGAAGACGTCCCAGCTATCGGTCCTGGGGGGGAATACACAGGCAAGACCTATTCAGAATATATCCATGATGCACAACGGTTTGCATGGGCATTGTTTGAAGTATACAAAGAAGGGGATGGCTCGGGACGTCCCTTCTTTTTCCCGAAACCACTGGTGCATATCACTGAAAAATTCTTCAAAACTCCCGGTCATCAGGATTTTCTCCTTCACATCTGTGAAATTGCTTCAGAAAAGGGAAATACCTATTTCGTTTTCAGTTGTCTTAATTTACAACTTATTATCGGCATAAATATGTGATCAAAACAACATTTTCTGATTTTTATTTCCTGTTTTATTAAAAAAAAACCCCTCTGATCATTTCCCAATTCAGAGGGGTTTTCCTGATCTAACGGAGGATCTATTCCATTATCAGGAGGGATCTATGTGAATTTATTTC
>JBLIRO010000011.1:0-76361 GCA_049472335.1 bacterium | reverse complement strand
GGGGTGGGGGCGCCCAGCGGATCCCCCACTTTGCCCCGCCCGTGCACCCGGGGGCGCCCACCTGGCGGACTTTATAAGAGTTGATTCATTTAATATAAAACAGATGAAGTTACACGTTTTAAGCGATGTACATATTGAATTTGAGCCTTTCGATCCACTAAAGGTTGATGCCGATATCGTGGTTCTTGCCGGCGATACACATGTTAAAAACAATGGATTGCTTTGGGCACAGGAAAATTTCAAAGATAAACCTGTATTATATGTGTTAGGGAATCATGAATATTATGGTGAGGCCCTACCAAAACATCTGAAAAAACTCAAAGAACAGGCGGCAGGAACAAATATACAAATTTTGGAAAACGAAACAATAAAAGTAGATAATGTAACTTTCCTGTGCTGCACGTTGTGGACTGATTTTAATTTGTTTGGTGACCCACGGATTGCAGGGCATGAGGCAACTCAGGCAATGACCGATTATAAAAAAATAAGAGTAAGCCCAACCTATCGGAAGTTAAGGTCCATTGATACCGCGGGGATTCATCATAAATCCATAAATTGGCTAAAAGAAAAAGTGAAAGAAAATAAAAACCAGCGACTGGTAATCGTTAGTCACCATGCACCAAGCAGGCTTTCTTTGCCTGATCATTATAGGGAAGATATCCTGAGTGCGGCTTATGCTTCCGATCTCGACGATTTTGTGGCCGGCTCCGGCGCAGAATTATGGATTCACGGCCATTTACATACTCAAAAAGATTATAAGATAGGTAATACCCGAGTAATATGTAATCCAAGGGGGTATCCGGATGAACCAAATGACGAGTTTATTCCGGATCTGATTATTGAAATATGAATAAATCACATCTTAAGAATACTACAGGAATTGTAAGTATTATTCTGATTTTTTCCTGTATGGGTTGTTCATCCGCTAAATTAAATTACAAACGTGGGTGGATCGGCGGCTCCTATTTAGAGGCTGACAATTCCTTCATTAAAAAGATCTCCCGGAATTATTTTAAAGATAATTCAGATACTGTTCCTGCCTTACCGAATGAAATCGAAAAAAAGCAAAAAAATGCCGTGCTGGTTTCGAGGATTTATAAGAATACTCCGTTGGAAGCATCCGGAATAAAGGAAGGAGATCTTATTTTAGAAATAAATGACAGGCCGGTAAAGAATATTAAAACCTTAAGAAAAATTACTGATGATATGAATCCCGGAGCAGAAGTAATGTTTACAATACTTACTCAAGAGGCAAAAGGCAAAAAAGGGGTGTTAGCTGACCACTGATGTTATTTTTTTTCTAACTTCTCTATAATCCCCTTCTTTTCAACAGATAAATCAAATTTGTTAGAAGCTAACCGATAAAAATTACCTTCTCATATATAAAACAATTATTCACAAAGCTGTTTTGGGCCTCCTTAACCCATTATATTATTTGATATTATTCATTTTTTTTGGGATGTGGCATATCTTTTGCCAAATATGTTTTATAAGGAAGGAAATTAAATTTATTCCCGGGGATTGAGTGGAATTTCCCGTTTAGCTTAAGCTTCCATTGAAGCAAGGGATATTAAAAATCCTTCATTATGTTATTGGGCAAATTCCCTGTGGTTACTTTAATCGATGAAGACCTTAAATTCAGTGTGGATTCTTTAAAGTAACTGAGTCGAGCGGCATCGTATTATATAGATGCAACTATTTTTACAAACATTTTACATTTTATTTAAAAATCGGAAGGAGGAAAAAATGCAATTCTATGCAGAACAAGTAAATTGGCCCTATGTTTATTTTAAACATTTATGGTTAATAGATCCTGCTCCTATGGTGGATATCTATGATGCTAGCAAAGAAGCAGAGATTTATAACACCCAAATAGGAGCTCTTCTATAATTTAGATGGTTTCGGATAGATACGTCATAAAGGCGTATCTATCCGAAATTTTTTTAGTTTTAAATATTTTAAAATAAAAAAACTAAATATTAATAGGGGAAAAAAGATGTTTAATAGATTAAGCAGACCGTATAAAGAATCCTGTGCGACTGAAACAATTGAAAAAATCAGAAGCATACTGGAACCATTAGATCTGGTCCCTAACGAAGTGCTTAATGCCAACCCTTACCCTCAAATTTTTTCCGTAAGGCTGGAATTGGATGAAACCAGGGGGAATTTCGGGGTAAACGGAAAAGGGCGAAGCTATGAATATTCTCTTGCCAGCGGGTATGGGGAATTTCTCGAGAGGATGCAAAACAGGCTTTATGGTTCTTTTTCAAGCACAATGATCAGAAAGTTGAAGGAAAGATATGGTTTTTACTACACCCCGGATGAAAAATATTTAACAAGTGAGGAATTGATGCAACTGCCGGATGAAGTCTTGTCAGACATGATTCGATATAACGGAGAAGGTAAGAGAGGATTTATCGACTCCTATTTCAATCGCTTAAACATTCATGATGTGCCGGGTATTATTGCGGTGCCTTTTTACGATACCAAGAATGACAGGGAGATATCGTTGCCTATCAACCTGCTTTTCAGGGCCGTTGGATCCAATGGAATGGCTGCCGGGAACACTCAGGCTGAGGCTGTTTTTCAGGCCATTTGTGAGCTTAGTGAGCGATGGGGTGCGGCTGAAATATATTTCAACCAGTTAACCCCTCCAACCATTCCAGCAGAATATCTAAGGCAGTTTGAAGATGAATATATGATTATTGAGAATATTGAGAAGAGCGGCAAATATAAAGTCACCATTAAAGATTTTTCAGCTAATAAGAGAATCCCTGCCGTAGGTGTTATTATCGAAAATCTCCAATCACACAAATATAAACTGAACGTGGGTTGTGACACTGCCTTCCAGGTTGCTCTCAGCCGCTGCCTGACCGAAGTTTACCAGGGGATAGAAAATGAGGAAAATTTCGATAAAGGCCTGCTGGAGATCCCCAAAGAGACTCAGGATTATTTCAAAAGAGAGGATGAGGCCGCTTTTTATAAAAGGTATCTGGGTTATACAAATTTCACTAAGGATGGCAGCGGTGTATTCCCTAAAAGCCTTTTTGGGAAAGAATTCGATTATTCTTTCGATCCTGAGGTGTTTACTGAAAAGGAATCCTATGAGAAAGAGGTCCGGGGGATCATATCCAATTTCCACAGGAACGGTTACGATGTTTATATCAGGGATGTTTCATTCATGGGCTTTCCATCTGTTTTTGTTTATATCCCTAAAATATCCGCCATGGGCAGGAAAAATGTCCCCGGATCAAATGTTGATAGCACCTTTCACATTATCGAGCTGGACAAGATTGAACCCATGGTCTTCGACTTTAAAAACCTGTCCGATACAGAACTCAGGCAAATAGCTGATACCCTGGGCAGATTCGGGCCTGCATCGAGGGTTTATAGCCTTTTTAGTGTCACAATGAAACAGAAGTCCCCATGGGGTTATCTTAATGTCTCCTTCATTCTTACACAGATCTGGTATAAATTGGGAGACATAAATAAAGCCAGATCATATTTCAAACAATTCCTCGGAAACAGAAAAGAAAAAAATGAATACTATGAAATCCTCGATAAATATCTTGATCTGAAGGTTCAAGGAATGAATGAAAAGCAGATAACGGAAAGTATCCTGCGGGACGGATTCGATCAAGAGCTTGTCAAGACGGTTGTGAAGGATATGGCTAATCCCGGAGAAATTTTTAAATATACAAAATTTCCAAAATGCCCCGATTGTACCCATTGTAAAATAAGTGAAGATTGTTTGACAAAAACACAGCTATTCATTTCTCACAAACTTTATCCTATAATGAAAGAAAATAAATTCGACCAGACAAGATTATCTTCGATTGTCAATGGTAAATCAGAGTTATAATGAAAAAGGCCTAAGGAAGATGGATGAATCCTTAAGGGGATAAGCTCCTTGATTCAGGGGGGCAATATTCCCATGAAAAACGGGACTGTGTGAAAAGAATAGAGACCAAATTAAGCTTAAGCTAATGAATAGCTTTAAGACATTTTGTTCCAGGAGTTGTATATTAGTTAGTTATAAATGATCGCCCTTTAAGAGTCGATAGAAATATTCTGTCGCGTCAACGAATCCTTCTACAGTTCCGCAGTCAAAACGCCTTCCGGTAAACCGGTAGGCCATAAGCTCCCCTTTCTTTGCCTCAGCCCGGAGCGCATCGGTTAATTGAATCTCACCATTCAGGCCTGGTTGTGCCTTTGCCAGCTCATCAAAAATACTCGGTTTCAGAATATACCGCCCGATTACAGCCATATCGCTGGGCGCCCCACTTTCTGAAGGTTTTTCTATCAGGTCTTTAATCCTGAAAAAAGGGGCTTTTGAATCGGCTTCAGAGGGATCGAATTCGATGACACCATACTTTGAGAGGTCTTTTCGTTTCACCTTTTGCACTGCAAGAACACTGCACCCGGTCTTTTCGAAGACCTTCGCCATCTTGACTAAAATCCCTTCTCCATCTTCTGTAATACATAAATCATCCGCAAGTATGACACCAAAAGGCTCTCGGCCTATGAGCGTTTCACCGGTTAGTACTGCATGTCCCAGTCCCTTCATTTTTGTCTGCCGTGTATAAGAAAATGTGCACTCATTTATAAGCCGTCTTATACCCAGCAGGGAGGCTTCCGCAGGGGTGCCTTCAATCTCATGTTCCATTTCATAGTTGACATCGAAATGATCCTCGATGGCCCGCTTTGTTCTGCCCGTCACAAAGGCGATCTGACGCATTCCCGCTGCCAGTGCCTCCTCGACCCCGTACTGTATCAGAGGTTTGTTCAAAATCGGAAGTATCTCTTTTGGCATTGCTTTAGTGGCAGGCAGAAATCGGGTCCCATAGCCGGCGGCTGGAAAGAGGCATTTTCTGATTTTTGTATAAGCCATATTCTAGCCCTCAAGGAAAGGTTTTTGGTAACTTTTTTTAAAGTATATAAAAAATCAAAGATTTTATCAATAAAAATCCCTGCATAAAAAACTTAATAAGGTTGTATAAAAATGCATCTTTAATTGAACTTTATACAAGAATCTGGAATGGTTCAAAGCGGTTCTATCATGAAAGGGATTTAAATATTAATGTCTTTATTGATATCTTTACATTAACAAGCAAACCACACAGACGTTATGCGGGTGGATAATGATTTTGATGAAAAACCTTTGATATCATTAATCTGAGAATAGGGATGTTGATAGGCTTGGTTAAATAGTCATAGGCCCCTTCATCTTTTGCCTCCAGATAGGTTTCGGTCTCACCAAGTCCTGTCATGATTATGATTTCCAGGTCAGGGCGGTCTCTTTTAACCCTTTTTAATAACTCAAGACCACTTATATCCGGCAGCCTTAAATCCGAAATAATCAGATCCGGGGCTTCCTTCTCGATTTCAGCCAGACCGCTCAATGCACTCAGGGCCGTGCGCACCTCATACCCATCCTCTTGCAGTATGTCTTGCAATGTCTCACATACCATATGTTCATCATCGATTATTAGAATTTTTTTGGGACAAGTCTCAAGGACGGGACAGGTCATTGGGGTGCTTTTTTCTTTTGTTTTCATTTTGTTAATATCAGCTCCTTATAAATGTTTGTGTTGTAGTATTAAAAAACCATGGAATCAGCTTATCCTATGCTGATTCCAAGGGACTATTAATCAAATACTTTTTATTTATACTTTCTTATTCTATGTCGATTAAAAACTTATTTATTTGTATCAATATTAAACAAATTTTAAGTTTGGTTGTAATTTCTTTATCGACAAAAGATATGAACAAGATCGATTTTTGATAAACAAGCACATGTATTTCTATTTGGTATTTGTTTTGCATAATAAAATCGGATGCTGATAAATTATTACTTGATTTGAGATTTAGAAATGTATTCTTTCGCTCTCTTTTGTTGATAAATGAATAGCCTGGTTTAAATTTGAAAAAGGAAGAAACGCTTGTTTTTTTTAAATAAGTATTTGCTTTTTATTGTATGTGTCCTGATTGTTGTCACATTCCTCTTTGCGTTTTTTACAGAAATGCAAGTTTTTGCACAAACTACATCTGTTAACAACTTAATCTTAAATCCCTTCGTATTTGAAATTGCTTTATTATCAAACATGATCAGCACATTGTCCAGCCCTTTCAGCTTCTACACGAATGATCCGTACTCATCCTATTATCCATATTCCCTGCCTTATTCGACTATTCCAAATAGTGCCGATTTTAATCCGTTTCCATACCCTTTTAATATCAGCAATACAACCGGAATAAATCTCCAATTTAATACGTATGATATATATAATCCTGTCTCGTTTCTTAATTCAGGGTACCCGGATTTATCTATTATTGCTCCAGGCTTCCCATATATTAATGAATCAATAGGGCTTAATTTGCTTTCACCGGTTTTTCAACCCAATTTTACCGGATTAACCTTTCCTTTTTTCCCTACCGGTTTTTTCCCAGGATTTCTACCTTATCCTTTTGCCCTGTAAGCCTTATTTAATTTCATTTGTTTATTTATTTAAATTTTATAGAATCTTAAAAGTAAGGTTTGTAAACAACATCCCTTTAAAGTTGCTTGACAGTAGATAAAATGAAATGATAAATTTATTATACTGTTATGAGGTTTTGGTAGCTTCTCAATATCCCGGTGGGATCTTGAGAATTTTTGGAAAATTTTTCAGGGAAGAGAGATAAGCCATATTTTTTGCTATGCCTACCGAGCAAAAGATACCGATATTAAAGAAATGTTTGCCGGCTTTACCCATAAAAAGTGCCTGCATCGAGATTTTGGGTTTTTTGAGACGTGTTACACACGCCTCAAGGTCTCTTTGTATATTAGGCCTTTCCGGTGGTGTTGACTCTGCTGTGGCTGCCTATCTTCTGAACCGTGCCTTAAGGAAGGATAAAATCAGAGCAATAATTATGCCCTATCATAAAAGTGATAAGAAGAGCATGGAAGATGCCCTTCTGATAGTGGAGGATCTTGGTATAGATTATGATATTATCGATATTAGCCCTTGTATAGACAGCTATTATAAACAGTTTCCCGACGCTGGTCATTACCGGAGAGGGAACAAAATGGCCAGAGAGAGGATGTCAGTGCTATATGATATGGCTGCACTGCATGGTGGATTAGTAGTCGGAACCGGAAATAAGTCGGAGTTATTACTTGGATACTTTACCAAATATGGGGACGGAGGAGTGGATCTGGAACCTCTGGGAGGATTATATAAGACGTATGTCTATGAAATGGCGGCTTATCTGGGAGTGCCTGAAAGCATTATTGAAAAACATCCCACTGCCGATCTTTGGCCGGGACAGAGGGATGAGGATGATTTAGGGATCGGATATGAAGAAGCGGATAACATACTTTATTGTATGGAAGATCTTGGGGAGAGCATTGACGATATAAAAAACCGCGGTTTTAATGAGGATAGTATAGAAAAAATTGCAAATTTGGTCAGATATTCAAAACACAAAAGGATGATGCCACCGATCCCGGACATGCATAAGTTATATTTTCACTAGTAAAATTCAAGTAAATCTCGAGCTGAACAACACACCAGGATTAAGTTTTTTTCTCTTCGCATTTTTATTTATATTCAATAAAATTTTTAAAAAATTTTTTCTGAGAGAGAGCAAGAAAAATGAATGAACAGCCTTTTCGAGGCGAGGGCAATATTCAACACAACAGACTTATAAATGAAAAGAGCCCATATTTACTGCAGCACGCTTACAATCCGGTAGATTGGTATCCATGGAATGAAGAAGCCTTTGAAGAAGCCAAAAGGGTAAACAAACCCATTTTCCTCTCCATCGGGTATTCCACATGTCATTGGTGTCATGTAATGGCTCATGAATCCTTTGAAGATCCTGAAATTGCCAGACTAATGAATAATACCTTTATATGTATAAAGGTGGACAGGGAGGAACGTCCGGATATAGACATGTTATATATGTCTGTTTGTCAGTTGATGACAGGAAGCGGAGGCTGGCCCCTTACCATAATTATGACACCGGAGAAAAAACCCTTTTTTGCCGGCACATATTTACCCAGAAACAGTCGATTCGGTATAACAGGTTTGCTTGAGCTTATTCCTCAGATTAAAAAGCTTTGGGAGATACAGGATTTAAAGCTGTTTACATATGCGGATCAAATCGTAGATGCGCTTCGGGACTTTAACGAAAAGCCGTCTTCTGAAGGATTGGATGAAACTGTTTTAAAGGAAACATATGAATCGTTAGCTCAGTTTTATGATAAGCAATTTGGTGGATTCGGCGGGGCCCCGAAATTTCCGACTCCCCATAATATTCTTTTTTTGCTTCGTTACTGGAGACGAACCGGAATCGATGCCCCTTTACAAATGGCGGAAAAGACCCTTGGTTCCATGCGGCAGGGAGGCATTTATGACCATATAGGATTTGGTTTTCACCGCTATTCGACCGATTCAGGATGGCTCTTCCCTCATTTTGAAAAGATGCTCTATGACCAGGCGCTTTTAACCATGGCTTATACAGAGGCTTATCAGGCAACAAAAAACAAAGAGCACCTGCAAACAGCACATGAGATTTTAACCTATGTCTTGCGGGATATGACCGCGCCCGAAGGGGGATTTTACTCTGCAGAAGACGCTGATAGTGAAGGGGAAGAAGGGAAATTTTACCTATGGACATATGATGAAGTTTTTCGGGTCCTTCAAAAAGAAGAGGCTGATTTAATAATCAGGATTTTTAATCTGTCGCCAAAGGGAAATTTTCGGGAAGGGGGCGCTAAGCATAATATTACTTATAATAATATCTTTCATATGGAGAAAACATTACAGGAAACAGCATCTGATATGGGAATGAGTATACAGGAACTCGGAGGCAGCGTGGAGGAAGCCCGTAAAAAACTCTTTGCCTTCCGGGAAAACAGGGTGCATCCGTATAAGGATGATAAAATTCTGACCGATTGGAATGGCCTTATGATAGCCGCTTTAGCCAGGGCAGGGCGGGTTTTCGGCGAATCCGCATACAAGGAGGCAGCAATATGCGCAGTAGATTTCATAATGGAAAATATGAGGACCCCTGATGGCCTTCTTTTGCACAGATATCGAGATGGTGAGGCTGAAATAACAGGTTATCTGGATGATTATGCGTTCTTCATATGGGGGCTATTAGAGCTGTTCGAATCAACATTTGAAGCTAACTATCTGAAATACGCGCTTAAGCTTCAAAACGATCTTGAAAAACATTTTTGGGACAGATCCGGGGGCGGATTCTTTTTTACTCCAGATATATCAGAAGACCTTTTGGTTCGTCAAAAGGATTTATATGACGGCGCTGTGCCTGCGGGGAATTCTGTCTCTGTTTTAAATCTGTTAAGGCTTGCGCACATAACGTCGGATCCTCATTTTTTAGAGGAGGCGGCGGCAATCGGGCGTATATTTTCCAAAAAAGCAAAAGAGAACCCAATGGGGTATACTCAATTTATGGTTGCCATGGACTTTGCGTTTGGCCCTTCCTTTGAGGTTTTTGTTACCGGTCGTTCTTTTTCTGATGATACAAAGGAGATGTTAAGGAGTCTTCAGACGAATTTTATACCCAATATAATGGTCGTTTTTCGCCCGGCCGAACAAAAGGTGTCGTATATAGATGAAATTTCACCATTTTTGAGATATTGTAAAAGTATCGGGGGTAAAGCAACTGCTTATGTCTGTCAAAATAATGCGTGCAATAAACCTACAACGGATGTAGATGAATTATTGGAAATGTTTAATGTCAGAAGCTGTAAGAATCAACAGAGAAAGGATCTATAAGACATGTCGGAAAAATCAGCCAGGAAGGTCCCATTTACAACAGTGGATACGATTATTGAGGTTGATGGCGGTATAGTACTGATTAAGAGAAAAAATCCGCCCTTTGGATGGGCAATTCCGGGAGGATTTGTGGATTATGGGGAAACCCTGGAAGAGGCCGCTATCAGAGAGGCAAAGGAGGAAACAGGCCTCGACGTAACCCTCGTTCGTCAGTTCCATACATATTCCGAACCCGGAAGGGACCCTCGTCATCATACCATCTCTATCGTATTTATTGCCAAGGCAAAGGGGGTTCCCGTTGCATCGGATGATGCCAAAGAGGCCGGGGTATTTAAAGACATGGATTCATTACCCGATGAGATAGCCTTTGACCATCGGGAGATCTTAGATGACTTTTTCTGTAACAGGTACTAGGTTATGCATGAACTTTCGCATCTTGTCAGGAATGCTGTTCTCGATTACAGTCTCCTTGAAGAAAATGACCATGTCCTGGTAGCATGTTCCGGCGGACCGGACTCAATGGCACTTTTTCATGTACTTAAGGAAATCTCTTCGGAATACGCGCTTACACTTTATTTAATCCATCTTAATCATGGAATTCGCAAGGAAGCCGATGAGGATGAAGCATTCGTGCGTCAGATTGCCGGGGATTCAGGCCTCGAGATAGTTACAGGCAGGGTGGATTGCCTGGCTCTTAGCAAAAGATGGAAGATATCCCTTGAAGGAGCCGCAAGAAAGGCAAGGTATGAGTTTTTCAGAGCTCAGGCACGGAACCTGGGAGTTTCAAAAATAGCCTTAGGTCATACTGCGGATGACCAGGCCGAGACGCTCCTTATGAGGCTTCTTCGCGGATCAGGTTTAAAGGGTATGGCAGGCATTTCCCCTATCCGTCATAGAGATGGGGTATGTTATATCAGGCCTCTCATTAGATGCCAAAGACCGGAGATCCTGAAATATCTTTCTTCCAGAAATATACCTTTCAAAACGGATAAGACAAATCTAAAAGCCTGTTGCACCAGAAACAGGATAAGATTGGAATTGATTCCTTACCTGAAAAAAGAATTTAATCCTTCGTTGGTGAATACCCTGTCTAAAACTACGGAACTGCTCAGGGAAGACCATTTAGCTCTGAAAGAGACCGTTTCCGGGATTGAAAAACGGATTGAAAAAGGTTCAAAGAAAATCGACACGGCTAAAGACGCGTTAAACACTCTACCTTTTATTGAGATTTCAGGAAAGGAAACGCAATCTCTGCATATAGAGGACTTAAAGACTCAGCCTTTGGGTATACAAAGAAGGATATTATGGAAATCGCTTTCCCATTTTAATCAAAAGCCCGGCAGTATCCATTTTGAGCATATACAGGCGATTATCAGGCTTATTAATAGATCGGAAGGGGGAGGGGAGCTGGATTTGCCGGGGGGTATAAACGCTTATAGATCTGGTGGAAATTTGTTTTTGACCAGGTATGGAACCGGAAGAGAAAAATATTTAAAACGTCGATCAGAAGAAGAAAAGAGGAATATCAACCATTATCCCCTGAACATACCCGGCAGTACCTTTATCCCCTTCTTTAATCTCACTTTGAAAGCATCACTTCTAGATATAAATGAAATAACGGAAATACCAGCGGATCCAAAGGCAGCCTTTCTTGATTATGATACGATTACAGGCCCTCTTCAAGTAAGAAGACGTTTCCCGGGTGATCGTTTTCATCCGCTGGGTATGCCTTCGGAAAAGAAGCTAAAGGAATTTTTCATAGATATGAAAGTGCCAAGAAGAATAAGGGATGTATGGCCTCTTCTGGCAGGAGGTTCAAAGATTTTTTGGGTTTTGGGACTTCGAATAGGCCATCCTTATAGAGTAACATCAAGTACCTCAAAGATTTTAAAAATGGATTTTAGGATAACAAAAGTGCCAGGTTTTGACAGTTAATTATAAATAAAATATAAAATATGTTAATTAAATAAAAAAATTGATTGTAAAATTAATTAATTGATAACGCTTTTTATAATGAAATTGGCAGGATTTTTTATCTTTAGCGCTTGTTGTAAAGATTGCTTAATTTATGTTATAAAATATATATATGGATAGCGGATAATGTTTGTAAAAACGACGATAAATAAGTATCTGAATTAATTATTTAAACCAATACGTATAATTATCGGTACAGATATAATCGGATTAATTATCAAATTGAAATTATCTGAATACATTATGGTGAAATCAACTCTATGATTATAAATTGCCTTATTATTTAAGAACTTAAAAAGGCATGAAAAAAGAGGTGAATAGTTTGAACAATACAAATTTTCTAAAAAACCTGGCTTTATGGTTGATCTTGGGGCTCATTCTTATTCTGGTTTTTAATGTTTTTAGCAGCAGTAATAAAAAGGAGATTTCCAAAATCGTTTTCAGCCAGTTTATAAGCGATGTACAATCCGGTAAGGTTGCTGAGGTTGTTATCAGAGGAAATAACATCAAAGGAAAATATAAAGGACAAGGCAGGTTCGAGACCTATGCACCTGACGATGATGATTTAATAAAACTCCTGCGTGAGAACGATGTGATGATTGAAGCAAAACCGGAGGATGAAAATTTCTGGTTACAGAACTTTCTCATCTATTGGGGGCCCCTGATACTCTTGCTTGTCATTTGGATCTATCTTATGCGTCAGATGCACGGCGGTGGCGCAAAAGCCCTTTCTTTCGGCAAGAGTAAGGCTAAGATGCTCAATGCCTCCTCCCAGAAGGTTACCTTTTCCGATGTGGCCGGTGTGGACGAGGCTAAAGATGAATTACAGGAGATTATAGAATTTCTCAGAGATCCTAGAAAGTTTCAGAAACTTGGCGGAAAAATACCTAAAGGTGTTCTTTTGATGGGACCTCCGGGGACAGGAAAGACGCTCCTCGCCAGGGCTATTGCGGGCGAAGCGGATGTCCCTTTCTTCAGTATCAGCGGTTCTGATTTTGTGGAGATGTTTGTCGGAGTTGGTGCTTCAAGGGTAAGAGATCTCTTTGAACAGGGAAAGAAAAATGCCCCGTGTATCATCTTTGTCGATGAAATCGACGCGGTGGGCCGCCATAGAGGTGCGGGTCTCGGTGGCGGACATGACGAAAGGGAACAGACGCTCAATCAGCTTCTAGTAGAGCTGGATGGGTTCGAATCAAATGAGGGTGTTATTATCATTGCCGCCACAAACAGGCCTGATGTTCTTGATCCTGCTCTTCTCAGACCCGGGCGTTTTGACAGGCAGGTTATTGTCTCTACGCCGGATGTAAGAGGAAGAGAGGGCATTCTGAAGGTTCATTCAAAAAATGTTGCTTTGGCAAAGGATGTCAATTTTCAGATTCTTGCCAGAGGGACTCCGGGGTTTTCTGGGGCGGACCTTGCCAATCTTGTTAATGAGGCAGCCTTGCTTGCTGCCAGAAAAGGAAAAACAGCGGTGGCAATGCCTGATTTTGAGGAGGCCAAGGACAAGGTTTTAATGGGAAGGGAGCGAAAAAGCCTTATCATAAGCGATGAAGAAAAAAAGAGCACGGCTTACCATGAAGCAGGGCATGCCCTTGTAGCCAAGATGATACCCGGGACCGATCCTATACATAAGGTGACCATTATCCCCAGAGGGAGGGCCATGGGCCTTACCCAGCAACTGCCGATCGATGAACGCCACAGTTGGTCTAAAGAATACCTGATGGATAGGATTGCCATTCTCCTGGGTGGAAGGGCGGCAGAAGAGCTTGTTCTTAATACCTTGAGCACCGGGGCGGGGAACGATATCGAGCGGGCTACGGACCTGGCAAGAAAGATGGTGTGTGAATGGGGCATGAGCGAGAACATGGGGCCTTTGACCTTTGGGAAGAAGGAGGAACAAATCTTTCTTGGTAAAGAGTTTGCCCAGCATAAAGATTATAGTGAAGCCACTGCCATCCTCATAGATGAGGAAGTCAAGAAGATCGTGACGGAAAATCATTCAAGGGCAAAAAACATCCTGATAAAGAATAAAGCCAAACTTAAGAAACTGGCGGAAAAGCTCCTGGAAACAGAAGTCCTTGATGGTTTAGAGATCGACAAGATAATCGGTTCCCCCAGAACCAGCCCAAAGGCTGCTTAAAAAGGGGATGAAGGCCGGCACTTTTCTAAAAAGACAACACCATCCTCCGTTTTTTTTGCATCTTCACGACCGGGACCTAGCATTAGGGCAAAGGACCCTGATTATGGGGATACTTAATATCACTCCCGATTCTTTTTCTGATGGAGGCCGCTTCTTCGATCCATCTAAAGCCATAAAACAGGCTGTCAGGATGGCGGAAGAAGGGGCGGATATCATAGATGTAGGCGGAGAATCCACCAGGCCCGGAGCGGAATCAGTGACATTAGAGGAAGAGCTTAGAAGGATTGTTCCATTGGTAAAGGAGCTTGTAAAAGAGGTCCCGATTCCTCTCTCCATAGATTCCTATAAATCGGAGGTCGCAGAACAGGCACTGAACGCAGGGGCGCATATCATTAACGACATTAGCGGTCTGAGGTTTGATAATGCTATGGCGGGATTGGCAGCCCGTTATAAAGCGCCTGTCGTAATTATGCATATAAAGGGGACCCCCAAAGATATGCAGCAAAACCCCGTTTATGAAGATCTGATAAGTGAGGTCAAATACTATCTGGAGGAAGGAGTAAGACTGGCTCAAGTAGCAGGGTTAAAAAGGGACCAGGTGATTGTGGATGTGGGAATAGGCTTTGGAAAAACCGTCAGCCACAATCTGGAGTTAATAAACAGACTGGATGAGTTTCATTCCATAGGATGTCCGATGCTCATAGGACCGTCACGCAAATCCTTTATAGGCAGTATCCTGAATCTCCCTGTTTCGGAAAGGCTGGAAGGAACTATAGCAGCGGTTACCATGGCCATTTCCAGGGGGGTGCATATTGTGAGGGTGCATGACTGCTGGCCCATAAAACGGGCGGTACAAATAGCCGATGCCATCATGTGTGCCTGACAAAAAAGGAAAAGAGTTCTATATAAAATATCTAAGATATCTTTCAAAAGTTGGAGGGAAAATGCCCAGACTTGGTGTAAATATCGATCACATAGCAAATATCAGGGAGGCAAGAAAGGCAATGGAGCCGGATCCTATTGCCGCTGCCGTTATAGCAGAAATGGCCGGGGCTGATGGGATAACCATCCATCTGAGGCAGGACAGGCGTCATATTCAGGACCGTGATTTACACCTTCTCAGGCAGATAGTCCATACTAGCCTTAATCTGGAGATGGCTGTCAGTGAAGAGATGATAAAGATAGCTATTGAAGTGAAGCCGGATATGGTTACACTTGTTCCTGAAAAGCCCGATGAAGTTACCACTGAAGGGGGATTGGACGTGGCTTCCCAGGCAGAAGAGATCGCAAAATCCATAAAGGCCCTTCAAAAGGGAGGGATCAAGGTTAGCCTCTTTATAGATCCTGACACGGATCAGGTGAAGGCTTCACATAAGGCAGGGGCTGATTGTATCGAGATCCATACAGGGATCTATGCAGCAGCCAAGGACCCGCAAAAGATTGACCAGGAATTGGCAAGAATAAAGGACGCTGCAAAACTCGCATCCAAACTCAAAATGGATGTCAATGCAGGCCATGACCTTACCTATTGGAATGTAAAAAAGATTGTGGAGATAAAAGAGATCCGGGAGCTGAACATAGGACATAACATCGTTGCCAGAGCGGTATTTGTGGGTTTGGAAAGGGCTGTCAGTGAAATGAAAAATCTTATCACTGATTAGTGAAGATAGAAAAAGAGAAAAAGGGGATGGTTCTATTTTTTGATGACTGAATTCAGCAAATCGCAATGGGTAAAAGCCGATTTCGCCAGAGAATACAGGGAGAATGCGGATATTTATATAATGGACCGGGATAGACTTCTTAATATTTTGAGATCTTTCTACAAACATTTCTTGGGTAATAAAACCGGTGTTAATCTCCTTGATCTTGGATGCGGAGACGGGATTATCGCCAATGAGCTTTTTAGGATTGATGGCTCTATTGAAGCGATCCTCATGGATGCTTCTGAGGATATGTTGAACAAAGCCAAAGAAAATCTAAAAGCTTTTAAAAAGATCCAATTTATTAAAGCAAGCTTTCAAGAGATTATTAATGATGACATTTTAAGCAAAGACCTTCTTAGCAAAAATTTTGATTTCATAGTTTCCTCACTGGCCATTCATCACCTGGACATGAATGAAAAGAAGGCCCTTTTCAAAAGGATCTTTTCATATCTCAAGGTTGATGGCTTCTTTCTGAATATTGATGTTGTGCTTGCGCCAACCGAGCCACTTGAAGAATGGTATCTATTTCTTTGGGAAAATTGGATTGCAGAGAGAAAAAAATCCCTGGGGATTGAAGGCAATTATTTTGATGATATTATTCGAAGATATAAAGACAACAGGGATAACAAGCCGGACACTCTGGAATCTCAACTAAACGCTTTAAAAACCGCTGGTTTCAGAGATGTTGATTGTTTCTATAAATATGGGATATTTTCAATGTATGGCGGCAAGAAATAGGGTGCTGAATCCCCTTATCCGCAGATCAATGGATATTATTATTGATATATATTATAATTAATAATAATGGATGAGAAGGTCGTCAATTTCAGTTTTTCTCCGCAAACTATGTAAATCCCGGTCGGTATTATGGTCACCTGTTTAAATCAGGATGAGCCATTGTCATAAGGTCATTATTGATAATGGTATTTTCGACAGCAGCAAACTTCCACAAGAGATATTCGGCCAATCCTTAAAAAAAGGCTTGCCTGTGGAGCTTCTTATGCGTCTCATGACGATTTCAAATACAGGATCCGGATTAAGAGATTGTTGTGAATGAAGAGAAATAAATCCAAAAAGGCCAAAAAAATTTCTAAACATTTATACACGATATTATGGTGTCAGGTTTTTATTCTGATGGCAGCCCATTTGTCATGGGCACAATTTCCGGCCACCGGGGCCTTCTCATGTCCAGCGTGCTCTTCACCCGGAACGTATGTCATCCCTGATCAGTCCTTTCCCGGTGTTACCCAGGGAGACATTCTGATCGACCGTTTTGAATACTGGGACCATCCCGCCAATCATGGCTGGAGGGAGATAACCCCTTTTTATCCCCGCTACGGATGGGGAGTCGGATTCAATACCATTTGGGGTATAGTATGGGATGTCGTCCAGAGAAACCGGGTTCTGGAGGTATACCGGCCCGCAAGCATATTCCTGCTGGGGCACGATTATGAAAGGCCTAAGGTTTATTATGATCTGAAGGAATATTTTACCGAATCAGGCCTTCCGGGGATCGATCTGAGAGACACTCCTATATTGAGCTTTAAATTCAGGGCACCTCTGGCCATTGACCTATGGGATATCTTCAACTTCGATGTTGTTTGTTTAACCGAAAAGGGACATACGGTGAACATCTGTATTCGGCCCCTTCAACCGGTATCATCACCCTGTCCCGACTGTGACTATTGTTCAACCATAACTGAATTCCAAGATAATATCTCTAATCCTTCTATGACCCTTCATGTGGATATCGGCAGGAATTTCCTGGATGGCACCTGGCATGTCATATGGCTCGACCTCCCTGAAATCGTCCAATGTGCCCTGGAGCGATATGCGGGATTGAGTGCAGGCGAAAAAACAAATTGGCAGGTGGTGAGGGCTGGCAGGGTCATAATCAGCGGCAGCATGTTCCGTTTCGACGACCTTGTCTTCAGGAAGAAGGATTATTCCAGGTATTCCCGCAGGATCAGCGTGGATGTGTTCGAATCCGGTCATTTGTTTGCCCAGTTGTTCGAGCCTTATCGTTATCTGCTAATGGCGGATTACGAGGCGGATGATCCTATCTCTAATGTGAATAGATTTTTAATGGATCCAAACAATTTCATTTACGATCCCAACCGTATCCGTTCTGTGTGGATATCCGATCTTCTGGCCCTGGATCCAAATTATCATCAGATCAACTCTGACAGCCCTTTTTATGATCCCGACTATACCGATCGTTGGCTTCCAGGGGACCCCAGTTTCGGTACGCCTGATCCAGTGGCTGAAAATTACTTGAGGAAGGGATTTTACATAGACATAACCCTCCCCATGTTTGCCGATCCGAATCTCAGGATGTTAGGGAGCCGGGCTGTTGATCTTCGCAGGCACGGTCATCTGGGATGGAATGTTACCCTGAATGATTTCGGAGCCAATGGTATACAGGCATTTTTGGTCCAGCCCCTTCCGGTGGACCCCTATGACGGAATGCCCACCTACATGGTGAACAAGAACTCGGCCCTTGATGCCATCAATCTTTTTGGAAAGGCCCATTTCGATCCCACACAGACCTTTACTTTGGAATCCGCTATGTGGAATGCAGGGGTTGATCTCTGGCCCCACATTGCCTATTTTGACTATACTCCCTACTATTGTGGCGATCTGGTGGCAGCACTCCAGATCGCAAATCAAAACAAGATCGAGAAATTGACCTTCCCGATCACTGTTGTCAATTATCCGGTGGAAAACTACCCGCCTCAACCCGAGGTCAGAAGATTTCCCAAGTTTTTTACAGTGGGTCAGGAATCCCAGTGCGCAATTGTCTATATCGATCCGGACTGTCTCATCTTTTCCATGGCCCAATTTTACGGGCAGTTTCCCGCAACCACACATCTGCCCATGCTGCCCGGCAACCAAATCCGGACTGACCAGGACAACCTTATCTTTCATATTCATATCGAAGACCTGCCTTACTACAAATACGGTCCCTGGATTGACAGCGACATGGACCATTTCAGCGGTGTCTGCACATTGACTCCAAAATTTGAAGGAGTATTGCATTTAATATACTCGTGCACAGATCCATTCGGGGCCACATCCATCAACACCCGGGATATCTATTGCATCCACCCCGGCACCTGGTACAACCATTCCCCCATTGTGACCTCTTTCCCAAGTCCTAAAAAAATCAGGGCTGGAGAAGAGATCATCCTGAATGCCCGGGCTATTGATCCGGATGGGGATTATGTCTATGCATCCTGCAATATCGGATCGATCGGCATGGTGGCGAACGGCGATTCCATCTGGACCTTCCAGACGAATTTCCCGGGCTTTTATACTGTGGAGATCGTTTTTTTTGATATGAGAGGGGGATATACCTCCAGATCTGCCTCCATCCAGGTAGTGCCCTGGTGGTCCTATTGATATTTAAGACTTGATGTTAGAAAATACTATCCGAATAATCCGGCACCATATCAAGGAACTTTGTAACTGCTTAAAAACCGTGTGGTTTTATGGCAGTTAATGAAAATTGCAAAATGCAAAATGCAAAATGAAAATTTAATGAAGACTTTATCTTGCATTTTAAAATTTGCAATTTGCATTTTGCAATTCTTCTCAAGATCTCACCGGGATTTTGAGAAGTTACGGAATTTACTATGAAGAACAGGAGAGTTTAAAAAATGAGTGACATTATTGAGTATAAGATCTTTGGGGATGACATGCAAATTGTTGAGATAGGATTAGATCCCGGTGAGGGAGTAAGGGCGGAAGCCGGTGCGATGATGTATATGGAAAATGGGATTGAAATGCAAACCTCGACAGACGGCGGGCTTTTTAAGGGATTTAAACGAATGATTACGGGGGAGAGCTTCTTTATAACCACCTTTCTTTACAATGGTAGAGGGAAAGGCCATGTCGCCTTTGGCGCCCCATATCCGGGTAAAATAATCCACCTTGACCTGGATAGGCTTGGCGGCAGGTTTTTGTGTCAGAAGGATGCCTTTTTATGTGCGGCAAGAGGTATCGAAATTGAAGTGGCTTTTACAAAAAGGATCGGTGCGGGGCTTTTCGGAGGAGAAGGTTTTATTTTGCAGCGGCTTGAAGGAGAGGGTATGGCTTTTGTCCATGCTGGAGGAACGATAATAAAAAAAGAACTTCAAGCCGGTGAAAACATAAGAGTAGATACAGGCTGTCTGGTGGCTTTTTCTCCATCCGTTGACTATGATATTCAATTTGTCGGTGGATTTAAAAATTCACTTTTCGGCGGAGAAGGACTATTCCTTGCCCGGCTGACCGGCCCCGGAATTGTTTATCTGCAAAGCCTTCCTTTCTCGCGGCTTGCTGATCGAATTTTTGCAGCCTCCCGTTTTCAGCAAAGAGGGGAGCAAAAGGGTATTGCCGGAATTGGCGGAGGAATATTGGGTGGAATTTTAGGAGGAGACAATTCTTTTTAAATGAAACAATAATGAATCTTAGTTTCACAGACATGGATGAAAAACTCCTAAACAGGAGTCTGTCTCTATTAAAAGAGGTGAAAAAATGTCAAAACAATTCATAGCGAGTTTGGTACTTTTCTCGATATTTTTTTTGTTGTTGATATTTTCTGGGACGCCATCCCCGGCATTTGAGTTCCGCAGGGGAGACAACGTAACTATCGCCAGTGGAGAGGTTGTGGATGACGATCTTTATATAGCCGGTGAAGTTCTTCTTATTGACGGGGTTATTAATGGCGACCTTTGGGCTTTTGGTAAAGCAATTATTATCAGTGGTGAAGTAAAGGGCAGCATTCTGGCGGCCGCTGAATCAATAAATATTAGCGCTCATTCCGTGCATACTATAAGGGCAGCCTGTAGATCTCTCCATATAAGCAGTGATATTGATGGAGATGTTATAGCCGGTGCCGCTGAAGTCAATATAGCCGGAACAGCTTCTATTAAAGGTGACCTCCTTTTTGGCGCCGGAAGGACAAGAATTGACGGGTTAATCGGCTCAGACGTTTTAGGGGGGAGCGGTATGATTCATATCGGCGATGTCATAAAAGGGAATGTTAAACTCAGGGCCGGGGAGATAACATTGTCGCCTTCGTCGGATATTAAAGGGGATTTTACTTATATAAGTGAGAAAGAGGCCAACATTCAGGAAGGCGCACTTATCGAGGGCTCTGTCACTCATAAGCTCCCCATAGTAAAAGCAAAAAGAAAAGGTGCCCCGGTGGCCGTCTTCTTACTGATAATACCAAGGATATTGTTTTTTTTAATGGCACTAATAACAGGATTGGTTATTATACTGCTAGCACCGAAGCTGTTGAGGTCCATTTCAGAATCAATAGGCATTAGCCCCTGGACAAGCCTTGGGTGGGGGGCTGTTATTCTGTTTGCAATACCTCCCGCCGCATTGACCGTGTTCTTCACTATTATAGGTATACCTTTGGTATTCATTGCTCTGGCTATTTATGGGATTGCCGTTTATCTCAGTCAAATCCCTGTTGGTTTATTTATCGGGAGTTTGATTATTGGCCGGTTTTATAAAGTGGAGAAAAAATTCATGATGTTTTGCGCTCTGGCGCTGGGGCTTTTCATACTAAACCTTTTGAGGTTAATTCCATTCCTGGGATTTTTCGTCACTGTGGCTACCATTTTACTGGGGTTAGGAGCGATCATCGTTTCAGGAAAGAAGCAAAGGATAGTGACTGGCGATCTTAATTATTCTTAGAGGTCATGTCCTTTATGATTAACCTTTTTAAAGCCTCTCTTACTCCGGGATCTTTTATAGAATTCAAATCCTTCTCCGTCTCTTTATCTAATGACTGAGCAGGGCTTGATGTTTGAACCTTTGATGAGGCCTTTTCATTTTTAGCCTTTTCTTTTATCCTTTTTTTTGGGGTTTTTGGGCCGGGCCTTTTTTTATCGACCATTACATTAAATTCCTTAATTGATATGGAATCCAGATCCTTTCTCATATTTTCAAGGATCTTGTCTTTGAATCCGTCAAAGGAGCTTGCCCATCTTTCGTCGTCAATGATTACTGTTAGTTGTTCATCTTTGAGGCCATTGGGCCTTATGTGTTGTGCGATTTTGTTGCCGACCCAGCTTTCCCACTTTGACTGAATAAGATGTTCTGCCCATCTGTTCCTAAATTTGGAGGACTCCATCACCTCCTCCAGGATGGATTTAATTTCAGTGGGAGACCTTGTCATGGGTAAATCTTGTATAACATTCTGGGAAAGGGAATCGTCTCCCGGACATGCTTCAAGCCGCAGATCCACGAAAGAGCCCTCTCTATACCCATTCCAAAGCCCGCATGGGGTACGCTTCCATAACGCCTTATATCCAGGTACCATTTAAAAGATTCTTCCGGCAGATTATGTTTTCTGATCTTTGCTTCCAATCCCTTGATATTGTCCTCTCTCTGTCCGCCGCCGATTATTTCACCATATCCTTCCGGGGCAAGAACATCCACGCATAAGGCGACTCCTGGCTGCTGCGGATCCTCTTTCATATAGAAGGCTTTGCACTGAGCAGGGTAGCGATGGATAAGAAGCGGTTTGTTGTACATTTGGGATACTATGGTCTCCTCGTCCCCTCCCAGGTCACTTCCCCATTCCATATCGTGTCCGGATTCCTTCAGCAAGTCAACGGCTTCAGAGTAGCTCAGCCGGGGGAACGGGGGCGCGATGTTTTGTAAAAATGACGTGTCTCTCTCCAGATGTTCCAGATCCTTTATCCGGTTTTCCAGTACCTGTTCCAATATATAGCAAATAAAATCCTCTGCCAGGTTACATATCTCTTCAAGGCATGCATATGCCACTTCAGGCTCGATCATCCAGAATTCAGTGAGATGTCTTCTTGTTTTTGATTTTTCCGCTCTAAAAGTAGGACCAAAACAATAGACCTTGCCGAATGCCATGGCCCCGGCCTCCATATACAGTTGTCCGCTTTGGGTCAGATACGCCTTGTCCCCGAAATAATCGGTGGCAAAAAGTGTGGTTGTCCCTTCACACGCAGAAGGAGTGAAGATAGGGGCATCCAAGAGTGTAAAACCCCGTTGGTCGAAAAACGCCCTGCATGACTTTATCATCTCATGCCGTATACGCATAATAGCATGCTGCCGGCTGGATCTCAGCCAGAGATGCCGATGTTCCATCAAAAAACCTACACCATGTTCCTTGGGCGTGATGGGATAATCATCCGCAATCTGAATTATCTCTAAACCGGACACCCCTAATTCATACCCAAGAGGCGATCTTTTGTCCTTCCTGACAACTCCTGTAACAATAAGAGAGGATTCTTGCGTAACCTGTTCAGCAAGATCGAATAATTCTGCCGGGACATCAGGTTTGAAAACCACGCACTGGATTATTCCCGTACCATCACGAACCTGAAGAAAAACAAGCTTTCCCCCTGTTCGCTTATTATACAGCCATCCTCTTAATGTAACGGTCTTACCTTCATAATTTGCAATATCCTCTACATATACCACTGAAGAATCGGGGCATTTTGTATTTTCCTTTTCAACACTTCCCGGGACGCTATCCTTTTCCATAGTTTGGCTCCAATAATTTAATAATGACAGACATAATCAATAGAAAAAATAAAGTATCAAAATAATCGATGGAATCTAAAAATATTTCATCATTAAGTAAGATGTTGTGTAATCTAAACCTTTTACATAACTGGATAACAGATCCAATTGTATCAGTTTTTTCATGTTTTTATCAACCACCCTTTTTAGGAAAAATAAGTACCCAAATAAAGTTTGACTTAATAGCCCTATCAGTGTAAATTTAATCAATAGGATAATTTTTTTATATGATTGCCCTTAAAATTTTATATTCTATAATAATTACTCATAATCCAGAAATCATTAAGCGGTTTCATCTTGATAAAGAAAATGAATAACGAAGACCTCGGAAAGGGTATTGAAAGACTATATTACCATAATTTAGGTGTAAAACCAGGTGAAACCGTCCTGGTCTTTACGGATCGGGTAAGCCAGGAAGAAAATGTATCTCATGATCAATCAGAGAAAAGAAGGGAACTGTTGGAGCTGTTCAGATTGATAGTCGAGAGGGCGCCTTCCGGCGTAAAAGTCAATGAGGCTATATTTGATGCCACCGGAGGACATGGCAAGGAGCCGCCTGAAGTGCTCTGGATAGCTGCATTCGGGTTTGAGGCGGTTGAAAAACTTAAAAAAGAAGGCCTGTGGAATAATCTTATGAGCAAATCGTTGGGCAAGGTTGAGGTGGATAGGGTAAAACGGATACTACTTGATTTTTGCTCTGTGAAAACCGATGTCATAATTGGAATGTCCTATTATTCCAGTACACATACAAGATTCAGGGAGTTTTCAACCAATCTTTTTCAGGTAAGATATGCCAGTATGCCTCTCTTTGACCACGAAATGCTCTCGGTAACAGTTACAGCGGATTGGAAAAAGATTGCTGAGAGGACGAAAAAGATAGCGTCTTTATTCAGGGATGCCGAAGAGGTCTTGATAGATACACCTAATGGTACTAATCTAAGTCTAGGGATAAAAGATATTCCCATACATGAAGATACGGGCCTCCTGACAGAACCCGGCTCCTTCGGCAATCTTCCTGCCGGTGAGGTCTTTATGCCTCCTGAACCAGAAGCGGCAAACGGCAAACTGGTGCTCGAATTCGCTCCCACATGGAGGCTGGAGAAGCCAGTGACGCTCTTTGTTGAAAAGGGAGAAGTCATAAGGGTTTCGGGTAATGATCCTTATGCCGCTGAGTTGGAGAAGTTTTTGGAAAGGGACCAAAACTACAGAAATATTGCGGAGCTGGGTATCGGCACAAATGACAGGGCTACAAGACCTGACAACATCCTTGAATCGGAAAAGATCCTTGGCACTATACATATAGCCCTCGGAGATAATAGTAGTTTTGGGGGACAAATCAGGACATCTTTTCATCAGGATTTTGTCGTTTTCTATCCAACTTTAACAATCCTTTATCCGGGGGATAAAAGGAGAGATTTATTGATCAGAGGGCAATTGAAAGATGTCTATGAAGATTGAAGATATCATTAAGAATAAAAAAATCCTTGTGGTGGACGACAATAAGGATATCCTGCATCTTTTTAAAAAGATCTTGAACACATACGGATATAATGTAATATCTGCAGAAAATGGGCAGGAAGCCCTTAAAATGGCATTTGAAGATTCCCCCGATCTCATATTGCTGGATCTGGCTTTGCCCAAGATGGATGGATTCGCTGTATGTAAAAAATTGAAGGAATCCGACGAAACCAGCATGATCCCTCTCATTATGGTTACCTGCAGGGATACCATGAAGGACAGAATCCAAGGACTCAAGCTCGGGGCTGACGATTACATTACAAAACCAATTTATTATGTGGAGCTTTTAACCAGGGTAGAATCACTTTTAAAGCTTCGGGAACTTCAAAAGCAATTGATAGAAGCCAGAAAACTGGAGACCTTGGCTCAGATAGCTGTCAGTGTTAATCATGAAATCAATAATCCGCTATGCTCGATTTCTGCTAATGCTGAAATGTTAAAGACCCATATAAATAGCTCTGATGATTCGGTTCTTCGTAAGATCGATATAATCCTGAAGGAAGTAGATCGTATAAAGCAGGTTATAAGCAAACTCTCAAACGCCACAAGGGTAATAAGTATGGAATATATCTCGGGTGTCAAGATGCTCGATCTGAATAAATCAATTCTTAATGATGACCGGGAGTTTGAATAAGTGTCCGGGATAATAAGAATTTGATAGTGTTATGATATTGACAAAAATGAAAAATTTTAATAAAATTTCAAGTTCGAATGTTAAAATATTTGTACTATATTGAGATAATTTTTTGATTAATAGAGGATAAGAAAGCAAAGTATGTTTGATTCCCTTACGGATAAGTTGCAGAGTATTTTAAAGAAGCTGAAAGGACAGGGAAAGCTCACAGAGAAGAACATAGCAGATGCCTTAAGAGAGGTTAGGCTCGCCCTGTTGGAAGCGGACGTAAATTATCTGGTCGTCAAAGGATTTATAGAAAAAATCAGGGAAAAGGCAATCGGGGAGGAAGTCCTTAAAAGTCTGACTCCAGGGCAGCAGATTATAAAGATAGTTAATCAGGAACTTACCGAATTAATGGGGGGGCAGCAAAGCAAGCTTCAGATGCCCGCAAACCCGCCCATGTTGATTATGATGGTAGGATTGAACGGCTCGGGTAAGACAACCACGGCAGGAAAGCTTGCCAGGATGTACAAGAAGGAAGGGTACCGTCCTCTTATGGTTGCCGCTGATGTTCAGAGACCGGCCGCAAGGGAGCAACTGAAGTTTTTAAGTGACAGCCTGGGCATAGATTGTTTTTTAGACCAGGATGCGACCAGCGCTGAAAAGGTGTGCAAGGATGCATATAAATGGTCTTCTTCAAACGGATTCAATCCTGTTATTATAGATACCGCCGGAAGGCTTCATGTGGATGAAGAGCTTATGGATGAATTGGTCCGGATAAAAAAGACTATCCTGCCTCATGAAGTTATTTTGGTGGCAGATGCCATGACCGGTCAGGATGCGGTTAATATAGCAAAAGATTTTGACCAGAAGGTCGGAATAGACAGCATCATACTAACTAAAATGGACGGAGATGCCAGGGGTGGAGCGGCGCTTTCAATACGTGAGGTAACTGGCAAGCCGATTAAATTTATTGGCACGGGAGAAAAATTGGACCTTTTGGAGCCATTTTTCCCTGACAGAATGGCCTCACGGATTTTGGGCATGGGAGATGTCCTTACCCTTATTGACAAAGCACAGGAAATATATTCTCAAGAAGAGGCACTAGCCCTGGAACGGAAACTTCAGAGGGATGCATACACTTTAGAGGACTTCCGTCAACAATTAAGACAGATAAAGACTATGGGGCCTTTGGATCAATTAATCAATATGATTCCGGGTGCCAATAAATTGGGGCTAAAAGGGATTGACATGGATGAAAGCAAATTTGTCCATCTAGAAGCGATAATTGATTCTATGACCCTTAAAGAAAGACGTGATTATCAAATAATCAATGCCAGCAGGAAGAGGAGGATAGCAATGGGGAGTGGCACCTCCATCCAGGAGGTGAGCCGCCTCCTAAATCAGTTCCATCTTATGCGCAAGAATATAAAGAAAATGAAGAGGATGGGATTTGGATTAGGAGGCGGATTTGGTAAGAGACTTAAATCTATTAAAAGGAGGTGAAAATTGTTTGCCAGTCAAAATGAGATTAACCCGATTGGGTTCTAAAAAGAGGCCGTTTTATCGAATCGTTGTTGTCGATTCCAGTTGGAAACGGGATGGAAAAAACATTGAACAGGTCGGCTATTATGATCCGATTAAGTATCCGGCTGAAATCAATATCGATCTGGAAAAGGCTAACTCTTGGATAAATAAGGGAGTCATTCCATCTGAAACAGTGAAGACTCTTTTAAAAAAAGCAAGCTTAGCGGTCTCTAAAACCCAGTGATTTTAATCGAGGTAGAAATTCCAATTCTTTCTAGGCATATCCATTAACCAGTTATGGAGGAAAATGGGGAATGAGAGAACTAATTGAACTTATTGCAAAAGCACTTGTGGATTTTCCTGATGAAGTAAGTGTAGCAGAGGTTGATGGGGAGCGAACCACTGTGCTGGAATTACGCGTTGCCAAATCCGATTTGGGGAAGGTTATTGGCAAACAGGGACAAACAGCAAGGGCTATGAGGACGATTTTAAGTGCAGCAGCAACAAAGATAGGAAAGAGGGCCGTCCTGGAGATTCTGGAGTGAAAGAGGATTTTAAGGTTTTTCATAATGATAATCCTGGGGATTATGATGAGATTAGACAACAACCTATAATGCTTGAACTTAAATGAGCTTTGATATCTGTGGATCTTATAACAATTGGCCGGGTGATCGGGCCTCATGGTATTGACGGGACCCTGAAGGTATTGCCTCTGACAGATTTCCCCCAGCATTTTAAATCCTTGAAGGGGGTTTTTCTTGTCAAGGACCGGATCACAAAAACAATAGTTGAACAGACCAGGTTTCACAAGGGACATATTCTTATAAAGTTTATGCAATGCAGAAACCGTTCAATAGCGGAAGAGTGGATCGGCGCGGAAGTGAAAATCGATTCAAAAGACCTCTGGCCTTTGAAAGAGGGGGAATATTACAGATTTCAGATAGAGGGCTTGGATGTTATCACTGAAGAAGGGGAATCCCTTGGTAAGGTAGCAGATATATTATCAACAGGCAGCAATGATGTGTATGTCGTAAAAAAGGGGGAAAAGGAATATCTTCTGCCTGCAATCAAAGAAGTCATAAAGGTAATAGATTTAGAGAGGAAGGTATTAATAGTTCATCTTTTGGAGGGGTTGATTGATTGATAAATGAGAATTAATATCCTGACCATTTTCCCTGAACTATTTCCTGCTTTTTTATCCTGCGGTATGATGAAAAAAGCACTGGAAAAGGGCCTGTTGACTGTTAAGATCCATGATCTGAGGTATTACACAATAGACCGCCATCGTTCAGTGGATGATGTCCCTTTCGGAGGAGGGGCCGGGATGGTAATGAAGGTTGAGCCTATCCATGCTGCCATTACTGATATAACTTCAAAAGAAGGTGCACAAAAACGCATACTTCTATCTCCTCAAGGCAGGGTGCTGAATGCAAGGCTGGCTAGACTATTGGCGTCAGAGACTTCTATTTTAATGATTTGCGGAAGGTACGAAGGAGTGGATGAAAGGGTAAGAGAGCACCTGGTTGATGAAGAGATATCTATAGGAGATTATGTGCTCACAGGAGGAGAGATACCGTCCATGGTGCTAATGGAAGCCATGGTCAGATTTATTCCTGGTGTGTTGGGAAGCGGTGATTCATTAACCGAAGAATCCTTTAATCAGGAGTTTTTGGAGTATCCTCAATATACGAGACCGGCAAATTATCTTGGTTGGGAGGTCCCTAGTGTTCTTTTGTCAGGTAACCATGAGAATATAAAACAGTGGAGAATTAAGAGTTCGCTTTTTAAAACTGCTAAAAACAGGCCGGATCTGATTGAGTGGAATAATTTGTCACCTGATGACATTGAATGGTTAAAACAAAGCGGGGTAGAAATTCCCGATGTCTTTTCAGATGATAAAAAAAGGGGGGGCGCTGATTGAAGGTTTATTCCGCCCTTGTGCATTATCCTGTCTATAACAAAAATAAGGAGGTTATTGTAACATCTATTACTACTTCAAGTATTCATGATATTTCCAGAACGGCGAAAACCTATGGGCTGAAGTCTTTTTTTTTTATAACCCCTATCCCCAGACAACAGTCTTTGATAAATACTATTATTCAGCACTGGAAGTCAGGGTATGGGGCTACTTATAATCCTACCCGGGGTTTCGCTTTAGACACCATCCGTATATGTTCCTCTCTTGCGGATTGTATCAATGGAATAGAAAAAGAGGAGGGACTCAGGCCTTCCATCGTTGTAACCTGCGCAAGGCCTCAAAATAAAGAAAAAACACGTTTTTTAAGTCTGAGGGAGGAAATGGCGCCCGGCAATATTCCCTGGCTTATATTGTTTGGTACTGGCTGGGGATTGACAGAGGAAATTTTGCAAATCGCAGACATTGCATTGGAGCCAATCCATGGTCCCGGCGATTATAATCACCTTTCGGTAAGGGCTGCAGTGGCCATTACCCTGGACCGGCTCCTAGGATAAAGTAAGACTGGTTCAGTAACCAAATTAAGAGCTTATAACGGAGGATTTATAAATGGATTTATTGACCATTGTTGAACAGGATCAAATAAAGACAGATTTGATCGAATTCAGGCCCGGGGATACCGTCAGGGTTCATGTAAAGCTTATAGAAGGGAACAGACAAAGGATTCAGGTGTTCGAAGGGATTGTTATCGGCATTCATAAGGGAAAAGCCAGGAGCACCTTTACAGTGCGTAAGGTGTCTTACGGTGTCGGTGTAGAAAGGATTTTCCCCCTTCATTCCAGGATTATTGACAAAATTGAAGTTGTACGAAGCGGACGAGTGAGAAGGGCAAAACTTTTTTATTTAAGGAGCAGGGTTGGTAAAAAGGCCAGGGTCAAGGAGTTGCGCAAGACTACATAAATATGCACTCCTTAAATGACTTTTTTATTTTACACGTATTTTTTCCCCTGATATTTTTTATGAGAGATAATCCAGATGACAAATTTTGATAATACCTCGAAAAAATTGTTTGAATTTGAGAGAGATATCCTGCCTCAAGGGTGTGGACTGGTAGCCGGACTGGACGAAGCAGGTCGGGGCCCTCTTGCCGGACCTGTTGTAGCCGCGGCAGTGGTTCTACCTCTTGGGGCTCCGATTGAAGGTGTGTTTGATTCTAAGGGCCTTTCACCGGCCAAAAGAGAAAAGGTATTTTTTAAGATTATTAACCGGGCCATTGATATTGGGATCGGATTAGTAGGCCAGGATTTGATAGACCGTATCAACATTCTGCAGAGCACTATTCAGGCCATGCGCGACGCCTTGAATAAATTGGTTGTAAAACCAGAGTTCCTTCTTATCGATGCCCTTTCTATTCCGGATACCTGTAATATTCCCCAGAAGTCTATTATTAAAGGTGACCAGAAATGTTATTCCATTGCAGCGGCATCCATTGTGGCTAAGGTAGTACGCGACCGGCTAATGAAAAAATTTCACCTAGAATATCCTGAATATAATTTTGAGAGTAATAAGGGATATGGCACACAAGAACATCTTGATGCACTTGCCAGTGTTGGGCCTTGTCCTCTTCACCGTAGGAGTTTTAAGAGGGTGAAAGAATTTTGCTTAGCAGAAAACAGCTCTTAGGTAAAAAAGGGGAACAGGTGGCTTTGTCCCACCTGATAAAACTGGGATATTCAATAGAAGCAAAGAATTATCGTTGTCCTTTTGGAGAGGTTGATATAATTGCAAAAGAAAAAGGGGTATTGGCCTTTGTGGAGGTGAAAACCAGAGCAAGCGGACGTTTCGGAGCCCCTGAAGAAGCCGTTGATTATCACAAGCAGCAAAAGCTTATTAAGATCGCCCTCTATTATTTAACGGCCTTGGGTAAAAAAGAGGGTCAAGAGATATGCCGTTTTGATGTCGTTTCTGTATCGTGTAATCCTCGATCCGGGTGGACTGTTGAGTTGATAAAAGACGCATTTCCCCTCCTTTAAACTTAATATATTCTGATCGCATCTTTTGTTTACAATATCTTTCAAAAATTAGGAAAAAGAATGCATGAATTAAATTTGACAAAATATATGAGATTCAATAAAATAGGCATAAGTTTTTGTATTGAAAAATCAAGCTCATAATGATATTTTTTATCGATTATGACCTGTTTGTTAAGATATTACTTAGCAAGGTTTCCAAAAGAAAAAAGATCTAAGGATAAATAGCACGTCAGGAATATTTCTTGCATTTATCTCTACAGGAAAATTTCTAAGCATTATCAGCACATCAGGGCTTTTGGGTCGTTTATAAGTTTTCCTGCTTTAACCTAAAAAATAAGGAGAGAGGAGAGAAGAAAATGAAGTCCGTTTTCAAGGGATATCATCTTTATTTGATAACCACTTTATTAGCTGTTCTCATATTTGTCCCACCAGCCCAGAGGGCTTGGACGGGATGGGAGCATTATGACCCTAATACAACTAATTTGCCTTCCTCTCATATCAACACATTATCCATAGATCCCAACAGGTTATGGATTGGAACCGGAGAGGGACTGGTTAAAAAAATACTCTCATCAGATGATCCGAATACCGGTTGGATAATAGACCTAAAAGTCGATCCCAATCTTTATGCTCCTGTTTCCTCAATGGATATAGATCAAAATATTGTGCTCTGGCTTGGTACTCCACAGGGTTTGATTTCATACGATCCTGATGAAATTTCCGATCCCAACAATCCGTTTCTTCATAGCGGGCTTTCTTTTACAATCTCGGATAATATAAGTGATATCGAGATTGATTACGATTTTGTATGGGTTGCAACTGATTCGGGACTTAACCGGTTTGAGAAGTCATCGGGCAACTGGGAACTTTATAGTAATGATCCAAACGGATTCGATTCCTCAGTAGCCTGGGAAGTTGCATCCGGAGATGATGATACGATTTGGGTAGTGCCCGGTTTTTTCCCCAATCCTCTTGGGGGTATTTATAGATATATTGTTTCAAGCGGTCAGTGGGAGCATTTTTCAGCAATGGAACAAAACGAGGTCATTTTCAACGACCTTATTATGGGAGACAGCAATGATATATGGCTTGGAAGCTACTGGTACGGTCTCTGGCGTTTTGAAACTAATAATCCTGACCCTAATGATGCATGGACCCAATGGGAAGAAGTCAATTCCGGATTGCCTTCAAATGAAGTTCAGGCTATTGGTATATACCGGGGCGCCAATAGAATTATTGTGGCAACGACTGACGGGATAGCAAGATATGATTTTGATACGGACTTGTGGCAGCCCATTGGCACGCCTGCTTACATGGACCTGAGTACACAGATCATAACGGATATCCTTGTGGACTCAGACAATAATCGAGTCTGGTTTGGAACAGAAGAAGACGGGCTTTATCTCTGGAAAGAGGGGGCTATTATCTGGTCAAATCCCGGTGATGGCGAGGAGAACGTTTCCATAGATACAAATGCCATAGAGATCGTGTTCAATAATCCCATTGATTCTGGTAGTATAAAGCTAGGAGGCCCCGATCCCAACAGCAGCCTGACATTTGAGATGTTTGATTCGGATAGAGGTTATATAAGTGATCCAAATATAAATGATCCCAATGATTTTGCCTGGCGTTTTCTTGATTCAAATACAAATATACACCTTATCATAGAACCAAAACAACCAAATTCTAATCTTTATCCTGATAAATGGTATAGATTCACTTTTACTACAGATATATTATATGCTTCCGGCGAAACCATAGGAGTTGTAGATAGAAGAGTCGAGTTTAAAACTATTATTGTGCCGGAGGTTGTGAATACAGAACCTGTCGATGATGCTCTTGGTGTAAATCCATATGCGCCAATACAAATCTGGTTCAACAAGCCGATGGACCAGGGGAGTTTTTTCCCTAACATGATATCATTCCAGGCCGAAGGAGATATATTACCTACTCCCGTTTATGAAGAGGAAATGGAGTTTCCTGACGATCCAAATCATTTGGTTATATCTATTTCGGGTGACCCGCCAATACTTCCAGGCACAAAATATATATTCAGTGTTGATAAAAACGTTAAAGATATTTTTGGTAATACTTTATCTGAAAATTATGAATTACAATTTACTACCAAAGCCCCACCTCAAATTGTTTTTATACCAGGGTCTTTCCCGTATCCCGAAGTTGACGCTAATGATGTTTCAGTTGATACAAATATCATTGTTTTATTTAATAGCTCAATGGACACAAATTCGGTTGAAAGAAGCTTCAGACTGGACCCGACTGTTTCTGGTGAATTTTTATGGCCGCCGGGTTCAGATACCAACAAGTTTGTCTTCAAACCGGATAATCCTCTGACATCAGGGACTAAATATTGGGTCACTATTGATGCAAATGCGACAGATATTTATGGTATTCCATTCTCCGGCTACACATTTTCTTTTGAAACCGATAAAACTACTACCATTTTATCCAGCTTTCCTGCTGACAATGAAGACTCTGTGTCAATTTATGCAAATATAGAGATAATATTTAGCGGTCCCATGAATAGAAGCTCTGTGGAGGGCGCATTTAGCCTGTTGGATGATCAGAATACACCTGTTTCCGGAGGTTATAGCTGGAATCAGGCTTCAACAGGTTTCAGTTTTATTCCGAGTGATCCTTTAGATCCGAATCATAATTATAAGGCGTCAATTACCACATCAGCCCAATCAGAATCAGGATCTCCCCTGACACAGGGCAAGACATGGCAATTCACGACTGTAACTCTTGAAACCGTTTCTCCGCCGGAAGGTGGCTGGCCGGTATACAATATTATGGGAATGGATCCGAATCTGATTGCCGTTACCGCCATGGCGCTCGATCCTGTGAATGGAAGGATCTGGGCAGGCATGGCTACTCTCGATCCCAACAGTAACTGGATGGGAATCGGACTTTTCCATCACGACGGCAATGACTGGAAACAATACTCAACTACTGATCCCAATTGTGGATTGACGAGTGATTCAATCAATGATTTAGACTTTGACAGCCAGGGTAATCTCTGGATCGCTACCCAACCCAGTCCGGAAGGAACAGGCGGGGGCTTGAATATGTTCGATGGCCAGACATGGCATTGGTATGATCCAAATACATTTTATGGTCTGTCAGAGGATGATAACTTTTTATATGTAAATGCCATAGACGTATATTTTGCCGGCACGGAAGATTTTATCTGGGTTGCCACAACAGGCGGTATAGCTGTCGGGAGATATAATTCCAATTCCAGTGACTGGGATTGGTCCGCTACGACAGCGTTTCCTTTTACGTCTCTCATTGCTGTAGATAGTTTGGGTGGGACTGGGACTGTCTGGGTGGCAAGCGAACTGTTCTTTATGAGTGATCCCAATGAACCCTGTAACTCAATAGCGGGATTTGATGCTGAAAAACTCAGCAAATGGCAACCCGATTTATGGGACCCGAACCTCAGGGTCTGGAGCCCGGATGGAGGGCTTCTCAGGATGAAGTTCCCTGAGGAAAAAATCAACTCCAATCTCAGAGCCATGACAGTGGATGGATTTGGTAATCTTTGGCTTGGAACAAAAGACAGGCTTTATAAGATTAATATCGACGATATGCTCGCGGGAGAATGTAATTTTGAATCCTGTGATTATATAGAAACCAAAGGGGGGCTGCTCCCGAATTCCATCTATGATATGATCATAAATCCTGCCAATACTAATGAATTATGGATTGCTACGGATTCCGGCATCAGTATTCTTAAAATAAATGAACCGATAAAATCGCCTGACAGTTGGACAAGATACCCGTTAACAGATGCTATGGTATTAACGATGCAGGCCGGTTCAAATGGAGAGGTATATGCCGGAACTGATAAGGGATTATTGACTATTGGAGATACAATAAAGCCAACCGTTATTGCTTCATATCCCTCTGATGGTGTCACTAATATCCCTGTAGGCGGGCCTTTCTGGGTGAACTTTTCAGAGTTTATGAATCATGCTGCAACTGAAGCCGCTTTTGCCCTCATGGATGCCAACTTCATTAAAGTAGCCGGTACATTTTCATGGGAGGGAACGAAACTCATATTTGATCCCAATGGAAACCTGGAGTCCGGGATGCAGTATTCGATGAGAGTAGATACTAATGCCTCTGATCTCTCATTGAACCAGCTTTTACAGACATATCAGGCAGATTTCACAACCTCGGGATCGTGGATACTTTCCACTTATCCGACACAGGGAGAGCAATCTGTACCTATCGACCTCAAGATTCAAATAAATTTTACCCGGCCAATGAATACTAATTCCACACAAAGCGCTTTATGTTTACGGGTAGATCCAAATTTTGATCCCGGCAGTCAATGTGTAACTGGCAGTTATAATTGGTTAAACGATTATCTGCTGGAATTCACTCCTGGAGGGAACCTGGATCAGGGGACAAGTTATATCCTGACTATAGATACGAATGCGAAAGATCAAACCGGGGCATCCATGCCGGAATTTACCCTGGGATTCAGGACTGCCTCTACTTCTGATCCATTAGGGTTTGAGGGGGTGGGGTGTTTCATTCGAAGTTTAGAGAATTAGGAGAGAGGCATTTTAATGAGGTTCAAGGATTGGCTGAATTTAACCTGTAATATTAGTATAGACTTTAAGTCTCAGAGAAAAAGCCTATTTTATTATGATTTGACCCATATAGGGGGATTGTAACCTGTAACACAGAGGTAAAAATGGATCGCATTAAAAAACAGGACCTGATGAGAAGGGCCCTAATAATAGTAACATGTCTTCTGGTGATATGGCCATTTTTGTTGTGCTCTTATCCTGTATTCGCCATCGTTGTACTTCCCGAGGACCCTATCACTTTCAGTCAGGATCCAAACCGTGAGACCAACAGAAAGCCCACCGCAAGGGTTTCATCAAATGGACAGGGGTATTTGTGCATATGGGAGGAACAGACCAAAGAAACAGGGAATGATATTTTCGGGAAGATAGTAGACAAGAGCGGAACTTTACAGGGGAAAATCATCACTATCAGCAAATTCACCGGAAACCAAAAAGAACCGGATATTGATTCCGACGGAGATTCTTATCTGGCGGTCTGGTCGGACGATAGGGACCCGAACTCCATCTATTTTGACATTTATGGGGCGCTTATCAGCGCTGATGGCAAAATTTTAAAGGAAATACCCATTGAAACGGGTGCGGGAAACCTCAAACTTCCAAGGATCAAATGGAATGGGCAAATGCAATATTATTTTGTGGCCTGGGAAGACTGGAAGGACCATACTACTGCCAACCCAAAGGTATCCATTTACGGAAAGAGGGTGGACCCTAACGGTCAAGTATTGGATCAGGAGCCTGAAGAGATTACTGTTGATTACGCATACAATAAGGTAGGGAACAGGGCCTGTTTCGATCTCGCATCCATGGAGGACCCTAATACGGCCTCCTGGCTCATCATGTGGAGCGGAAGTTTTTATGATCTTTCCCTTATTAGTGGATTGGATATCCTTGTAAAATTATTTTATGAAGACCCCAACGGCGACCTTGTTTCCACTCCGCTTCGCTATCTAATATCTATGCCTTCAGATCAATATTATCCTTCGGTTGAGGGTATGAATAATAGATTTCTGGTCGCGTGGGAGAATTGGGCAGATACGAAAGGAACTGACAAGGATATCCTGGGTTTTATGTTAGATCCGGATGGAAATATTGTGAGCAGACTTATATACATCTGCTCTGCGCCCAATTACCAGACATTACCGGAAGTGTCCACTAACGGACAGGGATTCTTCGTGCTATGGCTGGACCGAAGAGACTCGGAGACCAGTAAGGTTGTGGAACATCTGTACGGGGCGAGGATATCACCAGATGGCATTATCCTGAGCGATGACCCCAATACGGCGAACGGGACCAGGATAAGTACAAATTCAAATCAAATGCCGCGGTCTTTTTCCGTGGCCTCATCAGGATCAGGGGATGATAGATATTTTTGTTTCTGGTCAGCCTCGGAAGGAACCGTTTGGACCCTTACCGGAAGGATATATGATCCACCTCCTTCGCCTGTATTGTATTGGACCGGCCTTCCCGGCTATGAAGAAGACGGAGTGGACCCGAACACAGCCATCGGGGGGAGCCCATTTACCTTCAAGGTTGAGTATGTCTCCCCCGGGGTGATAAACGAGCCCCCCGAAAAAGCACAGATATGGATCGATCTGGACGATAACGGGAGTCCCGGGGAAGGGGAGGTTTTTGACATGCTTGAAGAGGAAGACCCCAATACCGATTATACAACGGGAAGGGTGTATTCCTATCAAAACCCCGGAATCCTCTATGATGGAGACGGCATACTCGCCTACACATTCCTTTTCATGGATAAATACAATGTGGCAGTGGGTGAGCCGACCAAATATAACACATTTAATGTTGAACTTGAAGGGTACAAGCCCCTTCTTGACTGGACAAATGACCCTAATGAACCTGGTTTCACAGAAGACGGGGCAAGACCCGACGGAGCGCAATGGGACACAAATACCCCCTTTCAATTCCGCGTCATTTACAAAGATGAAGATGGTGACCCGCCGCAGAAAATGCAATTATGGATAGACAAGAACGGGGATAGCCGCTTTGACCCCAACCATGAAAGACTGGATATGGAGGCCGACGGGGCTTCCTATCAGCAGGGGCAGATCTATACAAAGACCGTCAGACTGATGCTCGGGCTGAATACGACATCTGTAGTTTTTTATAAATTTGAATCCGATGACGGAAAAAACAAGGCTGTCGGAGATCCAAGGTGGCCCGGGAGCTATCTTACCCTTAACCCCATGGGTGAGACATCGGCATGTCTGAATACCCACAATCAGTTTTTACCATCCATTGCAGGCACCGGCAGCGGTTATCAGTTGTTCTGGCAGGACCCGAGAGAATTTGAGCTTGACGCGAACGATGTCCCTGTAATAGATCACATATGGATGGAATTGCTCTCCCAAACCGGGCAGGTAAAGGACGGCCCGGGCGAACCCGGGCAAAAAAGGATAGACAAAAGCCCTAAGGGCGCGACCAAACCCATGGCCAGATTTAATCCTGAAACCGGAAAGACATTGCTCATATGGGAAGACCTCAGAAACAGCTCTATAATCGAACAGACCGGAAACGAAAATAATATCTTTAAACCGGAGAGCATCTATGAGGGGCTTGATATTTACGGGATTTTTATGAATGCTGACGGTGAGCCCATTATAGATCCAAACGATCCCAACTCCGGAGGGGAGTTCATCATCGGGGGCTCAACCAGCGATAAAAACATGCTCAATGCGGATATGGCTGTAGGCGGCAACGGCCAATACCTGGTTGTATGGGAAAGTGAGTCCAGGATCGAGTACGCTAATGAGCTGACCGAGATTTGGGCGAAATTAGTCACCGAAGAAGATTTCGGGAGAGGGGACAGGATCTGGATACAGATAACCGTGCCGGGAAGGGAGTCGCCTGGTGAAGGACACCAGTTAATGCCCAGGGTTGCATGGAACGGGCAATACTACCTGGTAGTATGGCAGGACGTAACCGATGTGGATATCGCGACCGGGTATCATGAGTCCCGAGTCTATGGCATAAGGATAGATCCCAACGGGGTGAAGTATCCCACTCCTCCTGAGGATGGTTTTAAGTTTTTCAATGATACTGAAAATCCTTTACAGAAGAACCTTTCCGATCCTAATGTCAATCAGCTCTTTCCGGACATTGCATCGGACGGGGAGAACTTTTTGATCGTATGGCAGGACAGCCGGGCCCTTGGAACAGAAGGGGGATATGATATATACGGGATGAGGGTCAATGTGAATGGATTGGCCGTTCAGTATCTTGATAAGCCTTACCTTGAGATCCCTATCTGCACGGCCGAAGGGAATCAGATAAGGCCGAGGGTTTATTGGGACCCACAGGCTCATCAATATATCATTACATGGATCGAGATATCCTATCCCATATACCCAGTTAATATGCTGCTCCCTCGCATCATGACATACCCGCGGACAGGCACTTTAAAAGCAGTCAGGATGGACCCCAATGGCCGGCTGATAGACAGCCCTGATGATGTGGAAGACAAATATGAGGGCACCAGCCTCGTTGGAGTAGCCGGGACCCAGGACCGCTCGGACATGGTTTGTGACCCCGATCTTGGCTGCAGACTGGTATGGGAAGACCTGCGCAGCAATTCTTCATACGATCTTTACACCGCCTCATTTCAATCGACCCTTGACTGGGTGTATGATCCCAATCTTCAAAGTACCGGTGTACAACCCCCTGTGGGCGCGGCCGGAGGCTCTTTCACCTTCAGGGTGGAGTACAGGGACAGATCGAATATACTGCCCGATGTTTCTCAGGTATGGATAGACCTTAATAATAACGGGTCTTTTGAGGAGAATGAGAGGTTTGACATGGAGGCTGTTGATCCTAATGCCTCTGTCTCACAGGGCCTTATCTATACCTATTATGCCGAAAAAATCGAATTTTCACCGGAATATGACCCAAATACAAAATTTGAAAACCTCGCCTACCGTTTCTATTTTGAGAACATTAAGGGGAAGGCCCAGGGACCGGGAAGCCGTCTCGATGGTGTAACGCTCATTGGCGCCCCCCAGCTTGACTGGACCGGTGAACCTGGATTTACTGATGACGGGGTGGACCCCAATGAGGCAGAAAGTGGCACTCAGTTTAATTTTTCAGTCAAATATACGGATAAATCGGGTCTGTTGCCTGAAAGCAAACAGATATGGATAGATCAGGATGATAACGGCGAGTATGGTCCTTTCGAGAAATCTATAATGAAAGAGGATGATTCATCAGATACGGATACTTCTGACGGAAAGATTTATACCTTTTCCACAAAACTTTTCCATCAGGGAGATGGTATTATAAATTACAGGTTCTTTTTCCATAATGGTGAGGTTGCTGCGGGTGGAAAGCCCGCTTCCGATCATTCACTAAGTGTAAGTAAGACCTCGAAAGATGAGTTATGGGAGATCTATAGAAAGGATAATGGCTTACCCGGCAACACCGTCACTTCAATCGAGATAGACCAGAATAATGTTGTATGGGCAGGGATAGGTTATATTTATGGATTCCCTGTAGATCCAAACGCAATAGGTTTAACCAGGTTTGACGGTGTAGTATGGCAAACATTCAAAGGCACTGAATATCTGCCTAACAATTTTGTCCAATCCATAGAGATTTCATCAAAAGATTATCTTTGGGTGGCAACTTATTTAGGTATTAGTCATTTTGATGGAGATGTGTGGAGCATAGATACGCAAATAGATCCAAATAGTGATCATGTGAATATTATAGCCTCGGATGATGACGGCAATATATGGGCGGATGTCTTAACCGTGGATCCCAATACATTGCAGGACCCTAATGCCTTTAATGACCCCAATAGCTTTAAAGACCCCAATTTTGAGATTTATGGCGGCGGGCTTGCAAGATATGATTCCGGAGAGTGGACCTTTTATAAAAGGAAAATTCTGGGCGCCGATTTTATAACTGCCATGGACATAGACACAAACGGCATTTTATGGGCTGGTATAATAGACGTTGTCACTGATCCAAATGATAGAATAAAAGAGGATTATAAAGGGATTGTCCTTTTTGATCCGAATGCGGAGCAGGTAGTAACTCGTTTCAACAGCTCCGAGGGAGATTATCCGGGGGGCGATTATATCAATACCATATACATAGACGCATCAGGAGACGTATGGGTGGGAAGTCAGTCCCTCAGAGAGGACCCCAACGAAATATCCAGATATGGGATTTTTAAAGGTATGGGCCTTTCTCATTACAGCTCGGAGCAAAAGACATGGACACAGTATATAGATGGTGAAAACGGGGTGAACCTGGGAAGTAATTTAGTGATGGCCATTGATCGCAGGGGAGATGATTTGTGGCTCGGACATACACCTGAGTCCGAAACTCTAATGGGTGGAGCTACTTATCACAATCTGACAACAGGGACATGGCAGGTTTTAAACAGCAATGATTCACCATCAGGACAGTCCTTCAACAAGATTAACGAGCTTGCCATTGACGCGGAGAGAACTGTCTGGTTCGCCACTGTCGATGGTGTTGTCAGATATATACCGCCTGATACAATCCTGACCTTTACGGATGATGCAGGTTTTGTTAACGGGGTATCTCCCAATCCGGGAAAGAGCGGGGAAGAGTTTGAGTTCAGGGTTCAATACTCGGACAAAGGAAACACCCCGCCGGATAAAGCCCAGGTATGGCTAGATCTCGATACCAATAATAGCTATGAGGATGACGAGAAATTCGATATGCTCCCCTTGGATCCGAACGACCAAAACTATACGGATGGTGTTGTCTATTTCTATACCATAACAATAACGGGATTTGATTATGAGCCTGCGACCCTGCCTTATAAATATTATTTTGAAAAGGATTCTTCTGCAGTGCCCGGAACCCCGGCAAACGATCACGATCTCAATATAGAGCCCCTTGTCGTCCTCACCTTTACGGATGATACAGGTTTTGTAAATGGAGTATCTCCGGAGTCAGGAAAGAGCGGAACAAAGTTTGAGTTCAGGGTTCAATACTCGGATGATGAAAATATAGAACCGGATAAGGCCCAGGTGTGGATAGATCTCGATGCAAACGATAACTACGAGGATGATGAGAAATTTGATATGCGCAAGGTGGATCCGAATGATAACGACTATATGGATGGTGTAGTCTATTCTTATACCAGGACAATTAATCTGAGTGATGGCGGAAGTATTTCTTACATGTTTTATTTTGAGAAATCGGGCAGATCTGTGACCGGAACCCCGACAGAAGAGCATGAATTCGTTGTTGAGCCCGAAACTCCGATTGAGCTGATGTGGCAAACCTTTCATGCCGGTAAATTTGTCTCTTCCCTGGCCCTGGATAAGGATAATAAACTTTGGGTCGGATTTAGGCTGAAAAGAGATTCTCAGACCGGTCAGGTAACAGATTCAAGCAGCGGTGGCATGGCAAGACTGGATGGTAGTGAATGGTCGTATTTCAAACAGAATTTGGATGTATTGTCATTGCAGATCACACCAACAGATAATCATCTTTGGGCATGGACTTCGGCTGGCCTGTTTGAATATGACGGTATTACTTGGACACCATATGAAGATCCTGATCCGAATATCAATTTCCTTGGTATGGCTGCGGATAATCGTGGACGGGTATGGGTGGTAAAATCACAACAGTATCTGTCTTCAAGCGCATATTATAGTGATGATACCAGCCCATATTATGATGATGCCAATGCAATTAAATTTGATCCCAATTCTATAAAGTTTTCCAGTAAATTGATTAGATATGAATCCGGGCAGGATCCCTTTTCCGATTCCAGTGTTACCACTCAAGGTAACTTTATATATTCTTTGACCACGGATCCAAATGGCCAGGTTTGGATCGGGATCTCTGACATCTCCAAAGATCCTAACGGCCTCCCCAAAGAGGAATATAAAGGGATAGTCATTTTTAATCCCGACACAGGGGATGATAGGCTCCTAAAGGATGTTTATCCGGGGTATCCCGGCTGGAAAGCTGTTTTTAGATTGGATAAGGATGATGATGGCGATATCTGGGTGCTGAGCATTGATCCTTTATCTATCCTTGATCCCAACTCTTTTAGATTGGGACTGTCTCATTTTAACTATGAAGACAGGATATGGAGCCATTATACTAATGGCCAGGGCGATGTTCAATTCCTCAATCTTTATATCACAGATATAGATCGAAAAGGTAATGATTTATGGCTGGGACATTATAGTTATGGAGACAGTCCCGGTGGAGCCACAAAACACGTTCTGGAAAGCTCAAAATGGGAATATTTCAATAACGAAAATGTGAATCAGGATTTTATGAATATAACGGCACTTGTGGTTGATCAGAGGGGGATTGTATGGTTTGGGTCATCAAACGGTCTTTTTCGGTATAATAGTGAAGGAGTCATGAAGATCCTGCTGCCTTACAATGGATTGTTTGATCCGAATGAGGAGTCAGGCTGCTTCATAGGCCGGACAGGAGAGAACGGGAAAATAAATAGTAGGATTATAATCCTCTTTTCCATGATAATGTGTGTTTTTCTGTTTTTAATTGGATTTTTTTGCAGAAAGAAGAATTTCCAAATAAAGAACATATCTGATGATAAAAATGTCAGATAGCTCTGATTTTACATAAGATCAAGAGGTTCAACGAAATATATTTCTTGCTAAAAGGAGAGAGATTGATTGATGAAAAAAAGGTACCCGTTTTTTATTTTTTTTATGTCGTTTCTTATTTATATTTTAATTTGTCCATTGATTTCATATGCGGAGGCGCCATCTCCAAGAAAAAATATCTCTCTGGAGACCAGGTGGGGATACTATGTCTTAGATACGCCCAAGATTAAGGATAGTGTTTTTAGAAGGAATTATGAGATTATTGGGGGATTGAAGATAAATCGTGAGATCTTCAGACAATTTCTTCAGGTAGGATTGGGTGTCGGGTATATGAGGGGGAATGAGCCGGAGTATTATTACTATAATATCCCCTTTGAGGCATCCGTAAATATAAGGTTTAAATTTTCACCCCAACAGTTTATAGTTCCGTATATAGGTGGCGGGGCAGACTATAGTTATTTCAAGCAAAAAGGGGAGTTTAGACCGGATCCTAATAATCCCGAGCCCGGATCCATTCACGTAAATCGAAAAGGTTATCATGTGAATGCCGGTTTTCAGTTTTTTCTTAATCGTCTCAGTCCTGATGCTTCGGAACGTTTTGATAATAAATACGGTGTCAACGCTACTTATTTAACCTTCGAGGCCAGGTACGCGGATTTAAAAGAATTTGATGATCTAAAGCCCAATGAAACTGATATGAGCGGCTGGTTTTATTATATGGGGCTTTTGTTCGAGTTCTGATTTAAATAATCTCTATAGCGTCGGAAGAGATCCAGCCGATCTTGCCGTCCGCTAGACCAATCTTTGTCCACCCTGTTGTTCTTTCTTCGACTCTGAATTCAGATCCTTCGTGAAGTATAAACAGGGCCGAGTGGTTATGTCCGTTGCCGGACCTGACTGTTGCTTCGGATGTTATGACTACCCCTTGATGAATAAGTTTTTGGGCGTAGACCTTTATTCCCAGACTTATTCCAAAAATGAGAAAAAGGCAAAAGGCTATTGCCCTTATCCATTTGACTGTATCATTCCTTTTATACAAGAGGAAGAGTGACAGGAACCAGAAAAGGAGATTGACAGCTATAAAGATGAAGAGCAGTTCCTTGAGACTAAGCCAGTAATACCAGAAAAAAAAGGCCCTGGCAAACGGGATCTTGTTTTTTGTCTCGATTTTATCCCTTCTCTGTTCCAGGACATATTGCAGGTTGAATTTCAGGTCACCGTTTCTCGGAATCAAACGTTCCGCCTTTCTATAATTGAGCAGCGCCTTGCCCGTTTGCCCCATTTTCACATAACAATTGCCGAGGTTATAATAGATCATTCCTGAATGTATGCCGCTATCCAAAACCTCCTCGTATAGCTCTGATGAAGTCCTGTAATCATCTTTTTCATAGGCTTGATTGGCTTCAAGGAAAAGCTGAGGGATTCTGCCTTTATCTGCGGCAAGCGATCCAGGTGTGTAAAGTAAAGGGGACAAAAGTAAAATAAAATTGATAAGAAAAAGACCTGAAAGGACCGGACCTCCCCTTTTTTTCCTTCTTATTCCTTCCATCTTCTTATCGACTCCGTTCTCTCCGTTCTATTGGCATATTTCTGAACTCCCTTATTAATCCTAGATGCTTGATTGTCGCATATTTTTTGCATTTTTTTATATATATCGCAAAAGCCGGTTTATCGACTTTTCCAGATCTTTGAATAAAGCCTTCCTTTCTTCTGTATTCTGATTTAGAACGCCAAACGCCCCTTTCTCTAAAACCTGCAGATGACCTTTAAGGAGAGTTCTTAAATCCGGAGGCACATGACGGTCTTCCAGTTTCTTGTCCATCTCCTGCGCTGTAAGTGCCTGACCGGTCACAGTAAGCCTGTCTCCGAGAAACTGTCTTAAGCTTTTGGAGGTTTGGCTGTAAAATTCATCAGGTTTTTTATCTATCAATGATAAGATTGTTTTTCTTCTTTTTTTCCATCCTACAAGGGCCTTTTTGCGACAATAAAAAGCCTGATCGGAAGCCATGTGCCTTTTTTTCTTTTCGCACACAAAAAATGAAAAAAAGGTAAAAGGAGGGAGAAAAATCATGAGAAGAAGGAGTGGATTTAACCATCTTACCGATTGGTCCCGGAGTGCAGCTATGGAAGTCATTGGAGGAAGGATATCCTTACCCAGGAGCTTTATCTCTTCTTTTTTAACTATCCGTCCCTCTCCCCCGACCAGGTTGAGCTTTTCTTCTTCCGCTCCAGGAAGTACTATTATAGAAAAGGGTTGAGTGGAGGCGATACGATAGGTGCCTGAATCAGGATCCAGGAATGGGATCTTTATGGGAGGTATCCGGTATTCTCCGGGTTTTGTAGGCACAAGGGCCTTCTTAAAGGTTTTTGTTCCTGAAATCCCGTCCAATGTTGCTTCAACATTTAGAGAGGGTTTATCCTCATAGAACTTGAAGTCAGGGATATCAGGAATAACCGGCTCAGGTATGTCATGGATATTTCCCTTCCCTGTTATGGAAATGGTGATTGTCGCAGAATCTCCCACCTTTATTTCTTTCTGGCTTAATTGCGCCTTAAGGCTGAATGTGCCTACAAGAGGTGTGGCGAGGTCCTTGTTTTCAGGCCTCGGTAACGGTTTTACATGGATCCGGATCGGTTCTGTGGAAAAAAATTCCGTTTTTCTCTCGGTCCTTCCAAAACCTCCGAAGAAAGGATCATCAAAAAAGCTGTCAAAAGGAGACCTGTTTTTGCTTCTTCTGTAAAGTACATTGCATTGTAGTCTGGCCGCTGGAATAGTTAATACGCCCGATCTTTGAGGGAAAAGGGCGTATCTTAATTCTGTAACTGTGTATTGTTTTCCCTTTATGACCTGGGAATATTCTCTTTCCTTACCAAGTTTTTCTACACGAAAACCTTCAAATTCAAGAGATTCCATGCTGGCGCCCTGTATTTGCGCCCTGCGGAAGAGCCTGAAGGTATAGATGATCTGTTGATTAACAAAAGGCTCCTGATCATTTACATCGGCTGTTGTAAAGATCGCATTATCGGATTCCTGCGTTTCATCTGTTGATGGCCGGGAAGAAACATGTATAGTAAGGGGCGTGGTGCGCCGGATTTCCCCGGCAATTTTTACAGGGATAGGGGGTATGGTGATGTCACCTTTCTTGGATGGGACAAGGGCATAATTAAAATCAAGACTGGAGTTGAACTGCCCGTTTACTATCTCAAACCTGGAGGATCTGCCCTGAAAGTAGACATCGTAAGAATCAGATTCCGGGAATTCCGGTTCAGGAGCATTTTTTACCCCCTGAACGGATATAATGATACGGATCTGTTCACCAGGAACAACACTGGTTTTATCAGCCGTTATCCCCACCTGAAAGTCAGCTCCCAATGCCGGCTTTGCATATATGAAATTGAAAATTATTATACAAAAGAATATCTTGTGCCAAATATCCCATTTGTTTATATTTTGCATTTCACCAGTCCTTTTCAGGGGTATATCGCCCAATCCCGGGGATGACCTGTTCCTGGGAAGGCTTTTTTTCTCCTTCATCCAGGCTTTCAAGCAGCCGTTCAGCCTCTTCGCGGTTTATTTCTCTCATCGCTTGCCCCTTTGCTGACTGTTGCTCTTCACTGTCTTTTTCGGATCCTTCTTTATCCTCTTCTTCTGCTGCCTTTATTTGCCCTCCCTGATTCGGGTCGGTTTCTGCCTGGGCTGATTGTTCCTGTTTTCCCTGCTCCTTCTTTTCCTCCTGTTGCTGCTGCTGTCCTTTACCTTCTCCTTGATTGCTCTGTGCCTGCTGTTTTTCATCGGATTGCTTCTGGTTTTCTTCTTTTCCCTCTTTTTCCTGTTGTTCTTTTGCCTGGTTGATTCGCCTTTTTATCTCTTCACGCACAAACTCCAGGTTGTATTTAGCATCCCCGTCTTCAGGATTGAGCTCCAGGGCCTTTTGATACCAGGTGATGGCCTCGTCCAGTTTGCCCATTCGGTAAGTACAGTTTCCAAGGTTGTAATAGGCCTTTTCTTCCAGTTCAATGTCCTTTGCTGCTATGGCAGCGGATTGATAACTCTTGCTCGCCTCTTCGTAATTATTCATCTTGTAATAGGTATTGGCAATATTGTAATGCAGAACGGGGTCCTCAGGGGAGTCGATCTGGGCGTCCAAAAATACCGGGAGCGCCTTATCATATTCTTCCGCGGAATATAGTTTTTGCGCATCCCTTGCCTTTGAAGAGGGAATGAGTCCGGAATTGACCGGGGTAACACTCCCTGTCATGAGTATGATAAGGATGCACATAAAAATGGAAAAAACAGAAAGGCTGATTCTTTTAAAACGCATACGTCTGTATTCGGGAAGCAACTGTTCAATGAAAAGAAGGATGAAAGACAAGAAAAGAAACCACTGGAATCTTTCCTCCCAGATCCTTTTTTTGGTGCTCGCGAGCTCCTTTTGATCCAATCTTTTTATGCCTTCCAGGTAAATCTTTTCCAGGTCCAGGTCTCCGGTTACAGAGCGCACATAACTTCCTCCTGTCTCAAGGGCCATTTTTTGAAGGGTTTTTTCGTCCAGTTTGCTGAGAATAAGATTTCCCTGCCTGTCCTTTTTAAATCCGGAACCATCCTTAAGAGGAATAGGCGCGCCCCCTTCCTTGCCAATCCCTATGGGAAATATCTTTATCCCTTTCTGCTTTGCTTCAGTTGCAACGGCAAGGGGATCTCCCTCATGGTCTTCTCCATCAGTAATAAGTATTATAGCCTTAGATCCCTTTTGAGTCCTGTCAAAGGAACCTATGCATTCCCGGATGGCCTGGCCAATGGCCGTGCCCTGCACCGGGATGAGATCCGTATCCAGATAGTCCAAAAATATCCTGAAGGCGCCATAGTCCAGGGTAAGCGGACATTGAACAAAACTGGTTCCTGCAAAGGCTACGAGCCCTATCCTGTCTCCATCAAGCATCTTCAAAAGGTCCTGAATCTCCCTCTTTGCCCTTTCCAGTCTGTTTGGCTGGACATCGGTGGCCATCATACTCTGGGAACAATCTATGGCGACAATGAGATCTATGCCGACACGCTTTATCTCTTCCCAGTGAAAACCCCATCTCGGCCGCATTAATGCAAAAATCATAAATATAACGCTCAAGATTATCAAAAATGCCTTAAGCCATTGTCTTCCCTGGCTCTGTTCGGGCATTATATGTTTTTTCAGGTGATCTTTGCAGAACATCTCAACAAGCCTTTTCTTTTTCTTAAAGGAATAAAGATAAAAGAGTGCCATGATCGGAATCAGCCAGAAAAGCGAAATAACCCATATGGATATCTCGGCGAACTTCATTGTCAAATACTCTCCTTATTTATATAATCAAACTGGTTTCTTTTATGGTATTTTTCTGAACCTTGTTTGTGACAAAATTACCTCTATCAAAAGGAGCGCCAGCGCAGGTATCAGAAACCACCAAAAAAGCTCTTCGTATTCCATATATTCTTTCACCTTAACCTCTGTCTTTTCAAGTGTGTTTATCTGTTCATATACCTTTTCAAGCGCACTGGTATCCTTTGCCCTGAAATAGTATCCATCCGTTATCCGTGCGACCTCCCTCAAGGAATCCTCATCCAAATCCACTTTCTGGTAAACATATTGCTTGCCGAAGATTGGGTGTTCTATCAAAAACGGGGCCTCCCCCTCTGTGCCTGCGCCTATCGTATAAATCTTTACATCGAATTCCTTTGCGATCGCCGCGGCTGTTACCGGATCGATCCTTCCGGTATTGTTCCTGCCGTCGGTCAGGAGGATCATAACCCGGGACTTTGCCTTTTCTAGGGCCTTAAGCCTTTTAACTCCCAACGCAACAGCATCGCCGATGGCTGTGGCCTCACCAGCCATCCCGATCTTTACACGATCGAGGAAACTCAGAAGGACACCGTAATCAAGGGTCAGGGGGCACTGGGTGAATGCCTCCTGACCAAAAACAATCATGCCTATCCTGTCACTCGTCCTTTCCCTGATGAATTTTTTTACAACTTCCTTTACAACAGTGAGCCTTTCTATCCTTTTACCTCCCATAGAAAAATCCAGGGCCTGCATGCTCCCTGAGGTGTCAATACAAAGAATGATGTCGATCCCTTCACTTAGGTATTCGGTCTGTTTATTTCCCGCTTGGGGCCTTGCAATGGCAAGGATTATGAAGGCCAGGCAAAGGCAACGCAATACTATTAAGGAATGGCGGGCATAGACGGATCTGGAACGTTTGAGCTTTTTCAGGTTGTGTATTGATGAAAAGCGAACCCTTGCATGTCCGAGTTTTTTTATGTAGGTATAGAAAAGTACCGGAATGATACCAAGAAAAAGGAGTAACCACGGATCTTCGAATCTGAAAATTCTTTGCATTTCAGCTCATCCCTCTTCTGTTTCCTGTTTCTCCGCTGTAGCATGGATAAAACGGCAGGTCTCTTCCCAGTCTTCCTGTGCCTTTTCAATGCTTGGATTATGCCGGGCAAACTTGACCAGGTCTTCTCCCCTGGCAAGGAGCCTCACAATATCCTTCTGCGCTCTGGTCAAGTCAAGTCGTTCAATCTGAGGTATCAGCTCTTCGGTAGTGCTTTCTTGTGCGGGAAAGCTGAACCGTTTTTCCATGTATGCACGGAATATCTCTGAAAGTCTGAAATAGAAACTTCGGTAGTCCTGCTGTTCCAAATATTCGGATGACTTTAGCCTTTCCAGATCTTTTATGGCCACCTCTTCTGGGGCTGGCTCTTCTGCGATGCCTTTCTTGTTCTTTTTTCGAAAATACAGCCATACACCGAGAATTATCAATAGTATCAGGAGAACACTAACCGAGACCAGAATGTAGAGGGATTTGAGGTTGTTTTTTATTTTATGCAGGGGCTTGATATCATGGATGTCGCCCGCCTCTTCCCCCTCTTTTATGATGGATTTCACTTCTATAAAGATCTGGGGCGCGGTTGCCTCAGACTGATTTCCGTTGGGGTCTTCATAGAGAACCTGTACATGTGGAATAATATAGGAACCTGTGATATCCGCCTGAAGCTTGTACCATTTTTCCCATTTCTTTCTGCCGCCTTCCTCTTTAGGTCCTTCCGCCCCCATATCGATAATCCTTAAGCCAAGGATTTTAGATCCCATTTCCGGAATTTTAGGTTTTATTTCAGAAATTGAATCAACACTCAGGGTATAAGTTATCGTATCTCCAACCGCTACCTGGGAGTTGTCTACCATTGATTCCACCTTTATGGGTGAAAACTGTTCGGTTTTTCCCTGTTCTTCGGTTTCAGACCTTTTTTTGCCATTATCCTTTTTGATTTTACACCCAAAAGACAGAATGGCAAAAATAAAAAAGAGTATAAAAAGGTCTCTGAATACAGCCTGCCTTAAAAATAAAAATTTTCCGTTATTCAGTTTATTTTTGTAATCTTCTCTATACATGAATGATCAATTCACATTTTCCAGATACAACTTTACATCAGTACCCGAGAGAGTTTGCTGGATAAGGTCCTGATACATCTTCTGGATTTTAACATGTTTGTAATCTTCCGTAATTCTATTCTTTATCTCTTCAAAATTGGGTAGCAATTTCTGATTTGGATCCTTATAATCTTCTTGATGGGCAATGAAATAGTTTTTTACATCCGCCTCATCAACGGTCAGTTTTTCCTCGATCTCTTCTTTTTGGATCTGGCCGATTATCAGTTGTCTTTTAAACTGTTCGACTTTTTTAATGTTGGCTGGATCTTTTGTATAGCCCAATTTTAGGCCTTTTCTGTAAAGGATCTCCTCTACAATGTATTGTTTCGCAAATTCTTTTTTTTTACCAGGCTCCGCGAATTCCTTTTTTATCCATGGAGGGAGTCCGTCAAAGGCCTCGTTGATCTGACTAAGGGTAATGATATCCTGGCCGATCCTGGCAACGACCTTGTTTCCTTCGGTTTCCGAACCGAACTGGTTTGGATCGAGAGCTGTCCTGGACTTTAAAGCATATTCCGCAGCCTGATAATGACCAAGCCTTTCAAGGCAGGTTATTATCAAGGGCCCAAGTTTAGATTTGAGCTCGGTGTCGGGACCCGACAGTTCAGCTCTATAGAGCCAGGGCAATGCTTCTTCATAATCCTTGGATTCCATATACATCTGTCCGATGGTATAGGCGATTTTTCCCATCTCGCCGGGCGCGATATCGCTTTCTTTCAGATACGACTCGAATGCCCTTGCCGCCTGCCTTTGCAGACCAACACCTCTCAGCTTGTTTGCAAGCATTCGTTCTCTTTGTAAAAACCATTCCGGGTGCTTAGCCAGAAACTGACCACACGGATTCCTGATTATGAGGAATGCCAATACAAAAAAGAGCAAAAGCACCATAATTGAGAAAAAAACCGTTCTTCGATCAAAAATAGGTCTTTTATTCATTTTTATAGCCTCTTTTCCCGCAATCTGAAAAGTTTTAGGATGGGATTTATATAAAAATAATCTGTTTCATCAATCATTATATCTACATGGTCAATACCCATGGACCGGAAAAGATCCTTTCTCTCATCAGCTTCTTTCTGTCCAAGCTTGAGAAAACCCTCACGTATATCCGGGTCATAGGTGTCAATAAGTATAGTTTCCCCTGTCTCTGCGTCTTCCAATTCCAGAAAACCTATCTTTGGAAGCTCCTTCTCTCTTGGATCAGTGATAGATATGGTTATCAGGTCATGTTTTTTTGCTGCAAGCCTGAGGGGGCGCTCATACCCTTTGGCGATAAAATCCGAGATCAGGAAACATATGGAGCGCCTGCGGATAACCTTTGTCATGAATTCAAGGGCCTGAGCAATATTTGTCCGGCCCCTTTGCGGATGATGCTGTAATACCTCCCTTATCACCATCCATACATGCCCCCGTCCTTTTTTAGGCGGTATGTAACGCTCCACGGTATCACTGAATATTATGAGGCCAACCTTATCATTGTTTTTTATGGCAGTATAGGCAAGCAAGGCTGCAATCTCGGCACATACATCTGTTTTAAGGGATTTAACAGAACCGAATTGCCCGGATGAGCTTACATCCACAAGAAGAATAATGGTCAGTTCCCTTTCCTCTTTATAAAGCTTTACATAAGGGTGGCCCATACGTGCCGTTACGTTCCAGTCGATATCCCTGATATCGTCTCCTGCCTGATACTCTCTTACCTCTTCAAACTCCATGCCCCTGCCGCGGAAGGCGCTTTCGTATTCACCGGCCAGAACCTCAGTAACCAGATGGTTAGTATGTATATGAATACGGGAGATCTTTTTTATCAGACCAGGATCCAGCATGATCAAGGCACCTCAACACTTTCAAAGATCCTGTCTATTATGTCATCAGTATCCAGGTTCTCTGCCTCTGCCTCATAGGTCAGGATGATCCTGTGCCTCATGATATCCTTTCCGATGGATTTTATATCCTGAGGGGTTACATATGCCCGGCCATGAAGAAACGCATAAGCCCTGGCCGCCTGGTTAAGGTAAATGGTCGCCCTCGGGGAAGTGCCGTACTGTATCATTTGTTTGATGGACGACAGGCGATAGGAATCAGGATCACGTGTTGCAAAAACCAGGTCCACAATATAGTCCTGCAGCTTTTCGTCAATATAGATCTGGTTTACAATCTCTCTGCATGCCAGAATCTCCTTTGGCGTTATTGCGGTATTTACATTCAGAGGCTGGGAGGCCGCTACTCTTTTCATTATGGACTTTTCTTCCTCTTTGGTGGGATAGGAGATCTTTAGCTTAAGCATAAATCTGTCCACCTGTGCCTCGGGAAGTGGATATGTCCCTTCCTGCTCAATGGGGTTCTGAGTGGCCATTACCAGAAATGGTTTTTCCAACGCAAAGGTCTCTTCCCCTATGGTAACCTGACGTTCCTGCATTGCTTCCAGCAAAGCGCTCTGAACCTTAGCGGGGGCACGGTTTATTTCATCCGCCAGGATGATGTTATGAAATATGGGGCCTTTTTTAATAAGAAATTCCCCTGTTTTAGGCAGATAGATTTGTGTGCCGATCAGGTCTGCGGGGAGCAGGTCCGGTGTAAACTGAATACGCTGGAAATTGGTCTGTATAGCCTGGGCAAGGGTTTTGACTGCAGTCGTCTTGGCCAGTCCCGGCACGCCTTCAACAAGGAGGTGTCCGTCAGCCAACAGCCCCACCAGCATCCTCTCTATCATATAATCCTGGCCAACGATTATCTTTCCAATCTCTTCTCTCAGCTTACGGATCAGTAGACCCTTCTCTTCAACCTTTTGGGTCAACTCTTCAAGCATTGTTTCCTCCTATAATATTTATGAATCAACATTGATTTGGGGATTCTTCTGAAAAAAACAATCGATAAAAAATTTAATTTATTTAAATTTTTTAAATCAGGTTCTCGTATACCAAAAAACATAAAATAATGAAACCAAACCTGTATAACAAGAGGTGGCTGTTATTAGCCAGCTCCGTTTAAAGAGAGATGGGAGGAATGGATAAAACCTTTTCGTCAATAAAATACTATTGATTTTCAGGTGTTACAGGCCATATAATATACATGATTCATCTCATATTTTCAAGTACCATTTTACAATTTTCAGCCAATAATATTGTACCAAAATATTTTTTGTTAATTGACAAATAAAATGATAAATGCTATAAAGGAAAAATTCTTTTAGTTGTATATACTTATTTTTAAAGACTTATCTGCAGCTTTGGATAAATGGAGTTAAAATGATGGATAATGTTAGTAATAAAATATTTTTTCAGTTTGGTCCAATTACAATAGAAGGAATTTTAAATGACAGCCCAACTGCAAAGACCATATGGGAAAATCTTCCCATAGAATCGGTGGTCAATCTCTGGGGCAACGAGATCTATTTTGAGATACCGGTGGCTTCAAGCCTTGATAATAATGCCACTACTGATATTCAAATGGGGTATATAGGTTACTGGCCAATGGCAAAGGCCATGTGTATTTTTTTTGGACCTACCCCTCTTAGCAAGGGACAGGAGATCGTGCCTGCAAGCCCGGTAAATCTTGTGGGTAATATTATTGGAGATCCGGAAATCCTTAAACAGGTGGAAGAAAGGGAAATCGTTAAGATAAACAGAATAATTAATTAGGAGATTTGCTGATGAACGTAATAATCGACGAAGATACTTGCCTGGGTTGTGGGCAGTGTGAAGAGGTTTGTCCGGATGTTTTCAAGTTGGATGATGATAAGGCTGTAGTTATTCTGGACGAAGTGCCGTCAAACCTTAAGGATTGTTGCCATGAAGCAGAAGAGATTTGTCCTGTTTCGGCTATAACCGTTGAAGAATAAGAGAAGATTTTGCTTCAACGATTCTGCATTATTATATGACATATTTCTTTTACAAGAGGAAGAATCCGGGCATCCTTTAAAGAGTAAAAGATTTGATTCCTGTCTTTTCTTGATGTAAGTAGATTTTTATCCCTCATTATCCCTAAATGTTGAGAGATATTTGATTGAGAGCTTCCAACGGACTCCTCAATTTCTCCGACACTTTTTTCTTTGTCCGATAAGAAGAGGATTATTTTCAATCGTAGGGGATGAGCCATGGCTTTTAGACAACGGGCCAGGTTCTCTGCATTTTCATTTATTTTCTGAACATCAACCACAAAATCCATTTTCTATCCTTTTTCGATAACGTATAAAAGCTTTTGATAATTATATAGGATTATATACGGAAAAGAAATAGAAGTCAACATCTTAAATGGAAAATATAGATCGGTGATTCTAATTATTAACCAAAAAAGGCAATAAATTTTTTACTGAAATTATTATAAAAACATTACCAGAGGCCGAGCTGTCTGGCTTTTGGTTTTAAAGGGGAAGACGCCGAGAAATGGGCTCTTTCAGAAAAAGCACCTGGTATCTCTTCCAGAAAAGGGGATGTGTGACAGATATGTTTTTCCCCTCTCCACAAACGATTTTTGCACCGCGATAAATAGAGACGGTCCTTTGCCCTTGTCATCCCAACATAGAATAACCTTCGTTCCTCCTCTATATCTGCTTCTTTATTGTTGTAATTATAAGGAAGAAGTCCGGCCTCGCATCCGCAAATGAATACAACGGGAAATTCGAGACCTTTGGCCGCATGCAGGGTCATCAGGCTGACCATCTCCATAATCCTTTTTCCTTTGGTCCCATTCCAGGAGATATCTCCTTCTCTATATAGGACGGCACTGTCAAGGAAGGAAGAGATGTCCAAAAATTCCTCTGCAAGCAATCTAAGTCTTTCAAGGTCCTTCCGGTTGTTTCTGGTTTCCGGATAATCTTTCAAATCTGAAATTATTAGATCTATAAATTGAGAAGGCATCTTTTCCTTTGCCGTTTCAGAATATGTGTCGATTATATTTGATATTGATTTCATATTTGTATCTGTGATTAATTTAGAGGTTATATGAAGCCGGGCGGATTGGAGCCTGTCCCCTATATGATGTTTCATTTCATTATTTATTTCCTGGAAAATTTTGAAAATTTTAATCTTTTCCTCTTTTTTAATTTGAAAGATCGGCAGATCCAGTGCCTGTAAAAATGAGTGTTCATCCATAGGAATATGACACCACCTTAAAAAGGCAAGTACTTGTCTTATAAGTGGATTTTCCATGATGCCCTGATGTCCGGTAAGCCTGTAAGGTATCCCTTCCTTTAAAAGACATTCCTCTATTATATCCGCCTGATTACTTGTTCTGAACAGTATGGCGAAATCCGAAAAACTAAAATCATTTTGTCTTTTCTGAATGGAGAGATAAGTGCTTTTGCCTGATTCGCCATGCGCCTGAATCATATCTATCCCACCCATAAGCATTCCAATTTCCTTGACTATACTAATCCCCTCCGCTTTTTCCGATGGGACTTCAATAATTCTGATAACAGGGCCTTCGCCCCGCAATGATCTAATATTTAATGAGATCGTTTGAGGGTTGTGCGATATTAAGTAGGATGCGGAATTGATAATAGGGGAAGTGGAACGGTAATTATCTTCCAGTGAGAATATGGAGCATAAAGGGAATTCCTCCTTTATTCGGAAGAAAAACCTGCGGTCGGCGCCTCGGAAACCATATATGGCCTGATTCGGATCACCTATCAGAAAGAGATTCTCTCCCTTTTTATCCCCCAACAAAAGTATAAGCTTATATTGGATAAAATTGACGTCCTGAAATTCATCTACAAGTATAAAATTGAATTGGGCCCGTATTTTATCGGCAATATTTTCATCTTTTTCCATAAGTTCAACCGTTTTAACCAGCAGATCATCATAGTCGAGCGCATTATATTTGAGAAGATTTTGTTGATATTGCTTATACACGTCAAGCGTTAACTGATCCATGTCCCCTTCATTGTAATCATTCCCCCTCTTGACCTTTAGCAATGAGATCTTCTGGAGACAGTCCCTTGCTTTAACGGATTTACCCTTATCCATATCTTTAAGGATAAGATCAATCAATGCCAGGCTATCGTAAGTATGGAATAATATAAAGTCATTCGATGGGCCGTATCTTTTTAAAATCTCCAGGCAAAAATGGTGAAAGGTCCCTATAAAGGGACCGGATGAGCCTGAATTATTACTCATAATTGAGTTAAGTCGTTGAGCCATCTCTTTGGCAGCCTTGTTTGTAAAGGTGATTGCAAGGATTTTGTCTGGTTTGATATCTTTTTCCATGATAAGGAATGCTATTCGAAAGGCGAGTGTTCTGGTTTTTCCTGTGCCGGGTCCGGCAATAACTAAAACAGGCCCCTTGGATGCATTAACACATTTCTGTTGTGTTGGATTTAGCTGGCTGGAAAAGGATATTATATCCGGTGAGGTCTTCTTTTTGACGATTGAAGAGGATTCAGGCTCCAGCAAACAAGAGGCGGCTATTTTTGATGGCTTGGTCTTTTTTTTCTTAAAATCAGGAATAGGCTTTGATGGTGAACAAGCCTCTTTCTTTTCTATCGCAAAAAGACCTTTCTGTGTCATTCTGCCCATCCTGTCCTCCTGAGAAAAAACCGATATGGTTCCATACTCACCATCAAATCCGGGCTTTATGGTTACCTTTCCCGTTCGAACCCTCTCAATGCCTTCCGCGAGAGATGGCCCCGCGCAATTTTTGATTTCCTCTATCGGGGTAAGCATAAGGATCTGCCATTCAGACCCTAGCTTCTGAATGAGATTGAAATAGGCCTGATTTACTTTCTTGGAGTTCGCTCCGCACCCGAAATAATCTGCCAGGATTTCAGTGAGAGGAATGAGACTATGGAAGGGAGGAGTTTTTTGAGGAATAAATCCCGGTTCCCTGTCTGCAAGCTCCACAACCCTGTGCATGACACCCAGTGTCAATTTTCTGCCGCATTTAGAACAAATCCCTCCTGCCTCGATTGTCTCCTCAGGATTTAATCTTATTCCGCAGTTACGGTGACCGTCGAAATGATACTTTCCCTCCTGGGGGAAAAACTCTATGGTTCCCTTGAATTGGCCGGCTTCTTTATCCTTTATGGCGGATCTTATGGCCTGAAAGGATAATTCACAATCTAAGATATTTGATTCTCTGGCAAGATTTTTTGGTGAATGGGCGTCTGAGTTTGAGACCAGAGTGAATCTGTCCAGAGCGGATACCCGCCAGTTCATTGAAGGATCAGAGGAGAGGCCGGTTTCTAGTGCCCAGATACAGGGCGACAAATCTTCAAAGCACTCTTCAATGGTATTGAATCCTGAATAGGCGCCAAAGAGGGAAAAATGCGGGGTCCAGACATGCGCAGGGATAAATATGCCGTTTGGTGATTCGTCCAGCATTATCTTCAGGAGTTCATAGCTGTCCAGTCCAAGTATGGGCCTGCCGTCCGCCCTTATATTACCAATTTGTTCCAGTCGATTGGAAATGGCCTTTGCGTTATCAAAAGTTGGAACCAGAAGACAATTATGAATTTTTCTGACTTTACCTTTTTTTTTATAGATAGAGCTGATTTCTGAAGATAGTATAAAACGGACATCCCTGTAACAGGTTTTTGGGATTTGCTCGAGTAAGCTCTTTTCGATTTCCGGACGAAGACGAAAAAGCCCCTCTTCCGCGGGGATTAACTTTTGGTTCAGTTCTTCAAACCATCCCGGATGCGTGAAATCACCAGTTCCTATTACAGATAACCCTTTCAGACAGGCCCATATGAAAAGGTGCTCCGGATCGCAATCCTTGCTTGTTGCTATTGAAAAATGAGAATGGATATGAAAATCGAGCAAAAAAGACATAATGGGTTTTATAGTATCAATATAAGGACCTTATTTCAATAACCGGATAAGATGTATCAGACCTATATATGTGACGATAGATATAGTAGGTGTTAATAATCAAAACGTTTTGATAAAAGGAAGGTCATTGTGGTCAATCAATACAAAAAAATCATTTTTTTGTTTATGTTTTTGTTTCCGTTATTTCTTTGCCGTTTATGTCTTGCCCAAAAGCGTGATTGGAACAATGACAGGAGAGAAGTGCAATCTGTCACAATCAATAGACGTGATGTGTTGTCTAAAAAGGTTAATCATTTATCGGAAGAGACAAATAATATAAGCGAAAAAGATAAGATTCGAAAATATGATATGATCCTTGAATTCGGATTGGGAAATTTCGCCTGTGACATATTCGAGAAAGATGGATCTCCTGTTTTACAATCAGTTTATATAGGAGATATGGTAAGTATAAAGCCAATGATAAGGGTGGATGAAAAAAAAGGGAAGTGGGCTGTTGAAATGAGCGGAGAACTCTTCAGAACCACATACAGGTTAGAGAGGTGGTGGTCAGAGCAAAAGGTATTTAGAATCAACAAGCTTATGGTTACAGGATTATGCGTTGAAACCCTAATCAGGTACCATTTTGAAGAAACAGCCCTTTATCCTTTTCCTGTTTTGGCACAAACAAACATTGGTTTAGGCTTTATTTATCGTTTTCACGGTCTTCAGAGAAAGGATGTGAAACCGGCAGACATCGAAAAACCACCTAAAGAAACGGATTTTGCACTCTTTGGAATAGAGCCCAATCTTGGTTTTAAGTTCACCATGGATGATGGAAGGATGATAGGGTATATCGATATCGGAACCGGCGTATACGGTGCAAGTATAGAAGATAATTATGGGACCGCCGGTCCCTCTTCATCTCCTGAAAATACCAATGGCAGATCTGTTTTGGGTAGAATAGGGATTAAGGGAACCAGAGGCAGGATTAATTATCAGATAGGTTATTCTGTTTTTAGGTTAAAGATCAAGGAAAAAGATACCATTCCTGAAAGCAGAACAAAACTGGATAAGGTCGTCTGTAACCTTGGCATAAAATTCTGATGGATTAGTGAGATCAGAAGATACGACCAAAACCCAGAGAAAACTTAATCTCCGGCCCTTTTTTTTCATAACCTGGCGGAACATTATAATCTGTCAAAATGATATCGAAATCTAAGCTATACCTGCTTGGATTTAAGACCTTCCATTCAAAACCCAATCCATAGGCATAACCCTGATCATTTTCGTATGTTTCTTCATTATAATATTTTTTCGACAGGACGCTTACAGTCCCATAAAATGTTGAAATCCTAGGCCTGAAATGTTTTTCAGGCTCGTTCATATATACCCTTACCCCTGTTATCCAACTAGAGCCCCCGGGGCTGTAACCCATCCCTCCTGATATGGATATATAGTCAAAGAGCATGAATTCACCATTCATACCTAAGAATCCATACGGTATGCCATATCCTAGACTTAGTCTGAGTAAAGGACCTTCATAGGTTGAGTCGGTGTAATAAGGGCCAGAAGGATAATAGTTTCCGGCTCTGCGGGCAGGATACCTCTGCGCATGGCAGTTGAGAGGTAATTGGACGGCAATACAAATAATTAAAATCAGGAAATGGAAAATAATTAAAGTCAGAAAATGTTTTTTTTTGGTAATGGATTCTATATGCATGACCGGTCTTTCTGCCCTATATCTATTATATATTCATGGTGTAAAGGATTTAAGCTGATTAATCATCTGAAAAAAGATTGAGCATCTCCTCATCAACATAAGCTATGGTTTTGTAATCATTGATATTCAGAAGTCTATTAATAATATCCTGAACAATGTCACACTGTATCATTATTTGCTCTAAATATTCCAGAACAGTATTTCGGCTTTTAGGTTCTTTGAGCATGACCTCGGTAAGACCCCTTATGCATGTCATAGGTTGATTGACATGATGCGCAGTAGCTATCGCCAAGTCTTTTGCCGCTTTAATACGTTCTATCTCTTTTTCCTGGACCTGGATCTTCATATGCTCAGTGATATCGTTGAGAATAAGGAATACTCGCGATTCTTGATTCATATCTTTTTTTATGAAAATCATATAACCTTTGAATGTTCTAATATCATTATTCTTTCCGTTTAAGCTGATAACAAATTCCTGCCTTGGTTCTTTGCTTGTTTTAAGGGTCAGGAAAGCCCGCTCAATCTTTTTTTTGTCTTCAAAGGAAAGCAGATTTATCCAATTTTTATCTATTAGTCTGCTCTGGGATAAACCAAGCTGGCTTCCCCAGCTTGGACTTGCATATATACAGTTTCTATTCCTGTCAAAAAGAAGTAAGAGATCATTGATATTTTCCAAAACAATTTTATAAGGTTCCTCTGAATCCCCGATTGTTTGATTTGATTCCTTCTTTCCTTCCGATAAAGGCTTTATCGTTGAGATCGCTTTGTCTATCCTGTTTTTTAGAGCATTATAGTCACAGGGTTTGAGAATGTAATCGTGGGCCCCGTTGCGTATTGCATCTATGGCCATATTTATAGATCCGTACCCAGTGAGAATCAGGATAATAATCTCAGGGGCTTTTTGACGGAGAGCAGTCAATAACTCATTGCCCCCCATTTCATCCATCATTAGCTCAGTGATTACAATATCAAAAACTTCCTGCTCCATAAGTGTTAAAGCCTCGAATACGGACGTTACTCCGACCGTTGAATATCCATCGGAATTTAAGAGCGATAAAAAGCTTTGCATAACCAAGGGATCGTCATCAATGATTAAAATTTTTACATCTTTGTTTTCAGGCATGACAAACTCCCGGTTTTATTTCCATTTTTTTCTTCTCAGGATATTTGGTTGAATCATAAAGCGGAAGTGTAAGTGTTGTTGTGGTTCCTATCCCATTCAGGCTATTTATCCGGATATCGCCCCCTATCTCCCTGAGTATCCAGTAACATATAGTCAGACCAAGACCGGAAGAATTTACTTTTTTCTTTGTTGTGTAGAAGGGCTCAAATATATGTGCCAATTGCTCAGCGGGAATGCCGTGACCGTTATCAGTGAATTGAACCGTCAGATGTTCCTTTTTCTTGATTGTAGACAGAGAGATTTTCCCTCCATCGTTCATCGCTTCTATTGAGTTTAATATGATATTCAGAAAGACATCGTATAAAAGTTTTGGATTAGCCAATACCATAACATTTTCTGGATCAAAGGCGAATTTTATCTGGATCTTGTCCAGCTTCATCCTGCTTTTTGTAATCGATACCGCCTTTTGAAGAAGAAGATGTATGTCTACAGGAACCTTCTCAGAGGTTTCATGATATGATATCTCGAGAATTTTCTGGAGGATGTTTTCGATGTGTGCTTCACCTTCCTTTATTATTTCCAGGGCATTTTTTTGTGTATCGTCAAAATTCATATTATTATCTAAAAGATGGAGCATATTCTTAATGGCCTGAAGGGGGTTATTTATTTCCAATGCCATACTGGATGCCAGCTTTCCCATTGACAGCAATCGTTCCGATTGAATAATTGTATTTTGCGTTTCCTTAAGATCGGATATGTCCCTTATGGAGCCCTGGATTCCTTGCCAGTTGCCATCCTCGTCTTTATTGGGGGAGTATATCATCTGTAGCCAACGGGTCCCTTTTATAGGATGATTAATCCTGAATTCAAACTTCCCCTGTTTGGGCTGGTTCGTCAAGTTGGACAATAAAGAGATTAATCTGTTTTTATCATCGGGGAGGACTTGAAAATAAAATATATCAGAGTTCTCAATAAGGGTTCTGGCATGTTGACCTATGACCTCCCTGCTGCTTGGACTAACAAAGGTGAATTTTCCGTGGCAATCCAGGCAGAATACCATATCGCGGATATTGCTGAATATTAGACGGCATCTTTCAGAGAGATTTTTGACCTCCTTTATCTTTTTTTTAAAAATTATTGCTACGCTTCCAAAATATATGGCAAAAATAAATAAAAGGGGAAGACGTAGCAGATAGTTTTCTCTATATAGAAGATTTTTCTGGAAATAATTCATTATAAAGAAACCATATATACAGCAAAAAATTGTGGCGCTGAAAATAACATTTTTAAGGTTATGGGCCATGCTGAGAAAGATGATTTCCAGAAATAATACAATATAGAAATCAGCTTCTATTACACCGGCAATATATATGCCAAGCGAGATCATTGTGGTGTCAAAACAAAACAGAGCTATATCAAAGCCCTTGCGATTGAAGAAAGGTTCATTCATAAATCCGAGAAAAATATTAGATATCATATAGAGAACAATAAGTAAACATTCTATAGAGAGAGGAGAAAAAGAGCCATAACCGTAGCTGAAAATGATCAGATAAGAAATGACAATGATGAGTAACCATCTCGTCAGTAAAACGATTCTTTTCTTAGACCAATTCAATGTGAAATTCACCTTAAACTGCCTTTTCAGAAACCATTTGTTGTTTACAGTTAATATTGAGCAACTTGCTTACTTTAGATATGAGGTCATCCATTTTAAATGGTTTTACCATATACGCATTTACGCCACATTCTTGAGCCTGGTAATAATACTTCATCTTTGTATAAACCGCTGTCATCATTAAAATAGGTATATTTCGTCCTTGTTCCATCTCACGAATGGAAGAACAGACATAAAAACCATGTCTGCCCGGTAAAAGAACGTCCAGAATAACAAGATGAATCTCGCCCGTCCTTATAATATCTAAGGCCTCATTTCCGTTACTTGCATGAAATATTGTACAGTTCAGAGGTTTTAACATCTCTTCAATGGTCATCCTGACTGCTGGTTCATCATCAACTACCAATATATTATGTACCTTTTTTGAAATTTCGGTTTGACACTCAATCAATTTTAATCCCTCCCTGTATTATTTTGTTGGAAGTTTCATAAGAAATGTTGCTTAATAAAATGTTAATATTAAAAAATTATAAATATTCAAAAAATATTATTATTTACAATAATTCATTGTTATGCTCCTCTTCATTTATTTACGGTTTTTTTGTAAGAAAAATTTGATTTGAGATTTAAAGAGGAATTATATAGAAATGCAAAATGCAAATTACAAAATGCAAAATGCAAATTGAGGAAAAAGAAAGGATCTCAGAAATGTATTTTGAAATTTGAATTTCATATTATAGGGCTGCTATAAGGAATCCTAACGCAAATAACGCCTGTGTCGCCAATACCAGAATCACGTTTGAACCTTGAGCAGGAATGAATTTTTCAAAGTCATTATAATCCTTGAGAGCACCTTTAATAGCCCTGATGGCTACTGGTATTGTAAGAAGCGCCAATAAAGTCCATACCGGTAGGATGCCTATAACGATTCCTAAGATTATCCAAATATAAGTAATGATGGTAATAACTAAATAGAGAATTCCGGCCTTTTTCTTTCCAAGCCAGATAACGAGATGCCTGCGTCCACCGATCATGTCAGCATCTGAATCAGGAAATTCATTTAAGAAGAGAAGATTAAATGTTAGGAAAAATGGAGGCATACCGGCAAAAAATGCCAAAGATGTAATCTTTCCGGTAATTACCCAGAAAACTCCCAATACTGGTAGAAGGCCAAGGCCCAGACCGGCGAAGATCTCTCCGATCAAAAGCTTGCTTATTAACGGATTGTAAAAATAGATCGAAAAAACTCCAATGATCAGGATGGGTAATAATTGCCAGCCGATTTTAAAAAGAAAATATACTCCGATCAGGCATCCTATGCCGAGGGTAATTAATCCCATATCATGAACCGCTTCAGGAGAAATTTTACCGCTGGGCAAGAGTCCGCTTCCCCCTGAAAAAGGTGTCCTTTTGGTATTAAGATCTATCCCTGTTTTAAAATCATAATAATCATTCAATACGTTAACGCTGATGTGAAAGGCTATAAGCCCCAACAGGGCAAGAAACATGTGTGGAATATGATGATATCCGGAATAGAAAGCCGCGCTGCTGCCAACCATAACAAGTGTAACGGATAATAGTAAAAATTGTGGCCTTGTCTCCAGGAAAGCTGTTTTTAAATTTAACAATTTATTCTCCCCTTTCGGTGTATAAATCCCGGGTTGTATAAGAGAAATTTATATTATATTATTAATGGATAATATTCAAATTGCAAAAAAACAGCAATTCTAATTTTAACCGAGTATATTTCTCATTTGTCAGGATAAAATCTATTAACGGAGCGAGGGTGAAATGTCAGAATTAAGACAAAATATTGCTTTGCGGGAATGGGTAATAATAGCTGATGAAAGGGCCAAAAGACCATATGATTATATTCAAAAAAAGGGGAATGAAAATATATTGAAAGAATATGTGGATAACTGCCCCTTTTGTCCGGGTAATGAACACCTTGCGCCTCCTGAAATTTCTTCTATAAGGGATAGTGATGGAAATTGGTTAGTACGTTCAATTCCAAATAAATTTCCAGCGCTTTCTTCCGAAGGAGATCTTGTTCACGAGGCTGAAGGTATAAAACGCCGGATGACGGGAGTGGGATTTCACGAGGTGATAATTGAAACGCCGAAACATAATTTAAATCTTGCCTTATTGGATGACTTGCAGGTAATTAATATTATACGAATATATAAGGAACGCTATTTGGATATTGTAAAGGATAAACGGATAGAGTTAATAATATTATTTAAAAATCATGGTCGGTCAGCAGGTACATCCCTGGAACATCCTCATTCTCAACTTATTGCCACTCCGGTAGTTCCGCAGGACATCAGGAACAGGATAGAAGAGTCCATGCGTTATTATGACGACCATCGAAGATGTGTCTTTTGCGATATGTTAGAGGAAGAAATAAGAGCCAAGGAACGTATAGTTTTAGAAACATCGAGCTTTGTCGCGTTTATTCCTTATGCTGCTTTTTCTCCGTTTCATATTTGGATTTTACCCAAAAAACACATGTCGAGTTTTCCTCAGTTGACTGATCGCGATATGGAGGATTTCTCAAAAAATTTAAGGATTGTTCTAAAGAAGCTATATATAGGGCTGAACGATCCTGATTTTAATTATGTGATCCGTTCGATCCCTGGTATGCCTAGAGAAAGGCCCTTTTTCCACTGGTATCTAAGCATTATCCCTCGGGTCACCTTAACCGCGGGTTTTGAATTAGGATCTGGAATGTTCATCAATACCTCTATCCCCGAAGAAAGCGCTGAATTTCTTAGAAATGTAGAAATAGATTAATTAACAACGATTACTAAAGTGATCCATCAATGAAAGCTGAAAGGGCATTATAGATTGCCTTGGGAGGACGTGTGGGTTTAAGACTACGGTTCACGAAGGCATTTATGGTTTTTCCTGTTGCAAGAAGAGAATCATCCGATTTTTTTCGGATCTGGTAGCCGAAGGTAATACTTCCTAGACCAAGGATTTCTATCCAGGTGTCTATTACAAGAATTTCGTCATATTTTGCAGGCTGTAAATATTTACAAAAGACCTCTATTACGGGCGATAATATGCCGGATTTTTCCACATCGGCATACGTTAGCCCTGCCTTGCGGAAAAGCTCTGTCCTGCCAATCTCAAACCATCTGAGGTATGAGGCATAATAGGCTACGCCTCCATGGTCGGTATCCGCATAAAGAACCCGTGTCTCAACCCTATTGATCCTGCTTGAGGGCTTTAAAAATTTCCCCTTTAGTCGTATATCTTTCATTTAGTCTCTTTTCTCAATCCTTATAGTCAGTAGAAAAAAACCGAAATTAAGATACCAGGAATAAAATTAATATTCAAGAAATGTTTAATGAGACAAAATCATATTGAAATTAAATAGGGTTAAGAGGGGAAGGCAGAATCTGTTGTTGGTTTAGGCAATATTAAGGCAATAAAGTGAAATTCACTATTAAAACTAATATATATCCTAAAGACTCTGTCTCCCCTCTTTATCTTTGTCTGAGATAGCTAAAATTGAAAAGATAATAAAATCTCTTCTAAGCATGGATGTTGAGATTCCTGGAAAAAGTACTCCATAATTAACTATTTCGACGAAGCTCTACTCTTCTTCATTACGCCTGCTAATTCTTTCTTTTTTTTGAGAATGTAATCTTGCAGCCTTTTGATTTCCAATAAGGGCAAAATAACGTTCAAAGCTTTTATGTGATTTTTCCTCATCTCCCTGTTGGCTGTAAAGTATGCCAAGAAAATGGTGATTGTCCGGGAATCCCGAGCAGACTTCCACAGACTTCAGGAATTCATCGATGGCTTCTTTATTACGTTTTTGGTCCATCAAAATCCTGCCGAGATAATGGTGAGCCAGGGGATCCTCAGGATTTGATTTTATGGCGAGTTTTAATTTGTCTTCAGCATCTTTTAGCAGGGCCCTTCGATAGAGAAAGATGGCATAATCTCTTAGCACATCTCCGTCTTCGGGATTGATTGAAAGACCCTTCATATAATATTTTTCTGCTTCATCAGAAGAACCCAGTTTTTCATAAACAAGCGCAAGCCCATAGACGGTATCAATATCATCAGGATTATGCGAATACACAGGAGTAAGATCTGACAATAGCCGGTCAGACAGCTCTGTCTCCAGGCGACACCAGAGTTTGAGCCTGTTGATATTGCTGATGCAAGGTCGGGAGGGGTCACAAGATGATGATTCCGTGAATCTTTTTAAATTTACAAGCCGGTCAACCGGCATTGGGTGTGTGGAGAGATAGACCGGCAACGAAATAGTTATCTGGGAGAGAATCCGCAGTTTATTCATGAACTGCGCTGCACCTTCTTCACTGAATCCTGCCTGATGTAGATATCTTAGGCCATAGGTGTCAGCTTCATATTCCTGCCCTCTGCTGTAACTAAGGGTGATATTCTGATTTATGCCTAAGCCAAGGGCAGGAAGCGCTTCCTGCAAATCTCTATCCTGGGCTGCCAAGGCTCCTAAAACAATAAGAGCCAATGTGGTCATATCCGTCTTCCTTTTTTGTGAGAGGTAATTCATGAAATGACCTCTCATAACATGTGCTATCTCATGACATAGTACAAAAGCCAATTCATCTTCACTGTCACAGGCTTGTATAAGTCTGTTTGTGACAAATATGTATCCGTTAGGTAGCGCGAATGCATTTATATCGTTTGCTTTTATAGGAAAAAAACGAAATTCATAATCATTCCGGGGGAGATTGTCAAGTATATTATTTCCGATTTTTTCCAAGTAATACTTTATAAGGGGATTTCGGGTAAATTTAAGATGAGGTTTGATCTGTTCATAAACCTTTCTACCTATTTCGACTTCAGGTGTCAGCCTTTGAACCGGAATTGAAGATGAGTATGCCGGAGATTGCAGACATACCAGTAGCAATAAAACAAGGGTAAAAGATATAAAGTATATAATTTTGTAATTAATTCCCGGTTTTTCTGTCTTCATAATATATATTATATCATTCGGCACACCACTATATAAAGTCTTATATGTTTAACTGGTTAATTTTAAAGGTAATTTTGAAATTTTTAATAATCTGTAAAGGCTGAAAATCATAATAAATGGAATGATTTATATGTAATAACTGGGTTAGGCTATTTATAGGAATCCTATTTTTTGAAAACCAAAAAGAAGGAAGATGATGCCAAATAAACAGAGTATGCCCCCGCAGGATATTAGAACAGCATGATAAATGCGGTTGGAAATGAATTTTTTCCCGCTTGCTATGCTGAAGGAGATCAGAGTATACCAGGCAAAATCAGCCGAAATATGTCCGATAAAAAAGGAAGCTATTCCCATCCACCCATGTATGAGACTTGCAGCCAAATAGCCAATGCCTATTGTGGCCCACCATATAGACCAATAAGGATTGGAAACGCTTGCAAGAATTCCCGTTAAAATTGGCCCATATGAGGAATTGCCCGTTTTTTCAATTTGATATGACAGACTAAGCCCCTTTGCCTTTTTAGCAGTATCCCATCCCATCCATATAAGTATTATACCCCCTATGAGACTGATTGTACCTACTACTTTGTTTATCTTAAAGAGAGAGCCGAAACCGGCAAGGATTAGTAAAATCAATCCCAATTCCAATATACTATGTCCTATAATTAAAAATAGACCTGTCCATTTCCCCCTTTTTATCGATTCACTTATTGTTACAGTTAGTAAAGGCCCTGGCATTAGCGCTCCCGTAAGTGCGACAACAAAAGCACTTACTGCAATACCAATGAGCTGTAATACGACCATGTAAATCTCCCAATTAAATTTATTACCCGTTTTTTTTATTAATATCGCGGCGTATTAAACTGGTTTGTGATTTTATATTTAGATAGTCCTCCCAGGTAAATCCTGACCATTGACATGGCAATATTGAATTATTATGAAAAATAGGATCATTTGCCAGGTCATAATTTGAATAGTGCAAAGACTCTTCCCATATCGCTGTATCAGGAATAGGTGAAAATTCGGTCAGAATAGGAATGCCTCCTAATTTAACCACCTTATTAATGCTCTCTTCCACTTCTTTTATTTTCTGCCCAGGTAATCCTATGAGGATATAAACTCCAAGATCGGCAGGTAAAAATCCTGCTTCTTTTAAAAAGGCAAGGGCAGCTTCGAGCTCTTCGGTGTTTACCTTCCCTCCTGTTTGGATTTGTTTTAATGGGTCCGCTGTTTCATAACCCAGCCGAATAGTTCTGAAACCAGTCTTAAACATAAGGTCTGCCAGTTTTTTGGATATAAATCGGGCATGTAATCCGTTAGGTGTATGAAAACAGATATTTTTTAATCCTTTTTCAAGAGTTCCCATTAAAATAGGTATTATATGTTCTTCCGGCTGAAATAAAAGGGCATCATCATAAAAGACTATATTCTTCACGCCATGACATTTGACCCAATGAACGATTTCACTCACCACCCTTGCTGGGGAGAGCCTTTTAATCCCGTTGCTTAGCAAATTAACAGCACAATAGGAGCACTTAAACGGGCATCCTCTGGTTGTCTGCATACATATATAATCCCTTTCTTTGAGAAGGTCAAAGGCCGGATATGGCAACTGATCGAGATTGTCTTCATCGGGCGGGTAGGATATGGTTTTGCCTGTTATCCGACTCAGAAGGTTCAATATCTTTTTTTCTCCGTTCCCTTGAATATAGTAATCCGCGCCCAAATGAAGAGCATGATCAGGGCAAAGTGTCACATAATTGCCCCCTATGATGATAGACGTCTTAGGAAATATCTCCCGTACAATTCGTATTGTATCATAGGTGCCGGGATACCAATAGGTCATTGTGGTAGTAATAAGTACGGCATCCGGAGGGGAGGCAAGCTTTTTCAGCTCATCACGGAAGATGTCCGGATGGATGCCATATCTGCTATAGTAACGTGGCACGGATGCCAGCCGGTCGGGTTTTTTGATCTTCTCTTTGAAGAATTGACCATGGCCATGTTGCTTATTTTTTCTAAGCTTTTTTCTTTTGATTCTCGAGAGCATCCTGGGATGATACCTGTCTAGGCAATCAATAAAATTAATATTAAAACAGTTTTCCCTCAGGATGCTGGCAATGGAAAGAAACCCAAGTGGCTTGAGCCAGAAATCATAAGCTGCGAAGTCATAGATCCAGGGATTTATCATGAGAATATCAACACTTGAACAAGACATAGAGTAACTTCTCAAAATCCCAGTGGTAACTCGAGAAAAATTGCAAAATGCAAAATGTAAATTTTAAAATGCAAGATAATGTTTTCCTTAAATTTTCATTTTTCATTTTGCAATTTGCATTTCCTGCTCCAAACCCACACGGTTTTTGAGTGGGTTTGACATAGAATACTCTCTATGGAAATAAAAAGAGATATTTGATGGAGAAATGGATTTATCAATTAAAAGCTTCAATTTTTATGGGGTATTCAACACTGCTCCGTACGCGTAGACCTCTCCCCATCCATATTCCTGATCCCAGCCGGTTGCACCCAGGTCTTTCGCAGTGCTCTGAAGGATATTTCTCACCTGGAGAGGGGTTAATACGGATGTGCTTTTATCAACCACGAGAGCAGCCACTCCAGATGCCAGAGCGCAGGCAGGTGATGTGCCTTCCATGAAATAATAAAAGAACGTAGAAAAAGTTGTGCCGTCATGCGTTTGCTGCAAGATCCCATCTGCATATCCGTCAAGATTCTGATCCAAGGTAATGTTTCCTCCGGGCGCTACAAGATCCAGCTCAGCCCCGTAATTCGAATATGAGGCCCTTGTTTGGTCATACTGGACACCACCCACGGAGATGCATTCCGGATAGGCTGCCGGATACTCCGGTACTGTTGACCCCGCGTTTCCGGATGAGGCCAGAAGAGTGACTCCCTGGTTATACGCGAATACTAATGCTGCTTGTTCCGTGGCGGAGGTTCCAACCCCTCCCAGGCTCATATTGATTATCCTGGCTCCGTTATTGGTAGCATAGTATATGCCGTCCGCCTCATCTGCAATGGTAACATCTCCCAAACTATCCATGATTTTCACTGCCAATATGGTTGAAGAGAATGCCACACCTGCCACACCTAATAAATTGTTTGTGGTTTGAGCAATACAACCGCACATATGTGTCCCATGACCACTGTCGTCATCCGGATATGCGTCTGCGTTCACGAAGTCCCAGCCCGGAATGATCAAAGTTCCCGCAAGATCAGGGGCCTGCGCATATGGTGGGGCATTACGATAGGAAACGCCGGAATCGAGAAGCCCTACAGTAACCCCTGTACCGGTTACTATGTCCCATGTAAGCAGGGTCGCTAAGTGGGGCCAGGGTAAATGCCATTGATAGCGGAAATAAGGGTCATTGGGAAACAGATGAGCATGCCTGTAATAATTGGGCTCTGCATAGAGCACGGATGGTTCCATTGAAAATTGCTCCGCGGTGTCACGCACACTCTGGAAGGTCGAGAGCGCAACGAGTGTAAAACCTCCATAGGCGCTTGTTCTTATTTCCGTGCAGTTATGCTTGCCAAGCACAGCCATTCTTTCCTGGGGAGGGATTTCTGGCCTGAACGTGACAATTAACTGGCGGTTTACATATGAAGGCACAATTGAGCTGGCAGCGCCTCGTCTTTGGCTCGCCGATGGCATTATCCTTAACTGCCCTGTTTCGATCCCGGGCCCCGCGGCAGGAGTAGGCGAAGGCGCAGGAGTTGCCTCCTTGCCTATTCTCCATTGAGGATCAGGCCGAAAATAGGTGCTCATAAGAACAGGATTATCAAAAAGGGTGTATAGAGAAGTCGGATTTGCGGGAGTATAAAGGGTTGATTGAGCAGTCCGGGGATAATTATAGGTACTATACGGGAAAAATCCAAACCCTCCGAAATTGGGATAAAAAGGCGCGGGATAATTTATATTGGATTGAGCGAATCTTGAGTAGGGGGGAAATGGTGCAAATGTGTTTCCCTGAAACACAGGATTAAAAAATGGCACCTGTGGCCATGGAGGTTGAAAGAAGGGAGTATAATATGCATGGCTTAAGGATATGTGAAAAATCAGGATCGAGAAAAAAAATGTGGTGAATAAAAAAATAAGAAAATAAAAACGCAAATCCTTTATTTCTACTTCCGCCCTTGTATTCATATTAGTATCCCGCCTTTACTTATTTCTTTAAATTATTAATTAAAAGAATAATAAAATTAATAGAATAAATTTATAAAAATTCAATTATTTATCTTAAACAACTTTTAATTATTTTATTAATACTTTAGTAGATTTTAATAGGAATGTCAAATAAAAAGTTTTCCCTCTAATATGATGATAAAACAGTTAAATTTACTTATAACTTAAAGGATTAATTGAATCTAACAGAATATAATATATAATATATAATATAATTGTTGAATAAATTTAAAAATATTTAGAATGTAAAGGTTCCGGTCAGTTTGCCTTTTGCGTCAAATCATATATTAGACGCAAAAGAAAGCAAAGTAATTACTTGTCAATGTATTTCTTTACTTATAATTGGAATTGCCCGGCCACTTTGCTCCTCTTTGACATTCATAGGGGTGTAATTTTATAATTTCTTTATGAATAAAAATAGATATGACTCTTTAATTATCAGGTGTTCCTCCCTGGGTGGGGAAGTGCCATTTAAATATTGCAGAAATATTAATGAAGGATTTCCATGCAGGAGGCTTCCTGTATGCTGGTCTGAAAAAATTGATATCTTCGAATTTATAAAACGATTTTACTCTCCTGAGGAGATAGATAGATTTTTTATGGGCAAAGGACCTGGAAGGCTTGACCAGATTTTTTCCAATTTAAAAAAGGGTGGAGAGAATGAAAAAAAAAGAGATGGATAAAGATAAGTTGATAGAAGCTATCCGCAAAGAAGCGGTCGACCAAAAGATTTCATGTGCCAAGGCTTGGTTATTGGCTGAAAAATACGATTGTTCTAAACTGGAGATGGGTATGCTTCTTAATGAACTCAAGATAAAGTTGATAAAATGTCAGCTTGGATGTTTTTGATAAGACTATGCCTAACAATATTTTTGGTCCGGTGCTTTCAAGACGGCTTGGAAGATCTCTGGGGGTTGATTTAATACCTTACAAGACCTGTAGCTTTGATTGTGTCTATTGTGAATTAGGATTGACTACCAGACATACAAATAGGCGTTGTTCATATAAAGATCCCGATGATATTTGTAATGAGCTTGAGGACCGTCTTGGACAATTAAAAGGAGCGATTGATTATATTACCCTTGCAGGATCCGGAGAGCCTACCCTTAATTCAAATCTCGGCTCAATAATAGAAAGGATCAAAACCATGACCGACTCTCCTTTGGCCGTTTTGACAAATAGCTCTCTACTTGGTGATCCACTGGTAAGGGACGAACTTAAACCTCTGGATTTGATAGTTCCATCTTTAGATGCTGTAAGTGAAGATATTTTTAAAAGAATTAACAGGCCTGTTAAAGGAATCGAAATCGGATTTATTATAGAGGGATTAATCAGGTTGAGAGAGGAATTCTCAGGTAAGATATGGCTCGAAATCCTTATTTGCGATGGGATTAATGATAGTTATTCAGAGCTAGATCTTATAAAAAAACAGATAGATGTTATCAAACCTGACAGGGTTCAGTTAAACACAGTGTTCAGGCCGCCATCCCTTGAGGGAATAAGACCCGTTTCGGAAGAGAGATTAAAAGAGATCGAAGCATTCATGGGGCCAGGTGCCCAAGCTGTCGGAAGGGCTCAATGCAAGGCAGGAATGAACCTGGACTCCAGGAGCCTTAGGACAAGAATGCTTATGTTGCTTAAAAGAAGACCATGTACAATTGATGATATTTCTGGTGCCCTTTGTATGTCGAAAATTGAAATCGTTAAGCTTTTGGAACAGATGACGGAAAGTGGTGAGATCGAAAAGGTCTTTCATCAGTCAATTGCCTACTACAAGGCCAATATCTCTAAAATAGAATGATTTAATAATAAAGATCTTTAAGAACAAGGGAGTTTTCCAATGATCAAAAAGTGTCTCATCTTAATCTTTTTCTCTTTTTTAGTATACTCAATGATTTTCAGTTATCTTACAGCATGGGCCGTTTCGGCTGTGGATCCAAATATAGACTTTATAATTATCAATTATCTTGAAGAACATGACACTGATAAATTCGCGCCTGTCCCATTCACCCATAAAAGGCATTATGTGGATTATGAGATTCCTTGCCGTGGATGCCACCATAAATGGAAAGTCGACCTGAGAGAAAATCCCTTTAAATGCAAAGAATGTCATAAGGGAAAGGAGATCAGCGAGGCTATACTTCTAAGAAATGCCTTTCATCGTTCGTGCCTTAATTGTCATCGTGAATTGCGAAGGCAAAAGAAACAAACCGGTCCAATCGGATGCAAAGCCTGTCATGTTGTCCCGGATAAACAACAAAGACGTTCAAGAGACGATGAAGAATAGTTGAATAGCCTTTGCAATGAAATAGTTATATTTCTTTATGAGATATAGCAAAAATTTTATTTTTCTTACTCCTTTTTTTAAGAGTTTTATGATATAACCCTCTATAATTGCGACAGTAATTAATTCCCCTTTTGACCGTCTAAATTGGCAAATGATAATGTTTTAAAGGTCTATTTATATTTCCCTATCTATCTATATGATATGACATTAAATTTTTTATTGAAGAAGGAGCTTTAAATTGATAAAAGAAAGATTCAGAAATACATTAATTTTTTTACTAATTATTTGTTTCATTGTAGCTTTAACAGGTGTCTCCCTCTTGCGTGCGGAAGATGATAATAGCAATGCGAATAAAACTGCGTCATGGTATCAAACGCAATACGGCACAAGTCCATGGGGCGGAACATGGATGATGGGCCAATTCGGACCTGATGTTGGATATGGACAGCAAGGAACCATGTATCAATATACGGATCCCAGGACCGGGGCCTATATTAGTTATTCCAGTACAGGTATCGGCATGGGGTTTGGTGGACTATTTGCCGGATATGGCGGATGGGACAGCCCCTTGGCAGCAATCTCATACGGGCCTTTTGCCTATGGAAGCAATCCACAGGTTGCACCGACACCGGGTTATGGTACTCAGGGTTATGCATCAGGAGGACTCTTTGCACCTCAAACAAGCTTCTATCAAGCCCAGCCAGGACTTTTATGGATGCTTGGCGGTGGACTGGGCAACTTTGGTGGTTTTGGCCTTTTCGGTGGTTACGGTGGTTACGGTGGTTACGGCGGCTATAGCGGTTATGGCGGATATGGCGGATATCCCTTTGGTTTTGCAGGTTGGTGGCGATAGATTTTATATTAAAATCCAAATAAGCCGAAGATTTGAAAGGGTCTGGTTCTTTTTGGGAATCCCAGGCCCTTTTTCATTTTTGAATCTTTTTATGACGATTTCAAATGAAGGATCTGGATTAATATGAGGTTGACGGATCTTTGAGCTTAATATCAGGCATTGAGTATTTCAATGGCATTATCAACCGAAAGCCCTTCATGAACTATCCCACATATGGCCCTGACCATTGCCCTTTTATTCTCATGCTGGAAGGCGTTTCTCCCAATGGAAACTCCGGCTCCGCCGACATCGATCGAATCCTTAATGATCTGACATACCTGCCGGTCATCTTCGGCTTTTTCTCCTCCCGCTATAACAACCGGTATCGGACAACCTTTGACTACCTCTCCAAAGCCTTCCTTTGATCCTGGATAGCTCACTTTTACTATATCGGCTCCCAATTCGGCTGCAATCCTTGCTGCATGTTTAATCCCCTCCACAGACCTCTCATCGCTGAATTTTTCTCCTCTGGTATACATCATGGCCAAAAGAGGCATGCCCCATTCATGACATTTTATGGAAACCTGCCCCAGGTCCCTAAGCATATCGGATTCACTTTCAGCGCCTATATTGATATGGACGGATACGGCATCCGCTCCGATCTTGAGCGCCATTTCTACTGTGTTGACAAGGACTTTGGCATTAGGGTCCGGAGCCCATACCGTGCTCCCGGAAAGATGCAGAATGAGTCCTATATCTCGTCCGTGCTTTCGATGACCATGCAGAGGCAGCCCGATATGTCCCAAAACGGCATTTGCCCCTCCCTCGGCAATTTCGTTAACCATATCCCGCATATCGACAAGACCTTTGATAGGTCCCAGGGTTACTCCATGATCCATAGGAACGATAACGGTTTTTTGCGTGTTTCTATCAATTATTCTTTCTAGTCGGATACTTTTCCCAATCCCCAACATTTTATCAAACCCCCTTTGATTTTTATCTAAAAGCAAGACAGCAGTAAAATGTTTTAAAATTAATAATATTATAGCATAAAAAAAAACAATTTCTCCAACTTAAATACAATAATCTATTACGGCTTTAAATCAGCTTTTGACTTTTTATCTTTTTGGGTTTATATATTTAAATATATAAGTTTTGTGTTATTAGTTTTTTAAACTAACTTGTTTTTTCGCTTTTGCGAAGGGAGGAGGATTTAAGATATGAAAATAAAAAAGGTAGAAAGATCTCCAAAAGGTCTTTGTAAGTGTGGGGGTTCCTGCTAATTTTACCACAGTTGTTGGTTCTATTCAAGAATGTGTGCCTTGAATCATCTCGATTGTTATAGTACAATGCTTACGATGCCAGTATGGCACGGGGGAAGGAGGGAGACACGAACATGGTCAGGCCATTGCGCA
>JBLIRO010000109.1:0-13773 GCA_049472335.1 bacterium | reverse complement strand
CAACCGGAACGTCATCGTCACAGTTGTCTGTTGCCGTGATGGAGGCCGCATCCGGTACAGCGTCGCATTCCACTGTTGCGTCAGAAGGCAGATCCTCATTAAAGGTGGGTGCCTGAGTATCCTGAACTGTAATGGTCTGAGTATGGCTGGCCTCATTGCCGCAGTCATCCGTTGCTGTCCAGGTGCGGGTCAGCGTGTAATTATCCGCGCAATCCCCGTCTGTGCGAACCTCATTATAAACAACCGGAACGTCATCGTCACAGTTGTCTGTTGCCGTGATGGAGGCCGCATCCGGTACAGCGTCGCATTCCACTGTTACATCCCCAGGTGTAGCGGAAAGGGTTGGTGGAATTGTGTCATTGACAGTCACACTAACGCTGCTTGTGCACGTTCCACCATTGCCATCATCAACATTCAGGGTTAATGTACAAGAAACGTTACAGCTTGTACCGAAAGTTATCGTAGGATTCAAAACATTCGGGTTGGGATCAAAGGTGGGAGTAACGATGCAATTGCTGGTCGTCCATAAGTAGGTTAGTGTATCTTCGTCAGGATCGCTTGCAGTGGCACTTAATGTAACCACGTCACAATCTGCATTGATAGGTGTACCGGCATCACATTCTGGTGGCCTATTTGATACACTATTTTCAAATGTACATGTCACTAATTGACCGGAACCTACATAAACAGCCGATGGATCATCACCATTATCACAGCTATTCGCATCTAACTGCCAGCCTTCCGGAACTACTTCTGCTAGATTATAGGTATAATCGCCTGCAACAGGCAAGGAGCCAGTCTGACCCTCCCCGCCGGAAGTACTGATTTGAGCAAAAAATATGCCGCCAAGGGTATAATCAAAGGTTGCATCAGGATCGCTTTCGGCTACGTATTTAATGATCTTTATAAAACCGGAACCAGCATTGACTATACAATCTTTTCTTTCTGAGCCCGGGTCCTCAGAGGTGAAGCTACATACATTAGTCAGCATGAGCTCTGCAGTTGGCCCTGTCCCCGTAATTTCATGCAGTTCATCCTCATAGATCTGGAAGAGAATACCAGTGTCATAAACTACGTCCTGCTGCCCGGGAACCCTCCCCAGATTGTCAAAAGGATCAATGGTATCAGTATTGAAGTATGCAATATTCGTCTTTAGTGGAGTTGTAAGAGGATTACCGTCTCCATCAGATTCGAAAATTCCATCTCCATCAGTATCCCTTGCAATAACACCATTCGATCCATCTCCGCCGCCGCCGGTAAAAGGACATCGAGAGCCCTGATCACCTGCATTTTCATTGTCCTTACAGTCATAAAGTGAGGCTGATTGTAAAACAACGGGGGAACCCTCGAATGATACACAGATTGCAAAATCAGCATAGCCATCCCCATCTCCATCGAAAAAGGCGCAGCCATCACCAGAGTTGCCGCCTGTATAGGATGTATCATCAAAGCTTAAAAACACACACCAATGTGAATCTGTTCCGCCGCCTATATAAGATGTGTCAAATCCCATCTGAGATACGTCCTGCTGTACAGGAACATCGTCCGGTCCGTCTACGTCCAGGGTGATGGACAAGTTTTCACAAATTTGGGCCTTTACAGTATTGATGCAGAATAAGTTCAACAAAAGGAGAATTAATATCAGAACTAATAATGGTATTGCTTGTCTGAATAATCGAAAAAAACATAAATATTTATCAGGGATATTAACTCCCTTAAACCCTGATGTCATATATATCTCCTTCCTTTAAAACTTCTCTATTAAAAAGCTAATTATTAACTTTTTAATTAATTAATTTTTTAGTTAATATAAATATTTTTATCATCCTGAATTATTTCCCTCCTTCTGAACAAAAATAATTTTAATGCCTTAGTTTACAAGATACTGCGACATTATAAATATTTTTTTTCCATGATACCTCCATTAATTAAAATTATAAAAATGTTATCAATAAGAAACTGAATAGATTTTAAATATTAAAATACTGTTATTTTTAAATTACTACTAGCAAATAATTTAGTAATATCAGATAACTGTTTTAGATAATTAGTAAAAGAGATATATAATTTCATATCAAATTAATTTAATTAAAAAATAATTGTATATATATTCTTTAATTAAATTATATATCAAAGACAAAAAAACAACTTGTTGTGTAAGGGAATAAATCAAAGATGTGAATCAAAATGAATTCAATTGTGAAAATATATTTAATACTCGAAAAATAAGAAAATAGCTAATTTTAATTAAATTAGTCTATCGTTCTTAATGTTTAAAATCTTTACAATTGTACCAATATTATTTTATAAGTTCTTTTTAATATTATAATTGATCATACTCAATGACGTCAATTAATTTTTTATATCTTTAACAACCTGGAACAAATAAGAAATTTAATAATAAGATATTATCTAATATTGTATAAATTAACAATATAAATATATTATATAATTTAATTAAAAATGTTAAACCAGATAATTTAAATATATATATATTCTATTTATTTTCATATTAGAACATTCTTCTATTAAATTTGACTAAATGATTTTAAAAATAAGAATATCAGAATTTTGTTTATGTGTTTTAATAAGAAGAAAGCTATATTTACCAGAATCAATTAAATTTGTATGCAGGTAAGATCTGATTATTAAAATGTTAATGCATCAAATGTATTCTCTATTTATACTCTTAGACAAAACAATTTATTGCTTATTTTGTTATATAACTATTCAATAGTTTGTTTTTCGGGTTAATCTGGTTTTTTGTTTATATTGCCGTCTTTTACCATCCTGACACCCCTGTTCAGGTAAAAAACGTTTAGAGCAATAATGACAACTTCAGGGAGCAATTCTTTAGCATAGCAGGCCTCTTTAGTGTGGATTTATTATATTTTTTACAAATAAAATAAAAATCATAAAATCCTTTGATTCAGTTTTACTTACAATTTAACCTTAGGAAAGTTTCAAACAGTATCATTCAAACGGAAAAATTTAAAGATATCAACAATACGTCCATGTTACAGAAACCAGGGTAAGATCCAGAGAAAAATTTTTTTCTTTTTATTTTTCTATATAAGATCTTTTGGATAGTGGGTATACTTAAATTTATGATAATTCCAAAAGACAGATTTAAGATAATTGACTATTTTTTTTACCGCACCTTAACCTTGTCCTTTTGATTGATAGATACTGTTTGGTTTCACAATTAAAGGCTTTTAAAAATCAAGCCAATATCTGGGAAGTCTTCTTCGGTCATCCAGTCGGGTTAGTCCATGTTTGCAGGCAATATCAACAGCATCTTTGTATTCCTTATCAGTTATTCTTCGATTTAATTCCGGATATCTATTGGCCTCTCCACAGGGACGATATTGATCCATGATATTGATATATGTATTTTTGGATATCTTTGAGCTGATGAAATCCATGACCTTTTCCGTGCCGGCCAGATTGTTGGGCATAACCAGATGGCGAATCAAAAGCCCCTGGTAAGCGATATTTTTTGAATCGAGCTTTAGGTCGCCCACCTGTCGATACATTTCCAGGATAGCTGCAGAAGCTTTTTCAAAATAATCAGGGGCTTTTGCGTAGGATTTACTTGATCCAGTATCTGAAAACTTAAAATCCGGCATATATATATCAAATATACCATCCAGCAGGCTAATGCTTTGAATAGAGTCGTAAGCGCCTGTGTTATAAACCAGGGGAATCTTCAACCCCTTTTCTATTGCCAATGGTAATGCTGCAAGTATTTGAGGCATAATATGGGTCGGAGATACAAAATTTATATTATGACATCCTCTATGCTGCAAAGACAGCATTATTACAGAAATATCTTCGGAGGAAATCTCCAGTCCCTGTCCTAAATGACTGATATCATAGTTTTGACAAAAAACACAACCCAAATTACAGTTGGTTACGAATATGGAGCCTGAACCATTTTCTCCCACTAATGGAGATTCCTCCCCAAAATGGGGTCCGTAACTTGATATAATGGGTTTTGATCCTGTTTTACAAAACCCCTTCTCTTCTTTAAGACGATTTACCCTGCAATTCCTTGGGCAGAGACTGCATGATTCAAGTATTTTGTAAGCGAGGGTTCCTCTTCTCTCTAATTCTCCATTTTTATAAAGTTTGAGATAATTTGGTTCGAACATTTTTTATAAAAACCTACACTCCGTGGGCCTTAGACACAATTGGTATAATTATAATTGTTGTGCTAAAACAAAATGAGTTGTAAAATTGAAAAAATATGTTATAATTAAATTATAATAAATCAAGTAAAAGATCATTTCAAACCCAATCATTTATTCAAAGCAGGATTTTAAAATGTTTATCCCTATTGCGAATAAATACATTTTCCAGCTAATATCATCATGAAATAAATATAATCATAGAATTTTAAAGAAGGAGTATCTATGATGTCATCTCACAAATCAATCAAAAGTATCATTTTTTGGGGCGCTTTATTATTGATCCTGTTTTTTACTGGTAGTAATCTGGTGATGGCACAGACATGGCTGGCACTGCCACCGTATAATTTTCTCTGGCCGTTATGGTCTCCAGCCTTATCCCCTGTTGATCCGGCTACAGGTCTTAAAAATCCCATAGTGAGCAGTCTTTATTCCAATACTGTACTTCCTCTTCAACCAGGTATTGCCTGGAATCCAATATTCGATTATCCTTATTTCCTGTATAATTCCCCCGTAGGATTGCAGTATTATGACCTTCTTTACGGGATAAATCCATGGCCCCCCAGTTATGTTCTGGATACTTTAACCGGCTCACCGATACCTATTACTCCGCCCGTGGGGTATAGTTTCCTGCCGGTGACGGATCCGGCCTGGATTCAGACAAACGTGCCGATAGCAAATCTGGCCTATTTGTCCGAATACCCGAATCTCGCCCTGGCTGCTTATACTTTATCACTTCCCTTTAACCTGACCGGATTGGACCCATGGCTGGCTTCCTTGATCTATCCGACTCCGGCCTTTTCTTCCCTGTTAACCGCTGCTCAGATCCTGGGTTATGCTCCAGTGGCAAGCGCTCCAGGTATTGTTGCCCCGACTGCAGTTGTTCCTCCGCCTACCGTAGCTGCTCCTGTTCCCGTAGCTCCAACAGTGGTTGCGCCTCCACCGGTACCTCTCACCCCGGTCGCTCCCGCTCCTACTGTAGTTGCTCCACCAGGCGTAAGTGTAATTACAACACCGGCGGGTAATATCATTATTATTTTATAACCAGGGTAAGTTTTAAGAAGAAAAGTGCGCTAAAGTGCCTAAAGCGAAAAGTGCCTGAAGTTAAAGAATTCACTTTGGGCACTTTTTTATTTTTTAAAATATGATTTAATCCTCTCACGGACATCTTCTATGGAATTGGCTATTGATATATACGTTGAAAACAGAGGATCGTTCTTTAAATCTTCGGCCTTCTTCCCATTGATAGTAGAGTCTCCCAAAAACAGGATCAATGGTTTTTGATATTGGGCCCTTAATCTTACCTCAGAATATGTGCCCGGGCCTCCAGGAAGGGCAATTACAATGTCAGAGGTCAATACATTGATATGATTACGGCTCATGTAATCAGTGCCCTGCTCTCCGCTTAGAGGCAGGTGAGTATAAACAGGAATCTCTACCCACTCATTTACCGCATATTTGATATGTCTTCTTTTCTGTGAATTTTCATCTAATACCGGATAGTCACCGGATCGGATTATCCCGATTGAGAATCCTTTACGTTCCCGAGCCGCACAAAAGGCCTTGCTTACCTCTGCCATCACTCCATATCCGCCTCCTGTAAGCAAGTGATAGCCGGATTCCGCTATCAATCTGCCTAACGGCTCTGATAATCCCTTGTGGGATTCTGTTCCGGAACCCATTACTCCGATAATCTTAATTCGACGGATCATTGCAGTGAATCAGCTAACCACGGAGGCACAGAGACACAGAGAAAAATCAAATCTCAGTGCCTCTGTGTCTCCGAGGTAAATATTACAAATATTCCATTCAATGTGCTTCATCCCAGCTTCTCCCTGTGTTAATATCCACTTTTACCGGAACTGAAAGTCTTATTGCCCCTTCCATTTCCTCCTTTATGACCTCTGATGCCCGTTTTACCTCTTTTTCTTTGACTTCGAAGAGGAGCTCATCGTGGATCTGAAGTATAAGTTTTGTTTCCGGCAACTCCTTTAATATCCTGGGATAAAGACTTATCATAGCCTTCTTGATGAGATCCGCCGCGGAACCCTGAACCGGAGAGTTTATAGCCATTCTTTCAGCCATCTGCCTGGTGTTTCTGTTCGGTGAATCCAACTCCCTTATAAATCGTCGCCGATTGAACAGCGTCGACACAAAACCATTTTCCCTGGCCTGCTCCAGTGTCCTGTCAATAAATGACTTTACTCCGGCATATCGCTCAAAATATTGATTTATATACTCCTGAGCTATAGATTGATCGACTCCCAGGTCCTGTGAAAGCCCATATCCGCTCATTCCATAAATGATGCCGAAATTTACGGTTTTTGCCCTTCTTCTCATTTCACTGTTTACCTGATCGGGTGTCAAACCAAAAATTTCGCAGGCCGTTCTCGTATGGATATCCTCTTCATCATGAAAGGCCTTTAGTAAGATTGGATCCTGGGATAGATGGGCCAGAATGCGCAATTCGATCTGTGAATAATCAGCCGAAAGGATCAAGGAACCCTCTTCAGGGATAAAGGCCTGACGAACCCTGCGGCCCATTTCGGTTCTTATGGGTATGTTCTGAAGGTTCGGATCACTGCTGCTCAGCCGGCCGGTTGCGGTAACCGTTTGATTAAAAGAGGTATGAAGCCTGTGTGTTCTCTTATGAAGGAGGCCGGGAAGGGCATCCACATAGGTCGATTTAAGCTTTTTAACCTGCCTGTACTCCAATAGAAATGAAGGCAGCTCATGTCCCATCCCTGAAAGTGTCATCAAGACATCTACATTGGTGGAATGACCTGTTTTGGTCTTTTTTATACTTGGAAGTCCCAGTTTTTCAAAAAGAATGCCTGAAAGCTGCTTTGGCGAGTCTATGTTAAAGGTTTCTCCTGCAAGCTTGAATATCGTATCTGAGAGACGCTCCAATTCAAGGTCAAGCTCTTTTGAGAAGTCTGCAAGAAGGTCTGTGTCGATCCGGACACCGTTTTGTTCCATTGCAGCCAAAACATCAACAAGAGGCAGTTCCAGACCATAATAAAGATCCGAAAGGCCTTCATCTTCAATCATCGGCTTTAGGCGCTTTGTGAGGAGAAAAGCAAGGTCAGAATCCTCACAACTATATTCACCGGCCTGTTCAATCGGAACCTCGTCAAACCGTTTTGCCTGCTTGCCTTTTCCTGTTACATCCTCATAGGAGATAGGCTTGTGTGCCAGATATTCCAAAGAGATCTGGGTAAGGTTATGATTATGTTTTGTCGGATTGAGAACATAGGATGCAATCATGGTATCAAATGCCAGACCCTTGAGGTGGATGCCTGCCTGCGACAGACAGATCATATCATACTTTATGTTTTGACCGTACTTTGCTATTTCCGGATTTTCAATAATAGGTTTGAGCTTGCCTAGAACATATTCCGGATCTATCTGTTTTGGACATTCCAGGTAGCAATGGCGGATGGGGATATAAAATGCATGATGGTCCTCAAATGAAAGTGATATACCCACTATTTCAGCCCGCATAGGTCTGGGATCTGTAGTTTCCAGATCTATGGATATCTCAGGAATTTTTTCCAAGCGATCACACAGGGCATCAAATTCGGCTTTATCAATGACGGTTTTGTATGTTTTTTTTGAAAGCTGCCCTGCAGGGGCGAATTGCTTCATTAAAGAAGAGAATTCCAGTTCTTTGAATATCTCAAGCAGGGTAGCATTATCAGGATGGCCCATTTTAAGAGTCTTCCAGTCCACCTCGAAAGGGCAGTCGGTAAGTATCGTAGCCAGCCTCTTGCTGATCAGAGCTTGTTCCTTGTTTTCCTCCAATGTTCGCTGAAGCGCCGCGGACGAAACCTTGTCAATATTTTCCAAAAGATTTTCCAGGGTATGAAATTCCTGTATAAGCGTTTTGGCCCGCTTTTCCCCTATGCTCGGAACTCCGGGAATATTGTCAATCTTGTCCCCCATAAGACCCATGAGATCGGGTATCTGAAAAGGCTCTACCCCGTATCTCTCCCTGACCTTTTGCGCGTCATAGAGAACACGTTCCTTATGCTCCCTTATAATAAAAACGGAATCAGAGATGAGTTGAAATGCATCCTTGTCTCCCGTAATAATGAACACCGAGTAATCTTTTTTGCCCCTCTCGCTTAAGGTCCCCAAGACATCATCCGCTTCAAAGCCAGGCAGTTCTATGATAGGGATACGGAATGACTGAACAATCTTTTTGATATAGGGGATCTGAACCAGGAGGTCCGGTGGGGTTTTAGGACGATGTATCTTATAGTCTTTAAACTCTTCCTCCCTGAAGGTCGGGCCTTTAACATCGAAGGCCACAGCGAAATAATCCGGTTTGTCTTCTCTTATAACCTTGAGGAGCATGTTGGTGAAACCCAGGACAGCATTCGTCGGCAGCCCGTTTGAATTGGAAAGATGGGGAATGGCATAATAGGCCCTGTAGATATACGAATGCCCGTCAATTAAAAATAAGGTTGGTTTTCCTGACAAGATTCTTCTCCCTGTTATTTATTAATTATAATCATGAAAAAGTCATTCAATTCCTTTTTAACAACTAAGATATTTTGTTAAAGTGTTATGTTAAGTAACAATTATAATAACAAATAATTCAATATGTTCAACATAATAAGATAATTCAAATATCCTTTCCGGCCCTGTTATTTTGAAAAAGCAGCAATACATTCTACATGATATGTCTGAGGAAACATATCAATAGGTTGAACTGATTCCAGATGGTAGTGATGATCGTTTACCAACATAGATGAATCCCGCGCCAGGGTTGAAGGATTGCAGGAAACATAAATGATTCTTGGAATTTGTAAGTCTGCAATGAATCTGATTATCTCTTTGCATCCTGACCTTGGGGGGTCCATCACCAGAACAGAGAATTTCATGCCAGTGTTTATGAGCCGTTTTAGTCCTTTTATGTCACTCTTTTTTATAAAGCTGCAATTCGGTCTTTTGTTGATATGAGCATTTATAACTGCATAGCGGTAAGCCTCTGGATTGCTTTCTATTCCATATAACATTTGTGTCTGCCTTGACATGGGAATGCTAAAATTACCCATCCCGCAATGAAGCTCCAGTATTCTTTCTGTGCTTACAGGCAAGGCTTCCAATAATTTAGCAATCAAAATTTCATTTCCCTTCAGATTTACCTGTATGAATGTCTCGGGTCCGATTTTATACTGCATCTCTTCATATGAAAGCTCAAGATTAGGTTCTCCGGCCATATCAAATGAGGCCTGTTTATATGCCTCCATTCTGATAAGCGCCCCTGTGATTTCCGGGCACATCCCTTGAAGGGTTTCAAAATCTTTTTTCTTTTCTTCTATGGAGCCTTTCATATATCTGATCACCAGAAGGGCTTTTTCTCCTTTCACATCGATAGTTATATCCACGCCATGTAAATGTTTGTCATCCGTTTCCTTCAACCAGCTCCATAAGGTTTTAAGTATTTTATTAATAAGAGGGTGTGCGATCGGACAATCTATTATATCAACGAGGGTATGACTTTTCCTTCTATAAAGTCCAATATGAGGTTTTTTATTTTTGTGATTTATATTAAATTGCATTCGGTGTCGGTAATTGAAAGGGGAAGGAGACGGCAGGCAATTATTAATCTCGATATTTTTTAGATGTCCGATCCTGCTGAAAATCTCTTTGACAAGCATCTCCTTCTGCTGCAGTTGATCCTTATAATCCAGATGTTGCCACTGGCAACCTCCACATTCTCCAAAATAAGGACACTTTGGCTTGATTCGTAAAGGGGACGGTTCTATTATTTCTTCCAGCTCCCCAATGAGATAATCTGTTTCCGTTGTAATGATTTTTGTCCTGACTTTGTCGCCTGGCGCGGTATGTGCCACGAATACGACCTGTCCGTTCAGATGCCCGAGCCCCATGCCACCGAAAGAGAGCCTTTCTATATCGATTTTGAAATCTTGACCTAATTTTTCCTTCATTTTTTAATATTCTATAATTATAATTTTAAACATATATTCTGACGAAACTATGATCAATATTATAGGGCATTAAAGAAAACACCTCAATAGCAAAACTGCTATTTCATAAAAGGAATAAAAAAACCTATTGAATATTAATAAAATGATACAACTTTTTTTAACAAAAAGAGTACGACGAAATTAAAAAAATTGGATTTAAATGAGAAATTAAATTGAATATAAAATTTGCAGGAAAATTTTTAAAGATTTTTACGGCAGATCAAAGTTGAGGAATTCCTCTATTTCTTTAGTATTTAAATCTGCCAGTTCAATTCTGAGCTTTTTTTTGATCTCTTCTATATTTATCCCTTTTGAGTCTATCTGAGGTTCTGTTTCAGCTTCCTGCCCTTCATCAGGAAATGTTGGCTGAGAGTCGAGTGATTCAACATAAATCATCGGATCATCTTTAGATCCAAAACAGGTGTAACGATATAGGCTTATGGGGACCCTGGATATCTCCTGCGTCAGCTTTGACGCCTCTGGGATAACTTGTTCTGTGAAAAGTAACAGCTTTACAGGCAGATCAAAATCCATTTCTTCGGGAGAAAATATCCGTTTGAGGATCGATTGATTCTCTTTAAACCATCGATATCCCGTCAGGCATCTAACCAGTCCTTCTTCTATATTAACAGGACCAATTGTAATCAGATGCGGTTTCTTTTTTTTATCAACAGCCAGCAGGTCTACCGTTCCTCTCTGAGGGCTTCCCAATTCCTTATCTATTATTCTCAATCCGTCCCAGTCACTCAGGCATTGAATAAAAATCCTCATCAGGAATTTGCGATCCGTGATTGTGATTGGTTTTAGAAGTCTGGGCATACTCTTAATCTAAATTCTCTATGGATTTAATGAAATTCGCGGTAATGCGAATTATACTGTCCCTCGCTACAGAGTGTTGTTCAGAAAGTACGAGCGGATAGTGAGTAGCAAGTGATATTCCGAGCGCCTGATCATGGATTATGGAACCCAAAAATTTTAAGGCATGTGATTCATGGGAAAGATGATGAATAACAGCCTGACTTAAAAGGGTAAAGGCCTTTACCGCTGTATCACGATCCAGGACCTCATCCATAATCATCCAGATCTGGGTACCGGGTGCTTTGTTTAATATAACCTTAATATAGGCATAAGATATAAGGAGAGACTCCCTGCGGGGCTTTGACACTAAAATAACAATGGGGGGGATATTGTCCATTTTAGTGATCATTTCCAGGGAGTCCTTATGATTTAGCAGAATAATCGATTCCTCAATATTATTGCTTGACAACTGTAAATACAGATCATCATTAATTTGAGGCATTTTAGCAATTGAAAGATTTCCACTGGCTCTTGAAAAAAGATGAATTCCGGGCATTCCGTAAAGCTTTAAAATCTTATGAGAAGTGGACGATTCACCATTATCCTCCGCCTTGGAAAAATTTTGGAAAAGATTATTCATGATGGCATTCAAAGGAGACTCTTTTGCCTCATAATTTAATACGCATGAGCCGTAACCCTGTTTAGCCAGCTCCAGAACAAAATTGGTGACCAAAAGACCTTTAACCTTCGAAGACTCAGGATAAAGGATGGAAATGCTTTTAGAAGAAAAACCACGAGCTTTATCGAGGTTTTTGGGGGAGAGGATCTTTACCTTTGTATCATCAGTATCTTCAGAAGAAGGAATAGATGATGAAGACAGCCAAAAATCAGCTACTTCGTCCAGTCCCCTTCCCAATTTCCTTTTTTTCTCCATGGCTTTTTATGGTAGCGGTTTTAATTATCTATTTCACAAATAGAATTTTCTCCAAAAGGCCCGTTTAGAAGATTGGGATTCGCCGGGTCTTTTATCCATTTGCCATCAACTACAAACTTGTATTGATATCGGCCGGGTTTCAAATCTACAATCCTTTGCCATACCCCGTTTCCTTCGATATCAAAAAGAGGCTCTCTTTCTGGTTTCCATTCATTAAAATCAGCAGCCAGATATACATTGGCTGCCTCAGGAGAATAAACGCTAAATAATACGCCGGATTCAAGTTTCTTTGGCGGCCTGACCACCACTCTCCTTTTCTTCTCATCCTCTTTCACGGCTTCCATATTTATAACTTCTCTTGTAAGATCCATATAATCATAATAACCGGAACATTTCGTACAATATTCCGTTATCATCTGACCATAACTTGCTGCCTCTTTTAATTTGACATTGATCCGGATAATTGTCTTAAAATGATGATCCTGAAAACACCTTTTGATCTCTGTCATAACTTCTTCCGAAATCTTTGTCCTTCGATCGTAAATAGTGGCCAGTGCATTGACCTTAATTTTGTGCCCGATTTTCCTGTTTATAAGATTTAATGTCTCCATAAGCTTTCCCAATCCATGGAGTGAGAAGAAGCTGGATTCAATGGGAATGATAGTTTCGTTGCTGGCCAAAAGTGCGTTAAACGTCAGAAATCCGATATTGGGAGGGCAATCCAGTATGATAAAATCATATTCATTGGCTATTGGTTCAATGGCCTTTGCCAGACGCAACTCCCGTTCTTTGGTCTGTGAAAGGTTCTGTTCAGCAGCGCTGAGTATGACCTCTGACGGAATCAATTTGAGTTTTGGAGATATTGTAATGATGCTTTCTTTGATTGCCGGCAAATCACCACTAAAACTGGTGAGTATGTCATAGAGGCTATAATCAAAGTCCCCTGGCTTTATTCCTAAACCCAGAGTTGCGTGTGCCTGGGGATCAACATCTATGAGCAGTACCTTCTTCCCGGTTTGAGCTAGACAAGCAGAAAGATTTATAGCTGTAGTAGTCTTTCCGCAGCCGCCTTTTTGATTAGCAACAGCGATGATCCTCATTTCAACCCCCCCCCTAAATGGGTTAAAGTTTTATAAAACACAGTTCCCCATATTTAAAATACTATAGCACATGTAATTTAGTCTGTCAAGTATATATAGTAGAAATTTTAAAATTGGATACAAGATATTGTGTTTATTGTGAATTGCAATTATTGTATTGATTTTTTGAAAAATTTTAGAATTTTAGTCTGTAATATGTTTGTAAAATGTCAGGGATTTGACAAAAAATGTCATGTTGTTTGACAGTAAATTTTAATGAATTTTTTATCTGTTAGACAAGTTTTTAAGATGATTTAAGGCTAATTATGAGTTTATAAAAAGCCCCGAATTTTTGAAAAATAGACACCTTCCCCAAAATCCGGGGCTTAAATTTTATTGTTCTAATAACTCTATTCTTGCTTTCAACTCTTCAATTTGAGCCTGTTGTATTTCAATGGCTTCTATGAGCACTCAAACAATATTACCATACTCTACTGACTTATATCCCTCATTATCAATGGAAACAACCTCAGGTATGACCTGCTCTACCTCTTGAGCTATGAGATCAATTTTACGCCCTTCAACAAATCCTTTTTCAGGATATTCTTCTATGCGCCATTCAAACTAAAGGAGAAAAAAGCTTGTCAAGAATCAATCTGAGCCTTTTTTCAATCGTTTTTTAAGATCGAAACCATCCTTATGAAACACTATTATGAAACACCATTAAAGATTTTAACCTATATTTCCCTCCCGTTGTTCTCTTGCCTTTATTT
>JBLIRO010000108.1:0-13910 GCA_049472335.1 bacterium | reverse complement strand
ATATGCATCATGCAACATAGGCTCCTGCGGACGCGCTCCGGACGGCTCCTTTATGTGGAGATTCCAGAGCAACTTCCCGGGCTCCTATATGGTTGAAATAATCTTCTACGACATAAGAGGCGGATATGCCATTATGGAATTCTTCCTCGACGTGAAACCATGGTGGAGTTATTAATATAATTCACCTGTGATAGACCAAAAGAGGGCAGCGGAAAATCCACTGCCCTCTTTTTTTTATAATAAACCCAAAGCATATTTCATCTATTGGGTATCTTCATTGATTTTTCATAAATCCGGCAAGTAAAAGGCAAATGAGCTCTGAAGTGAAAAGACTGCTTGGCGCCCATATGTCCATTAGCAATGGTATATCAAAAAGTATAGACAGAGGCCTTTCTATCGGCAGTACCGCTATACAGATTTTTACGGGTTATAATAACCGTTGGATTTCCAAACCCCTACAAGATGAGGATTTAAGAAATTTTCATAAAAAAAGGTCCTCGCTAATGATGATCCTTGCACACAATAACTATTTGATAAATCTTGCTTCCATTGATCCGGTAAAATCAAAAAAATCCTTTAATTCTATGCTGGACGAGATTGAAAGGGCTGAGAAGCTGAAACTCCCCTTTTTAGTGATTCATCCAGGGTCGCATCTGGGAATCGGAGAGAAGAGGGGAATGCAACTGGTTGCAGAAAGATTAAACATATTATTTTCCGAGACAGCCAATTCCACTGTAAGGATACTATTAGAAAATACAGCCGGACAAGGTACAAACCTGGGATACAGGTTTGAGCATCTGGCTGAAATTTTATCCATGATAAAGGATCAAGACAGAATAGGCGTTTGTTTTGATACATGCCATGCTTTTGCTGCTGGATATGATCTTCGAAACCGTGAGGCCTATGAAAAAACCTTTGAATCTTTTTCCGGAGTTATCGGTATATGTCATTTAAATACCTTTCATATAAATGATTCCAAAACAGGATTGGGAAGCAGAAGAGACAGGCATGAGCACATAGGTGAAGGATTTTTGGGATTAGAGGCTTTCCGGTTATTATTAAATGATGAAAGATTTGTTCACTTGCCTATGATTTTAGAAACACCAAAGGGAAGGGCAATGGATGAAGACAAAAGAAATATGGAAGTTTTATATTCATTGATAAAGAATGAGGGGCATGTTTAGATACGTTTTTATTCTTTATTTTATAAGACGCCCGCGCATCTTATAAAGGGCCAAGTGAAAAAACACCAGGCAGAAGAAAATCAGATACATAAAATTTAACAACAATTGAAGATTAAACATGCCGAAACTAAAGGCGCGGCTGATTTGGACAAGATGCGTCAGAGGGGAAAATAAAGATATTATCCGTGCCCATAATGGTATATTTGAAAGAGGGAAAAAGGTCTCGCTGAAAAGAAACATAGGGGTAATGAATAAAAATACAGGTAAATTAAAGGATTCTATATTCGGGATGATGCCGGTAAAGAACATTCCGATAGATCCGAAGGCCATACCTCCAATAAATGCAAGAGGAATAAGCAGAAATCCTGAAGGGAAATTTATAAGTTTAAATAAACTGAGTATGATCATCATGATTATGGTTGCTATTACGGATTTTGAAGCTCCCCAGATGATCTCACCCGTTATAATTTCTTCCAGTGAAAGGGGGGTTGCCATCATGGAATCAAATGTTTTTTGATAATACATCCTCACGAAAGACGCGTATGTGTTTTCAAAAAAGGCATTATTCATTATTGTAATTGAAATCAGGGCAGGCGCAATAAAAGAAACATATGATATTTCGGTATTAAGATATTCAATACTTCCAATCATGGCGCCCAAACCTAAGCCAAAAGCCAAAACATAAAAAAGAGGTTCCAGTAACGGAGGCAGAAAATTTATTTTCCAGGTTTTTCCATATACCTTTAAATCACGCTGCCAAACCCGAATAAATCTCCTTGTTATTTTAAAATTCCAGATTTGTTTCATTCTCTAAGCTCTCTTCCAGTCAATTTTAAAAAAACGTCTTCAAGGGTGGCCATGCGTAAGATACATCCTTCATTACAAAATGTGTTGCTGATTGTATAAAAGAGGTCATCACCTTCTTGTCCATATATCAAAAGTCGATGGCCTAAATTTTCATATTCCAGGTTCTGTATTTGTACATAATCAACCAATTCGCTACATGGATCGGAAATTTCAATAACATTATGACCGACATAATCTTTTATGAGACTAATGGGCTTTCCTTCCACCAGGATATGTCCATGGTCCATTATTATGAGTCGATCGCATAGACGCGAAGCCTCTTCCATATAATGAGTGGTCAATAGGATGGTGAGGCCCTGTGCTTTGAGTTTCTCCAATCGCGCCCAGATTTGATGCCTTGTTTGAGGATCCAAACCTGTTGTAGGTTCATCAAGAATCAAAAGATCAGGTTTATTGATGAGCGCACGGGCCAAAACCAATCGTCGCATAAGTCCCCCTGAAAGTTCTGAGACTTTATCATTAGCCCGGTGATTAAGAACATTAAAGTTCAACAGTTCCTCTGCCCTTCTTTTTGCTTCTTTTTTAGGGATATTAAAATAACCTGCAAAAACCTCCAGATTTTCTCTGACCGTGAGATCCGGATCAAGGCTGTTTTCCTGTTGACAGACCCCGATTCTGGATTTTATGCTATATGCATCCTTTGATATATCCAAACCAAAAACAGAAAGATTTCCGGCAGTCATTGGAGAAAAACCATATATCATTCTAATGGTAGAGGTTTTTCCGGCCCCGTTAGGACCGAGTATACCGAAACATTCTCCGGATGTAACATTAAATGTCACACCGTCAACCGCGGCGAGATCCCCGAAATTTTTCTGTAAATCCTTTGCTTCAACAATAACAGCCTGCAATTACAAGTCCTCCCGTATCAAATTCAAAATCTATATCGCGCATAGAATGTTTTATGGTTAAAGTCAGTCATTAAAGCCTATAAATTAATATGGAGTATCCTGCACGGTCATCAGGCTCCAGTTCCCTTAACCAACTAAAGGATTCTCCGGTCTTTTTCCAGGGCGATATACCTAACAGATGATTCACGCTTATGGCAATTCTACCTTTTACCGGATATGGCGGTAAAGGCTTATATTTTATACCATATACCTGAGGATCGACAAGCCCGAAGTGAGAAAGATAGATGGAATCTATTTTGTTTTTATACAGGTATTTTTTTAAGGATATCAAGTCCTGTCCCCAATCGATATTAGAATCAGCGAGATATTTATAACCATTTTGGAAACCGCCCGTAATTTCATTAAAAAAGGAAAGATGATTTGGATATATTAATGAGGTATTGATTACCAACCATATCGACAAAGCGAGCAAAAGGATTTTTCCCTTAAATCCGATTTGTTTTATCAGGTATCCTGACAATAAAAATATCAAAGGATAAATGGGAAGAATATACCTTACGCCCAGATTTATGACCGATAAGGAGAAGGATACTAAATACATTACGATAAATGTAAATATATATATAAAAAAGAAATCCTTTTTCCCTTGCACAAGATTGTATAAATATATAGATATAAACCAGAAGAATAGAATAATTATAGGAATAGGGGTTTTTAAAAAAAAGGCGAAAAGAAAATAATACCACCAGCCGCTGGGTGAAAGTTTTCCGAAAAGATAGACAGGGACAGGACGCCTGTCAGATTCATATTTTTGAGCATCCAGACCGGATATATAATCTTTGGGATACGGGATGGGAAGCCATTCAGGTGTAAATGATGCAAGAGCCATGAAAAAAGAGCTACGAAATGAATAAGTATAGATGGGTTTGAAGGAGCCTTTAAAAAGATAGCAGGAGTTTATTATCAAGATCCCTATAAAAAAGATGATCAGGATGGTCAGAATCATCTTTTTAAGATTTAATTTTTTTATTCCGAAAAAATAATTTAGTATTATCAAGACCGGAAAGGCAGGGATCAGGATCAAGGTGGAGAATTTTGTAAGCTGGGCAAGTCCGAATACAATTCCACAAAGCAGGAGTAATTTGGGAGACGGATCATTGAGAAATTTCCAGAGTATATATAATGCAGCCATGATACCGAGAGCAGCCCCGATATCTGTTGTAACCAGATAGGAATGGGCAATGATATTGGGGGAAAAAATGAACAAAAAGACCGAAAAAAGAGCAGCCTTTGTCCCCAGGGTTTCCGACGCAAATCTAAATAAAAGCCAGGCCGTAAAAAGTGATAGAAGTATAATAACGATCCTGCCCAATACAAACAATAAATGATATATATCTTTGTTTTTAATCATGAAACCATAACCTAATCCCCATCTTCCTTTGAATTTATTTGGAAGCTCGGCGGGTGAAAAAAGCAATGGGAAAGATGCCATAAGTTTTATAAGGGGAGGATTCTGATAATATATTCTGAAATCTCCTGTCTTCCAATAAAGCAGCCCTGCGGGAAGATGAGCAAATTCATCGGCAGTTACAGAGTTTTTAAATGAGCTGACATAACAGTGAATAAAAAATATCATAAGGAGCATAAAGAGTAATATTTTGGGTTTGCTGTCAATAAATCCGACGATGTTTTTTAAGATTATCTTTATATGGGTCAAGCAGTTTTTCTCCCTAAATAAGATAAATAAAAGATTTTTTAATTCTGATTAATGTGTAACTGAGTTTTTTCCAAAAAAGTATACGAAAAATATAGAGTAAACCAATATATATCATTTTTTTTAAAACTTTTCATTACAAAGTCATCATGAAAATATAGTAGCATTTTAGTTGTTTAAAAAATGCATGCTCCTTTTGACCTTGTCGGTTTAAGGCATTGTTTCCTGGATTATGAGATGAATAAAAAAAGGGCACAGCTATTGCTGTGCCCTTTAAAAATATATGACGAAGTGCTAGGAATCAATTATTTTGAGAGCATCTTCTCTATAGGCATCCATAATATATGGGATACCCGTTATTTTTGAGCATTCTTCAGTAAGGGAGGCAATATCCTTTCTTGTGATAAATTCGGTCTTCCATTTTCTAGCTCCTGCCATCAGTTGCTGAAGCCCTACTTTGAGCTTATCGCAAGCGCAATATATACCAATAGCGCCTAATGGCATTTTATCCGCATCTGAACCATATTTGGCTTTTACTTCTTCGTACAGGATAAATATTTCTTCCTTAGTGTTTCCATATACGGCGACAGTCTTGGGTAGTCCGCCGTCCTCACCATTTATCCAATTTCCGATATTTTTGCCCACCATACCGGGAATCATGAGTGCACGGCCCATACATATTGCCTTTACATATGGTGCGCCGAGGGCAATGGCTTTGAATATATGATCTTCGGTAGAAAATCCACCTGCGAAAGCAATATCAGGAACCCAGGCCCCTTTCTTTGCTAAGCGGTTGCAAAGCTCCACAGTCATTGAATGGAGATAGATAGCCGGCACGCCCCACTCATTCATCATGCCCCATGGGCTCATTCCGGTACCGCCGGGTGCCCCGTCAATGGTTAAAAGATCTATCCTGGCATCAGAAGACCAGCGGATAGCCATAGCCAGCTCTCTCATGGGGTAGGCGCCTGTCTTAAGGGTTACTCTTTTTGCGCCAAGCCCCCTTACCCTTTCCACCTCTTTAACAAAACTATCTCTGTCCACAAAACCCAGCCGTGAATGACGCTCGAATTCCTTGATGGCTGTGTCTTTAAATGCTGCAATGATTGCCGGGTTATCAGGATCCGGGGTTACAATGTAGCCCCTCTTTTTTAATTCCTGGGCCCTTTCAAGGGAATTTACCTTGATCTCGCCACCTATACATTTCGCACCCTGGCCCCATTTCAGCTCGATGGTTTCAACGCCTAATTTTTCAATAACATATTCAGCAACTCCCAGCCGCGTATCCTCCACATTCATTTGAACAAGGATGTCCCCCCATCCGTCATGGTAACGGCGGAATTCTTCCACCCTCCTTTTCATATCCGGTGCTTCCTTGACTTTCCCATTCTGGTCTCTGACCAGCTTTGGATCGATTCCGCAAACATTCTCTCCGCAAACCAGACTGATACCGCTTATTGCGGCACCGACCGCGAAGTGTTCCCAGTTCTTTCTTGCGATTTCAGTGCTTCCTAGCGCCCCGGTAAATATGGGAATCTTCATCTTGACCTTATTGGCTGTTCCATAAGAGGTTTCTGTGTTTACTGTGGGGAAGGTCGCGTGATCGGGATCAGCCGTGGTCCCTTCCGCGCCAAGCGCGTATCCCATAATATTAAGGTGTGAATAGTCCACCGGATAATCCTTGTCTGCTCCGGCAATTACTGAGCCAAACGGGCTGGGGTAAATAAGCTCTCGGCCGCGAAATGTTGAGTGAAAGAGATCACAGTTTCCTTTGCATCCGTCTATACACCTACTGCATATACCTGATTGTGGAGCAACATTTCGGGAACGGTTGGCTGTTTTTACAGCCTCATTTGAATTTGGTCGATGTAAATTCATAATCTTACCTCCTTTGTTTTTTGGCTATAAATTGCCAAATTATTTGTGTGGCTTGAACGGGCTTTTAATTTTTTAAAAGAATTATTTTTTTTTAGTTTTTTTGATCAGAGCATTAATTTGGCAATTAATTGCCAATAATATCTTAATATTCAGAAAATGTCAATAGAATTTTACATATTTTTTAAAAATTTTTATTTTTAAAACAATCTTAGCTTTAAAATAATTAGCTTTATTGGTAATCATGCCATTGATGACACTTTAACAACCTTGTTGCAAATGATAAATCATATCTAACTCTATATACTTTTGCTTAATTGAAAAATTTTTTATAAAATCTAAAAATTCCATACTTTTTATTTATACGGTAAAATTGCCGATTGTCTGTTGACTTTTTGAGAATTGAATGTCATAATCTGCATTATGAAGGAAAAAATGGAAAAGAAAAAATTGGCTATTTTAAAGATACTTCAAGAATATGACACTCCAATAGGAAGCTCGGAGATTACAGAACAGCTTCAAGCCATGGGAAACGAAGTAAGCGAAAGAACCGTACGTTTTTATCTTCTTGCTATGGATAATGCGGGACTTACAGAAAAGTTCGGCAAAAAGGGACGGCTTATTACAGACAGGGGATTAATGGAGCTTAAGACTGCAAGGGTGTTTGATAAGGTTGGATTCCTAACAGCAAAGATTGACCAGATGACATATCGAATGAATTTTGATTTGAAAAACAGGGAAGGTACTGTGGTTATTAACACAAGCATCCTTGAGCGAGATCAATTGAAAAAAACAATATCGTTAATCAGCAAGGTTTTTGAGGAAGGGTATGCGATGGGTCATCTTATGACACTATTGAATCCGGGTGAGAAGATAGGTGAGATGTCTGTACCAAGTGGTATGATTGGTATTGGTACAGTATGCTCAATAACGTTAAACGGTGTTTTGCTACAACACGGAATTCCTACAACTTCAAGGTTTGGCGGACTATTAGAGCTCAAAGGGAAAAAGCCTACCCGTTTCGTTGAAATTATAAAATATGATGGAACGAGTCTGGACCCTCTTGAGATTTTTATTCGAAGCGGCATGACTGATTACATTGGTGCAACAGAAACCGGAGATGGCCGAATCGGAGCTAGTTTCAGAGAAGTACCTGCAGAAAGCAGGGATAAGGTAATCGATCTTGCTCATAAGCTTGAAAAGATAGGTCTGGGGGGATTTATGAAGATCGGCTGGCCAGGACAACCCTTGCTGGAAATACCTGTAAGTGAGGGGAGGGTAGGGGCCATTGTTATCGGTGGTCTGAATCCGGTTGCAATCCTGGAGGAGAAAGGGATCAAGGTTCATTCAAGGGCCCTTGCCGGATTGATTGATTATAGAAAATTATTTAATTATAAAGAGCTTTCTAAGCATATGGAATGATTCAATAATAGCTGAATTCGACAATTTTTGCATAAAAAACGCCTATCAAGTCGAGATTTATCGATACCCTTTCAAATTAATAATTCAATATTAGCTTTTATATTCAATATCTTATATTGGTTTTGCTGGTTTGGCATGAAAATTGAGATATATATAATTAGTTTGAAAAGATATTCTCTGAAATATCAAGGATTTATCAATAAAAAGCTAAAATCTGATTCCTGAAATCCAAAGTATTTTATTGTTCAATAACATTAAAGTTTACAATTGAGTTTATGTCTTGAATCAGTTTATAGCTGCAAATACTAATAATAGCACATTAATTTTAGAAATGCTGCTGAAGTGAGAAAGGAGGTGGTAGAAATGTTAAAGTTCGGATCAAGAAAAAATTATCTCTCAGTTATTATTCTGATAGCTGTTATACTATTTTTTCTCTCAGGTTTTGTAACAACAGAGGCTTCATTGAGACCATTAAATCTTAATGAATTGATGGAAAAATCATTATTAAGGTTCAGAAAGGTTGAGGTTAATGGTATTGTATTTGATGTTTACACAAATCAAAAAGAGAAGTCCATTACAGTGCTTGGTGGAGTTGAAAGCTGGGAGGAAAAGGAAATAGCTGAGAAATACTTCAGATTGAGAGCACCGTCGGATTTTTACTTAAATTATGAAATTTCTGTTTTATATTAATATATTGATAAATAATTTTTAGAGAAAAGGAGTTAAGATGAAGATTTACAAAGTAATAAAGAAGATTTTTAATAGGCCTTTGAAAAATTGTCTTCTTCCTATTAGACAAACAGAACCCTATTATTGTTTTTTAGAATCTAAATTTTTCGAGCAGGGGAATCCGTTTAGAATGCTTCTGTTAAGAACAGGATCTGAAATAAAGGAAGTGTCTCGTTTTTTTAATCAATTAAGTGGCTCAGAAAAAATAAGGTAGGGTGGTATGAAAACAGGAATCAATAAAAAAAGTCTTTTAAAGAAGTTAGTTCTTCTGCAAATTTCAGTGGTATTTATATTTATTATTAATATAACATGCACGGAAGCTTACAGGCGAAAGATAGATTTGGGGCAACAATTTGAAGAATCCAATATCATGCATTGGACTACTGTTATTAAAGATAAGATGTATGATGTGTATGTTGATAGAAATACAGAGACTATAATTATATATGGCGATGTAAAAAACCTGGATGAAAAAGAGGAAGTGGAAGAATATTTTAAATCAAAGAGTCCAGGCAATTACAAACTAATTTCTGAGTTAAATATTGAGAATGAAATTGATAAATAGCCAAATTAAATTCAAATCTGCCGCAGTCGCAAAAACTAATTTTAATGCCCCCAAAAACAGCAATATATTGCACCGGAGCCATAATCAATGGATCCAGTAATAATGATAATGTTATTTCCATACTACTATCGGATTTGACCAGGCGGATTTCATGTCCATGTCACGCGTAACCTTGACGCGGATATATCGCTCCGATCCTTTTACCGTATAGGATGCAGTAGTCGTTGCGGATGTCGTCTGAAGCAAGGTGCCTTTGTTACCAATGAAGACAATTGTGCTGCTTTCCCATGTTTTGGCCGTGATTTTGGATGCAGAAGTTGATATTGCGAGATCCGGCCCTGATGAGGAGTAGAAGTTCCCGTTGCGGATTTCCTTTATAATATTCGCTTCGGAATCGGAATCCGCATACACCACAATCCAGCCCTGGTTAAATCCGCTGCCGGCTATATTATGACAGTCATCCGTTGCGACGCCCGATACATATACACCACGTGAAAGTGCCGAATCCCAATGCAGTTCTGCATATTGTGCAGGCGAGTCTACCAATATGCCCCGTCAAGGCTGTTTCCTCACACCCCTGGATTAATCTGATGCCAGGCACGGAAGGGGTAGTGGTGACTGTATCATGATCGGTAATAATAAGGATTTTTTTAAGCCCGTGAATCTGTTTTAAAACCTGTAAAAAATATTCAAATGTATTCAGGATATCTGTCAAATTGTTCTATGCAAGATTGATCTTATGTTATTGCACAAGCTAATAATATTGGATTTAGAGAGTGCAGAATTTGTATTTAATCAAGCCGGATAATAATTTTTATTAGTCAGTGTCCCGGATGTAAAATAAAATCTTCTTAATTCCTAAATATAAATTCAATATAAAATAGTATAAAGGCGGGTTAAACCATCAAAATTCAAAAAAATAAACAAAGGACAACCCAAAAGCAATAAACATGTCCTTTTAAACTTATCGAATATTTTACATCCGGGACACTTTTTGATTTTATTATCAATGATAAAATAACCTAATAATCTATATAACCACCCCCTTGGCTTACATTAACCATTTATGAATATGAAAAGAGGACACATTTTTTATCGCCTCTTTCCACAACTGATTTTATATAATTCAAGTTTCATGCCCAACTAAAAACAATATATATTATAATAATATGCTAATTTGTTTTGAATGATACATATTTATGGGAACAAAAAAGTTGAATTAATTTTAAACCCGACCTATTGGGCTATTTCTATGTCTAAATGGGCGAGTTAAGCAAAAAGGAGCGCATCTTCCGGTAATCTTGCAAAAATGATTAATATAGGTTTGATAAACAAAATACTGAGTGGGGCCGAAGTGATTAAGGATAAAGAAAGTGCGCAGAAGATTGAAAATAATAAGGAACAGCCTATTACATCATAAAAATAAGCCCGCATTGATTATCTGCGGGCTTATTTAATTTATGATCGATTATTTTGCTTATGTAATATGTAAATTAATGCTGTTATCTACAGTCTTATATAACTCCCATGGCAATAAGGCTGCCAATGATACCGGAAGTTTGTAGACTAAGGCCGCCAATACCGAGGCCACCAAGCCCCAGACCAGACAAACCCAGGCCGAAACCGCCTAAACCAAATCCTCCCAGACCAATTCCACCAAGTCCATATGCACTCAAACCATAACCGCCGTATCCACCATAACCGCCATAACCGCCATATCCACCATAACCGCCGTATCCACCATAGCCACCGTATCCACCATAACCACCATAACCACCATAGCCACCGTATCCACCATAGCCGCCGTATCCACCATAGCCGCCATAACCATATCCACCATAGTAGGAGGGATAACTACTGTATCCATAACCACTGTATCCATAGGAAGGATAACCATATCCGTATCCATAACCACTGTAACCGTATGAGGGGTACCCGTATCCATATCCATAGCCACTGTATCCATAGGAAGGATATCCATATCCGTATCCATAACCACTGTAACCGTATGAGGGATACCCGTATCCATATCCATAACCGCCAGACCCATAAGAAGGATAACCGTAACCATATCCGTAGCCACTATATCCATATGAAGGATACCCGTATCCATAACCATAGCCGCTATAATAGCTTCCATATGGACTAGAACCGCTGTAATATGAGTATGGACTATAATTATAGTAGCTAGTACCGGAATAAGGATAATAATATTGGGCAAAAGCAGGGCAAGAGAGAATACATAAAATCATAATTGATGATAAAATAATGAAGATGATATTTTTAGAAGAACTCTTTAATTGCATAACTTAAACTCCTTTAAAAAAATATTAAAAAATATTGTTTCATCTGATTCGAATTCTATTTTTTTATCCATTTATCCTCCCATATAAATTATTTGATTATAATCGATAGTCAAAAAATGATAGCTATTGACTACATATTGATAAGATCATAAAAAAGCCAAGAAAGGAGTCATGGGTATTCTTTGATAAAGGCCCTTAGCGAAGTGGAGCAAGCTTTGGGGCCTTTAAAAAAGGCCCGGAGACGACAAAATGACTTTTTGCAAATCCATCAATATTAAGTTTAAAGAAAAAAAATGATTTCATTCTAATGCTTTTGATGTTTTCAAATATATCATTTATCATTATACTCTGCGGATTATAATTTCCTGAATCTGGATATGAATATCTCAAGTATTATGCCATCATTGAATAGTGATTTAACTTATTGAAATAATAAGATAAAATGCTTAATTGTTAAAATAAAAATAAAGTCTGTATCGACTTGGTGGGCGACATTTAGACTAAATGGTCGAAATCTGTAAAAATTTAATTAACTAAAGAGATTAAAATTGATGCAATAATAAATATGATCTTGATGACAAAAAGTCAGTTAGAAGGATCCTGTAATGATATAATCTCAAAGATTTAAATAGATAAGTGGGCTTAATGGCAGGTGGGCTTAAACAGAGTAAAAATCCATTTAAACACACCTGCCTGATAAGCGCCAGCATTAAAGGGGGGGTAATGCTGAATTGTCAAAAATAATGAAAAAATCATCTTAAACAATAAATATTACCACCAGCCATTGGCTCCCCATGGGCCACCATAGCCATAATAAGAACCAGGACCGGCATAACCATATCCGCCCTGGTTATTATATCCATAAGGTCCAGGGAATCCATAGCCATATCCGCCATATCCGTAACCACCCCAGCCGTTATAGTTATATCCGGGAGGGCCAACATTATACCCATATCCGGGAGGGCCACCATAACCATAGCCTACAGGAGAACCATAGTTGTAACCAGCCTGGCTGCCATATCTGTATCCGCTCTGACTGCCAAAGCCATAGCCGCCAGGGAAGCCGAATCCGTAACCACTTCGTCTGCCAAATCCCCATCCTCCGGAATAACCAAAAGGACTGCCAAAGCCGTATCCACCGGAACTGCCGGATATGAAACTACTATATTTATCCAGATACGATTCCCATTCATCATCGGTCCAGTTACGCCAATCTTCCCAGTCTGCTAATTCATCATAATAATTTTCCAGCCTTTCCTGAAGTTCCTCATTGAATTGTGTCCATTCATATTCAAGATATTCACTATAAATTCCTCGAAAATCCTCCCATTGATCTTCATCCCATTCATCATAGTTTTTCCAGCACTCAATTAGCTCACCGTCATCAGCAGCACTATCAAAGCATCCGTAGGTGGCAACAAAACCGGCCCAGAGAAGATCGACATCGGTATCTTCTTCTTCAGCAGCTTCAATAAACGCAAAAAAATTGGTATTAAATGATTCCCAATCATCATTGTCATATCCGTCAAATTTTTCAGTTACATCCTCAATGAATTTTTCCAGACTTTCTTCAAGCCTCACTTCCTGCAAAGCCTCACGGAGGGCTTTCCAATCATTTTCATCCCAGTCTTCGTATTCATCCCAATTTATCCCTTCTAAATCAGGATATTTCTCTTGTAATACTTCGATAAATTCCTCCCAGCCATCATCGTTCCAACCAGCCCATTTTTTCACTGTTTTTGTCGGGGAAATGGCCCCGTAACCACCGCCGTACCAAGGATTCCATGAATTTCTGCCATTATAGGCTCCCCATCCGCCTTGACCGTATTGAGGACCCCATCCCCATTGCGCATTTGCATTCGAGCAGAAAAATAAAACCGGGACCAGCAATGCAGTTATACTCATAATCGCAATATATAAGGAAATTTTCTTATTCATTGTAATGCTCCTACTTAATATCAACAAATTAAAAGCTGATCAATTAATAATAATTAATCAAAAAAATATTCATAATGTTTTTATCTGTCTCAGATTCTGTGATGTTAAACGAATAAATGAGATGGTTTTTTAGAGAAATTTTTCAGGCAATCACCCCCCCCAACTATCCGGGGTATAGAATAATTCCCAGATTGATAATAGGTTTAAAATTAATATATGATCCATCAAATATTATGCAATATTATGCCAAGTCTTTTGAATTAAAATAAACCTTTGAAAAAAAAGAAAAAGAATATTTTAACGGATAAGAATTTTGGCTTGATTCGACTGGAAAGGCGATTTACAGACTAAAAAATCGAATTTGGTTTAACCCGGATCTTGCAGTTGAAATCGTCATGACACGCAAAAAAAAGCTTCACCGGCAAGGCGCTAAGCAGGTTTTCTATTACGTTTTAGACT
>JBLIRO010000107.1:0-13993 GCA_049472335.1 bacterium | reverse complement strand
TTGATGATTGAATAAAAACCTGGAAATCATAGAAAAGTGATAATTGAAATTTTTTCACGATATTTTCCTCCGTTGTTTGGTGTAACTTTTTGTTTTGTAACGAGTTATATTATATCAAACACGGAGGAAAATACAAATTAAATATCAAGATAATATATTGATATTTAATAAGTTATTTATATTGCAGAAGTCTTAAAGATTTTATTAAGAAAGGAGGTGTTTTGGGCAAGGAATAGATATATTCATTTGTTTGTCTCTTTGACTTGAAAAATAAATTTATTTTTCAAGAAGTTATGGAGGAGTTGAGATGCTTAGAGAGAAGAGATTACAAAAATGGGGAATAATCAGTCTCGTTGTCCTAGTGTCTTTATTATTGTTCTGTGCTCCTTCGGTCCAGGCCCAATGGGCAGCCTTGCCACCTTACAACCTGTTGTGGCCCCTTTGGTCTCCGCCCTTGGTTACTGATTTCAATTGGGATCCCCTTGTGCTTGCGGGAACTATACCCATCATAACCGAACTCACCAGAAATACCATACTTCCGGTGCAGCCGGGTATAATCTGGGATCCGGTTTTAAATCCAAAGGGTCCTGTATGGTTACTTTATAATGTACCTCCGGCCTTTGGCAGTGGGTTGACATTCTTTGAGGATATTTATGGATTTATGCCGTTTCCTCCCAATTATCTCCTTGATCCTGTTACGAGCCTTCCATCTCCCATTACCTTACTGCCGGGTTATTCATTGTATTTGCCGACCAAATTGACACACTTTGAAACCACGATCGACTTTGCCAATTTGCTCTATACATTTTTATATGGCCTGACACCTGCGGATTACTTGGGCCTGTTGACACCGGCCCAGCTCTGGGGGATACCCCCGATTCCTTGATAGGGGGATTTATGCCGTAGAAGGAGAAGGCATTAAGGGATGGAGGGATGGAGACCTCTCTCCATCCCTTACATAAATTTTGGATTGTTTTAGTTGTTAAATGGAAATCATAATGTATGAGTTGAAAAAAAATAAAGAAATATTATCACTGAGAATGGCAGGGGGGCTTGTACTGTTTTTCTTCTTTTTGTCCGGGGCCGCAGGCCTGATTTATGAAATTATCTGGACTCGCCTTTTAAGACTTGTAATGGGCAACACGGTCTTCTCGATTACAACTGTATTGTGTGCCTTTATGGGAGGTCTGGCCCTGGGCAGCTTTTGGGGAGGCAAGATCATCGACCGCCGGAAAGATCCCTTAAGGATATTCGCCTTGCTGGAAGGAGCTATCGGTGTCTACTGTCTTATGCTGCCCTGGATAATTAGAACAACCGAATCGTTTTACCGGATTGTTTATCAGAATTATCACACCTCCTTCTATGTCTTTAGTCTAATAAGATTTCTGTTCTGCGGTATTCTCCTTTTATTCCCTGCTACCCTGATGGGGGCAACCCTTCCTGTATTGACCAAATTCTTTGTAAGGGCTCCCGACCATATTGGCTGGATGGTAGGAAAACTTTACGCTGTCAATACGTTTGGTGCGGTATTAGGCGCCTTTCTTGCCGGTTTTCTCCTTATTCCCTCGTGGGGAGTGCTCAAAACAATCTATATTGCCTGTTTGATTAATCTTTTTATATGCTTGTGCGTATATTTGATTCATCGCAGAACGTTTCCATTGCAAATAGAATTAAACGGAACTAAACCGGGAATTCGATCCGCAGAGAGGCAAACAGAGCCATGGCCGGAAGAAACCGGTGCACCCAGTAATAAGTTGCTCAGGATACTTCTTATCGGTTATGGCTTGTCGGGTTTTGCTGCTTTGGTCTATGAGATCGCATGGACGAGGGTTCTGTCCCTGATTATCGGCTCCTCCATATATGCCTTTAGTTTGATGCTGACTGCCTTTATCTTTGGTTTGGCGCTGGGCAGTATTCTCTTTTCGAGATTTATTGACCGAAAGAAAGATCCGGTTTTTTCCCTTGCGTCAATCGAGGTTATAATCGGGTTTTCCGCACTTGCAGTGGTCCCATTATTCGGTCATCTTCCGGTTTTGATCATAGGGATAATCCTAAGATTTTCCCATTCCTTCTGGCTTTTACAGTTTGTGGAATTCCTTCTCGTATTCCTTCTTATGCTGGTGCCTACAACAATGATGGGTGCGGCTTTTCCTCTGGCAATCCGTATCTATACCCGAACAACTGCCGAAGTCGGAAGCTCTGTGGGCAGAGTTTATGCTGCAAATACTCTCGGCTCCATTTTTGGTTCCTTTATCGGTGCCTTTGTTTTCATCCCCTGGCTGGGAGTTCAGAAGAGCATCCTGGCAGCGGTTTGGATCAATATCATCGCCGGATTCATTTTCCTTGGATTAAGCCGGCAACTGAGCAGGGTCAGAAAAGGTATAATTGCCTCGGTAATCTTAATCATTGTAGTTGTAGCTGTCCACTTATTTCCTATATGGAATGTGAAACTGATGAGCAGCGGCGCTTACATGAACGCCAGGGACCTGGTTCTATCAGCGGCCAGAACCGGTTCCACAACAGAGGACGTAATGAAAAAACTCAAGGTCCTCTATTATAAAGAGGGAGTGAGCACTACAGTTACAGTTAAGGAAGATTCGCAGGGGCATAGATATTTTCTCGTCAACGGCAAAGGCGACGCATCCACCTTCACAGATATGCCTACCCAGGAATTATTGGCCCATGTGCCTTTGCTGCTTCATCCTCATCCCGGAAGAGTCCTGGTGATCGGATTAGCCAGCGGTGTTACCCTGGGTTCTGCAGGCCTTTATCCGGTGGAGCATCTGGATTGTGTGGAGATTTCTCCTGCAGCAGTGGAGGCCTCCTGCTATTTTGACCATGTTAACCATAATATCCTGGATGATTCACGGGTGGAATTGATCATTGAGGACGGAAGAAACCATTTGGCTCTGACTGATCGTAAATATGACATTATTATCTCAGAACCTTCCAATCCCTGAATAGCCAGAATCTCCGACCTTTTTACCAGGGAGTTTTTTCAATTATGCAGGCAGAGACTTAATCCTGAGGGTTTAGCCTGCATCTGGCTCCATGCGTATAATATAGAGGATGAAACTTTCCGGAGCATTATTTATACCTTTCACAACGTATTTCCATATTTTACTATCTGGGAGTCAGCCCTTGGAGTGGACTATCTCCTTATAGGCTCAAAGGACAGGATAGTTCTGGAATATGATGTCCTTCTCGAACGGTTTCAGAACAAGAGAATAAATGAGGACCTTAAGCGGGTTGATATAAAAAATGCAAATGAATTTCTCGCCCACTATGTAATGGATGAAAATGAAATAAAGGATTATGTGAAAACACAGGGTGTACGTCTTCATACGGATGAAAATGCCTTTGTGGAATTTTCCGCTCCAAAGGCCCTTTACCGTATCGACTCCCGAATATCATTGATGGAGGGTATAAACAGTTACAGAGGAGATGTCCCACCCTTTTTAATTTGCACGGGAGGGAATAAAAAGGAGTTGGAACAGGTAAAGGCCCGGGTGGCTAAGCTGATAGGCGCCAAAAAACATATCACCAATGGAAATATTTACTTAACACGAGGAAGAGAAAACCTGGCGATTGAGGAATTCGAAAAGGCCCTGGAGCAGGATCCGGAAGTATTGCCCGTTGTAAAAAGATTTGTTGATTTTCTGGCATATGCCTATGAAGAAAAGGGCCTGTTGGACCAAGCCGAGAGACTCATCAAAAGGATTCAGGCATTGGATCCTCAGCGCAAGGAAGACCACTATAATCTGGGATTGATTCACTATCAGAAAGGGGAATGGGATCATGCAGTAAATGAGTTTCGGTTGGCCCTGGAAAGTCTTGAATCTCCGGAGGTCTATTATAATTTGAGCCTTGTCTATCAAAAGAAAGGAGAATTGAAAGAGGCCTTGTGGGCTGTTCAGAAATCCCTGGAATTAAATCCGGATTATGCCGAAGGATGGAATCATCTGGGTAATCTTTATCTGGCCGGTAATGATCTTCATTTGGCAGCCATGCATTTTGAAAAGGCATTGGAATATGATCCCGAACATGTTATGGCCCTTATTAATCTGGGATTGGTTTATACACGTAAGGGACAGATGGAAAAGGCCCAAACTCAATTTCAGTATGCTCTCCGGATAGATCCTAATTGCGTCGAGGCTCATAACAATCTTGGCAGTGTCTATCTTGGCCAGGGGCGTTATGACCAGGCCATCTCAGAGTTGAACAGTGCCCTGGCAATTCGACCGTCCTATGTAAATGCCGTGATTAATTTAGGGATGTTATACGCCCGGCTGAATGATTATCAAAAAGCGGAGAAACACTTTCAACAAGTACTTGCAATGGATAGCAGTTGCGCAGAGGCTTATAATCAATTGGGCTATCTTTACATACTAAAAAAGGATTATGCTCAGGCCCTTTCTTCCTATCAAGAGATGGTGCGTTTACAGCCGGAAAATCCTCAGGCCTACTTTTATATGGGAAAGGTTTATCAGGCTATGGATCAGACAGATGAATCGATTCAGGCCTGGAAAAAGGCCGTAAATCTTCAGCCGGATCTGGCCAGCGCGCATCTGAATATAGGTAATGCATATTTTGAGATGGGCTCTTTTCAGAAGGCCGAACTGGAATGGGAAAAGGCATTTGCCGGAAAGCCGGTTGATATTCCTACCCACCTTGTAAACCTGGGTATGTTTTATTTTCGATCAACACAGTATGACAGAGCAATTCAGGCATGGGAGAGGGCAGGGGAGTTAAAGGCCAACGATCATCATCTTCGATATAACATTGCGCTGGCCTATTATCAACAGGGTAAGTATGTTGATGCCGCCCGCGAATTGAAGGAAACTCTTCGGCTTGAGCCGGACGATCAATCAGCCGGTTTACTCTTGCAGAAAATAAAGGCCCTGGGGGGGGATGGTACAGCTTTGGAATAATCATATGTCATATGAATTTATAGGAGGAGTCAGCAATGCAATTATGTAGGAAATCTCTTTTTGCCCTTGTATCTCTTATTATTATTATTTTGGTTATAACTTGTGGGACGGGACATGCTCAGTTCTTCGGGCAGCCATATTTCAATTATTGGTGTCCTCCATGGATTGGATCGCCTTTTTTTCCACCTGTTTGTCCTCTGGGTTTGCAATCCCCTGTCATTTATCCTGTTTATGGGTTGTCGCAGGGATGGAGAACTGTACCACCCATCTCGTCTCCGTTTCAGCGTTCTCCGAATGCTACGATTATCTTTACTTCTCCCACTTTGACCGCTGTAAACACAGCCCCGGGAGTCATCCTTGTCGGCAGCACGGCTGCCCTAGCTACCCCTACGGTCGTAACTGCATCAGCCGCTGCAGCTACAACGGTCGCACCGGCGGCACCGGCTCCTTTGTTCAGCCTCCTGTCTATTTTGTATGCTTCGGCCCTGTATGCCCCAGCTCCTCTGAGTACGGCTAATCCTCTGCTATTTGCCCTGCTGTCAAGCCTGGTGCTTTAATTACCCTTGAGATGAAGTAAAGATCAAAAAAGTAAGGATTAAAATAACGATGAAGATATGATGACGTTTTGACCCAGATCTTGCATTTGAAATCTATTTAGAATGCAAGATCTGGGATGAAGTTAGCCATAAAATTATCGTTATAAGAGGCCGTATAAGAGGCCGTAAGCGAAGAAAATTAATGGAAACAGTTGGACGCTGAAGAGGCTTTGGTCGCGTCAATTGATTCGGCTATTTCTAAAACCAAAAGATCTGATCCATTAATTGCCTGTACCATTGTATCCCCGCATTCAGGGCATTTCCATATAGCAAGATAAGGTTTTTGCCTGACACTTATTTTGGGAAGAATAACATCCTCGCAGCAAGTCATCTTTTTTATATCCAATGCTTCCATATCTCCTCCATGATTTTGAGAAAAAACCAATTGGTAAACGAATTCTAATCTAATTAGCCATTGGCCTAAAAAAAATTGAAAAAACTATCCCTCTAGATGTGAAAACATGAGTGGACAAATACGGGATTGAACTTCATAAAACGATTCAAAAATAATCTGTGTCTTATAGTAATGCTATATTAAATTAATACTGTATCGATAAAAAACCTACCTTCAACCTGTATTTTTTTTAAAATAAGAGATAAATTTTAAATCTATATATAGAAAAATCGTATCTATATTATCACAAATTAAAATTTTTGTAAAGTTGATAAAGATTTTGTTCAATAAGATATTATATTATGTATTGTTTAAATCTTTCTTGAAGTTTTGCTTAGTGCTTAGTATTAAGCAATAGAGGTGCCAGTATGTAGGAAGTTTTAAATACTCATAAATTCAGATAGTTAAAAACAATTGAAATAAAATTTTTCAGAAATAGTGCCAATATGTTTAGCAACCTTTGATAATAAAAGTTGCTAAACCATGATAATTTGCTGGAAAATTTTATTGAAAAGAAATCATTAAAGTGATCCTGGCCCTAACCGTTGAGTAAAACCTTTATGCTCCTGGGTTAGGGCCGGGTTGAGCCTGCTTTAACCTGATCTTTGATCAGGCTTTGGGGGGGGTAGGCAGACTCCGGATCACTTTATATATTTGTCGTAATTTAATAATATGTCTTATGTTCATTCACCAAAGTGTGTCCCACGACTAAAAATGCCTTTTTTATATTAAGGTCAATCTGCGGCGGGGAGGGATAAGACGTATGAATACGAGACAGAAAACTAAAACATTGTTCATGCGCTCGGTCATCCAAGCCAGCATGAAGTGATCCGTGGCATAAAGGATAATAAAATAGCCATTTAATTTGTTAATCAACCAGTCCTGTAAAAAATTGCTCAACATCTCAATCCCTCCTTTCAAATTAAGGAATATGTTTTTATAATTGCTTTTTTGCTTTCATTTTAATAGACGCAATTAAAAGTTTATTTTCCCCGCCGTTTTGATAATTCCCTCTTGATATTTATCCGTTAAAGTAGTTAAATTTAAATAGAGGAATAATAATTTTATAAAACAAGAATTTAATCGCTAAAAAAGGTACCTACTCAAAAACCGTGTGGTTTTGGAGCAGGTAATGCAAATTGCAAAATGAAAATTTAAGGAATACATTATTTTGCATTTTAAAATTTGCATTTTGCAATTTGCAATTTTTCACAAGTTACCACAGGGATCTTGAGAAAAATTTGAATTTGGCGGTTATTCCTGCCAGATAAAGTATGCTTGCCCTCTATATAAGGGCTCGACCAAAATAGAATCCGGAGAAAGCATATGAATAATTGCTTAGACTCAAAATTTCCATCAGAATTTGGGATATCACCAGATGATTTTTTAGAACGGTACGAATCCTTGATTTATAAGGTAATTTTTGAGAGAACGAGAGAAAATCCTAAATTCGAAGCAGAAGACCTTTTTCATGATTTTTTTATTCACATTGCAGAGGATAATTTCAGGAGGCTTCGTTGTTACCGGAAAGAATGCCAGCCTATTACATATATCGGAAAGGTCCTTAGAAATTTCATTTGTGACAAGTATAGAAAAAAGGATATAAGGATGTCGACAGGCAATATTGACGAGTTGACGGAGGAAAAAAGAGAAACTATTTTTGCCGAGATTTCACCTAGAGAGGATATCTTTGATAGCGAACTAATTCAGGACGCATTTGAAGAGACATTTTCCCAGTTATCGAATAGAGAAAAATTGATCTTTGATCTTTTTACTGATGAAGAGATGACTGCCAAAGAGATCGCGGATCTCCTTCAAATAAAGGTTAAAACCGTTTATAAGAATAATGAAAAGGTAAAGAATATTCTAAAAGATGAATTAAAAAAAAGAGGGGTGGGGAAATTATAAAGTTTTTTTCGTCTATTAATGTAGAAAAGGAACCGATTGGTTATAATGAAGATTAAGATGATAAAAAATTTGTTAAATTTTTAAATTTACCAATGGATTGAGGAGAAAGGATATGAATAAATTTGATGAGATCCTCATAAAGAATTACAGAAAGATAAAAAGGCAGATCATCCCCTTCCTTAAGGGTTGTCCTGAAGAATCGCTTTTATGGGATTATGCCAGAGGAGTTCTCAAAAAAAAGGAAAGAGAGGAAGTTGACGGACATCTCCTGGCCTGCTCTGAATGTTTGGAAACGCTTAAGAGCATAAGAATGATTCAACAGACTGAAAGCTCTCCCCAAAAAGTGCCGGAGCACCTTCATAAAAAGGCCGGGGAAATACTCCGGAATGCTTTAGCGGAGCCAGGTTTGAGGCCAAAGGACAGACCTGTAATCCTGAAAGTAACCCTCCTTTGGGATCAAATTCGCAACAAAATTACTCAGCTAAAGCCTGCTTTAGGGGAGATGTTTATTGGACCGATGCCGGAATTACAGCCGGTGAGAAACGGGCACGATGACCTCAAAGTCAAAGAAGCACCCAGCACCTATCTATATAACAGAAGGATAGAAATCAATGAGGGAACCATTGTTTTAGAGATAGACCGCTCCGGTAAGAATGGGTATCTGATCCTAAAGACATCCTTTCAGGCAAAGACTGATAACTTTCCTTGTAAGCTGAGCAATATAAGGGCAATCCTCTATAAATCTGACAGGGTTTGTTCCTCGCTCTACCTAGATTATAAGGGTGAAGCGATGTTTACCCGGATCAGGGAGGGTGAATACTCACTTGAGCTACTCGCCGGAGAAAAATCCCTTGGTATGGTCGAGCTCTTCATTGATAAGGGCGAGAAATGAACACCTTAAAATCAGAGCAAGATAAAAAAAACATCCTTGAACTTGCTTACCTCGAGAATGGAAAGATAAGGCTTTCCTTATCGGAATCCCATGGGCAGGGACCGATCGCATTCTATCAGGAAAATGAGATAGCCATCGAAAAGGTCGATGGGTCTGTTCGGGAAATCATTTATTATCTGAATAAGATAAATATCCTTAAGAATCCCAATCAACACTTTTTGATCGAACTTCAAAAGTCCTGTCAACTGCTTTTCAACGAGTTGCTCAGTCAGGAGATAAAGGTACGGCTTCAAAATACTCCGCTTAAAAACCTGGAGCTTATCGTAGACGAGCAATTGGTTCATATCCCCTGGGAATTGCTTTTTGATGGTCAAAGGTTTTTGTGTGAACAATTTAGTATGGGAAGACAGGTAAGAACCAGAGGGAACGAGATTGTCCATCCTTCACATGCAAAACAGCCAAAATCCCAATTAAGCATGCTCATAATAGCCGATCCTACTGAGGACCTGGATGTAGCCTGGAAGGAGGGGATCAGTATTTATGAAGAATTTCAGAGAAGAGAGGATATGGTTAAGATCATACTCCAATCTTCCGACCAGGTTGATCTGGACTTTGTGAAGAAAAATATATGGGACTATGACCTTGTGCATTATGCAGGTCATGCCGAATATGATCCCGGTAAACCGAGTCTTAGCGGGTGGATGCTGTCAGACGGAAAATTGAATGCTTCGGATATCATGAAAATGGCCGGAGGGAAAAAGGCCATGCCGAGGCTTGTATTTGGTAATGCCTGCCAATCCGGGTATACGGAAAAGTGGCTAAAGGAAAAGGACAATGACAAGGTTGACAGGATTCACAATAGCTACGGACTTGTCCACGCCTTCCTTATATCCGGCGTGCAATATTATATAGGCACCTTTTGTGATGTGTCCGATGAATATGGCGCCCATATGGGTATAGAGTTTTATCATCATCTTATTGACGGCAATACTATAGGAGAATCACTGAGAAAGGCAAGGGTATCCTTTCAGGAAAAATTCGGAAAAGAAAGTTTTTCCTGGATCAACTATGTGCTTTATGGCCACCCTGGTGATTACCTGGTTATACCCAGGGGGAAAAACATCTCCAGGCAGGATTTTAATCAAGAAAAAACAAGCGGAACGGATAAGGCAAATGTCTCATCGAAAAGTCTTAATCCTGAAAACGAGCCGGCAATCCCGGCAGTGAGGCGTTCTTCATTCTCTTTGCCGCAAAAGGACAGATGGATCGGAACAGTCATTGTCTTGCTTCTCCTTTTGATTTTTGCAACCCTGTTGATTAACGTTCCCAGATTGTACTTAGGAAATGTTTCTGTTCAGGAGGAAAAAGATCAATTAACCTCTGATGACAAAACAAAGAGGATCGAAGAACTGAAAAAGATGATTTACGAAAAGTTGAAGGTGAGGGAGGAAAAGCCAGTTTCTTCTAAAACACCGGCACTTTCCGAGGATAGATGGACATCCAAACCTCTGGTAATGGCAATTTTTGATGTTTTTGATGAGGAGCAAGAGCCCCTTCCTGATTGGGTAAATAGGATAATAAAAGACATCGATAAAAGATTAACCCGGCGTTTTGTTGAAGATGCCTGGGTCAGGGTGGCAGAAAGGGATGAACTGGATAAGCTTCTGGAAGAAAAGGACCTTGAGCTCTCTGATTTTTCCTTTAATGACCAAAAGGACATTTTCGGTAAATTCCTTTATGCCGGTGTTATGGTTTTTCTTAAGGGGTATAGATCCCCGGAGGGACTTTCCCTTTGCTACAAGGTGGTGGATGCTGATTCAGGGGAAATCGATAAGATTGATTCCGGAATTAGCCTGTCGAAAAAGGAAAATACTGAAGATCTGGCGGAATTTATCTATATGCAGGCAAAGGAAGCCATATATGCCAAACGACCCCTGAGAGGGAGAATTGCAATGGTTAAGGAGAACCTCGTTATCCTGAATATAGGTTCAAAGGTTGGCGTCAGGAAAGGGGATGTATTTGATGTTTTCGATTCAGGTAATGAGGTTGTAAAAGGCAGATGCATCGGAAAGATCATAGCCATCAATGACACGGTAGATCCGACAAAGGCCGTCTGTGAAGCCATTGAAGGCAAGGAATTTGTTGAAGGATTAAGGGTTGAGTTCACCACTCGGTGATTTTGAATGAAAATATATTTTGATGTCCGGCAAAGGTCATTTTCGCTTTTCTTCTTTTTTGCCCTGAGCACCATTCTTTTTATAACTTCCACTTTCTTCCCGCAATATGCTATAGGAAATCAGGATTTGGTTTATTTGGGATTGGTCGGACAGTGGGAAGACTATGGGGATTTTCATGCTATAAAGGTATGGAAACAGAAAGAAGTAAGGCAGAACGTGATGACCTGGGTGACGTATGCCGGGTGCGCAACATCCAGGGGATTTGTTATCTTCGATATTAATGATAAGGATGTTGCATCATTTATTCCCCTTGGTGAGTGTCATGATCTGAAGATCAAAGACACAGATAGTGGTTCTTCTGTTTACGCGTACATAGCCAGCGGGGAGACAGGTCTTTATATTTTCAACTTCGACAATCCTCAAGTCCCCTATTTTGTATCACTATGTGATACACCCGGCATTGCCAAGGGGATAGCCATCAGGGATGAATATGCCTGCATTGCAGACGGAGAGGGTGGCCTTCAGATCATAGATATAGCTAACGAGAACAGGCCCGAGATTATCGGAAGCTGCGATACACCCGGAAACGCCGAGAGTGTTTCTCTTTTTGGTAATTACGCTTTAATCGCAGATGGTGATGCCGGTCTGATAATTATTGATATCACAAATAAGAAAGGTCCGGAGCTTACGGAAATGTCAGATACGCCCGGATACGCTAAACATATAGTCACATCAGGCAACTATGCCTATATAGCTGATAAAGAAGAGGGCCTGCAGGTCATTGTGATCATTGATCCCAATGATAATTTGCAGCCTGATCTCATTGGAAACTGTAATACACCGGGCAAGGCACTTGGTGTGGTTCTGAGCGGAAATTATGCCTATCTCGCAGATGAAAGAAGCGGTCTACAGATAATCGATATCTCCGAGAATGAACGACCGGTGGTAGTAGGAGGATGTATTACTCCATGCGGTTCAGCGGGTGTGGATATTCTGGATAATTATGCCTTTGTTGCAGGTATATCAGGAAGTCTCCAGATCATAGATATATCAACAAAAATTGGGCCAAAGGTCACAGGAAGCTGTGATACGTCCTTTTATTCTGTTGATGTGGCAGTAGAGGGAGACTATGCCTATGTCGCTCATTATTTTGAAGATGAAGGAGGCCTGCGAATCATAGATGTCTCGGACAGAACTGAACCCGAGCTGACCGGAAGCCTTGAAACAAAATTTGGCGCCTATGGCGTAACAGTTGCGGATAATATAGCTTATTTGGCCGGGAGAGGAGGCACATTCCAGATTCTTGATATTTCAGATAAATCTGCCCCGAAAAAAATGGGAATCTGTTTCACCGGACTTTATTCCAGACAGATCTTTATAGCAGGCGATTATGCATATGTTGCTGTCGGAAATGAAAAAAGTTTCGATATTAATGATTTATTCAATGGATTAAGGATAGTCCGTATTAATGATCCCAATAACCCGGAGATTGTCGGAAGCCTATTTACTCCCGGAACGGCTTTTGATGTAGTTGCAGAAGGGAATTATGCCTATATTGCCGACGGAGTGAACGGCCTCCAGATTGTAGATATCACTGACAAGGGGAATCCCCTGCCTGCAGGAAATTGTAAGATTCCCGGTTCCGCTGTGGCAGTAAATGTAGCAGGAGATTATGCATATGTTGCCTATTGGGGGGCCGGTTTCTATGTTATGGATATCACGGATAAAAACAATCCTTGGATTATCGGAAGTTATAATTTTCATGGCCATGCTACAGATGTTTCCGTAGTGGGTGAATATGCCTTCGTTACTGATTCGGACGGTGGTTTAAGGATATTTAGTATCGGAAACAAAACCGAGCCCGTGCATTTAGGCAGTTGCGGGACACCCGGCTCAGCACAGGGGGTGGCTATAGCAGGCAGTTATGCCTATATTGCCGATTCAGGCATTCAGCTTACTGATCCTAACGGCGATTCTGTTATTAGGTATAGCGGTCTGCGTATTGTCGATATTCAGAACAAAGTCGGACCAGAGATAGCGGAAAGTGATTGCGAGCCCTATTATGCATTCAATTTGGCCGTCACGGGTGACTATGCTTATGTAGCTGAATCTGTCGCAGGAAGGGGCTTGCATATTATTGATATTTCTCAAAAGAACGGACCGGTGACTGTGGGAAGGTATGATACTCCGGGGTATGCGGAAGTAGTGGCCATAGCTGGCAACTATGCCTATGTGGCTGATTGGGATGGAGGTTTACAGATTATTGATATCACTAATCATAACAAGCCGGTGTTCGCGGGGAGTTGTGTATTGCCGGGATACACGGATGATATTGCAATCGATGGAGATTATGCCTATATGGCTGATGGGGATTTTCATGTTATTGATGTTGAAGACAAAAGTAATCCTTATATTGTGGGCAGTTGTAATACAGTAATGGGAAGATATGTGGCCGTATCGGGCAATTATGCCTATGTGGCCAGCTCATATATGGAAGGCAGTGAGAGAAAAAGCCTTCTCCAGATCATCGATGTTAGCGATAAAGACAATCCGATGGTAGTGGGGGAATGTGATGACCCTGTTTATATAGAAGATATGGTTATAAAAGGTGATTTAGTGTACATAGCCGATGGACATGGCGGTCTCCAAATCATAAGCGCCAAGGACAAAACTAATCCCAGCCTCCTTGGAATATGTGATACCCCTGGTTACGCTTTGGGTATAGATATGGCTGGGTCGCACGCCTATATCGCCGATTGGGAAGGTGGATTGCAAGTCATCGATATAGGTGATCCGAATAGCCCGCATATAGTTTGGAACTATGATGTGCCTGACACAGCGCTGGATGTCGCCATTGAAGGAAGCTATGTCTATGTGGCCAATGGTGAATACGGGATATTAAAACTAAAGATTGACACTGATTTTCCATTGAAGGGAAATCTCATCCTGGTGGCAGGTGGCGGTGCGGATCAGGAAAACGTCCTCTGGACGGCCACGCAGACCCAGGCAAATCATATATTCCAGACATTTATAAATAATGGTTATGAATCCTACGACATCTGGTATCAAAATCCGGTCTCCTTTCAGGATACGGA
>JBLIRO010000106.1:0-14449 GCA_049472335.1 bacterium | reverse complement strand
CAAAGGATATTATTAAAATTTAATTTTTATAAACAAATAGTTATAAAATCATTGCCTTAGTTTCAGCGATTTGATAATATAAATTTAGTTATCTTATTATATTTTTTTACCTTTGCTTTATTTAAGGGGGTTTTTTATGAAAAAGGGCTTTATCGCCGTTTCAGCATTTATCTTTGGTTTTATTATGAATAAGTGTTCTTTGTCTTTATACTCAACTATAAACCCAAGAAAATCTTCTTTGATGTTTTTTATGTCTTTATTGATTATAATATTCTCGTTATATACTCCTGAACTAACCTTAATAACATCCCCTGTTTGGGCTACGTCAATTGCTTCCTGAATAGAAGTAAAATCCCACCCTCCTTCCTTGTTCACCTTAAAAATTTTTGCTGATGTAGGTGTGATTGTGAGATAAGATATAAATAAAAAGAGAAAGGAAATGATAGAGATTTGCCTTTCCATAATTAGTTATTCCTTTCTATGAATAAGAGTAAAATCCTGCGGTTTAGTCTCCTTTTTCAATTTAATTTTTTTCCTTCAGGAGATAGTCTTTCCCTAGATCTTTTTGGTTGCTCTCCTTACATTTTTAGGATTGATAAAATAAAAAATAATATCCATGGTTTACTCTTTTTTACAATATTTTCATCCTTTGTTGTGACATTATGGTCATGGGATATTATTAGAAAATAAAGCAGATTTCATATCGCCAATCATCTGAATACATGATTTTTAAAGTTTAAACGGCTCTCTTTCCGTTATTAAAGGGTAAAAACATTGCTTTTCTCAGTCAAAACCGGTCTTATGAAGATGTCATACTATTTCTAACTTGAAATGGATGGATTTTGCTTATCAGAAGTAAGGGGCAAAAAAGTAAGATGTGGAAAAGTCGATTCATAAATCCTTATACTCTTTTCGATTTGGATTTTTTATAAGCAGGATTATTCTGATTTGAATGGGAGTATTCGTATTAAAAGGAATCTAAACTTTATTAGATTGTAATCCTAATATTTCTTTCTGTAAACCGACAAAAAAATCATCATATTCACCAATAAAAATAAAAAATAGCCAAACTGCCAGATTTCCACCCTCAAAATAGCGTTAATATTGACAACTATCTTAAGGGCAATAGTGCATTATTTTAATCTGAAAGTTGTTATCATTATAATCATATCTTATTCTTAATAATTATTTTATTAAATTAAAATAATAAAAACAAGGGATATATTTTTCTATGTTTTTATGTAATGAAAATTTCTAATATTATCGAGTGATTTTAAAAATAGATATTAAGTTAGATTTATAATTCATTCCCCCCAGAAATCCCTGTCCAGGCTGCGGTATTGTATGGCCTCTGAGATATGTTCAGGCCGTATATCCTCTGCGTCTGCGAGGTCTGCAATGGTTCTTGCCACCTTAATGATCCGGTCATAGGCCCGTGCGCTCAGGCCCAGGCGGGAAATGGCTGTGTGCAGCAAATCCTTTGATTCTTTATCAAGAGGGCAAAATTCCTTTATCTGCTTTGGACCGAGCTGGGCATTCGAGAAAATCTGTCCGACTTTGTCTTTTTTCTTCTTCGTTGATTTGCCGTATCTTTTAAGCTGTTTTTTTCTTGCCTTGTCTACCCGTTTTCTGATTACGGATGAAGGCTCACCGGTTCGTTCGGAGGTTAGGTCTTGATATGGTATCGGTGGGACCTCTATATGGATGTCAATGCGGTCCAGGAGGGGGCCGGAGATGCGGCCGAGATAGTTTCTTATCTGAAGAGGGGTGCATCTGCATTCCTTCTGGGGATGGCTATAAAACCTACAGGGACAGCCATGCGGCACAGATTGCAAACTTTTTTGAATCATGGAAAGCCCAATATATTCAGTTTTGAACTTGAAATCAATTTTTTGGAAGAAGCAGGATTTTACAAAACAAATCCGAAAACTCTGGGAGATTATATAAGAAAGACAAGGCGTGACAGGAGAATGACATCAAAGAAACTGGCTGAACTAGTGGGGTGTTCTAAGAATGTACTTCTGGAGTGGGAAATGGACAGGAGGATTCCGAGGCTGATGTATCTGAAAAGTCTTTATGATGTTTTAGATGTGCCCCATAAGTTTTTGAGAAAATCTATTGCCAAAAGTTATTCTCTTTCTGGAAAAGAGAAGAATATGCTTTTTGAGTTTGATTTAATCCAGGTGAATCTAAATGAGTCTATGAAACCTTTATATAATCAAGGTAGGAAAAACTTTCAACAAGTTGGTTCCCTATTGAGAATATTGAGACTGAGCCTGTTTATGACTCATAGAGAGTTTGCAAAAATTCTGGGTGTTGATCCTTCGACGGCTCTGGATTGGGAGAATGGAAGGTATAGGCCGACAAAAAATTCCTTTGTTGTCGCTTCTTCGTTAGTTATTTACTGGAAATGTATTTCTGCTTCTTCAGCCTTTTGAACTTCAAATTTAACCATCTTTTCCTTATGCCCAATTCCTATTTTATCAAGAAGTTTATCTGTAGAAGGAACATTTAAATTTAATCCAAGATCGACTATTGGATCCCCACCTAAAGCAAGACCAAGCAGTTGAGAATAAAGTAAAATCGGGATATTATATTGTTTCCCTAATTTTTTGGAAACTTTTTCTTGTTGAGTGCCATACATAAGGTAGCAGGATTGACAATGGAGAGAGATGCAATCTACATTTTTATTTTTCAAGTTTTCAAGCTTTATTCCAATTAAGGAGTGAGCTAAATCCTGAGAATTGGGGAAAGTTTTCCCTCCACAACAGAGAAGAAGCGTTTCGTATCTAATAGGTAGCGCTCCTGTGGCCTGGATTAACTGATGAAGTGTTTGAGGGCGCTCTGGTTCATCAAAGCCCCCATATACGTTTTTAGGTTTCAAATAATGACAACCATAATGGGGGGCAACTGTGAGTTTTGACAGATCCTTTTTAATTTCTTTCTTTATTCTATCTATTCCTATATTTTCGTAAATAATCCTTGAGAAGTGTTTCACCTTACTCTTTCCATTATATTCTAATCCTAGGTCTGAAAGTTTTTCGTTTATTTTTGCTCTTACTTTTCTATCTTTTAGTTCCTCAACTGCTTCTGATAATGTTCCGGTGCAGGCAGCACAGAGAGTAACTATATCCAGACCATAGGATTCAGCTAAAGCTAAATTCATGGCTGATAATAAAAGACCACCCTCTATGCTCAGGTTTATCTGGTTAGAACCACAACATACCATGTCCTCGATATCTACAAGCTCAACCCCCAACCGTCTGGCGACCCATCTCACTGAAAGTTCATATTGAAAAACTTTTGTAGGAGTATTACAACCTAAAAATAGAGCATATTTCTTCATCTTCCCCCCCAAAGCTTTTTATTAAAACCATAGAATCAATTAATTTTGCAGCTTTTTCACTTAGTTTTTTTCTTAAAGGCCGAAGGGAAAGCTCTTCCCGCTTTTTTATCCAAGTCTCCTGAGTTGGAATCGAAATTCCGGATAGTGTAATTTGTTTTGTCTGTTCAATCCAGGGAGAAGGAGCGAAGCCTTCTTTGGCTGCAATATTTTTTAACACATTTAATACATTAAAAAAACCCACACCTCGCGGGCAACGTTCTTCACATGTATGACAGGTAGCACAATACCAAATATATTTACTGCTTAAAACTTCGCTTCTCATCCCGAGTTTAATCATTCTTATTATCTTCCTGGGATTATACTCAGGATAAACCCTATGTATCGGACAACCACCTGTACATGTTCCACAGGCAAAACAACTATTTATGTTTTTAGCATATTTATGTGAGCTAACCTCAAATATAAAATTCGAATCAAGTCTTGAAGTCCTGATTAATTCATCAGACATGCTATATTACCCCCATTAAGAATAATCTTTTCCTTATATACAAATGCCATATCATGTTTAGTTATTATCCTTTCGGTCAAGGGAAAGCAATTTCTGTTTCCTTCTGCCATATGGATATTATTTTCTTTACCATCTCTACGACCTTGTCTATGGCCCCTTCGACTTCAGGAGACATCTTTTCACCAATCGCAAAAGGATCTTTTACCACAATGCCGAGAACTTTTAGTTCTTTTGGGAAAGGCAGTGTAAGCAACCTAGCTATCTCTCTAATTTCAAATAATCCGACATAGTGTGGTGAAAATACGGTACCAGTGCTCAACTCGTCCAAATGCCATTCAAAAACCTGTCCCACCTTTTCCGGTACAAGAACAATCGCATCTATGATGATTACCTTGTCGCGCCCGGCCAGGTAGTCCATCAATCCAAGGCCAGAGGTTGATGCCTGCACACAGTCGATCGAGATGTCAAGAACATCTCGCAACTTTTGTACAGCCGCTATTCCTACACCATCATCCTTCAGTAAATCGTTGCCAAGACCGAGGACAAGAATCGACTGTCCGTGGTTAGGCATTCTTCAGTTTTCTCCAACTCTTGTGATTTCCCGGACCACATTCCTTTTATGGTCGTAAATTGCAATTCTGAACGGCATCGAACCAACCAAACAATGTGTGGCACAGGCGTTACAAGGATCGTAGGCACGGAAGGCCATCTCCACCATGTTCAACAGGCCCTCGGATATTTCTCCATTGTGGATCAGTCCTTTTGCTGCTTTTTCCACACTCATGGCAATGCGACCGGAATTGTTCTGAGTTGCTACAATCAGGTTGGTCTTTCGAATGATACCGTTTTCATCTGTTTCGTAATGATGGAAAAGGGTACCCCGAGGTGCTTCAACCACGCCCATCCCCACCGTTGGGGTTTCCTTTGGAATCACCCTTAAATCCTGACTCGTGATATCGACGTCGTGAATCAGTTCATTCATTCTCTCGGCCGCATAAATCATCTCAACGATTCTGGCCCAATGGTTTGCAAGTGTATAGTGGACAGGTTTTCCACCAAGGGTGGAATAAAACTCCTCGTAGGTTTTTTGGGCTTCAGGAGTCGCCATTCCATTTGCAGTGTTCAAGCGGGCCAATGGCGCCACAGAATAGATGCCGCTTTCGGCCCCTTCTGTGAAACCGTTCCATCCCACCGGTTTGAGATAGCAAAATTTAATATAACTCCACGGCTCTACGTGTTCGGCAATGTAATCCAAATATTTCTGAACAGTAAACTTGGCGAATTCACTCCCATAGGGATCTATAACCCGAACTTGGCCGTCGTAGAAGTTAACCTTGTTATTCTCATCTACAAGACCCATATAATAGGTTTTGTGAGTATAGACATCGGAGGTGATAAGATCCATATAATCTTTGTTTTTTAGGATAATGTCCTTGAAAACCCGGAGTGTAAAAAGGGCGAAATCCAAACCATCCCTTGCTAATTCCTGAAATCTTGGGAGGTCTTCTAAAGCAATCCCCTTGGCCACACCTCCTGGCAACCCGAGGACAGGGTGGATCACTTTCCCGCCGATATGAGTGATAAATTCGCGAAGCCGTCTTCGCATTGAAATTATCTTTTTACCCACATCCTTTCCAACTTTCTGAATTACACCCAAAAAGTTCCTCATCTCCGGGGGGGCATTCGGGCCGACGATAAAATCCGGACCTCCAAGGATATAAACATGGAGGGCATGGTCCTCAAGCATGAATGTATTGTAAACTAATTCCCGAATCTTCTTTGCTGGGACAGAAGGCTCAATTTTGTATAGATCGTCCAGGGCTTTAATCGATGCCATATGGTGTGCTGTTGGACAGACGCCACAAATACGGCTGGTGATTTGAGGCATATCTTCGGCGGGACGACCGATGCTGAAGACCTCAAATCCCCGCAGCTCGGGAATCCGGAAGTAAGCATGCTCAACACCACCTTTTTCGTCCAGGAATATATCTATTTTCCCATGACCTTCCAGGCGCGTGACAGGATCAATGGCAATCTTCTTCTTAGTGACCTTTGTCATAATTTCTGTACCTCTCCTGTATTATTTCTTACCCATTTGTTTCCCTCGAAGCAAGGATTTAGCCAGTCCATACCTATAAAAGCTGCCAACGGGGTCAGGGATGCCTGAAAGCACCTCATCAATCTCGTTTTCGTTCTTTGCACTCACAGAGGAAGCAAGCGCGGAGAGAATCTTTGCTCCCTGATCCTTAACATGGGATGTGGGGCCAAAACAGCCAGTACACGGCATATTACCCTGGATGCATAAGGCTTCACAACCTCCTCTGGTCGCAGGACCAATACAGACAATCCCCTGGGTCAGAAAGCATTTTTGTGGATCAAGATGAGTCCGATGGGGCCGTTTGAACTCAGAAATAGCCAAATCCTGGGGCTTGCCTTCAATTCTAGGGCATTCACTGCAAAGACTAATATTAGGAGCGAGAATGGTCCCTTTAGGAGGCAATTCTCTTGAAAGGATCGTTGATAAGGCCTTTTTCAAAAGTTTGGGTGTGGGAGGGCATCCGGGAAGGTAATAATCCACATCCACTACCTGATCGAGACTGCGGACAATATTGCGAAATTCCGGAAGAGTAACCATACGACCATTATCCCAATGCTGCAGTTCAGGAAGTGTCTTTTGTTCATTCACCATGGTAGGTGCACCTATATATATATATTCCAAAATTTTCTCTCTCTCAAACTGGTTTGTGAGGCTCGGTACGCCCCCTAAATGGGCGCAGGCACCGAAAGCAATAACGATTTTGCTTTTAAAGCGTAGCAGCCTTGCCATCTCCTCCTGTTCCGATGTCCGGATGGCACCATTGATCATAGTCGCCAGAATAGACCTATCAGACATTGCTTCCACGTCTTTCTTTTTAAAGTCTAATGCAACAGGCCAGAAGACGATATCCACGCTATTAACAAGATCAAAAATATACTCTGCAAGATCAACCACAGATTCTTCACATCCCCCGCAGGATGCACACCAATAAAATGCAATTTTTGCTTTCTCAGCAGCCAGTTCCCATCACCTCCTTTGTCATTTCCACATTCACCCGATGAATTTCTCGGTCCCATTTTTCGAAGTTTTCAGGCAGATTCAAAGGCCCCAGAATTCGCACTTTTTTTATTATGTTGTTCATTGCCCATTGTACTTTTTCAGATTCTGAGGCGGATATCCATTCTAAATAAAGGCGGCCATCTTCGAACCCCATATCTTTAAGCATCCGCCTTAATAGCCTGTCTCGCCGCATAGCTTTATAATTCCCTTCCATGTAATGGCAGTCACCAGGGTGGCAGCCACTAATAAGGACTCCGTCAGCCCCTTTGGAAAAGGCATTCAGAACGAATTGTGGATCAATCCGGCCGGAACATATTAATCGGATTATATGGACATTGGGGGCGTATTTCATCCGGGATACACCCGCAAGGTCCGCAGCTTTGTAGCTACACCAGTTGCAGAAAAAGGCGACAATCTTTGGTTCCCACTCTCCAAAGGCCACTATATCCTTGGCCTGTTCTCTTTTCATCATTATATCTCCTTTTACCAGACTGTTTATTACATATTAATCTAATATCCCCTCAATCTCACTGAAGATCTGCTCATCTTCAAAGAGTTTCTGCTTAATACTGCCTGAAGGACAGGCAGAAACACATACTCCGCAGCCTCTGCAAAGGACCTCCTCGATAAAAGCTTTTCCTTTTTTTCTATCATGAACAATGGCACTGTAAGGACAAAGTGGAATACAAGTCTTGCAGCCGGAGCACTCCTCTTCTATGATATTTGCAGTATAAGGTTCCTGTTCTATATAACCGGTATCGATTAGGGCCAGGACTTCGCTGGCTGCAGCACCTGCTTGCGTTACGGTATCTGGGATATCCTTGGGCCCCTGACAGCAGCCAGCAAGGAAAATTCCTTCGGTTAAGGTATTTACCGGGGCCAATTTTGGATGCAGCTCGAGGTGGAAGCCCTCAGTTGAGCATGGTATTTTAAACATCCTACAGATATCCTGTGCATCCTGTCGGGGCTCCATGCCCACCGCCAGGACCACCATGTCCAATGGAATTCTCAGAGCCCGCCCGATAAGAGTATCCTCCACTTGGAGAATGAGCCTGTCAATGTTATCGGCGGAATCCTCCATAACAACCTCTGCCACTCTTCCGCGAATGAAATGGACACCCTCACCAGAAACCCGATTGTAGAATTCCTCCATGCTTTTACCTGGCGACCTGATGTCCATGTAAAAATTGTAGATTTCAGCCTTTGTATGTTCTTTTATAAGGTGAGCTAATTTAAAAGAATACATGCAGCACACACGTGAACACCACTGATTGGCGTTTACGTCCCTGGACCCCACGCAATGGATAATTCCAACCTTCTTTGGTTTCTGCCCATTTTGTAAAATCAATTTTCCGCTTGTGGGACCTGATGCATTGATCAACCGTTCCACCTCCATGGCAGTGTAAATGTTTGGAAAGGCACCATAGCCGTAACGAGGGATGCGGATGGGATCAAAGGTCTTGAAACCTGTGGAGATAATGATGGCCCCAATTTCGATCTCTTCGATCGCCTCCTCTTGCTCAAAATCAACTGCATTACATTCACCACAAGCAGTTGCACAAGGCTGCTTGCATTTACCTGATTTGAGTTGGATGCAGGTTTCCGCATCGATTGTTGGAATCTGTGGCACTGCCTGAGGAAATGGAATATATATAGGTTTACGCTTACCTAATCCCAGATCGAATTCGTTCGGAAATCGAGGTTCCTTATAGACGCACGCTTTTATACATTCCATACAGCCAACGCATAGATCTTCGTTTATATACCGTGGCCTGCGTTTTACCTGTACCTTGTAGCTACCTACATAGCCTTCTGCCTTCTTGATTTCAGAATAGGTCCAGAGGGTGATATTTGGATGGGTTTTAATCAATGTCATTTTTGGTGTGAGAATGCAGGCTGCACAGTCTAGGGTGGGGAAGGTTTTGTCATACTTGGCCATGTGTCCACCAATAGCAGGCTCTCGTTCTATCAGATAAACATGGCGACCTGCATTGGCTATGGTTAGGGCTGCGTGGATACCAGCAATGCCCCCCCCAACAACCAGTACGTCGGGATGGATACCCACTCGTTTCTGTTCTAAGGGCTTGTGAAAGACGATCCGGTAGACCGCGGCCCGGATTAAATTTTTTGCTTTTGCCGTAGCTGCTTCTCTGTCATCGTGGACCCATGCCACCTGTTCACGAATATTCACCATATGAAAGGTGAACGAATTTAATCCACTTCTATCAACTACATTCCGAAACATCTTCTCATGCAATAATGGCGAACATGCAGCCACTATGATCCGATTCAGTTTATGCTTATGAACATCCTGATAGATAAGTTCTTGTCCGGGACTGGAGCACATATATTTGTGGTAACGGGTGATAGTAACATTTGGCAGGCCCATGGTATACTGGGTGACAACTTCTGGATCTATTATACCTGCTATATTTGTACCGCATTGACAGATATAAACACCTATCCGGGCCACTCCTTTTGTTACTTCCATTCAATTCACCTCACTATAATTGGACTGAAGGAATGTAACGGTTTTTGCGACTCACTTTATAAAGGCAGTATCAAATTTTTTGTTTAAAATCACCCAATATCTATTGTATAACTTACTATTATTGTCTCTAACATTAAGTGATTTTCTTTGATTATTTATTTTTATTCAGCTAAAACAATAAGCTCAGGAAAAGTGGGAAAATTTGATGGTAATTTTAATTATGAACATTACTTCCTTGTTTTTCTTAATTATATATATCGAACCATGATCTCCATAATGGGAAAAATTATATTATAGCTAATGCAAAAAAAAGAGGCAGAGGACATTGTGAGCTAAGAGGACCTTCCTTGCAAATATGAAAAGGAAAACAGAATAGATCAGTTTGAAATCTAATCAGAAATGTATAATAGGTGATACTTATATCAGCCTGAATATTCAAATCCATAACTATATAATTTTAAAAGAACATTTACCTCTGATTTAATTATAGCTATCTTTTTATTAATGTCAAGGAACCAATATTTATCGTTCGTTGGAGAGGAAAAAGAACAATAAATACCACCGTCAACAAAAACAGGATAATCTGTCTCATATTTAGCCCGCCCATTCCCTACAGTAATCCCGCTTAATATTGAATTAGTTCCCTCTTCATTAGAAAAAATAACAGCACTTCCAAAACTGTTTACATTAATAATGGTAGAATGTACTATTTCTAAATCATTAGGATTCGTACTCCTCACGGTGGTGGCTTTACCCAAAAAGTCAATATTCTCCACATAAGTCCCTGGTGTACAATGATTACATCCCCAATTACTGGAAACATTAATAGCTTCTTGAATACTCCCTCCAGGATAAATATGCATCTCTGCAGCTATCGCATTAGGAATATAAGCTGACAAAACCGATATTACTGCCAAAAAAACTGGTTAAAATAAAAAGCCTTTTTATAGCTCCCTCCTAAAATTGCCTAATTATCATCTGAACTAAAATAAGTAATATTCATTTTTCCCATTGATTTATAAATAGATAAAGTAGTCTTTACTTTAATCATTTTTTATGTTATTTCAAAAATGAAACCGTTAGTTTCTGCTTAAATGGTAAAGAGAGGGAAGGAGTAAAAAACAGAAGAGGTTGAAAAGCCTATTCAAAAATTATGATACATTTTTAAGTCTGGTTTTTAAACTCTGGATGATCAGTTGTAAAAAGATATTCAGTTATACTTATAATTCACTCCCCCCAGAAATCCCTGTCCAGGCTCCGGTATTGTATGGCCTCTGAGATATGTTCAGGCCGGATATCCTCTGAGTCCGCGAGGTCTGCAATGGTTCTTGCTACCTTGATGATTCTGTCATAGGCCCGTGCGCTTAATCCTAAACGTGATATCGCCGTGTGCAGCAAATCCTTTGATTCCTTATCAAGAGGGCAGAATTCTTTTATCAGTCTAGGACCGAGCTGGGCGTTCGAAAAGATCTGCCCGCCTTTGTCTTTTTTCTTCTTCGTTGATTTGCCGTATCTTTTAAGCTGTTTTTTTCTTGCCTTGTCTACACGTTTTCTAATTACGGATGAAGGCTCACCGGTTCGTTCGGAGGTTAGGTCTTGATATGGTATCGGTGGGACCTCTATATGGATGTCAATGCGGTCCAGGAGGGGGCCGGAGATGCGGCCAAGGTAGTTTCTTATCTGCAGAGGGGTGCATCTGCATTCCTTTTGGGGATGACTATAAAACCCGCAGGGGCAGGGATTCATGGCGCTGGCGAGCACAAACTGCGAAGGAAAGCTAAGGCTCACGGCCGAGCGCGCGATTGTAACTTTTCTGTCCTCCAGGGGTTGTCTGAGAAGCTCTAATATCTCCCGTTTAAACTCGGGCATCTCATCCAGAAAGAGTATACCGTTGTGTGCGAGTGACACCTCTCCGGGTCTGGGAATCCCTCCCCCGCCTATCATGCCGGCCCTTGTAATGGTATGGTGCGGGGACCGGAATGGCCGTTCAACAATCAATGCCTGGTTAGGAGGTATCAAGCCGGCACAACTATGTATCCTGGTAGTGGCAATGGCCTCCTCAAGACTCAGAACAGGCAATATGGTGGGGAGTCTTTTTGCGAGCATGGTCTTGCCTGATCCGGGCGGCCCCAGCATCAGGATATTATGCCCGCCTGCCGCAGCCACCTCAAGCGCCCTCTTTGCGTATTCCTGCCCCTTCACCTCGGAAAAATCCATAAGATCCTGCCGTTTGCTTTCCCACAGGCCATCAATATCTATCATATGCCGGGAAATATCAACCTCACCGTTCAAAAAGCTCACTGCCTGGGGGAGGTTTTCAAGGGGAAAGACAGGGGTTTCCCTTACTATGGCAGCCTCATTAATATTAATGGCAGGAAGAAGAAGCCCCTTGGAAAGATCACGGGCTGTCATGGCCAGGGAAAGCGCTCCCCGGACAGGACAAATCCGGCCATCAAGCGCCAATTCCCCTACAATCAGATATTTGTTGAGGGCATCCTGAGGGATCATCCCCTGTGCAGCCAATATACCCAGAGATATTGGGAGGTCGAAGGCAGTCCCTTCCTTTCGGATATCCGCGGGGGCAAGATTGATAGTAATCCTGTTTAAAGGGAACTTAAATCCGGAATTGTTCAAGGCCGCCTTGACCCTGTCCCTGCTCTCCTTTACAGCAGTATCGGGAAGGCCTACAGTGTTGAAAAGGGGAAGCCCCCTGGCCAGGTCCACCTGAACTTCGACAGGATGGGCGTCTATCCCGAGCAATGTCCCGCTGTATAAACGTGAAATCATCAGCTTGACTTATTCTCAAAGTACCAATTAACGGTCAGGCGAATACCATCTCGCAGGCTTGTTCCGGCGCTCCATCCCAGGTCTGTAATCCTGGATATATCAAGCAATTTTTGAGGCGTGCCGTCAGGGTGTATGTGGTCAAAGGTAATCCGGCCTTCATATCCAACCTCTTCTTTGATTATCAGGGCCAGATCCTCTATAGTTATATCCTCGCCCACACCTACATTTATGGGTTCAGAGTCTTCATAGCAATCCATTAAAAAAAGGCATGCATCTGCCAAGTCTTCCGCACAGAGGAATTCCCGCCTTGCTTTCCCTGTGCCCCAGAGGACCACCTCAGGCATTTCTTCAGTCTTTGCCCTATAGATCTTTGCTATTAGTGCAGGCAAGGCATGGGACGTCTCAAGATCAAAATTATCATTAGGTCCGTAGAGATTTGTCGGCATAACCGATATGAAACGGGTCCCGTATTGCCGGTTGTATGCCTGACACATCTTTATACCCGCAATCTTTGCAACCGCATAGGATTCATTAGTGGGCTCAAGTTTACCATCAAGCAAGGATTCCTCTCTGATAGGCTGATGAGCCAGCTTGGGATAAATACATGAGCTGCCCAGAAAGAGGAGTTTTTTCACTCCGGAGATATAGGCCTCGTGTATGATATTCGTCTGTATCATCAGGTTCTGGTAAATAAACTCCGCAGGGTATGTATCATTGGCCCGGATGCCACCGACACGGGCAGCAGCCAGGATTACATAATCGGGCCGCTCGGTTTTAAAAAACTCCTCCACCTCGGTTTGCCTAATCAAATCAAGCTGTTTCCGGGTCTTTAAAATAAGTCTATGATAACCGGACTGACGGAGCCTTCGTTCAATATTCGATCCGACAAGGCCGGTATGTCCTGCCAGGTAAATTCGGCTTTCCTTATCCATCTGTTAAATCATTCCTTGTGCTTATATATTAATCATTAAAAACAAGGCACCTGTCCCTATTTATTCATGATAGTTAAAAACCTTGAAACCGGCGCGATGGCATAAATGGTCCCTTTCCGCCTCCTTCAAGTCCTCTGTTACCATGATTTTGACCAGATCATCGAAACCCACTTTCGGCTCCCAGCCCAGCTTTTCCCTTGCCTTGGTTGCATCTCCGAGCAAGGAATCCACCTCTGTGGGTCTGAAATAGCGTGGATCTATCTCCACCCTTACCTTTCCGGTTTCCGGCTCTATCCCCTTTTCATTGACAATATTGCCTTCCCATGTAATCTGCATCCCAATCTCTGAAAATGCCTTTTCAACGAATTCCCGCACAGAGTGATTCTCACCTGTGGCTATAACATAATCATCAGGTTTTTCCTGCTGTAATATGAGCCACATGGCACGAACATAATCAGGGGCGTATCCCCAATCCCGGCGCGCGTCAAGATTACCCAGGAAAAGTTTCTCCTGCAGGCCCAGCTTTATTCTTGCCACTCCTCTCGTGATTTTTCGCGTAACAAACGTCTCACCCCTGACAGGGGATTCGTGATTAAAAAGTATCCCGTTGCAGGCAAAGATATTGTAAGCCTCCCTATAGTTAACTGTAATCCAATATGAATAAAGCTTTGCCACCCCGTAAGGGCTTCTGGGATAGAAGGGGGTTTTTTCTGTCTGAGGAGTCTCCTGAACCAATCCGTACAGCTCACTACTTGAAGCCTGATAAAACTTTACATGACCTGTCATTCCCAAAATACGCAATGCCTCCAGGATACGAAGAGTGCCCAGTGCATCTGAATTGGCTGTATATTCCGGGGTCTCGAAGGACACCTTTACATGACTTTGAGCCGCCAGGTTGTAAATCTCTTCGGGTTTAACCTCCTGGATTATCCTTATCAGATTGGTGGAATCGGTCATGTCACCGTAATGCATAAAAAAGGAGACATCCTTCTCATGCGGATCACGGTAAAGCTGGTCTACCCGGTCTGTATTAAAAAGAGATGCCCTGCGTTTGATTCCGTGAACACAGTATCCCTTTTTAAGCAGAAACTCTGACAAATACGCCCCATCCTGACCTGTTACCCCGGTTATTAGCGCTCTTTTCATTTCTATTTCTCCTTTTAGTAATAATCCGTTTTTTTGGTTTAAAGTCTAACCAAAAATCAATGAGATTGCAATCTTTAAGGCAATAAATTCCTTTTCTTCCCCTTGACGTCTCGTAAGGCTTTTTGCTATCATCCAAGGATAT
>JBLIRO010000105.1:0-14683 GCA_049472335.1 bacterium | reverse complement strand
TAGGTTCTACTGCTATACTTGGTAATATGAATTCATAAGCTCCTATATCTGGATTGTTATCTCTTAAGTTCCCATCTTTATCTTCTGAAGGTGCTCCATTGCTTGTACCTACATCAATACAGGGTGAGCCAGATTGCAGTTTGTAATTACCTAAATTAGGATTAATAAATAATGGATTGGCATCAATGTTACCTTCTCCCCCCTGTCCGCCTTGAACATCAGAGTAAGATATTGTAATGGAACTATTAATACTAAGATCAATTTCATTAAGGCCACCTCCGGCTGTATCTCCCCAGAGGATGCTATTGATTACCATTGGTGAAGATTGCCCGTCACAAAAAATTCCTCCACCGTTGAATCCAGCTCTATTCTCACCTATAGTACAATTAGTGATTGTTGGTGAGGATCGGTCCCAACACTTAATTCCTCCGCCTCCTCGATTAGTTGCTATATTGTTGCTGAAAATGCAATTGACGATATCAGGTGATGAAACATCGCAGAAAATCCCGCCGCCTCCAGAATAATAATCTCCATCTCCCATAGCCTTGTTGCTGTTGAAGCTGCAATTTTTAATCAAAGGATTGGAATTGTATAAACGAATCCCACCACCAAGCTTACCAGCGATATTGTTACTGATGGTACAATTAATTATTGTTGGTGAAGAATAATAGAGAAGGAATCCTCCACCAGATATAGTAACAGAGTTGTTTTTAATGATACACTCGGAAATAGTAGGTGAAGATTGGTGGCAATTAATTCCACCTCCATGATCAGCCGTATTTTCCTCGATGATATTATTCATTATAGTCGGAGATGAATTAGTACATAGAATGCCCCCACCAAAACCAACTGGGTTGTCTGGATATTCAAACTTACCATTTCTGATAGTGAATCCATCTAATACCGAAGAAGAGGTTTCCCCACTACGGAAATAGAATCCACGGTTCTCATTTACATTTCCACAATCAATTATACAATTTGCAGGACCATTTTTCGATTTAACGGTGATTGCCTTGCCGCCAAAATCTATATTTACGTTACCAGGGCCAGTATATGTTCCATCATAAACAATCACTATGTCATTTGCATCTGAAGCTGAATTAATTGCTGCCTGTATACTTTCTCCAGGATGTACATGTATCTCTGCTGCTATACAATAAGGGATATAGTATACCAACAGGCTTATCATTATTAGGCAGAAGAAGAAATTTAATACTACTGATCCTTTTTTCATGGCTTCCTCCTTGATTAATAGTTATTTAATGAGAAAGTATCCCAGTATAACCAAAAATGATATTAAAAATTTAAACCATGAATAAGTTAGAGTCCGCTAGTCACAAGAATAGGTTGAACAAGAATTGATTTAAAGAATCAGTGATGTTTATCAAGTCGGCTTTAAATCAACTTGATTATATGGTCTTAGACAGAAAAAGGAACATTGGGTATCCACTTTTTAAACAATATATATACCTGAAAGATAAGCTTGTCAATATTTAAGCACACAAAAAATGTGATCGATTGAAAAAACCGATATTTTTTTGATTTCGAAACTTAAAATGAGTTAAAGATAAAGAAGCATTATAAAATAGATTTTTTATTATCAGGGTATATGAAACTATTTATATAGTTATTGGAAACATCTGTCCATGTAAATAGTTAATGACATAGTGTAATGGTATACAGAAACTTTCCAATGCCATAATTGTAATAGAAAATTGGCTGGTAATATTTGAATAGATAAGGAATATCTTATTCAAAGTGGAGAGAGTAGTTGATCAATATATCTCCCTGGACCTTTTCCCTTTTTAGTAAAACAAAAATCCCCTGGAAGCAGAATCATTTTCAAGGATTTATTAAATAATATATCTGGCTAGCACCCTCAGGGGATCACAATGCCGCATTGCAATTTGATGATATGGAGAAAGAGCCGCGTCGGTGCCTGGATAATGGAATGACGCTGATAGACATAATCCAGCTTATGGTTTCATCATTTAATTTGATACGACTCCCATTCCAAAACCTTCTACCATCTTGCTTCTTGTCTCTTTATTGATAGGCATTGTAGGATTTAGAAGGCAATCGAAAAAAATAATAAAGGAGGGATTTTTTGACTCCGCCTTTTGTATTGATATGGATTTCAAAATTATTCTTTTCTAATTCTGACCCCCAATTTCAAAAAGGCCCTCTATAGCCATGAGACGATTTCCTGCCCTCATGTGTTAAAATGTGGGGGGAGGTTAACCCATTAAGGATGCTTTTTCACTCCTTATGGGCATTTATTATTTTTAATTCTTTGTTATCTGTTTTTAAAGCCTGCTCTATTAAATCCCCTGCCAGATTTGATGCCTTTCTTAATGCCTCATCTCTTAAATGTGCATATCGCTGTGTCATAAGTGGGGATTTATGGGTCAGCAACTTCTGCAGGGTATACATATCAACTTGGCCGCTCGATGCAAGCATAGAGGCATACGTGTGCCGCAAACCATGCAGAGCCCTAAAGTCCTTTGGCAGACCTGCCCGCTCTTTTATCCGGTTAACCTGATGTCTGATATCGGTTCTTTTCGCTCCACCACGGCCAGGGAAAACATAAGGGCCGGCTGTCCGTGGATGATTCTGTAACAACTCCCTTGTAGCATCATTAAGGGGTATTGTTTGGTCACGTCCTCCCTTGGGGTCCCTAATATGGATAAAGCCCCGCTCAAAGTCGATATCTTCCCATTTAAGGTTAAACATCTCCCCCCGTCTCATGCCTGAATACAGGGCCATGAGCATCATATTACCTGCTGCCTGGTTCGGGTCCTCTTCAATGGCCTTTAGTAAATTTGATAATTGCTCCGGTGTCAAGTCCTCGGTTTTGCAATTGTCAACCCGCGGCATTTCTATTTTGAAATTAAGGCCCTGGCATAATCGTTTTTTCACCCCATAATTAACAATGCGCCGTAGAAGTTCTAAAATATGCTTTACAGTCTCTGGACTTTTAGAAGGTTCTATTTTATTGTTTTCAGGATTCTTCCATTTTCCCTTTAAAAGCATTACTCTAAATCTATCCATTTCAAAAGGACTAAGCTCCTGGGGTTCTTTATCCCCAAACATGGGTTTTATATATTTTAAAAAACGCCCTTTGTCTATTTTCCCGCCTCTTAATTCAGGGGTATTAATAACATATTCTTCCCATAACCTATTAAGTGTATATCTCCCTTTTGCAGCTTGTTTTTTTGCCTCTTCCTCCACTCTTATCTCTTTCGGGGATTTCCTTTTCCCCTCAATCCGCTCTGCTCTAATCCCCGCCGCCCTTGCGGGCGTCATGTTATCGGCAAATTGGCGCCCGACTTTTTCTTCATATACCTTCCCAGATTTTTTAAAGACAATATAATAAACCTTTTCTGTTCCCCTACCCCCCAATCTCTGAGCCTCCCTATAAAATACACCTGGATATGATGTTTCATTTCTCTTTGACATGGCGTTCTCCTTTTTCCAACCCTGTTCAATTCCCTTGGGTTAAATTTTTTTAGTGAAAAAATCCAAAAATTTTAATTTTTTTTGTGAATCCAACCTTAATATTTTTCCAACCCTATTTCCAACCTCTATTATAAATTATCAGGTAATTTTGAGTAAGTCAAGAAAAATATGAAAAGTGCTAAAATCTTTGTAGACAATTGATTTCAGTAAGTGAGAAAACGTAAAGGTAAGTGAACAAAAATACTATCCTTTTGGCCTGTCAAGCCAGAGGTCGCGAGTTCAAGTCTCGTCAACCCCGTCATTTTACATCGAGGGGTTAGATAAAATTTCTAACCTCTTTTTTGTTCTAATATATTATTTCTCAAGCCTGAATCCAATCCTGGAAAATAATGTTAAATGCTTATTACATTATGATCATTCATATAAACAAAAACATCCGTGAATAAAACCAAAAGGCCTACGAAAGCTGTTAAGCTTTCATAGGCCCATAAATATTATATCGGCATCTTTGAAAAAAAACTTCGAATGAAAAATTCGATTTGGCCTATAGAGGTATAGAAACAGCTGCCTGCCAAACCATCTGCCAGATCGCTTATATCACCGGCATACCTGACATTCCCATACCACCATAACTAGCGCCGTAACCCACCCAAATATCCGGCATTATTGGTTGAAATTGAAAGTTTTGTGTGAAATTATAAAGTGTGTGTCTCTGAGACAAAGGAAGGGCATAAATATCCGGATTTTGATAAACATTCAAGTTGTCCAAAAATGGACTCGGAAATCTATTGTAATTGTATTCGAAGTCCAAAGCTACCATAGTTGATTTATGCTCAACACCATAAAAGGCCTCATATGTAATGTTAAGGTTGGGCACTGTGGCTAAAAGCAAGTCCAGTGTAGCCTTACCTCCTGGTTGTATCCAATAATAAAATGGAAATCCCGATAAATAATTAAGTGATTGCAGGGATGAATATCCAATGCCAAATGGATACCCAATATCCCATTGATTCCATGAATAATTTGTATCTAGAAAACTAGATACTTGAGAATAACAATTACCTGCATAAATTATAAAACATAAAGTCAAAAAAATTACTAATAAACTTAATTTACGATTTCTTGTTTTCATAGCTTTTCTCCCGTCTATTGATGGATTCATTAAAAACCTGCCAAGATGTTTCCTGTTTTATTGGCATCACCCCCTTTATTTCTTGGTTTTCTTATAGAGTAATCATCCAATGCATTCATGGATAAGTGCATCTTAATCTTGCTTTAGACCAAAACAAATCTCTCAGGAATAGCAAAAGAAAATCAAACAGATTTTGAAATTGTCTTATATTGTAATAGACGTAAAGAGTATTCTTTTTTCCCTTAAGGGAATTTTCTTTAAGCTATTATAAAAAAATAAGTAACAGATTTGATTTAAATCAACAGTATTATCAAGGTTTGGAAGTTACATCTGACATTTAAATTATATAACTCCTTCAACTTAATTCTGTCAATCTTAAGCGAGAAAAGCCAAAATTCTTACATACCAATTGCTATACAGGAATTATTAATAGATGATAATGATTGTTGCAAAATTTATAAACAGCTTATATTTATGTTTGAAAGATACCGTTTATTAATGTTGGTAGTGTGCAAATGGGAGTGAATTTAAACTAATAAACTAACACCGTCCCCTATAACAACTTACTACAGGTATCCACCTCCGTAGTTACTCATATTCATACTACCACCAAAACCAACCCAAATATCCGGCATTATAGGTTGCACGGGAAAGTCTCTTGTGAAATAATAAAGTTTGTGTATCTGAGATAATGGAAGAGCATAGATATCAGGTCTTTGATAAACATTTAAGCTGTTTTCTATCGGCATCGTAAAATTGAAATAACCGTAGCCATAGTCAATTCCAGGAATATCAACCATATTATAAAATTTATCATAGGTAAGACCTGGAAACTTATCTTGAAAATATTCAAATGTGGTTATTCCTGATGGTCGCCAGTAACCATAAAAATATTCCCACCTATCAAACCATAAGGATTGGTATTCTAGATGGTATGTGTATCCTAGATAAGAATCAATGGGTGCTCGAATTGAATTATAAAATGCTTGAGCTCGATTTGTCGATAATTCTTGAGGATAACCATTACCAGCATAAATTGAAAAACAAACAGCAAAAAAAATTGCCAATATACTAAATTTCCAATCCATTCTTTTCATATCTTCCCTCCACTCTATTAATGGATTCATTAAAAACCCGGCAAAATATTTCTTGTTTTATTTGCATCACCCCCTTTATTCTTGGTTTTTTTATGGAGTAATCACACAATGCATAGATGGATAAGTGCATCCGAATCCTGTTTTATAGCAAAACGAATCTCTCAGGAAGAGGAAAAGAGCATCAAAAAGATTTAGAATAGGAATAAAAACAGCCGCCAGCCAAACCATCTGCCATAAAAACGATACAGCATCCTATAAATTTAATTCTCCATAATTGCTCATACTCATACCACCTGCGTAACCAGAAAAATTTTTAACATCTCTTACTACTGGCATCCACCTCACTAGTAACTCAAACTCATACCAGCACCATAACCTACCCAAATATCCGGCATTATAGGTTGCACGGGAAAGTCTTGTGTGAAATAATAAAGTTTGTGTATCTGAGATAACGGAAGGGCATAAATTTCCGGATTTTGATAAACATTCAAGTTGCTCCCCATTGGATCCTGCAATATCCTGTAATCGAATATATTGTGATCGAATTCCAAATCTAACCTATAAGGTTTATATTCAACGCCATAAAAGCTCTCATAGGTAATGTTAAGGTTTGGCACTGTGTCTAAAAGCAACTCCAATGCAGTCTTACCTGCTTGTGGTCTCCATAAATAAAATGGCCAATCCCATGAATAACTAAATGGCAGCAAAGATAAATATCCAATGCCATATGGATACCCAATATCCAATTGATCCAATATATTATAAGATGGACCCATAAAATCAGATACTTGAGTATAACAATTACCTGCATAAATTATAAAACATAGAGCCAAAAAAATTACTAATAGACTTAATTTACAATTTCTTGTTTTCATAGCTTTTCTCCCCTCTATTGATGGATTCATTAAAAGCACGGCAAGATGTTTCCTGTTTTATTGGCATCACCCCCTTTATTTCCTGGTTTTCTTATGAAGGAATCACTCAATGGGTACATGGATAACTGCATCTGAATCTTGTTTTAGACCAAAACAAATCTCTCAGGAAGAGCAGAAGAGAATCAAAGAGATTTTAAAGTTGTCTTATATTCTAATAGACGTAAAGAGGATTCTTTTTTCCCTTCTGGGGGGGAGTCTTCTGTAAGCTGCTGTAAAGATGAGATGTGTGTAGCAGGCTAGACTTAAATCAACATGGTTATCTAGTCTTGACGTGCTATATTCGACATTTAAATTATAATCCCTATAATTCAATCATGTCAGTCTTGATGTAATCGTAAAAAGTCATTTTGACACCCAGGAATCACCATTATATTTCTGAAATGTATAGCTATCTTAAATATAAAGTCAATTTGCTAAATATTTCGGACTTTTTACGAATCCATCAATCTCAGGAGATAAAACACAGTGATTCTAATCATGATAATCGCGTAACAGGAGCGCGAACAATATTGTGAATATGATTATCCCGGGATGTTTAGAGCAGTCTTCTTTCTCCCTCCAATTTTTGTATCTCTGTAATATCCTGCGTCACCTCTATACATCCCAGATAAGAGTCGTCTTCTCCTCTCAAAGCGAAATACCTGATATATATCTTCCTCCTGTGAAGATCTATCCAAAAGGAGGCTGACTCACGCCGTCCGGTCCTTAGATCATCAATAACCTGATTAACCAAATGAAGGGTCTTGGGAGGATGACAGTCCTGGACCTTCTTTCCTATTATCGATTGAGGCCTGGGGAATATCCTTTTTCCCTCCCGGTTAAAGTATAGCACCTTGTCATTATCATCAATAAGGGTCAATTCGAAGGGGAGTACGTTCATAATAAGTTCCCACATCTCTTTTGAAAGCCCTTCTATCATTTTTTCCCTCCTCTCGTTAATAAAAAGGTAGAAGCAAAACTTCAATGACTTTTACACGTTTATCGAGAATTAGTTCAACAGCAAATATAAATTATAGATTATCAAGGTTAGACTCTCAAGTCTTTTTATTTATAAAAATCCATAAAAAAACAATAAGTAAGAAATACATAAAAGAGTGATTATTCCTCATTGTTGCGGTCTCTCACGAATCTTTGCAGCAACTTAAGGCCAAATGACCTTTTAAGCATGATACTCTCATAAGGACAAAGTTCATGGCAACAATAGCACCTGATACATTTACTATAATTTATTTTACTTATGTTATCAACCAGTCCAATCGCCTTTTGGGGACAGCTCTTAACACAAATCCCGCATCCCTGACATGATTGCCTGTCTATGAAAGGTTTTAAGCTCAATATCCATTCACACATATTGCAAACAAGCTTGAGTAGAATAATCTTCTTTAAACTGTCTGTAAGTCTTTTATTACTAATTGTTATCGGCTTTTCAAATGAAACATGAAGTTCCTCAAGGTCCTTGTCTGCTTTTATGGTTGCCCTTGATATATTAGCAGGACATAGTCTCTCATGAACCGCCTGTTTCAAATAATGGATCTCCATAGGATCAAAGCCGATCAGGTTGCTTATTAAAAAGTCAAGAAGAAAAGGGTTATCTGAAACAGCAACGACTCCGAGCATTTTCCTTTTTCCCCAGGAAGGCCCATCCCCTTCCATTCCAACGATTCCATCGCATATGGTTAAACCTGGTTTCAGAAACATGCACAGATCTATCAACATGCGGCCAAAGCTTTCCTGATCCTGAAATCTTCCATGATAAGCAGATTTATAAAAACCCGGCACAACTCCGAAAAGATTTTTTACTGCACAGCTTAAATAGGTAAAACTGTGGGATTTTACTTTTGGTAAATTTATTATCAAATCAGCTTCAAGAATAGGAGAAAGAATCTCGAAACGTTTTAATATTCTTCCTTTATGAAAAGGGACAGATTCGAATTTACAGTCATAATTCAATTCAATAGATTTATTTATCCCTAAATATCCGCATCTTTTATATACTTTCTTTAAAAATTTGGATTTATAAGGTATTCCTGAGCCTGGACTATCAATAATAAGAGGCTTTCCTCCCGCCTCAAGCACAATTTCCCCCACAGCCTCTACCACAGACGGATGAGTAATAACAGCGCTATCCGCTTCCGCCCCCCTGAGAAGATTAGGTTTAAGGGCCACCTTTTGCCCTGGCTCTATTAAGCTCTCCAAGCCGCCAAAATTTTTTAAAATTGACCTGATGGCCTTTTTTACCCCATCAAGATTATAGGTTTGGCATCCGGTAATGGCCACAATCCCTTCTTGATTACTTTTTCCTTTTTTTTCAGATAACATGAAGCAGATAATAGCATAAAATGGATAATTACTGCCAATAGGAATCCGGATCTTATAATAAATCATAGAAGAAAGAGGATTGTTGAAATAGTGATTAGACATTTTTGTCGAATTGTCTTTTTAAATTGTCGAATCATTTTAAAAAAGACACCTGAAACCTTTTTGCAAAAACCCAATTACTCCTTTTATTTCAATATTTTTTTTAAATCAATAATCTTCTTTTATGATCAGGCATAGGAGTTGCTTTACTATAAAAACAGGGGATAGTTGATAACAATAAAAAAGAAAGGAGGTAAAGAGAGAGATTATTTTAAAAGGGAGGAGTGGTTTTAACATTAAACATTTTTTAAAAGGCTCTTTGTAATTAAGGGGGGTGATATTTAAATGGGCGAGGGGGATTAATCCCCTCGCCTTTTTTGTAAAAAAACTTAAAAACAGGTCCTGTCTTTATTTCTTACTTGTATGAAAATATTTAAAAGAGTAGAGTATAAAAGAGTAGAGTATATATATTATAATATGGCTGATAAACACTTTTTAGAAACACTTTATTATGAATTCAATTGATGAAAAAAAGAAAAAAACACAAGGCATACCATTATTTACTACATATGCCGTGGTCAGTATTTTTTTATTGATCATTTTGCTTGTTGTATATGCGTTGAATCAGTTGAGACGACAAAAAATAGAAATGTATAACCTCCTGGAATACCAGGGGCAGGCCCTTATACAAAGTCTGGAAATATCCTGGCAAAATGCTATTCTATCGGATTCCCTTGTCAGGCAACAGATTGCAGAAAGACTTCTGGATAATGCCTATATGATTGACCGAATAATGTCTTCCACGGGCGCAAATGAATACATTCTTAAACAATTGGTTCGCGATACGAATCTCTTTCGAGTTATCATTACAGATGCGTTTGGAAGGCCCGTTCTTGATTCCCTGCCCCCTTTTCCTTCTCCCGATCCTTCCGTTCCGGGATTACCCATTGAACCGGCACAGATTGTGACAATGTTCAATCATATCCTTTCCGGGCAAAAAAAGCAGTTGCTTGTTGGAAGTGAGCCCAGCAATCCTATTCAAGAGGATCTTTTATGGGTTGCGGTCGCCAGAAGAACTGTTCCGGGGGCTATTATTATCCATGTCCAGGCTGATTATCTGCATCGTTTCAGGTCAGAAATCGGGCTTTCCAAGATCATCAAAGAAATAGGCTCAAAACCGGGTATAGAATATCTTATTTATGAAGACCCTTTTAATAGAATAATATCCCAAAAGGGTGAATCCGGCCCCCCTACACTTACTCAGCCTTTATATAATTATCTAAAACAGGAGGAGTCGAGATCCACCCAAATTTCTCTTTCAAAAACAGGGGAAAGAGTAATGGAGATAAGACACCCCTTTTCGTTCAGGGGTAAAAGAATTGGTCTGATGCGTGTCGGTCTCTCTTTATCAAAGCTAAAGGAGGCTGAAAGGACTATAAGCTCCCAGGCGCTATGGTTCGGGGGGCTGCTGATAGGGTTAGGCATCATTGGCATACTGCTTATCTTCTTCCATCAATACCGTCAATACTGGCAGCAGAAAGTACGTGAGAAAGAAATGCAAAGGACGGATAAATTGATTTCCATAGGAAAGCTGGCTGCCGGTGTTGCCCACGAGATAAGAAACCCCCTCAATGCAATAAGCATGGCGATCCAGCGTCTACAAAATGAATTTCTTCCATCATCAGAAGAGGACAAAAATAATTTCTTACAATTCAGCAGGGTGATAAGGGAGGAAATCAAGAGGGTGGATAAAATAATAACAGAGTTTTTGAACTTTACTAAAAAATCCCTGCCGGTAAAGTCTTTCGTGTCTCTCAATAAATTGACTGATGATCTTGTTCTTTTCCTGAGTGCTGAAGCGGAAAAGAACAAGGTCACAATAGAAAAAAACTACAATAAAAACGGGATCAAAGTCTGGTGTGATCCTGATCAGATAAAACAGTGCATGATCAATATTATCCGAAATGCGATACAGGCCATGCCAAACGGCGGGAAAATCACAATAAACCTTCAGCTTTCCAAACATGAAGCAATTATAAGCATTAAGGATACAGGACCGGGTTTGACTGATTCCCAGAAAAATAAGATATTTGAATTTTATTACACTGATAAAGAGGGAGGGATCGGATTAGGCCTGCCCATTTCCCAAAAAATCATAGAGGACCATTGCGGAAGGATTGAAGTGGATTCAGAAGTTGGCAAGGGCTCTCAATTTACACTTTATTTGCCGTATAAGATAGTAAAAGAAAATGATGAAAATCGGCGGGAGAATGCATGAAAAATCGTGTTGTATTGGTTGTTGATGATGAAAAGAATCAACGAGAGATGCTTGTGGGTTTTCTAAATAAAAAGGGGTATCAGTGCATAGGATGCAAGACCGGCCATGAGGCCGTTTCTGTCATAAAAGAGCAGCCTGTGGATGTTGTTCTTACCGATCATCAAATGCCTGAGATGACAGGCCTGGAGCTTTTGACCAGTATTAGAAAGATCAACCCTGAGATACTCGTCATAATCTTTACGGCATATGGGACTATAGAGATGGCTGTTCAGGCAATGAAAGAGGGAGCTTATCATTATCTGACGAAACCTGTTGATTTGGATGAGCTTTCTGTGATTCTAAAAAAGGGCACGGACTACCTTCAACTGCGCGAAGAAAACCGTGAACTAAAAAGGATAATGCATGAGAGATTCTCCTTTGACCAGATAGTCAGCGCAAGCAGCCAGATGGAAGAAGTGCTCAATCTTGTTACCCGTGTCGCCCAGTCTGATACTACAATACTGATAAGAGGCGAGAGCGGCACGGGAAAGGAATTGATTGCCCAAGCCATCCATTTCCACAGTCTGAGATCTGATCGACCTTTGATCAAGGTCAATTGCGCGGCCTTACCTGAAACCCTCTTAGAATCAGAGTTATTCGGACATGAAAAGGGGGCTTTCACCGGAGCGCTTACCCTTAGAAGAGGGAGATTTGAAGAGGCAGACGGCGGATCGATCTTTATGGACGAGATTGGCGACATATCCCTCAGCACCCAGGCAAAACTCCTCAGGATTATCCAGGAAAAAACATTTCAGCGCCTCGGCTCAAACAAGACCTTTGAAACAAATTGCCGGATTTTGGCCGCCACAAACAGGGACCTGGAGAAATTGATACAGGAAGGCACATTTCGTGAAGACCTTTATTACCGCCTGAATGTAGTTCCCATTTTCATTCCTCCTTTAAGGCAAAGAAAGGAGGACATTCCAAAACTCATCGAACATTTTTTAGAAAAATTCAGCCTGAAATGCCATAAACAAATCAGAGGAATAACCCGTGAGGCCAGAGATATCCTTTTAAAATATAATTATCCCGGAAATATAAGGGAACTGGAAAACATTATAGAACGGGCGGTTGTCCTGACACGGCATGATGTTATTGATGAGGAAGACCTGCCGATTCAGATAAAAAAAACATCAAAGGAAGGGCTTGAGTCAATTGAATCCAGCCAGTTAACAAGCCAGATGGCGGCCTCGGAACAGGCATTGATAATTAAAGCTCTTGAGAATAATGCGTGGATACAAACAAGAGCAGCCAGGGAATTAGGAATCAGCGAAAGGGTTTTGAGGTATAAAATGAAAAAACACAAAATCAGGCGTAATAAATGATTTAAAAGTGCCTGAAGTGTAAAGTGCCTAAAGTTGATCAAAACTCCTAAATTTTATTTTTTATACAACTCATTTTATTCCGTAAAAATAGCACATAACAGGGTCCGGAGCCAGCGGAGTGGATGCACGGAAGCGGCACCCACCTGCACAATCATTTACAGCAGGGCAACCTCTACAATCTAATTGATCCAGAGGAATATGCTCCAGCTTTAGCCAGCAGGGGATAAGACCCTGTCGTGAATCTCCCAAGGGGCTATCCTCATAAAATCCACACTTGACAGCCTTGCCTGTAGGCAATACCGTCATAAGATGTCTGCCGCAGGCGAAACCATCCGAAGAACCGTGATAACCTCCGCCATAAGCATATTTCATGAGGTGTGCAGCCCTTTTATAAGGAACGATTAAGTCAGTGTTAGATTTTAAAGAACCTGCGACACAAAGCATATCGATTCCCCATTCCGTGGCAGCGATTTCCTTTGTAAAAGCACTGATTTTTTCAAATTCATTCAGATTCCCCCTGTGGATCATAGTTGCTATCGAAATGGGTATACCGGCATCCCGGGCAAGATGTATTCCCTGAATAGTCTTATCAAAATTACCCTTTCCCCGCAATAGATCATGCCCCTTCCTCCAGCCATCCAGACTGAATTGAATATTTTCCACATTGAGCCAGGAGATATTCTCCTCTGTAATCAGGGTCCCGTTTGTCAACAACACCCTTCTTAGCTTCAAACCCGTGGTTTCTTTTATAAAATTCTTCAAATAGGGATATAATAGTGGTTCGCCACCGGAGATTAAAAGGCGCAAGCCTCCGTTTGAAACAAACTCTCTGGTGATATTGAGCGCATCTGCAAGCGACAATTCATCCTGCCGGGGAGGTCCCAGATAGCAGTGACGGCATTTAAGATTACAACGATGTAAAATCTGCAACTCAAGATATCTTAAGGAAGGTACCGGAGAACGGTCTATGGAAACACGAATTCGATCTGGTCGAGGAAGTGATTCAAGCAAACCTTCTTGCAGACAATATTCAATGAATTCAGATTCAGATTCTACTTCATAGCGTTTTAAGGTGCCATCACACCGGGCTAAAAAGGCCTCCGCCTTTTCATCAATATCATAAAGCTCGTCTTTTCCTATGTGATACAGATAAGGAGACTCAAGCCTTTTCAGCGCCACATTGTTATTAAGCCTAAGGAACATCGAGAGCCGATCCTGGTTATTCACCTGTAGTTTTCTCCAGGTCACCTATGATTATACTGCCGTTTTCTTTAAGCAAACAGAGTAAAATATAGCCACCACAAGGTTCTGCACCTGGTAATTGGTTTTTCGATTGAAAATCACAATCATGGGCAAAAAAAGGACAGTTTTGACAAACAGCTATTTCTAAATCAGGATCATGATGTTCCCAAAGATAAGGATCTTTTCCATTACGGGGCAATTTTTTTGAATCGAGCCGCTCACGTTCTATAAGCAGCTCAATGACCTGCGCCCCCCGACAAGCCATCTCTTCTTTGTGCCCTTCCTGCCTTGGTGGTTCAAATCAACATGTCTCTTTTCACGATCTTCTCACAGAGACACGAAGGCACAGAGAACGGCAAACCCGTGCGGGGCCAGAGTGCTTGGGCGATCTTGTTTTTCTCTGTGTCTCTGTGCCTCTGTGGTTCATCGAACCCGCTGCCGACTCGACTTTCGCGGGCTCGCCGCACTCGGGACACCGCCCACTGACGTTGCCGGTCAGATCGTAACCGCAGCTTTTACAATGACCGCGCAGCGGTCGCGCGCGGTCGGCAATCCAGAGGAGAGCGGTCGGAATCGCAAGCGCGATCAACACGCCGAGAAGTGGAATCGGGAGATGACCAAGGTAGACTTGGTGCGGAGGATCATCCCTGACCCAACTCAGCCCGGGGTTGATACAGAGGTAACCATCCGTCAGCATGACTTCCGGCTGGTCGACGATGGGATCGTACCCAAATTCCAGAGTTCCCAGCCATCGGCTATACGCCCAAGCAGCGACGGTCAGCAGACAAGCTACCGTCCCAACCCATTTGAGCGTTCGC
>JBLIRO010000104.1:0-14932 GCA_049472335.1 bacterium | reverse complement strand
TGCCGGGGTTGCCCGGACTCGAATTACTCTCAACCATAAGCAATAAATACCCCGATACAGCTATCATCGTTATCACCGGTTACGCAACTGTAAAAACGGCCGTGGAAGCCATGAAACTGGGCGCCGTCGACTTCATACCCAAGCCCTTTACCCCGGATGAAATCTATAATGCCGTCGAAAAGATTGCATCGAGATTCAGACAGAGGAATAGAAATATGTGAGTTAATCGATATTATATTTTTCATTTTCTTCTTGATAACTCATTGAAATATCTCGTTAACTAATTAAAACATCCCTGTCGGGGTAATTACTCAGAGAGGTATTTATTACCCTGTCTGCCAGTTTAACCTTCCAGTCTCCAATTACATGATTATCAATAAATCCTTCTTAAATCCAAAAGTTCCCTATATCCTTTTCACTTAATAAAATCCCCCAAAAAACTGCTCTCCTGATATAAAAATCCGTACATGGTTACTATTTTATTGTCCATAAAAAATACAAATCGAATTTGCTATTCGTATTAACTTTGCATATCATTCCAATAAATAATGGTAAATATCCAATATCTTATTTACAGCACATTTATTGTTTAATCTAAGAAATTCATAAAATTCATTACCTTCCATATTCTATAAGCTTAGAATACCAATTTTATAGATTAATATAATTTGCATAGAAAACTTTACATAGTACTCAGCCCTTATTTTCACTATAAGTAAATGAATTGAAAAGGTATTACATATTGACTTTTTCTAAGTATAAGTTAGAATTAGGGTTATATTTTTTAATTTAAAAAAATATTTTATTCGACACATTAATAAGATAAATTTAATTGAACCTGAAAAAACGAACTTCGTCTAATAAGAGTTCGTATTAAATAGAAGATGAAGACATTCTTTCTCTATGATATTATTAGGGAATGGAGGATTATGGAAATGAAGAGAGAATTCAGTGTAATAATTGAAAAAGACGAGGATGGTTACTTTGTTGCTTCGGTTCCAACTCTGAAAGGCTGCCATACACAGGCTAAATCCCTCGATGTATTGATGAAAAGAATTAAGGAAGCTATTGAACTTTGTTTAGAAGTAGAGGATCCCACAGTTACTGAATTCATCGGAGTTCAGCGTGTGGCAATCGGTGTATGAGTAATTTCCCTGCCATAACAGGACAGCACCTAATCAAGGCCCTTAAAAAATTGGGATTTGCCTACCTTTTGAAGAAATTTCCAAAGAGAAAACATGCACCTCTTGAAACAATATCATTACTCTCAGAAGAGTTAAATCGTTGAGGATACAAAACAATTTTCCAACTTGATGAAAGAATTAATATTGCACAAACAGCTTTGAATGAATTAGAGAAGAAAATATTTTCTGGTGGGAGAAAACACTTTCATGATGCTGGATCAGCTAGAAATGCACTTTTAATATTAGATGAAAATTATGAAAAAAATCTGATTAAACCTCTTAAAAAGCAAAGATAAATAGAGGTGAATTTAAAAAATTTATACAATCATAACATCAGATAACAATGGCATGCACGCGGACGTGGATTCCGCTGCGGCTTCATCCATGCCGGTGATGCCAAGCGAAACATACATTATATTTTATTTCAAATTGAATATGGTTTCCAACTATCTACAAATCTTTGCAGTGAAAATATTTTATAGAAATGGGAGGATTTTTTAATGGAATGTCCAGCTTGTAGCGTGAGAAATAGGCCCATTTTCAAATGTGATAATTGTGGAGATATCCGTCATGGCGGAGCTAGTGGCTGTCCCGGAAATAAAAAAGGGCCACATCCAGAAATTATCCCATCATTAAGCAGACAATGTCCTGTATGCAAAAAAGGAAGTTACAAACCTTATAAAAAATAAAATATTTTGTGAAGTATTAATAACTAATATATTTTAAAATATAACCCTTGCTCTAGCCGACCACGCTACTCGCCGCCGTGAAATTGCAAGGGCGGCTTTGAAGTGGCGCATGGCGGCTGAGCGTCCCGTTGGGCTTGAGGCAATGTTAAAGGAGCGATACGATGTCTGAACTGCAAGAGGGAGTGGTTGTTCGGTTGATAAATGAGAAGGTTAAATTTATCGGAGTATCGAATGCCAATCCTGACAAACCTATCACCTTTGATTATAAACCTCCAATAGGAGATGGGCAGGGATATAACGGGCTTGAATTGCTACTTATGAGCTTCAGCGGTTGCAGTGCCACAGCTATTGTTTATTTATTGAAGAAAATGGGGAAGACATTATCTGGATTAGAAGTGAATGCCAAAGGCATTAGGAGAAAACAGCCGCCAATTAAGTTTGAGAAGATCTATCTAGAATTCATACTGAATTCAAGAGATATAAAGGATGCCGATATGCAAAAGGTAATCCAACTCGCTGAGCAATCAGTCTGTCCTGTTTGGCAAATGATAAAGAATAATGTTAAAGTCATACCAGAATATAGAATCGTTTCCTAAAGTAATATTGAAAGAATAGCCCAATTAGATAAAAAAAGAGCTCCACGGGAGTTCACTTGCTTGGCTGTGAATCATGCAAACATTTTAGTTCGGACGTGAACCCATGAGCTTTTTCGTTAAATGGAAAATGAATAAATTAAAGGAAAAACATACTCTATTAGATTGGTTATACTGGAATTTATTTGCTCTTATCCCTTTACTTTTAGCCTGTTTTGCAATTTCTAAATATTCAACAATATGGACTATTATTTACATTTTAATATTTGTTGGCCATTTTTTAATCCTTGAATATAGATTTTTTTGTTCACACTGCCCTCATTACTGCAATGATTCTGAAACAACAAAATGTATGTTTCTATGGTTTATTCCTAAATTTTTCCCCAAGAGACCTGTGTCATTAAGTAAAATTGATATAACCATGTTAATTTTAGGTTTTATAATTATTATTTTTTCCCCATTATATTGGCTTTTGAAATCATTAGAATTTTTTATGCTCTACTTTTTGTCATGGTTTGTCTTTGCTATGACTATAAAAAGATATGAATGTAGTCGTTGTATTTATTTTCATTGTCCAGTAAATAGTGTGGAGAAGGAGTTAAAAGAAAAATATATAAATAAAAACACTTAACAATTGGGTCAACTAGGACGCTCCTTACGTCGCATCTTTTACCAAAGCGCTATTGGCAAAAAATAATAAAGGAGGAAAAAACAATGACAAAAGACGAAATATTGGAATTTATCAACAAAAATCCTGTATTTTTTTTGGCAACCCAGGATGGGAATCAGCCTCGTGTCAGGGGAATGATGGTAGTTGAGGCTAATGAGAATGGTATATTGTTCACAACAGGCAAACCAAAGGATCTATACAATCAATTATCTAATAATCAACTCGTGGAGCTATGCTTCTATAATGCCAGCGCAAACAAACAAGTTAGAATCAGTGGAAAAGCGGAACTTACGGAAGAATTAGAAGTAAAAAAGAAAGTGGTTGAAAAATTTCCTTTTTTAAAACCGTTAGTGGAAAAAGAGGGATATGATATCCTTGCACCATATTATCTCCGTGAAGGAAAAGCTCTCGTTTGGACAATGGAGACCAACCTTGCACCAAAGGAATATATTGAATTATAGATTGAATAGCAACGTTAGTGAAATAAAATTTAAACGATGATTTATTTTTATCTGTTTACTGCAGCATGTGTTATATTATCTTTTTCACAAGACAGGGTTAAAACCTACAGGGCCTTTAAAATTGCTTGGAAAAAATTTCAGGCTATCTCTTCCGCCTTTATGTTTATGCTAATCTTTGTTTCAATCCTCCTTTATCTGATACCAGAAGAGCTTATCATCCGTTATCTTGGCGGGGCCGGGCAAATCAAGGGGCTTTTAATCGCCCTTTTGTTTGGATCTGTTACCATAATGCCGGGATTCGTTGCATTCCCCCTCTGCGGTATTTTATTGAAAAAAGGGGTGTCTTATATGGTATTGGCCGCATTTTCGAATTCTCTTATGCTGGTAGGGATAGTAACCTATCCAGTAGAAAAGGCTTATTTCGGGACAAAGGTTACCATCATTAGAAATCTTATTTGCTTTCTTCTCAGTTTATTAGTTGCTATATTGATTGGCATGGTATATAAGGAACTATTCATATGACAAAAAAGAGGATCAACCTTTATTTCATTATCAGCTATTTTCTTTTTCTTCTCGCTTCAGCATTCCTAGGGTTCAAACCGGGGAAGGCGATAGGTGCTAATTTTGTTGATTTTATTATATACATGATTAAAATATTACCCTGTGCTTTTGTTCTGATCGGCCTTTTTGAGGTTTGGATTAAAAAAGAGAAGGTCGAAAAACATCTTGGGGAAGGTTCGGGTTTGAAGGCGCATCTATACGCAATGCTTCTTGCCAGCCTTACAGTGGGTGGCATATATGTAGCCTTACCTGTCGCTCATACATTATTTAAAAAAGGTGCGGATCTTGAAGTTGTCTTTACCTATGTGGGAACATCCGGTGCGGTGAGGATACCTATGACCCTTTTTGAGGCTTTATTTATGGGATTAGGATTCGCCATCTGGCGCAGATTATTTCTGTTGCCCCTTATTATTTTAAGCTCCATTATACTCAGCAGATACCTGAAGAGAAGACGCTATAAATTAGTTGATGATATCAGTCAATAATAACCGGAACAGGGCTAAGGAGTGAATCATGGAAGGGATCGAATATCTGTATGAATTGTGCGAGGCACTGCCAAGATGTGGCCCGGGGGACAACGAATTCACCAGGAGGGCCTTCGATTCAATTCCGAGATTGCCAAAGCAGCCACTTATTCTGGACATCGGATGTGGTCCGGGAGTACAAACCATTGAATTGGCGAAAATTTCTAACGGAAGTATTATTGCTTTGGACAATCACCAGGCATTTCTGGACAAATTAATGGAAACAGCAGCAAAAGAAGGGCTTGCGGAAAATATAACCCCCAAAAACATTTCAATGCTTGAAATGGATTTTATGGAAAAAACCTTTGACCTTATCTGGTCGGAAGGTGCATTGTATATCATGGGCTTTCAAAATGGTTTAAAAGAGTGCCGGAGGCTATTAAAAAATAACGGGTATTTAGCCGTGACAGAGCTTGTATATATTGCAACTGATCCACCAACTCCTGTTACTGAATATTTTGAAAATGAGTACTCCGACATTAAAAGTGTTAAGGGCAAAATCGACGTAATTCAGAGGGAAGGATTTAATCTCATATCAAACTTTACGCTGCCGGAATCGGCATGGTTTAATTGTTATTATATGCAAGTAGAAAAGGAATTGCCCCGACTTAATGAGAAATATAAGGGTAACGAAATTGCATTGGCTGTTTTTAAGGCCTTTCAGGACGAAATAGATTTTTACAAAAAATATTCGGACTTTTACGGGTATGAATTTTTTATAATGCAAAAGGACTAAATGGATACAAGGAGAGATACATGCCCGGTTTCTACAAAACGATTATGACGCTCCTTCTTAATATACTTATCTGGAGTGTTGAAGGTATCGGAGGGAAAAAATGACTAAAAGGAAGGTGTCAAAAAAGGTTATTCTCTATGAATTGCTTGGATTCGGGATAATAATACTTTTTCAGTGGTTGAATGAAATATTAGATATCCCCCATTTTATATTCGGGGCAAAGCCCACTCCGATAAATATAATCGAAAGCATTTTTGAAAGCTCAATTATATTATGCCTGTGCATTGCAGTAATTATTTATACTTACAAGATGCTGAAAAAGATAAAAAATCTGGAGGGATTTTTACCTGTATGTCTATTCTGCAAAAGAATACTGGTTAAAAATGAGTGGGTCGAAATTGAAGATTATATAAGTGAACACTCAGAGGCTGAATGCACGGAAAGCTTGTGCCCGGACTGCCTTGAAAAAAATTATGGGGAGGTTGTTTGGAGCTAGGTATAAATATATTTACAGACCATGATTTACGGAAGCATTTGTGTATGATTCAATAAGGATAATTATCTGGATTTTATCTCCACATATAGTTCATCATCCCTATAAACTTTTCATTCATGTCCCTGACAAGCGAACCAACGACCAGGGCTATACGTTTCATAAATTTGTATCCGCATGCCGGATTCTGTTCAACAAAGGCATCAAACTCCTCTTTTTTGATAAGAACCAGCTCGGTCAGGGTCATGGCAGTGGCAGTGGCGGATCTGGCCCGTCCATCCAGCAGAGACAGCTCTCCGAAAAAATCGTTATCCCTCAAGATGGTTAAAACCATATCTTCCTGGCCCTGTACCCTTCTGGTGATCTTTACGTCCCCTTTCTTTATGGCATATAATATGCCACCCGGCTCACCTTCACGCATAATGACATCACCGGTATTATAGATCTTCAAGTCACAAACTCTGGAGACCTCTTTCAGCTCATCCGAATCCAGGTCATAAAAAAGAGGTATGTTCTTTATAATATTTACATCAATCATCTTTCCCCTCCCATCTCGACGGGCTCTATTCGAACTGCGCAAACTTTATATTCAGGGATCTTTGAGACAGGGTCGTATTTGCTTATTGTCAAGAGATTTGCGGCAGCCTCTTTAAAGTGAAACGGAATAAATACGATCCCTCTGGATATCTTTTCGGTCACCCTCGCCTCCAATTCCACAGATCCTCTCCTTGATGACACCTTGACATGATCACCGTTTTTCAGGGACAGTGTCTTCGCGTCTTCCGCATTGATCTCCATATAGGGCTTCGGGCAAACTTGGTTAAGACCTTTTGACCGGCGCGTCATGGTTCCGGTATGGAAATGAAAAAGCATCCGGCCGGTGGTTAATATATAAGGATATTCCTTATCCGCCTCTTCCGCGGGAGGTACAAATTCAACAGGGATAAACCGGGCCTTTCCTTTTGGAAAACGCTCCACATGAAGGACTGGCGTGCCGGAATGTTCAAAATCCAGGCAAGGCCACTGTAGTCCATCCTTTTCAATCCTTCTGTAGTCAATCCCTCCATATATGGGGGTTAAGGATGCTATCTCATCCATGATCTTCCGGGGATGAGAATATTTCATTTCGTATCCCATGGCCAGGGATAGTTCCTGTATGATCTGCCAATCCGGACGGCCATCCCCCGGGGGCGGGAATGCGCTATGGACCCTCTGGATGCGGCGTTCCGTATTGGTAAAGGTGCCGTCCTTTTCCGCAAAGGAGGCCCCGGGCAATACTACATCTGCCATTTCTCCTGTTTCCGTGATAAAGATATCCTGAACCACTAGAAATTGCAACTTCTTGAGGGCCTCTTTCACATGGGCAATGTCCGGATCGGAAAGCAGCGGATTTTCACCCATGATATACATGGCCTTGATCTGGCCCTTTTCGACACCCTCAATCATCTCAAGGATAGTCAATCCCCTATTGGGCGGAAGCTGCGTCTTCCATGCTGTTTCAAATTTTCTTCTGACATCCGGGTCCTCAACCGATTGATAACCCGGAAATACATTGGGAAGACACCCCATATCACAGGCGCCCTGCACATTGTTTTGCCCCCTTAACGGATTCACCCCGGCCCCCGGCTTGCCCAGATTCCCTGTCAAAAGGGCAAGGTCCGCAACAGCTTTCACATTGTCAGTTCCCACAATATGCTGGGTGATACCCATGGCATAAAATATGGCTCCCCTTTCCCCTTTTGCGAAAATCCTCGCGGCCTCGACAATCTTATCCTTGGGCACACCCGTTATCTCTTCAACCTTTTCGGGGGGATACTTATCAACAACCTCTTTCAATTCGTAAAACCCATCCGTCCTTTTATTGATGAAATCCCTGTCCTCCAGGCCCTCTTTCAAAATGACGTGCATAAGGCCGTTCAACAGGGCCACATCCGTACCCGGCCTCTGCCTGATGTGTAGTCTGGCAAACCTTGCCAATTCAATGGACCTTGGGTCTGCCACAATCAAGGAGGCCCCCCTTTTCCGGATGGCCTCCTTGATCTTTAATGCCACGATAGGATGCGCTTCCGTGGTGTTGGAGCCGATCACCAACATGGATTCCGAATCCGCTATATCACCTATAGAATTTGTCATTGCCCCGCTTCCCAGTGTGGCGACCAGACCGGCCACCGTTGGGGCGTGTCAGAGACGTGCGCAGTGATCAACGTTATTCGTCCCGATCACTGCTCGCATAAACTTTTGGAATAGATAGTTTTCTTCGTTTGTGCATTTTGCGGAGCTCAAACCCGCAATGGCGTCCGGACCATATTCTGCCTTTATCTCCTTAAGCCGGCTGCTTATCAGATCATAGACCTTGGGCCATTCAACGGGCTTAAATCCTTTATAGGATTTAGCCATTGGGGTGGTCAGCCGGCTTCCGGAATTGACGAACTCATATCCGAACCGCCCCTTGGAGCAAAGATAACCACTATTTAGGCTATCCTCCGGGGATGAGACCCCCACTATCACGCCATCCCTTATATGCAATATGAGCTGGCAGCCACAACCGCAATACGGACAGGTGGTCCGGATCTTTTCGGTTTGCACCTTTCTCCCCTTGAATTTTGACATCTTTGGGATCAGGGCACCCGTAGGGCATGATGTAATACACTGACCGCAAAACTCACAGTTAAGGGGCCGGTTAAACGCAGTACCGATCCTGGTATGGAAACCTCTCCCCTGAAAATCGATGGCCCTCACTCCCTGAATCTCATCACAAATCCTCACGCATCTTCCGCAGAGTATGCATCTGCTGTGATCCCTTTCTATCAGAGGATTGCTTTCATCAACCGCAGAAAAACCCCTTTCCCCCTGGAACCTGATCTCCGAAAGCTGATGTTCATAGGCCAGATCCTGAAGCTCACAATCCCCGCTCCTCTCGCAGGTAAGGCAATCACCCGAGTGGGCGGAAAAAATCATCTCCAGATTGGTCTTTCTTGCCTTGAATATCCTCTCCGATTGGGTATGCGCAACCATTTTATCCACCACTGGGGTGACACAAGAGGCCATGAGCCTTGGTATGCCTTCTACCTCCACAAGGCATATCCGGCATCCGCCAAAGGGTGACAGATCACGGTATTGACAAAGTGTGGGGATATAGATACCGTTTTTCTGAGCCGCTTCCAGGATCGTAGACCCTGGCTCTGCATAGATCCTTTTTTTATCGATTGTCAGACTGATCATTTTTATGATCCCATCATCTTTTCAAAATTGCATTTAAGACATCTCCTTGCCTCTTTAACGGCCTCATCCGGAGAATATCCCTTTTTGACCTCTGAAAAGCCCCTAAGTCTCTGCTTCACGCCCAGATGGGACATGGGCACCCTGAGTGCATCCCCCTGCGATTCATCAACATTAACCTCATGATAGAGTATCCTCTCATTGGATATGACCCTTAGGTGCCTTGATGAATGGGGGGAAATATATTCACTGATGGCCAGGGCGGCCTTTCTTCCCGCGGCAATGGCATCGATGGCTGTCAGGGGACCTGTAACCATATCTCCGCCCGCGAATATAAACGGATTTTTTGTCTTACAGCTCTGGGGATCACTCCAAATCCTGTTCCCGTTACAGATCTCTTCCTTGATATTTTCGGGCAGATAAGAAAGGTCCAATCTCTGGCCAATGGCCCCTATGAGTGTATCCACAGGGATAGTGAATTCCGTGCCTTGTTGCGGAACGGGTACACGCCGGCCGTCTGGGCCTGTTTCACCAAGAACAGCCTTTTGGCATACCAATCCGGTCATCCTGCCATCCTCGCCCCTTATCTCCAGGGGAATCATGAGAAATAAAAACCGGACACCCTCCTCCTCGGCCTCCATGATCTCTTCCTCCATGGCCGGCATATCCGATTTTTCCCTCCTGTAACAAACGGTCACCTCTTTCGCGCCAAGTCTTAAAGCGGTCCTGGCAGCATCCATAGCCACATTCCCACCGCCGATCACACATACCCACTCACCAATGCCCAGCCTTTTTCCAAAATTCACCTGGTTGAGAAAGGTGATTCCATCCCAAACCCCATCCAGGTCCCTGCCTGGCAAATTAAGGGGAACCCCTGACGGGGCACCTGTTGAGATATAAATTGCCTTATACTCCCCCTTGAGCAAATCCTCAAACCGGATGTCTGCCCCTATCCTGGTATTGGTTCTCAGCTCTGCTATCCATGGCATTACTGCCTTGATTTCTTTATCCAAAACCTCTTTTGGAAGACGGTATTCCGGAATGCCCCAGTAAAGCATTCCCCCAAGAACAGGCATGGCTTCAAACAATGTAACCGGAAAACCAAGCCGTCCTAAAAAATACGCTGCAGTAAGTCCGGAGGGACCACCGCCTATGACTGCCACTTTTTCCTTCTTCCATCGGATATTTGTATAGAGGAGGTTGTAATCATTGCCGCCGAAATCAGCCGCGACCCTTTTTAGATCCGCGATGGCAATGGGGTCATCGATTTCCCCTCTCCGGCATCGAACCTGACAGGGATGGTGACAAACCCTCCCACAGATCCCGGGAAAGGGATTCTTCTCCCGAATCACTGCCAGTGCCTCTGAAAAACGGTTTTCGGCAATGAGATTAACATAGTTGGGGACATCCGTGCCCAGAGGACATGTATGCTCGCATGGTGATAGGAAAAGGGCCTCGCATGAGGAAGCGGGACATTTCTTATATAGTATATGGCTTTCATATTCATCCCGGAAATAGCGCAAGGTCGAAAGCACGGGGTTGGGGGCAGTCTGTCCAAGGCCGCACAATGCGGTATCTTTTATATGTATGGCAAGCTCCTCAAGCAGATCCAGATCGCTCATCTGCCCCTGACCTTCAGTGATCCTAACAAGGATCTCAAGCATCCTCTTGGTGCCGATCCGGCATGGAATACATTTGCCGCAGGACTCACTCTGGACAAACTCCAGAAAATAACGGGCAATATCCACCATACATGTATTTTCATCCATGACAATCATCCCGCCTGAGCCCATTATGGCACCCAGTTCCTGGAGGGAATCATAATCTATTGGCGTATCCAGATGCCGGGCCGGGATACAGCCGCCGGAAGGCCCGCCAAGCTGCACGGCCTTAAACTTCCGGCCTTTGGGTATGCCGCCGCCAATATTATGAATAACATCTCGCAAGCTCGTACCCAAGGGCACCTCTACCAGGCCGGTATTATTAATCTTGCCGGCCAGGGCAAAGATCTTGGTCCCTTTGCTCTTTTCAGTGCCCACTTCAGCGTATTTTTTAGCCCCCTCCAAAATAATCAGAGGCACATTGGCAAAGGTCTCAACATTATTTATATTTGTAGGTTTTCCCCATACGCCGTGATGGGCGGGAAACGGAGGGCGGGAACGGGGCATGCCCCTTTTCCCTTCTATGGAGGCGATCAAGGCGGTCTCCTCGCCGCACACAAAAGCCCCCGCACCCTGCTTTATCTTTAGATGAAAGGAGAAATCCGTTCCCAAAATCTTATCCCCGAGGAGTCCCACGACGCTTCCCTGTTCGATGGCAATCTTCAGATGACGAATGGCAAGGGGATATTCGGCGCGCACATAGATATAACCGTATTCCGACCCAATAGCGTAAGCGGCGATCAGCATTCCCTCGATAACGGCATGGGGATTCCCCTCCAGAAGGCTTCGGTCCATGAAGGCGCCCGGGTCTCCCTCGTCCGCATTACATATCACATATTTAGGCTGGCCAAATGCCTTTCGGCAAAACTCCCATTTTAGTCCCGTTAAAAAGCCCCCTCCGCCTCTGCCTCTAAGACCCGCATCTTTGACCTCCTCGACAACCTCTTCAGGTCTCATCTCGTATATTGCCTTTACGAAACCATCGTAGCCATCAACAGCTATATAGGCCTCTATATCCGTGGGATCTATATTACCATTATGCTGAAAGACCTTTCTCATTTGGCCTGCATAAAAGGGGACATCATGGGTATGAACACATTTTTCACCGGTTTGAGGATCTCTATATAAAAGCCTTTCGACAAGCTCGCCCTTTTTAACGGTCTGGTCTATGATTTCAGGCACATCTTCCACCGCCACCCGGTTATAAAAGAAATCCTCAGGCAAGATGGTTACGATGGGACCCTTTTCGCAAAAACCATGGCATCCGGTTTTTCTAACCAGGACCTTGTCCTGCAATCCGGCCTTCTCTATCTGTTCTTTAAACGCATCAATGACATCGGCGCTCCCGAACGCGCTACAACCTGTGCTCCCGCATACGGTTATGATCCTTTTTTCATGCTGCCTGCGTTTGACCAGTTTATTTTTAAGCTTGCTGAATTCTTCTCTTGACTTGAGTTTTGCCATTTATGAATTCGATTTCGAGTTAGAATAATTTAAGTGAATATGGGTTAAAAATTATGTAAAGTTTAAAAGAAAGTGCCTAAAGTGCCTAAAGTTTCAAGTGCCTAAAGTTAAAAACATCTTTAATCCTCTTCCATATATTTCTCCAAAATCCTCAAGACCTTCTGAGGGTTTTGATTACCGTAGTAATTTTGATTTATAACCACAACAGGCGCCAGGGCACAGGCCCCAAGACAAGCGACCGTTTCGAGGGTGAATTTAAGATCAGGACTGGTCTCTCCGTCACAAAGCCCGAGTTTGTCCTGGATCGCCTTGAGAACACCCTTTCCTCCCTTCACATGGCAGGCAGTTCCCCTGCATGTTCGTATGACATATTTACCTCTAGGCTCTGTGTGAAACTGGGCGTAAAAGGTAACCACACCATAGATATTTGTAGGGGGTATTCCCAGTTCCTGAGAGATATAATCAACGGCTATTTCAGGGATATAACCAAAGATTGACTGAACATCCTGCAGAATGGGGATGGTTGACCCGTCCTTCCTGCGATAAGAGTCAACAACTTCCGCCAATTTCTTATGATTAGGGTCTTCATCATCCAGCAATATAAGATTGGCATGGGGATAGCACCCCTCTCTCTTATAACCATCCTGGAAAACTTCCACCGAGTTACTACTTTCTTTTTTCATACTATATCAACTGCCCATACACATAAGGTAATACGATAGAACTCAGAGCTTTTAGTTAAATGTCTCCATGATCCTTCCGGTAAAAAATCAATTTATGGCCTTTGGAGTATATCATAAATTAAAAGATGATAAAAATTTTTTTTCAAAAATCTTTTTTCAAAAAGAAAAGAGCCGGGAAGTATTATTTATAAGCAGTATCAAGTTTAAGTGCGGCAGATTTCAATCTTTTATCAAAGGTCCATAAAGGTATTGATGAGGGTTTCCTTTCCGAAGATGTGTAATCCATATCGAAGTGTCAACAATAACCATTATTATGGCTTTATTGATCTTCTTCTTGGAATAAGGCGAAGATCCTTTTCTGTTCCACCAAGCTTTGCAAGGCATTTATTGCTTTCACGGGAAATAAGAACTTCCAGCCCCATTCGAACTAAAGCAGTCTTTTCCTTTATCCCAGTCAAACGCGATGCCTTTTCTAAGATTTCATCATCGATATTTATTGTTGTTCTCATATGTATAAGTATGCATCATTTATACATACTTCTCAATACTAAATTTCTTTTATAAAGGTTGATAATGGTATCGACAGATTCCTCTTTTTTCAACCCAAATTCCAAGTTTTGTTGCATCCAGGAATTATGGATAAAGATTGAATCGAAGATTTTTTCTTATTGCTAAAAACGACAGATTTTAATTTTCGATTATTTTCTGCATTGTCTTTTCTGCTTCTTCAACAAATTTTTTTGCTCTTTCAATTTGTAATTGAGCGTCTTTTTTTGTAATTTCTACAAAATCCCCATAATCAGCTTCTTCCCTTATATCTTTTGCTTTTAATAAAAATTTGCTTAACTCTTTTGGGAAATAACCGGATTTGATAATATATTGATTAAAGTGTTATTACTCCCGAATGTTTACTCGAATCTAACTCTTTAAGGGCCAATAAGGCCCTTGCAGAGGTAAACATTGCATAATAGCTTCTATTAATTGAAAGTCCATAATGCATTTGTGTAAGGTTATCATCAGCCTCGATCAGGATTTCTTTCGCTTTCTGTAATCTATAATTAGCTAGATCTACCCTGCTCATAATGGAATCCCCTCTTTTTCTACTTTTTCAAAAAAAAATGATCCTAACCTTTTATTTTCCTTATATTCAAACAAACTATAAACTACCGGGGATAACAGTACGTTATATTTAAATAAGTACTCCGCCGCGAGATCGCTTATTTTTTCCCGTAAGTTTTTTTTCTTAATCAGAATAAATAGATCAATATCTGAATACTTTGTAAAATCACCTTTTATCTTGGAACCGAATATTCGAACAGTTAAAAGATCGTTACCCAGATCGTTCCTCAACTCTCTTACAAAAGCCCTTATGACCTTTTCTTCTTTAGTTGTCAAATAACCCAATTTTGTTTTCATAAATACTAACTTTTAAACGATGACAAGGGGAAAACGATGACAAGGGGACGGTTCTCATGACATAAACACTCTCACTAGTATGCTCTCGTCTCCAATTATTTATGCCGCATCTTCGAGTAAAGAAATTACTTCAACTTGATGATGTTTCGATCGAGCTTCCTCAACTAATCTTTCCAACTTTTCTGCAATGTCATCTGAAATCCAATCTGCTCCACACTGAGAACATACAGTTGCAGGGACATCTCTTACAACAACTACACCAAAACCGAGATCAACAGTAAAAGTCGTTTTTCCTAATTGCTTTTTACCTTTACACAAAGGGCATAGGGATGCTGATTGTAAATCTTTCATGTTTTTCTCCTAATTTTAAAGCCTGGTTCGAAATGCTTAAGATCTGGTTTGTAAACTGTGATAATAAATACTTTTTCGTTAGATGAATCATAAGAAATAATTACATGGATCGGTCTCTGCCCAATCCATCCTAAAAATAATCCAGTTGGAAAAGGTTTATCACTGGAATAATATTCAATAAGCTCTCCATTCAAAATTGTTTCTATCACTACAGAACGGGAAATATT
>JBLIRO010000103.1:0-14956 GCA_049472335.1 bacterium | reverse complement strand
GACTTGGCGGCTATGGAATGTATGGCAGTTATGGACTTGGCGGCTATGGAATGTACGGCAGTTATGGACTTGGCGGCTATGGAATGTATGGCAGTTATGGACTTGGTGGCTATGGAATGTATGGCAGTTATGGACTTGGTGGCTATGGAATGTATGGCCTCGGAGGACTGTATGGCGGTTATGGACTTGGCGGCTATGGAATGTATGGCCTCGGAGGTCTTACCAACACTTATGCTGACCCCTTTGGTAATTTTTCATATAACTCAGCAAATCCTCTTATGGGAACATATACCTCTTATAGCTACAGTCCAGGCATACTGGGCACCCTAGGTAGCCTGGGGGGCCTCTACGGGCTTTATGGCGGCCTTGCAATCTAGTATTATTGTACTAATAGAAGGAAAATGGATAATTTGAGATATTAATGTTGACAAACTCGTACAAAGTCTGAATGTCAAGAAAAATTCGCTTTATATTTATATTATAAATTGATTATAAATTTTAAAAATATATTAGTGTTTTTTTTGCATCATGATTGCTTTTTACAAAACAGTCAATATTAAACAATCATATCGTTAAGATCAAAGAGGCCCGGATTTTTCTAAATCCGGGCCTCTTTTTATTTTGCCGAGGGAACATACGTCTCGAATAAGATTTTTTAAACAAATAAAATTTGCAAAAACCACCTATAGCTTGTTAAAATTAAATCATAAGCTTATTTTATCCCTTCTTCACAGATAGTTCATTTCCAAGGAATTCGAAGAAAGGAGTACCCAGCATGAAACGCCCGCCCTTTTTTCTTTTTCGTTTATCTTATCAGATCATAGTTTTTTTAATCTTAATAATAATCATAACCACAACGACTTCGGTTTTTGCAGAGGTCCCTGGTGGTGTCCGGGGTTTCTTAAAGGACCCGGATGGATCTATGCCAATTCAATATGGCTGGGTCGAGATCAAAAATGTGGAAGGGGAGCCATGGATGGGCACGGACACGGATTCGAATGGATTCTTTTCCATTTCCAATCTTCCTCCTGAAAATTATATCCTTACTGCTTATCCGCCGGAAGACTCCGAATATTCCACGTCAGTCCCTGTGGAGGTGGAGGTGATTTCCGGTGAGTTTACAGAGTTCATAATTACACCAATATATTTAACATACACCCGGATTAGCGGCAGGGTGCAGGACTCCGATACAGGAAACCCTATCGAAGGCGCTTCTGTTGTAGCCCATGATGAAGAATGGACCATAGAACGATGGGCTGTCACGGACATCAATGGAAATTTCAAGATAGGTGGCGTGGAGATTGGTGTAACTTATATACTTGAAGTATTTGAGCCACCCGGGACTGATTATGTTCAATTACCCATTGAATATACAGCCACCCCTATCGAAACCGGGAAGGTACTGGAAATGCGAATAGTCCCTATTAATATCATTGGCACTGTTAAAAATCCGGAGGGGGGTAGAGTACCGAAGGCCCGTGTTATCGTTAATCGCGAGGACTATTGGATGGAAATCAATGCGGACGAATCCGGAGACTTTGTCTTCCGGGGCTTGCCTGCCGGTGAGTTTCAACTTCATGCCAGGCCTCCCTGGGGCATTGAGGGCTTGATTGAAAGCGAGTCTATCATTGTCAATATTGCCACATCCGATTCACTGGTGGAAGTTGGGGTGATTACACTTCCCTTTGCCAACAAGAGGGTGATCGGCAGGGTTATATTTCAAGGGACAGACAACGGGGTGTCCGATGCAATAGTATGGGCAGAACGTCTGGATGAACCAAGGTCAGCGGATACCCCCACAGATTCGGAAGGTAATTTTGAACTGAGTCTTACAGGGGGTGAATGGCACCTTGCGGTAGAGCCGCTTTTTTCCCCGGCAGCCTGGATCTTTCCGGGGCCTCCTGTCTTTGTTTATTTTGAGCTGAATCCCGAACCCGAACCAAAAGAAATCAACCTGGAAGTAGTCCCGACCAATGCCGAAGTTATAGGCCGGATTGTCTGCCCAGGCGGCCAACCTTGCGAGAATGAGCCTTCATATCATGCTATTCGGATCGAGATACGCAATGATGAGATAGGAAACAGTACAGAGCTCAATCCGGAATACGGATTCATTCTCCCTGTCCCGGATGGAAGATATGAAATGATTGTTCATATTGAGCACCCAGAGGCACAGGGGCCAAGGCTCTGGCCTGTGGATGTAAGCCCGGGCGAAACTTTAGATATGGGTGATATTGCCCTTTTGCTAAAAGATGCATCTATCAAAGGCCGGGTCTCTGATGAGTCAGGTGATGGTATTCCGGGGGTATTTGTTGCGACATGGCAGCCGGAAGGTTTTGGCGATGGCTTCGCGGAGACTAATTCAAATGGTGATTATTCAATACAGGTCATAGGCGGAGAATGGCTTGTGGAACCACGGCCTGGTCCCGAATTACCCTATGTAATGAGGGGACCTGCATCATTTATAAGCGTTGCACCCGGCGGAACGATGGAACATATAGACTTCGTTTTGACAAGCGCCGAAGCCCGCGTCACGGGAACAGCCATAGACGCGAAAACAGGGGAGCCGGTTTGCGAGGTGGAAGGCGAAGCCAGGGCTGAACAGATCATATCACCTGAAGAGGCCGGCTTCTTTTCAAGTGCCCCATTTAGAGAATGTGGCTTTGAGATCAAGGTCCAGGGAAACAAGAAATATAATATCAGCCTGGAACTGCCTTTTTATGAACCTTATGTATCAGGCAGCACAGGCCCAATCCTTGTGCCGGAGGGTGGAATTATAAACGTCCAGATACCATTGATGCCTAAAGACGCGGTGATCGAGGGACAATTGAAAGATGCTTCTACCGGGGAACCCCTTGCGGGTCCTATCCAGGCTGAGCTGTACGGCGAGGATGATCACGGGCACTGGGTCAGCACAATGACAAATCCGGAGATTGCCGGTTATTCGTTGGGTGTTGTTTCAGGCAACTGGCATCTTCATTTAAGTTTGAGCCCGGACAGCGGCTATGTGGTTGAAAATCCTGTGATCCATCTGACCATTGAGCCGGAACAGGTTCTCCGGCGTGATTTTTATTTACTGCCCATAAATTCATATATTAGCGGAAAGGTGACGGGTCCCGAAGGCATTATGCCGGTACAGGCATTTGTACTTGTCGAGGGGGAATCCCCCTTCACAGGTTATTTTGAGACATCTGTGGAGAGCGATCCAGCAGGCAATTTTGAGCTTGTTGTTCCTGAAGGGAATTATATCGTAAGAGCGACTCTGCCACCTGAAGAGCTTAAGGAAAGAGGATGGCTGAACCCGCCCCCAATTGCTGAGGTGACCGTTTCAGCAGGCAGCCCTGTAACGGACCTGGAATTACTCTTTAGGGTATTGGATGGTGAAATATCGGGCAAGATAACCTTCGCTCCCGATATCGTTGTGAACCCGACACACCCTGCCTATGTCTGGGGCCGGACCGAATCGGGGGAGCGGACGGAAACGGAGGCAATTATTTCGGAGATGTACCCAAAAACGTTCGAATATGTATTACCGGTTATCAAAAATGTTGTCTGGTACGTGGGTGCAATTTATGAAGACCAGGAGAACGGCTACTTTTATGAGAGTCCCGAGGTGCCTGTCCCTGTTTTGCCGACCACGGGCCTTGCCAAAAAAGACCTTGTTCTCGGAGGTCCCTGGCCGCTTCCTCAACCGTTCATCGTGAGCTTTGACGGAACTCAGATGCAAACCATTATCCTGCCCGACGGTGTGGAAATAAAGATACCTCCGGGGGCATTGGTAAACTCCGTCCATTCTCAAACAGTCACCCTTTATATATTTCCGACAAAGGAAGTTCCTCCTCAGGAAGGCAAAAGGTTGATCGGCACTGCTTATGAGATATGGGCTGTTGATGAAAACGGGCAGGAGATCACACAGTTTTATAAGAATGTTGTTATGATCTTTCACTACCCGCCGGACCAGGATCTGGCCCAGCTTGGAATATCGGAATACCAGTTGATTCCTTTTTATTATTCAACCTTGGTTGGACATTGGATCCCGGCAAACAACTATGTTGTGGACACATTCCATAACGAGATAACCCTCCAGCTTAGCTATTTTGCAAGGATCGCCGTTATGGCCAATGAGATTATCGAATATCAGGAATCTGATCTGGACCTTTCGGTCCTGGAGTTCGAGATGCCGGACACGGTAGACCCGAATCAGGTTTTGACCGAAGGGTTAAGCCTTCATATCGAAAATATCGGGACCTCGGATTCAAAAGAACTCTCCATAGGGATATATCTATCCGAAGATCCGGTCATCAGCCCTGATGATATCCTGCTGACAGACGGCCAGCAAAGTGTAAGCGGCCTGGATGCCGGTTCTTCCATGGATGTAAATTTGTCTGATTGGATGATAAGGATACCCGCAAATATCTCCGAAGGGCCATATTATATTGGGGCACTGTTGGATAATTACGGGGATATCCGTGAAAAAGAGGAAGAAAACAATTCTGCAGCTATTCCCATAAAAGTAGGCGCGACGAGCGGACAGGCAAATCTGTATGTTATATCCTTTAAAGGCCCAAGTTCCGCCAGTACGGGACAAGCGATAGGCAGCTCTATCAGCTTGAAAATTGGAAATAACGGGCAAACGAACGCTGGACAATTTTCAGTGGGTGTCTATCTTTTACAGATCCTCCAGCCTCCTCCCTGGCCAGTGAATCAATTGCTTGCTGGTGGCCGCAAGACTGTCTATTCATTATTACCCGGCGCCACTGTTCAGATCCCTTTTGATTCGTCCGTAAGCATTCCAACGGGTATTCCCCCGGGCAGCTATTATATCGGTGTCCTCATAGATGACACGGAACAGGTAACAGAAACCTTCGAAAGCGACAACTATAAATCGAATGTCATCGGCATTAAGGCCGCAGACCTTTATATAGAATCATTCAGCTCGAAACTCTACTCAGCCGCACCGGGCCAATCAATGATAAATAATATCAAGGTGAGGGTGGGAAACAAAGGGCAGGGTGACGGGGGCCATAGCTACAATCTGGGTATTTACCTTTCCACGGACTCAATCATTACCAGCAGCGACCTGCTTCTTTCAAAGGGTATGGTATATCTTGCCTCACTCCCCTCAGGCGCCTTTGTGGACATACCCTTCGATCAGGGAATGAGCATACCCACAGGCATAGCGCAGAGCAGCATTTATCATTACATCGGGGTCCTTGTGGATGTATATGATAACGAAGATGAAGAGAACGAAAACAATAATTATAAGTCTTCACCCTTCAGGGTAACCACGGACACCTGGACAGTCATGGCTTACCTGGATGGTGATTGCAACAGGGAGTGGCAGGCCCTGGACAGCCTCGACCAGATGGAGGAGGTGAACCAGGCAGGAGTGCCCATCAATCTGGTGGCACTTGTGGATCGTCATCCCAACAATCCATCCGGCTATAAAGGCGGATATTCCGGGGACAAGGTGCCGTCCGATGGTACGGCATGGTCTGACACGCGATGGGGTCCTGTTATCTATGACGGAATTCGGGAAAGCTTTGCCACGGATATGACACCGTTTGATCCCAATCACCCGGAACTCAATGTGGCTGATGGGAAGACGTTGGCATCCTTTATTTTGAAAATGATGGAGGTGGCCCCGGCTCAGCACTATGCAATTGTAATATATGATCACGGTTCAATGGGAGGCATTGCCGAGGACGACACCTCAAATGACGGCGGAATCACTATGTCCGAACTGAAGGCTGCGTTTGACGCAGTTCCCCATATCGATATCGTTGTTCTGGATGCCTGCCTGATGCAGGATGTGGAAGTGGCAACCGAGATGATAGGTGAGGTGGAGTATGTGATGGCATCCCAGTCCGAAAGGGGAGCCGGCCTGATAAACCTGGACAAGTCCCTGAAATGGCTGCAAACCAATTATAATGCTACTCCTGCGCAACTGGCCCAGCGGCTGTTTATGGAAGATCATCATGACACCGGAATGTCTTCATCAAAAAAGGGTTGCGTTTCCGTCATCAACATGAATGAAGTGGGAAAATTGAATCAGCTTATTGATATTTTTGCTACAACAGCCCTTGAAAACGCGACTCAAGCACACTGGGTCATGCTCAGAGATGCGAGAAGCGGTGTGGATGCATTTGCATGGAATTCATACCTGGACCTCAAGCAATATATGCAAAACATCGTGAACAATACAAATATACCAAGCTCCTTCAGAAGCAGGGCACAGAATGTGATCTCTCAGGTCAACAAGGTCGTGGTCCATCAGAAGGGATACGGCACAGGAATAACGATCAACCTGCCGGAAAACAACACCAAGATCCATCCGGGCTATAACGGGAACACATACACCTTCGTGGATACATCCGACCTACACGGCACCCATTGGCGGGATTTTCTCGATCATCTGCCTTCAAACGTATATACAGTTGTTTTGGGAGATTTATCCAGCATTGACTGGGGAGACTTCATCATCCAGGCCAGGAATATTGAAGCGAATCCTGAACAGCCCGTTTTTCTGGAATCTATGATCTCACCGGAAACGAAATATGGTCCTGATGTGGACTTTTTTCGGTTTACCCCGTCTCCGGGACAAGTTCTTTACGCCGATGTTTTCGGAAACCCTGCCAATGGTGGCCTGATGCCCGTGATTACCGTCTACGCCCCTGATATGGATACAGTGCTTGCGCAGGAAATAGCAGATGAAAACGGGGTCGCATCCATAAGGTCGCTCAATTTGCCTTATCAGGAGGGCACATATTATCTGGCCGTGACCTCCACAGGTAACCTCGATCCTTTACAGCCAGCAGAAGGTGACACTATGGGGACTTACTCACTTTCCATGATATTCGGTGAGCCCGAGGCATTGATCCCCAGGATCGAGGTGCAACCTTCGAGCATCTCCTTCGGAGACATAGAAATTGATACATGGGGCGTGAAAACAATAACCCTGACCAATACCGGAGGAACCCTCCTGGAGATATCATCTTTCGAGCTTTCTCAGGGTATGGAATCTCCATTCCGGGCCCCGGACTCACCAATAATTATGCCCATCAATCTGGGACCCGGAGAGTCTTTTTCCCTTTCCATCGGAGCAAATCCCCTGGAAACAGGGATGATAAACGATATATTAAGGATAGTTTCAACGGACCCGAACCATCCCGGTTACGAGGTATATCTTGAGGCAGAGGGCATCGAACCGTCTGCGGACGAAGATTTTGAAATGGACCTCTCAGCGGGCTGGAGCATGATATCTCTTCCTGTCATTACACCTGATGCGAAACTATCTGAACTATTTCCGGAAGCCGCTGTCATGTACAGATTTGAAAGGGGAGCCGGGTATGTGCGTGTGCAGGCAAACGAAGAGCTTCAGGTTGGGACCGGATACTGGATACTCGTATATGAGGATCAAAATTATGTGCTAACCGGCCAGCCAATCCCATATTATAACAAAACGGTATATAGCTCCGGATGGGAGATGATAGGCGGATGCACATCCGCATCCGGGGCACGGCCCACTGCATATGATTGTGAAATAGGTGTCATTTACAGGTTTGAAAGGGGAGCCGGGTATAGACGTGTTCTTCTTGACTCAGAGAATATGGAATCCGGCAAAGGATTTTGGATACTGTTTAAAGGGGTCGAGGATCAGTGTGAGCTGACGGTTGAGCCTGATAGTTAACAACAGCAGGCAAATTCTTTCGAAATTACCCGATACTATTATGCTTTTTCATTGTAATTTTCCTTTGAACCGATTTAAGATTTTTAAGAAATTGTGGTTAGGCCCAGGCTCTTAAAATCCCTGTCGAAGGAGATTGCTGGGATTCGATTTAATTTTTGACAAATAATTACATGGGATAATGCATCCACAAAAGATATTCCTTTATCTTTTGCATAGTTGTTAAATAATGAGAGGGCTTCATAATAGTTCCCTGTCTCGGGATAAACTATCTTATAAAGGTCCAATGACTCGTTAAAGGTGAGCGCTTCAGAATAACCATAGTGATATAACAGAATAGTCATTGCTTCGGATATTATAAACCAGGATGTGTAGATATTAATAAAGAAGTTTTTTATAATTTTCAGCTATGGATTCAGGCTTTCCATGACCTTTTGGAAGCGAATTAATAAGCCTTGACACTTTTTCATAAAGGTCCTCATCTTGAATTAACCTGATTATTGCATATGGTTTCCCTTTTTTAGTAACTTCTAAAACATCTCCAGGCCCAATCAGTTTATCTAGTTGAGTTATTTTATTTCTGGTTTCACTAATGCTTAAGATTATTTTTTTACTCATTTTATCATGTCCCTTATTAATTATTAATAATAAATTTAAAAAAAGTATTAAATATAAACAAAACAACTTGTACAATACATATTAAATCATAAACATTTTGTACAAAATATCAAGGAGTGTCAAAATATCAACAACACATATTAATCTTGTATAAAAATCCATATCATAGTAATATTAAAAGATGAGAGAGATCGAACAAACCCTTGCCATATTCATTGATTTTGAAAATGTTGCCCTTGGTCTAAGGAAAAACAAAAAGTCCAGCCGGTTTGACATCCAGAAAGTTTTGGAGCGCCTGGTAGAAAAGGGAAAGATTATAGTAAAAAGGGCTTATGCGGATTGGTCAAATTATTCTGAATATAAGAGGCCACTCCATGAGGCCGGCATAGAGCTGATCGAGATTCCCCAAAAAAGCCTGAGTGGAAAGAACTCAGCAGACATCCGGCTTTGTGTCGATGCCATGGATATGTGTTATTCAAAGGAACATATCAATACTTTTGTGATAATATCCGGTGACAGTGATTTTTCCCCACTTGTATCAAAATTGAAAGAGAATGGTAAAAATGTAATAGGTCTTGGCATGAGAAACACCACCTCCGCCCTTTTAATGGAAAACTGTGATGAGTTTATCTTTTATGAGGACCTGTCGAGACCCGTGGGAATGCCCCCTAAAATCTCCGAGAGCCTGCCTAAAAAAAAGATAGAAGCCTTTCAACTGATGATCGATTCAGTTGTTGCCCTTGTAAGAGAGAATAAGGAGATTATCTGGTCTTCAATGGTTAAGGACACAATGAAAAGAAAACGTCCCTCCTTTAATGAGTCCTATCATGGATACCGAACCTTCAGTGAACTCCTGGAAGATGCCGAACAAAACGGACTCATAAGACTGAAAACCGACAGCAGAAGCGGGACCTATATAATTATTGGGTTTGGCAAAGTTGGTCAGGAAGGGAATTGAGGCCCTTTAACCTAAGATCTGGATTTTAAATCAAATTTTTACCAGAAATGGGCAGTAAATCCATCCGGGAAAACTGGAAAAGTGATATTTTTTTTCATTATATTACCTAAATTACTCAAAACCGGGGCTTCTGAAGCTAACTGAAATTCAATCTAATTAATTGTAATTAAAATAAAAAATCTAATAAGGGAATTATTGGCATTATGGTTGCTTCTTAATCCTTAAAAACAAGGACCAAGTGGAAAATTTTTACATAAAGGGGAAAGGCAGCCATATGACGAGTAAATTGATTAAGCTGACAGAGGAAACAATAATGCTTTTGGCCGACAGGCCTAAAGATATAGGCGAAAAAATCCAACTGGAAATAAAACTACCTGAAGGAAATTCCATAAATTCTTTTGTACTGCATGGAATCATTACCGGATGTGAATTAAGCTCTGAAAATGGATTGAGTGAATATCTGATAGAAATGAAGATATGCGAGATATCTCAACTGAACAAAAAGGTCCTGGCTGCTTACATGGACTATCTTGAAAGGGAAAGGAAGCTTAAGGAAGCGAGCATTGATTTTCAAAACATGCAAAAGGCTATGGTTGATCTTAAGAAAAGATTCTCTCAATTAGCAGAAGCCGTTGAACAGATGAAAATTGCCTCACAGGGGATGCTGGAACTGATAAAGAGGAATAATTCGGGAAAACATACGATACATTGAGTAGGCGCTTAAAGTAAAAGAAGTGCCTAAAGTGCTAAGAGGAATAATTCTGAGAAACACACAATACATAGAGTAGGCGTTTAAATTAAGAGAAGTGCCTAAAGTGGCAAGTGCCTAAAGTTAATATAGTAAATTAGGGACGTTATTTACTATATTAAATCAATCAATATTGACAGAGTCACGGATTCTGCAATATACTTTCATTCATATAAAAACATATCCTGTATTCATAATAAAAAATATCTGATCTATTGGTCGCAAGAAATACTTCTAAATTCCGGGTAATTAATCTAAAAAAAAGGAGCAGGCTATGAAAAGGGTATTCTATTCATTGTGGGTTGGTATTTTTTTTGTTTTAATTTTAGGGATCACTGCGCAGGGAGCCGAGAAAAAACCAGGCCCGAATATGACGAATATGAGCAAACAAACCAAAAGATGCTTAGACTGTCATGAAAATTCAACCCCGGGCATCGTTGAAGACTGGTATGCGAGCTTACATTCTGAAACCACACCTCAAATGGCCCTTAAAAAAGACAAATTAACCCGCAGGATGTCCACTGATTCAGTAAACGGGAATCTTTCGGAATTCATTGTAGGGTGCTATGAATGCCACGGCTTAAATGTGGATAAACATGAAGACAGCTTTAATCATTTTGGCCTGAAAATCAATGTGGTTGTCAGCCCTCAGGATTGTTCCACTTGCCATCCTGTAGAAGTCAAAGAATATGTTCCAAGCAAAAAGGGGTACGCATACAGCAATCTGGAAAAAAATCCGGTTTATAAGACCCTTGTAAAATCCGTCATCAGCTTAAAGGAAATAAGTGATGAAAAAGTGGTGCCGTTGGAGGTATCGGAATCAACCAGGATGGATACCTGCTATGGTTGCCATGGCACTGAAGTGAAGGTAAACGGTAAAAAGAGGGTCTCTTCGGGTCCGTTAAATATCACTGTTCCTAATTTATTGAATTGGCCGAATCAGGGTGTTGGAAGATTAAACCCGGACGGCAGTCAGGGTTCATGTTCGGCTTGCCATCCAAGGCATAGTTTCTCCATAGATATTGCCAGAAAACCTTACACCTGCGCCCAATGCCATCTTGAACCCGATGTGCCTGCCTGGAATGTTTTTAAAGAGAGTAAACATGCCAATATTTACAGCTCAAAGAAAGAATATTGGAATTTTAATAATGTGCCCTGGGTGTTGGGGAGGGATTTTAAGGCCCCCACGTGCGCAACTTGTCACAATAGCCTCATAACCAGTCCAAACGGCAATGTAATTACATCCAGGACACATGATTTTGGGGGACGTTTATGGGCAAGGATATTCGGTCTGGTTTATTCGCACCCCCAGCCAAAGTCAGGGGACACCTCTATTATAAAAAATAAAGACGAATTACCCCTTCCAACGGACTTTACCGGTAATCCGGCAGTTGAGTTTCTGATAGATGAAAATGAGCAAAAGACAAGAAAAGCTGAAATGATGAAGGTATGTTCCGCATGTCACAGCACAAACTGGACAGAAAATCATTTTGCCAAGCTTGATTCCACCATAAAAGAAACGGATCAGATGGTTTTAAACGCCACATTATTATTAACCAAGGCATGGGAAAAAAATCTTGCCGACAATAATAATCCTTTTGACGAAACTATTGAACATTACTGGATCGTTCAATGGCTGTTTTATGCCAATTCCATCCGCTATGCATCCGCGATGACGGGCGCTCCTGATTATGCGACATTTAAAAACGGATGGTGGGAAATGACCAAAAATTTAAAAAATATGGAAGACTGGATTAATCTCCATAAGTAATCTCCGGCTTAATTGGAGATCTGCTTGAATCAATAAAAAAATAAATCAGGAGGAATAAAATGAAAAAAACAACCAAATTTTTCATTATCATAATAGCAAGTATCATTTGCTGTATAGTTTTCAGCACAGGCAGGATTTACGGATTAATAGGGCCAGGGGACCTTTTCCCTGAAATGGATTTTGACATAACCTTAAATAAAACCGCCCAAAAATATCTGAAAACTAAAAAGGGCAGGGAAATAAGTCTTTCAGACATTAAAGCGGATATTATAATGATCGAGGTGCTAAGCGTATACTGTGTCTCCTGTATGAGTCAGACATCTTATGACAGAGAGCTGTTTTTAATGATAGAGGACAATGAAAATACGGCAGGAAAGGTAAAGATGATAGGCATTGCAGCGGGAAACAACATGAGAGAAGTGAATAAATTTGTTGAAGAGTTTAATGTACCGTATCCGGTTTTTCCTGACTTTAAATTTTCTAAATATGACCAGATTGGCCAGGTACGGACACCATTTAAGATATTTCTTTTGAAAAGGCCGGATAATAAATTTCAGGTTATGAAGACTGAGCTGGGAGTAAATGAAAATGTTAAGGATACATTCGATACAATAGTTGATATCCTTGAAGGGAAACACTACCTGGATAAAAAAATAGAAACGGCCGCTACTGAGCCAAAACCTATCGATCAGGCATGGATCGACAACCTGTTGAAAGAATGGCTGACTCTGAGAGGAGAGACTATATCAATTAAAGAGTTGTTCGAAGATTCAGGCAGGATTGTTTATAAAATTGGCTCAAAAGAGGATATATTTGCCATCCTTATAAACAGGCCGTCTACCTGTGATGTGTGCGAGCATGTACAGTTTATTTACATGATAGACAGATTAGGGACCGTGCTTGATTTAATTCCCATAAAACTAAGCAAATTATATAATGCCTCGTTTGATGAAAATGATATCATCAAAATCAAAAAAGGCCTTATTGCCAGAAATGTAAGGGAGGGCATCACGTTTACCCCCCAGGTCGATGCAATCTCGTCGGCTACGATTACCTCCGTTTTGGTATATGATTCGATAAATAAAGGCGCAAAGATCTATGATCTTTTACTAGAAAGGGGCTTTATTCAATAGGATCAGTAACCGTAACCGGTCCATAATCCATCTTAAACTGTTTGATTATAAAATACAATTAATCAATTAAAGGGGAAAAAATGTCAGATATTTTATTAACTAAAAAGGATATCCCTCTTGATAAACGCATAATCTTTGCCTTGGATGTTGACAATGAGGAAAAGGCTAGGGAATGGGTACATAAGCTTAAAAGCCATATCAAGTTTTACAAAGTGGGATTGCAGCTCTTCTTGGCGGGATGGTTTAAAATAATAGACTGGATCATAGACCAGGATCTGGAAGTGATGCTTGACCTGAAGTTTTTCGATGTCCCTCAGACTGTGGGTTTGGCTGTTGAACAATTAAAGAATCGTGGTGTCTCTTTTGCAACGGTTCACGGAAATGACGAAATTCTAAAGGCTGCAGCCAACAAAAAAGGGGATGTCAAAATCCTGGCCGTTACCGTTCTTACAAGTCTGGATGAGGGAGATATGAAAGCGCTTGGATTTGACTGCTCGGTTGAGGATCTTGTCTTGAGCAGGGCTAAACGCGCATTTGCACTGGGGTGTGACGGTATTGTATCTTCCGGTTTGGAGGCTCAGAAACTAAGAAGCGAACTGGGTGATAATTTTTTGATTGTGGTACCTGGGGTGCGGCCGGTTCAAAACAGAGTGGATGATCAGAAAAGAACCGTTGATATTAAAAAGGCCTTTACAAACGGAGCGGATTATGTGGTAGTTGGAAGACCGATTCGTAATGCCCGGGACCCGATACAGGAAGTAATAAAAATGCAGGAGGATATCAGAGAGACTCTAAAAATCTAGACAAAATGTAACTGCTCAAAACAGTGTGGTTTTAGAGCAGTTAATGCAAATTGTAAAATGCAAAATGAAAAATGAAAATTTAAGGAATACATTATCTTGCATTTTAAAATTTGCATTTTGCATTTTGCAATTCTTCTCAAGATCCCAACAGGATTTTGAGAAGTTACGACAAAATATTATTTCGGACAATTAGTTTTAATATATTTCATCCTCTGCCAGGTTGAATTGTTTCTTCAAATATTAAATTTTCAGTTGCAATATTAAAAATATCTTTCCGGTTATATCTTTCTAATGCTCCAACTATTTCTAATCCGATTATTTTACCTTCTTCATCTATATCCAAATTAACTCCTTCTTCTAATTCTTTTGTACGATATACTTCCTTTTCTTGAATCCTTATGTAAAGAGCATCTACTTCTCGATCATATTCAATCTTCATGTTTTGTTCCTCCTAATTACTCTTATCTATGGCTGTAATTATGGTGATTTTATCATCATTAGTGCTTATTATGGTGTTTTATGTATAATGCTTTAATTATAGATAAGTTTATTTCAAGCTTTACAAAACGTTATGGATAAAACAAATTAAGCTGAACTTATTGAGTATGAAGATACTACTTTCTATGGGGAATGTAAAGGGTTTAGTAAAAATGAATATTTGTTCGGGGATTTTCCAGGCAATTTTGGCCAAATACCTTTTGATGCTTAATATTATAGTTGCATGAGACAAAACTTTATTTAAATTAAATCCCTTTTGATGCTAAATATAGTTCGATAAAACAATATCATATTAAAATTAAATTTAGTTATAAGGTTTAGCAGCGAATGAGGACAAATAAAAAAGCCCTTTTAAGCAGGTTTACTTTCAAGGGCTTATTAATAAATTGGCATTTTTTTATTCTAAACTAAAATCAATAATATGGCTGCTGTCCGTAATATCCGCCATACGACGCTCCACCAGCCTTAACATAACTCTTTATCTTCACTTTAAATCAACTCCTTTTTACGTATAGTATTTATTTCAAGGGTCTATTAATTATTTTGACATTTTCTCATTATAAACTAGAATCAATATTGTGGCATTCCATAACCTCCCGGCATACCACCAGCCTTAACATTACTCTTGATCTTCACTTTAAATCACCTCCTTTTATGCTTGTATTATAAGACTTCTGCAATATAAATAACTTATTAAATATCAATATATTATCTTGATATTTAATTTGTATTTTCCTCCGTGT
>JBLIRO010000102.1:0-15018 GCA_049472335.1 bacterium | reverse complement strand
ATGTTGGTGCCACGGCTGCCGTTAAAATAAGCCCAAGAAAATGCCGGATCTGCCCCATCAGTAGCCTCGTCAATATTTGTGGCATCATAGGTATGGCCTGTGTCTTCCTCCCTATCGGTGAGAAAACAATACCGAGGATTCAGAAATCCTGCTGTCCCCCGGACTGCCAGATCATCGTAAATGGCTGGTTCGCCACCTGATAAATCCGGGTGCAATCCATAAGGTATGGGGGGATCCGCCAGAGGATCACCAAAGAAGTAGAAAGAGCGGTTATGCAGAATGATGTTGTCAACCAACTGGGGATTGGAGAAACCGGCTTGGCCTGCCGGTAAAACAGCAGCCAGTTCCGGGCTGTGCGCGTGGGACACAATACCTGCCGGCTGCGGAGTGGATTCGTTGGGACTGCCGGGGGCAAATGCCTCTCCAGCAGTTGCCGTACTGTCGTTATTGGCAATAGTATTGTGAATGATGTTGCATCGGACGATATCCTCCAGGGAGATACCTCCGCCGGCCAGGCCTGCAACATTATTGACGATCATGCTGTTGAAGATATCAACGGAGTACCAATCCGAAGGAGCAGAAGGATTATCCGCCACATCCTGGCCGTTAACGCGACTCAGGCGGATGCCTGCGCCATCGCCGGCACCGGATGAGTTGCCCTGAATCAGGTTACCGATTACCCGAACGGATCCCGATCCGTCGGAAAGTCCTCCAAGTGTTAATGGTGTCGCGCCTCCAATGAAGATACCGCCGCCATTGACAGTGGTCCCCTGATCGAAGGACTCGTTAAAGATGATGGTGTTGCCCTTGATTACGGATATGGGATCATCCTTTTTGTCCCTGGAGTTCAGCCCGATATGACCTATTCCGCCACCCTCTCCCAGGGTGAAGTTTCCGCAGATCCAGTTGTCGCTCACTTCGTAGGAGTCGGAGCCTGTACACAGGGACACACCGCCGCCGGCAGCGCCGAGACCGCCGTTCTCCTTGATTTGATTATGATGAATCCTTATAAAATCGTTATCAGCATCCGTATAGGTAACCGGGGGACCCGGGTCGGTCAGTTGGGGGTGTCCGATTCGGATGCCGCCGCCAAATGCGCCTGAGTTGTGCTCTATCCTGTTGTTGCCGATACTCAGGTAATCAGCATAGCCGTTGACAACGATCCCGCCGCCGGTGTCAGCCCCTGTAACGGTAAAGCCGTCAATCCGGGCCATGCCCTTTTCCTTGAATTTGCTGCTCTTTGCAATAACGAAGATCCCTGCACCTTCCTCATTGAAGAGGGTTCCAGGTTCAATGCCGCCGAATGCAAGCTCCTGACCGGGAAGAAGATCCACTAAATTCGCACCGATTAACATTTCGACATGCTGCCTCCAGTACAAGAGCTTCTCTGCCGGTGTCTTGAATGCGCTTATAGTTGTGGAGCCTGCCCCATAACCCTGAAGCTTTACAGGCTTCCACATGATAACCATTTCCCTGTAGTCTCCAGGCGCTACCAGTATCAGGTCGCCGTCATTGGCTTCATCGATAGCCTCCTGGATTGCGCCTGGGAAGATTTCGGGCGATAAAGGTCCATTAACCCTCAACACATTGAATTTATCATTCGTTTGACCCACCGTCACTGTCACGCCCACAATGGTGGACTTATCGTTGTCTCCGCGTGTCACCGTGAGCTGGCCGGTTATTGCGTTTGTCGGCACGGTCGCGATGATCAGATCTTCGGCCCAGGAATTGATCTGTAGAGGGGTGGTGCCGATGGTCACCCGGCTTTGTCCGATAACAAAACTGCCGAATCCGTAGTCACGCAGTATAGTTGGATTATCATCAACCATATCATTCTCTACACAGTAGGGATCTGTGGACGGACAGAAACCGGGATTGGGGACTTCTGTCAAGCCCATGGACTGGATAGTTACGGTCCGTGTCCCGCCTGCTGCGGGTACGGGAATATATGGTCCTCCTGGTCCGCTATCCACCCTCTTGATGCGGGGAGTTCCATCAGGGAACTCACAATCCAGAGGAAACTGTCCCGAACCGGCAAAGGCCGCCACAGGGATCACCGGAGTGTCCAGGTAAGTGGTTGCTCCCGGCATATACTGGAAGGTATAGCAGAATGTGCTATATTTGGAATTAAAATAGGGATCTTTTGAACCATCAGGCAGTATGGGGTCATTCATGCAGGTGGTCAGCATATTCGGGGACATACCGCTGGGTGCTGGCATATTGGTTGTATAGGTGGAAGGCACCAGTGCATTGTATCTCCCGTACTGATCGGAGTATGTACGAGCGATCTCACGGCCTGTCCAGTCACGAATGGAGACAGGAAGCCAGGGGGGTGCGTATTTCTCGCCGAACTGTGGGGACCTGGGGTCGAATTCATTGGCCGTGTCATCGAGTATGAAACCTACAATGTGGCCTGCGATAGGCACCTCAGTGAAGAGGAAGAAGTCGGCCGCCGCATTTTCCAAGTCGGAGAGATAGACCAGTTTCCGGTTGCAGTCATTGAGATAAACCGGGTTTGTGTCCGGATTGAACCCCGGTCCTTTATACCAGGGTGATTCAGGATCATAGTATGGGTGGGTCACACCCTGAAAAAGCGATAGCTCTTCAGGCACCGGATATGGATCGCCCACACAGATGGGATAAGGAACAAAATCAGAGGGACTGGTCGCTCGCAACCTGCTTGGAACATAGTTATCGCCAAAATCCACGTTCTTGTCCTGGGACTTGACAATTTCATAGCCGGGTGGCGGGACTACCTCCACTACATAGGCCATGCCGCTTTGCAACAGGACGGGAGTCTCTCCCTCCACAACGGGGAATGGATTTCCATCTGCATCCAATATGGGATTCCCGTTGAGATCAGTAAGAATGCCTCCGGGGTAATAATCGGTGAAGGCATAGCCTCCGTCAAAGACGCCGGGCCTTACCTGGTTCCAGTTGCGCATCCCGTCATAGCATTTGCCGTTCTGGTAAAAGAGGTCCAGCCCGTCTGGGTCGTTTCCTCCGGGAGGGCAGCCCTCAGGCAGGCTTGCATCCCAGTTGTCCGTAGTAGTAGTGTTGATTAGTATCTCGCCGGTACTGTCATAGAGGTTGATCCTTACATCAGGGATGCCGGGTTCCCATGGCTCTGCTGCTCCCAATGCAGGATCGTCTTCAGCCCTGGTTGTGGAATAGTAAACGATACCGGAAATGCCACCGTTTTCACCGGGTGTATAATCCCTCTTCCCCCACATGAGCACGCTGGTCTGGCCCAGGAAGCCCTGGAAGCCTTGCGTAAGAACCGTTCCGGTTTCAATCCGGTAGGGCAGGATTGAACCGGGATTAAGGGGGTCGGACTGTGGTTGAGGGTTAAGCTGACCATCAAAGGACCAGGGGCTATCAAACGGAATGGGCCCGCCGTCATCGACTATTACGGTTATCCCTGTGGCCTTGAACCGGGCAAAGTCCACCTCTGCCACCAGCCAGCTAAAGAAGGGAAAGACCTCGTCGAAGGGGACAAAGCCTTCAACGTCGGTTGGCATAGACTGATACATGGTACCATCACGCCAGCGAAGGTTGATGGCCTGTTCCGGGATTCCCATCTCACCAAAGTCCCAGAAGCCATTTTCGTTTATATCATTGAACACCCAGTTCTCGAGCCTGGAGAACCATTGAAAGACAGGGACCTCACCCAGATTAAGATCTCCGTCTCCTGCTGTGACGCTTACTCCCTTGAAGGCAAAGATGAGATCCAGGTTGTTGTCCCATACTACCAGTTGATAATCTCCGACAGGCACATTGGGAATAACGAAATAGCCGTCCACGGTCCCGGCGGCATAGACTCCTCCGCCCTGACCAGTGGCCCCAAGGTTCAAGCCCACCCATGGAGTGGTATGTGGAAATGGACCGCCATTGTAAAAGGCTGTCTCCGGAGGCCTTGACAGGTGCAGGTTCACAACCTGGCCCCGGATGGTTCTCCCCCCGGAGGGCTGGGAGATGTTATTCATCGGTTTTACAAAACCGATGAATACATGGTAGCCGGGTGGGCCGAACTCTGCAAAGTAGGGTGGCTCATTAGCCTTGACCCATGCGTCAATCACCTTTTTACCCTCGATGGTAGAGGTCTGGACCCAATTAGTACCCGCAGGGGGCACGACTGTAATGCCATATTTGCCTGGTGCAAGGTTTTTTATAGTCAGGCTGCCGTCCGGGCCTGTTTGCATCTGTTCAACAATTGGCATGCCCTTGTTGTCAACCGCAGGTATCGGCATGCCGTCAGCATCCAGAAGAAATTCACCTGTCTGGTTGTCCTTCTGATATACAGTGCCCAGGGGATGGCCAAAGGCATTCAGCATCTGTGTGCCAGCCGACATGCCGTATCGGCCGCCTGCATCTTCCAGGATAATGGAGAATCCTTCCAGCCCCAGCTCTTCGGGAAGATCGGGTGCGTTGTTGATGGGGAAATTGTCATGGAATACGAATATGGTGATTTGTGCTGTGGGAAGGGGCAATTGGTTGATGTAAATATCGACCGATGCGTTCCCGGCCGCATCCGTTACAAATGCCGCTCCGCCTATGGTATAGGTTCCGGGCTCTTTAGGGAGCACTGACACGAAATAGTGTGTGTTTGCCTCGAGTATGACGCCGGTCGGCGGAGTCGGAGGAACGTCCGGGGGCGTTCCTACGGTGTCTCCTTTAGCTGCCAAAGGCATGTAGCTGCGGTGAAAGTCAACAGCCCAGTTTGTGGTTGGGTCACCAGGAATGACATGATAGGTATTGTCCTTCTCCACAAGCCATCTGTAATCAGTGACAGAGGTTTGGCTTCCATCCTTGTTGACACCTATGACATTGAGTTCAATTGCATGGGCATTTATATGAATCATTATCCCAAAACATAGCATCAGAATGATGATTAAAAACCATTTCAAAGGCCTTTGAGACAATGGTCCCAAAATCTTAGACCAACTTTTTTCTTTCATGATAGCCTCCCTTTTTCACTCCTTCCTTTGAGTTTTATTTTTTTATAAATGTCTTTATCAGTAATTCCGAAGATTTGAAAGGGTAGAGATTTTTGTTTTAAAACCATAGGCTTGTCCCTTCTCAGAGAAAAATTTTCTTGTCAAGATCTTATAAAAATAAGTCCCGAATCCTGTTTAGGCCATCCCTTGAAAACCTCCTTTCTGTCTTATAATTTATATTGTTTATAATGATGTGAACACTGTATAAATTTGTTGTGCAAATCTTTTGTCATATGAGTGAGAGCTTTGGGGCCTGTAAAAACCTATACTTTTATTACTCACTCTTAAATAAATCAATCAACTCTTGATCATCGATCGGCTTCTCCAAAAAAGCCAAAATGCCAAGTTCTGTTGACCGTTTTCGATCGCTTTCCTGAGGATGGGCAGTTATCATGATTACTTTTAGTTTCGATTCCATGGTAAGCAGTTTTTCATGCAGCTTGAAACCATCAATCTGAGGCATAAAGACATCTAATATCAGGAAGCCCTCCGCATCGGCAGGCACGGAATCCAGAAATTCCTGTGCCGATGCAAATGTCTGAACGCAATATCCGAGAGAAGTTATTAAGCGACAAAGGGCTTTAAGCACGGCTTCATCATCGTCAACAACATATATGAGAGGTTTGTTTGCACTCATCATTATGCTTTTTCTTTCCCCTGTGCTTTGAGTTCTCCGCACTTTAGAGATTATGTGATTACAATGAAGAATGTTGCTTATACTAAAAATAATACAAAGACGGATAAAAAGATTACAATTGGACCTTGGTCCAATAAAGAGGATTTATTTTTCTAGCGGGGTTATTCCGACTTTCTCCAGGAGCCTTGCGAGTTCAACAGCAGAGTCAACCTGTAATTTTTTCATGACACGACCCCGGTGGACTTTTACGGTTTTTTCAGTTATACCCATTTTTTGTGCAATCTGTTTGTTTAGCAACCCGGTAATTACCCAACGCATCACTTCGTTTTCCCGGGGAGTAATGGAACTTAGAAGTGATTTTATGTGTGTTATCTCTTCTTTGTTTTTGTTTTCTTGCCTGCTTTTGAAAATTGCCTGTTCAATGGCGGAAAGGATTTCTTTATCTTCAAACGGCTTTGGCAGGAAATCAACCGCCCCCTTCTTTATGGCTTTTACACTCATAGGGATGTCGCCATAACCGGTTATGAAGATTATAGGCATGGAAATGTTTCTTTTGAAAAGCTCGTCTTGTAGGTTAAGGCCGTTAATGTCAGGGAGGTGTACGTCGAGAACCAGGCAGCTTGGATTTCTCCTGGGCTTATGTTCCAGAAACTCGGCGGCTGATGAAAATGTCTCAACATGAAAATCAGCGGATTCGATTAATCTTTTCATACTGATTAAAACGGATGAGTCATCGTCTAAAATATATACAGTTGGGTTCATTTCCTTTATTCCTTTTTTTCTGTGGCCACCGGGATCGTAAAAAAGAATGTTGCTCCGTGGCCGGGATTATTTTCAGCCCATAATTTGCCGCCATGGGTGTTAATGATTGAACGGCTGATAGCAAGCCCCATTCCCATGCCATCATTTTTTGTGGTGTAAAATGGCGCAAACAAATCCTCTGTATCGCATTCATCAATACCTGTACCTGAATCCTCGACACTAATTCTCACACTTGAAGCATCTGTTTGCTCTGTACGGATTATCAGTTTTTTTGATTTCACTTTATTCATTGCATCCAAGCTGTTGGCAATGAGATTCAGAATAACCTGCTGAATCTGTATCCGTTCTCCCCGAACAGGAAGTATATGCTCATCCAAATCCAATTGCAGGGAGATATCCTTTATCAATAAATCGCTTTTTATCAGCGGTATGATTTCCTGAATAACCTGATTGATATCCAGGTGCTCAAAATTGAATTCCGATCGCCTTAAGAGCTCCCGGCACTTATGAATGATATCATTTGCCCGCCGGTCTTCATGAACAATGTCTGATAGTATCTCAAGGATTTCAGACATCTCGGGATTTCGATGTGCTATCATTCTTTGCGCAGCCTGGGCATTGCTCAGTATTGCGGTCAAAGGCTGATTCAACTCGTGGGCCAGTGTAGCTGTTAGCTCACCTACAGTGGAAATACGGGTCGTGTGCATCAATTCATTTTTCAGCCGGTGTACATCCTCTTCAGCAGTTTTTCGATCTGTAATATCCTGCACGATTCCAATCGCCCGGATCGCCTCGCCTTTTTTATTGAATTCTATCTCTACCTTTTCTCTCAACCACCTTACCCTGCCCTCAACGATGATACGATGCTCAATATCATAGGATTGTTGATCGAAGCTCTTCTTGGTAATCGCTTCCTTCCATTTTGTATCAACTAAATCCCTGTCTTCAGGATGAATGATTTCTAAAAATTTCAAATAATTCAGATTTAAATCGGGAGAAACGCCAAAAATTTCATATACTCCCTCTGACCAATAGAGATCGTCCTTTTCAATATCAAGATGCCAACTCCCCATATGAGCTACTTCCAAGGCTCGCTTAAGATTGCTTTCACTTTCCCGTAATGCGACCTCTGTATTCTTACGTTTAGTAATATCACGATTTGAAGCTCGGAAGCCTAAAAAATTTAAACTGTCTTCAATAACCGGATGACACGCATGTTCTATCCAACTGATTTCTCCATCCTTTCGTTTAATACGAAATTGCACTTCGAGCATTTTTCTCTCATTCAGCACCGCATTCACATGTTGGTCCCAGATGTCTTTGTCTTCAGGTAAAATAATCTTATTTATAAGTCCCGGATCCCTAAGAAAATCTTCACATGTATAACCGGTAATGCGTTTACATGAGGGTGATATATATTTGATTTCCCCGTCAGGGGATAACCAATATTCCCAGTCATAGTTGAAATCGGCGATTATCTTGTAACTTATTTTTGCTTCACGTAGTTTATCTTCTGTTTGAGCACGCCTTTCGACTTCCTTTTGCAGCTTCTTGACTGCGAGGGAAAGTTCTGTGGTTCTTGATGCAACTTCCTGCTCAAGTTCATCTTGGGATTTTTTAGAGGCATCTACTGCTTTTTTATATTGCTGCAGATTTTTTAGCTCGATATCAAACATTGTTGCGGATATATCTTGGCATAAAAATTTTTCGGGAGGAATATAATAGAAATTATCAAAGGCTTCTGTTCCTATAAAAATAATCGGGTGTGTCGATAATACCTTGAGAAGAAGCTCCGCACCAAATACCCTCCGGTCATACTGGCATAGTGCAAGGCATTTGCTTCCCGGGAAAAAACTGTTGAGTTTTGATTCATATTCTATCAATCTATGCGAACCAGGAATCCCCTTTAGCGCCCAGCTCATTTCACCAGTTACTCTCAAGGCTCTATAGCCCATTAATAATGACAGTTCTGTTTCATGTTGTAAGAGAGAAATCATTGAATCAGGATCAAAGATCCCCTCTTTTATATACGAATCATTCGCACTCAGGATTTGTAACTGTCCTTTTTTTATATACAGGTGATAATCTAAACCATCATCTTTAAGATATTCGAGAATAACCTGAGCAGTCCGTTCGTCCGCGATATAAATCACCTTTTCATTTTTTTCCAATCCCTGGTGCAAAAAAGGGGTAAGCAGCGCTTTATGTTCTTTTTCAGAGAGATAGATACAACATACATGATGCCCGGGCTCAATATCCGCAAGGGATTTTATCTCCAAATCATTTATTTTCATAGATTCTGTTTCTTAAATAAATCTATGCAAGTGTCCAAGTGTGAACAAAATATTCATTATGAGGGGACTAAGCGCCAAACCAAATGAACTTAATAGCTAGATTCAGGATTAAAGGCTATTAACGAAATTTTCATTATAAATTCCATAAATTGCCAATAAATGTAAAAGGATTATTTACTGATTTTTAGCAATGGATTATTTATGGATTTATTGTATTAAAGAACTCTAAAATTAAGCCAAGAAGACAAATCATAGATGTGAATTATAATCAATTAATATTTTATCACAGTTCGATTTTTTGTCAATTAATATATGTTTTAAAAATCTTTTTGACAGAGGATCTTAAAAGAATTAAATAATTAGCATGTCCTAATATTCTATGTTCTTTGCCATATAGCTTTTGTAATGGTATTCACTTGTATCTTTTTTTAATCCAAGAATGGAGATTTGATTCCATTACCTACTAAAGGGGGGATAAAAAGTTTAAAGCCCGGCGTGTATGGCCGGGCCTTTTCTTAAATGTTAAATTTTATAAAATTCTTTATATGTATCTATCCTCAAGGAAACGGAGGAAATGTAACATGTTGAGGACCTTTAAATCCATCTGTCAGGGTCTTTAGAAATTCCACGATTGCATCCTCATCTTCATCCGAGAGTCCCAGATCTCCAAGTTCCTCTGTGTTAACATTTTTAGGAACCTCCGGAGGGTCCCAACCCGCATCTGGGACATCACGGGTATTATAGAAGTGCACTATATCTTTAAGGGTCTTAAAGAACCCATTATGGCCGTATGGCAGGGTGATCTCAATGTTGCGGAGGGTCATTACCTTGAACTTGCCTCTTTGCAGACCATCAGGATCTTTTTCCGCAATATCCGGTCTGCCTCCAAGGCCAAAGTCAGTCGGAGGATCCCCGGGAATATCATGATTTTTTGGTATGCCCAGGTTATCATAAGTAAAATCCGTAAAAAGTGGCGGGATCTTTGTCCCATCCGGGGCAAAGGTTGAATCGATTGGATGACAAAGGATGCATTTTCCTCCACCTGGATCAGTATTCTTGAAAAGTTGGAGTCCTCTCTCCTCAGTCTCGGAAAGAGCTGCTTCGGGATCGCCTGCCAGATAATAATCAAACTTTGATGAAAACTTGTTGAACTCCCTTGTCTTTTCGAATTCTCCAATGGCCGTGGCCATCCGGTCGTAAATCTCCAGCACTCCTGGAGGCACAAATGGAATTCTTGGATTAAACCATAAAATCATATTAAGATCCAGACCATAAACATCATTGAACGCCTCTCTGTAATAGTGATCCTCTTTTAATCTGCTTACAACTGCCCACTTATTGGGCATGGCCATTTCTACAGGATTTATGAAAGGGCCGGCTGCTTGCTCAGCAAGAGTATTGGCGCGACCGTCCCAGAATTGGCCGCCCACATACAATCCCTCTATGCCGTCCCAGTGGAAAAAGGGGCTGAATGCGGCATAGGCAGCGCTTGGGGCATTTCTTGTTCCGGATAGAGTAACAATTGAGCCGTCCGAAACCGGAGTAAGATTTCGAACATTATCAGGGTCCACAAAACCAAAACCAGGGTCATGGCAACTGGCGCATGACTGATTCCTGTTTAGAGAAAGGTTCTCATCAAAATAAAGCCTCTCGCCCAATTCTTGCTCTGGTGTAAGTCCCTGTGCGACTGCCAGGGAATACACAAGACATATAATTGATACCAATAGCACTGCAGAGATCAAATTATTCTTTCTTCCAAACATTCCAAACATTCCAAACATAATTGACTCCTTTTGTCATAAATGCAGATTTGACATCTTTCAGAATAAAAAAATGTAGAAATAACCCTCAAAAAATAAGAAGAATTTTGAGGGCCTTATGTTGGTAGTTTTAAAATAGCCATCTTTTTCATTAACACTAATCTGACCACACTGGTCAATCTAAATTGATTTTAATTTTAAAGTAATTTTACCTCTATTAAAGCATATTACTATAAAAATAAAATACATAGGTTGAAATAAAGATCTCAATTGGACCTTGGTCCAATAAAGGGGCTTTATTTTTCCGGCGGGACTATTCCTGCTTTCTTTAAAAGCCGGACAAACTCAATAGCAGAGCCAACCTGTATCTATTTCATAGTACAATCCTTAAGTTCTTTTCCATGTAAATCATCATAGTTAATGTTTATGTTGACATCTTTTATAGCTATTGATATATTTATATTATCCTAAAATAGGTTTATTTTCTAAAAAATTAAAATAATACAAATAGTTTATTTTTTGGAGATTTTTTATTTGTTTCTTTGTTATACCAATAGAGGAAATTTTTGCAATTGACGCTGATCGGGCAAATATTTTTCTTCCTGTTTTTGAAACAGCTAACCGGCTGTAAAAAAACATCAATAATTAAAATTGTGAAAGGAGGAGATTAAAATTTTTGATTTTATAGATGTATTGACGAATACAAAAGACAAATTATGGAGAGCTGCGATCTTTTTATACCTGATGAAAGGAATTATACTGGCATCTTCAGTAACAAGCGGATTTATTATCTTTATTTTTCTCTCAATTTTCAAAACTGCAGATGGACACGTTCTTCTCAAGATTGCACTTGCATCCATGACCGTAACTACCCTAAGCGTTTCGGGTTTTTATATTTATTTTTTGGCCATAAAGGGGGACAATGGTCATGTGGTTACAAAAACGGTCCTCACATCCTTGATTGCCCTGGCTTCTTTCATAACTGCCGTGACCTGTACGGGTGGTTGCCTGGCTACATATTTGGGACATCAAAATAATGGTATATTAACGGTCTTTATCTTATTTGTTTTGATCTTTGCCTCCTTTTCAATTTTCTTTTTGATGTGGAGATCTCATATTTCGAAAACCATCGGATGGCCTTTGATCGGTTTTTTCATTTTTATCGTTTCCTTGATTGGAACCTCAAAACAAACTCATTTCCTCCCTCTCGGAGGGAATTTGGGAATCCTGGAAATCTTTATCATTGGTATGATTGCATTGGTTTTCGCCATGATTTTCTTTGCATTGAGCAGAAAATTGATTAATGAGTACGCTTACAGCAGCATTTTTACCAGGAAGCAGATCATTGGCTCAATGATAATTTCATGTTGTCTGGCCTTTTTAATATCCATTCCCTTGTTTATGTATTTAATGGATAATGCAACGAAGACCAAGATATTTGGGTTTCTGTTCGAAAGAGGTAACGGACTCGCGCCACATTGATTTTTTAAGTATGATCTCCTTGGGGGCGTCTGATAATATAATTAAAGGACCCTGAATCTAAATCAGGGTCCTTTTTTAATATCTTTATTGCGCATAAGATAATATTAATTCATTTATGGTCTTTTATAGTAATTTGGCCATTACTCCCATCCAATTTACCATAAATCCGGTGGCAGCGCAAAGGTAGGCCACAGTGAGAGAGTGTAAGGGATTGTTGTAGGTGGAACTTTCCAGTTGGGAAACATATAATAATCGTTGTAAGTCATGCTCAATGGGAATATATGGGAATAAGCGAGCTCTATCCCCGAAAGACCGAATGAATTGAGAACGGAAAATCCCGGCCAGGTAAAATAGACGTACCTTGCGCGTTCAATGGGATTATCAAAACCCGGTATATATGAATAAGGATAAAAGGTATGTGCCCATAGTGTCGGGTATTGGGGAAGTGCCGTTGGTGCTATATATATTGGAAACTGGCTTAAATCCTGCCCCCAACAAACATTGTTGTAAGATATTGAATAAATACTTAATATAATTAAACATCCTAAAAGGATTATAAATAAAAAGCAGCTTTTCTTCATAGGATCATCCTCCCTAACCAATAGATCTTTTAGATCTTTATTTGCTGTTCATCATGTAATCTGAATGGATTATAATTCACCTCCTTTTTATATCATAAAATTTTCTTTATTTATATTATAAAATCTTACTCTAGCTTATAAATACCTAATTTTAGTCCTTAAGGACTAATTTTTCGATACCTGCTTTGCAGAGATAAAATATTCTATTTTGATACCCCGTATCTTGCTGCCGGGATTTTTTTATTTAAAAATTTAATTTATGATTTAATAGGCAATAGCCTTTTATATTATTATACTATTTATTTTTAAATTCTTCTATAATGACGTATCCCGAGTTGATTATATTACAGAGGTCACCTATGGCGTGTTTTAATAGATAAGGATTGTATAGCCAAATTCCATCTGTAATAAACCTGTATGGCTAACCCCTATGTCTAAACGAGAAAAGCAATACTCACCACCGAAACTTTTGACGCTGCCAGATAATCCCTGCATCTGAACAGAATAATTATTCACCTATATAAGATTATATCAAAAAAAGCAAAAAAATTACACCTAAAGATAAAGGTGGTTGGGAAACTGAGATATTTATCTCATGAATCACAACCACCTTTATATATTTTAATACTGGATGATAAACCAATAATAACCCAATTATTTAAATCTGCCTTATTACTTTCTTTTCTAAAAAAGCCCTTTCTATTATAGAGGTGGTAAACCCCATAACTGTGCTGCTGATAATAATCCCAAAAATTCCGGAGTGGTCAGACCATAGTTAAGAGCAAAGGTCAGATTGGCCAACGGTATATAGTATTGTATATGACCTAAACTTGTTGGTAATAGAAGTGACCAACCCAGGGGTAAGGCAAGTGGTGCAGGGGCGCCTGTAATAGGATCTAACATATATGGCGGAGGCCATGTATTGAGTCCGTAAACCTGATCAAAATAGGCTAACCCACCCCCAAAGGCCAGAGGTATATTATATATAGCCCATGGTAAAGGTTGGCATGGATCCCAAGCGAGAGCCGGCTGCACAGGCAATATGGTGGTTCTGGACAGTTCGGTGATAATGGGTGTAGTACCGAGAAGCACAAGGGGATCAGGATTGAAATCGGTAACCAGGGCCGGAGACCACAGGGGCCACAGGATATTATAAGGTGGCAAAGCTGCCCAGTTTTGAGCCTGAGGTGTAGAAGTAATTAACACCCATGATAGGGCTATTACACTTAAAAGAAAAAAGGCAAAGAAGATCAGAATTTTTTTTCTATAAATCATAAATAATCCTCCTCCTCTCCCAATATAGAAACTTTACATTTAAATAGGCGAAACTCCCCAGATTTGGGCTGCAGTTAACAACGTGGCAGGATTAATACCTAAAGCATTTCCATAAGCAAACTGATATGTGGAATTAGCTAATTCTACAAGAAATGGTACTCCGACATCGATTAATAATGGTATTGGAGTGAATGAAAAACCGGGGAGTAGAGTGATAGGTATAGGATTTCCAAGAGCGTCCAGGTAGGAGGGTGGAGGCCAGGGATTCAGACCATAAACTGAACTGAAAAATAGTAGCCCGGTAGGACCATTATAAAATAGCAACGGGGGGATTAATCCCATTGGCCCGATATAAAGCTGAGGATCCGTAGCCAATACTGGTTGAACAGGCAAAATTGTACTACTGGATAACTCCGTAAGCAGAGGAGTAGGTACGCCTGTCACAGGATCAGGGGGTGAGAGAACAGGAGACCACAGGGGCCAGAGTAAATTATAAGGGGGTAAGGCTTGCCAATACTGCGCTTGAGCTGAGGAGGAGATAACCAGGCAAAAACATATTAAGGTTATAATAAATGACACAATCTTTATATTTCTCATAACTTATGAACCTCCTCTCATTATAAATTGAGATATATAACCGTGCCAGTTAAAGAGGTGGTAAACCCCAAATATCGGCTGAAGTCAAAAGACCGGATGTAGGCACTCCATATCGCGTAGAATAAACTGCGTTAGCCAAGGGTATGAAATATTCAAAACCGCTCAACTTGGTTGGTAGATATAAAGACCAGCCTAAAGGTAAGGTGATAGGAGCGGGCAAACTAGTGTCCAGTCAACTTTCAATTGTCGGATAAAGTCGAGATAATTTTATCCTTGCATCCTCTGTTGTGAATTGCCAATTCACCTTTGCGTTCTTATTATTTCTATGCTCCTGCCACGCTTGTGCTTCTTTCTTTGCTTTTTCAATATTATCGATTTTTCTATTCAGGCACTGTCCCGTGAGCACGTTCAACTCTATCTCAGCCATGTTCAACCAACTCCCATGTTTTGGGGTATACACAAAATTGAACCTGTCCCATAATGCCTTTGCCTTATCCGGCGGAAACGTTTCATAGAGCGACCCTGGTGTATGAGTATTCAGGTTGTCCATCACCAGCGTTATTTTTTCCGTACCTTCGTATTGGCCAGCAATCTTTTCCAGAAAATAAGCCCAATCCCGCTTGGTTTTTCTTT
>JBLIRO010000101.1:0-15165 GCA_049472335.1 bacterium | reverse complement strand
GAAAAATCAATTAAATCTTTAAATTTCAAGTTACAGTTCATAACTCGATAGTAATCATGGTTAGATTGTATCAAAACCTTTTTTTATTTATATTTTAATGTAAAAAATATAAAAAATAGTAATGAGGCAATTAATAAATTAAACAAGAGCTTATCCCAATTCGGCTTACCCTTTATTAATTAAAAACATCAACTACGCCCGCCCTCCTCAAGCGGGGCACCAAAACTGGATACCCTTTCTCCTGAACCCGTTTCCTAATCCCGCAAACAATTCCGGCAACTTCGCCAATAAAGGAAATATAAAAAACAAAGGTCACAATTTGCGACAGATTCTTCAATTGTCGTTTCGGTTTAATCAACTGAAAAATCCCTTTATAATTTTATAATCAAATGGATATAGTAAAAAACACTATGCAAAGTGTCGTATATTATACTGTTTTCAAATATAATTTCTGGCACTATAATTGTATTATATGATAACAGAAATCGGATACCTGGATTAAAATTATTGTTGTTGTGACTGGAAGATGGTTGTTTAATATTGATCAATCTTCCCCTTTATGCAGGCAGTTATAAGGAGAGGAAAGGTTATTAACCGAACAGGGTATATCTTGAATGAGACAATTTAATCCCTTCGCATAGAATAATAATATGAAAACTGTTGCAATTTTATATCATATTCATGTTCAATCCCTGCACACTTGCTGTTGGCCTAAAAGTGGGATCTTCTGTCCATGATTATTAATTTTTATAAGGATCAAACCCAGAAAAATCATTTTGTCAGGTTATCGGGTATCGGAGGCAAAACTTGAAACAGGTTGTTTATTACAGCTCTTTAAAGAAAAGAAAGGTGAAAAGATGTATAAGGACGGAAACGAGAAAAGATTCTTTAAATACTTTATAGCCGGCATTGTACTGTTAATAATAACAGGTTTGATATATATTTCAGGGACAAAGGCCCAATGGGACCCCTATAGCAACTGGTTTTCCGGAGCTTCATTTAGTCCCTCGCTTACCTCCTTCAACACCATTCCCGGTTACGGAGGTAACAACGCCTATACATCATACGGCAATTATCTTTCGACAGGATTATTCTCAACTTACGGATCGTTATATGGAGGATTATACGGACCATCATCAACCTATGGCAACTATGGGGCCGGGACAGGTTATTCCCCCTTTTCCTATGTACAAAATCCTTTTTCTTTTCCTGCACCCTATGCAAGTCCCTTATCTTTGGGACCGTGGAGCACCCTATCTCCCTGGGTGACTCCTTCCTTGTCTGGTAATCCTTATTACCCTCAGTTGAATTCGGTTGTCAATGTCAGCCCTTACAATTCCTTGCTCCCATGGGTAGACCCTCCTATTTATATACCTTCAAATACTATTTATACACCTTTAAATATATGGCAATATCCTAAGCCGGAACCTAAATATGATACTACCATCGACACAGAGGGAATACTCGAAGCAAGAATACGGGATGCCCTTGGGCTGTCGTCTTCTGCATCCATAACAAAGGAAAAGCTGCTTACCCTGACTTCATTCGATGCCAGTGATATGTGTAAAGGACATTGGGTATATCCCGGTGATGTCTGGGGAGGTTACGCGTGTTTTCCCGCCACCATTAAGACCGAGTGCACACCACCATTGGACCTGAGCCTTATAGGAGAAATGACCAATTTGATAGAGCTGGATCTTTCACTGAACGACTTGCCGGACCTGGGTCCATTGGCAGAGCTGACTAACCTTAAGATACTGAAACTAGATACGGTCGGCATAGACGACATCAGCCCGCTTGCAGAGATGACAAACCTCACGGAACTAACCATTACTAATTGCGGACTAATCGACATCAGCCCGTTAGCAGGGCTCACGAACCTCACAAAGCTGACACTAAATGATTTCGACCTTAAAGACATCAGCGCATTGACGGGCCTGACCAACCTTACAGAGCTGTCACTTACATGGCAACGACTAAACGATTTAAGCCCATTGGCAGGTCTTACCGACCTGACAAAGCTGAACCTTTCCCTAAACAGGAACGCCATAGACGATATAGGCCCATTGGCCGGGCTCACGAACCTTATATGGCTGGACATCGGCGGGTGTGAGATAACCGATATAAGCCCATTAGCAGGGCTCACAAACCTCACGTATCTGGATGTCGGCAGCAGCGATATAACAGATGTGGGCCCATTGGCCGGACTCACTAAGCTCACACATCTGGACCTTCGCTACAGCAATATGACCGACATAAGTGCGTTGGCAAGTCTTACAAACCTCACCTGGCTGGACCTTTGTAATTGTGACATAAATGATGTGGGCCCATTGGCCGGGCTCACAAATTTAACATATCTGGACCTTTACGATGCCCGCATGGGAGACTTCAACCTAAGTCTATTATCAGGGCTCATTAATCTGACAGAGCTAAACCTCAGACATAACTTCCTGAGTGACATCACTCCATTAGCCGGTTTCACAAACCTCACATGGCTGGACATCGGTCAAAACAGCATAACAGACATAAGTCCCTTAGCAGGGCTCACGAACCTTACATGGCTGAACCTCGGCAGCAACGAAACACTGGGCAACATAGACCCATTAGCAGGTTTAACAAAACTGACAGAACTGGACCTTCATCGCACCGGGATAAGCGATATAACTGCCTTGGAAGGGCTCACTAAACTGACATTGCTGGATCTTCAACAAAACGATATAAGCAACCTGAATCCTTTGGCCGGGTTAAAGAAATTAATAGAGCTGGATATGAGTGACAACAATATAAGCAACATATCTCCCATATCAGGACTAACCAGCCTGAAAAAGCTGGACCTTAGAAATAACAACCTGAACACAGGGGATTGTTCTGTGGTAAACAGCCTGACTTCAAAAGGTGTAAAGGTTTCTATCTCATTCGATTGTAACTGAGGAATACGGGAATATGTAACATTTTAGTTTTACGAAAGAAAGGAAAAAAACAGTGCACAGCGAGAAAAATATTAACAGAACAATTATCTCAACCATTCATTTGCAATATACACAAGAAGCAAACCGCCTGTTTCCCTGGGTGGTTATCTTCATTGCATTTCTGTTTTCCATTATGGCTTTTGTTACCCCCACCCATTTACAGGCAGCCTATACAATGCATTTCGGGACTGCTGTGGTTATGCAGGGGGATTATGCCTACGTGGCAGTCACAGGGACCTCCCATTCAGCTACCGATGTCATCTATATGACACCTCCCGGGCCTGAGCTTCCCAGCGGTTTGAGGGTGATCGATATATCCGATCCGGACTCACCCGAAATAGTCGGAGGTCTTGACTATTCCAACTCCGGAATGCTCAGTATTGCAGTGGAGGGGGATCTGGTCTATCTCGCCTATAGCGGAACGGAAGGGGTAAAGATCATAGACATCTCCAACCCTGAAAAACCGAAGATCATAGGGACCATAAAGAATGTATATGCCAGGGAGATGGTGGTAAGAGATAGCTATGCCTATATAGCCGATCCGTATTCAGGGCTGGTAATATTTGATGTGAGCAACTCTTCCTCACCTGTAAGGGCCGCACGCCTCAATCTAAATGGAACGGTTGAAGATATAGCTGTGCAGGGAGATTATGCCTATCTGACCTTTGAGGATGACGATTACCCGATAGAATGCGGAATCCATGTATGTGACATCTCGGACCCTGAAGATCCGTATCTGGTGGACAGATTTGTGGCAGGCACAGGACTGGATAGTGACATACAGGCAAGCGGCGGAAGAATGAGGATCTGGATGAATGAGGATTATGCCTATCTGGCCAAGGAATCCGCAATTATAATTGTCGATGTGAGCGATCCTGAAAATCCGTCAAGAAAAGAGATATGGCATCTGCCGGGCATGCCTCCATATTCCCATGTCCCTTCAACCGAGGATCTGACCGGAAGCGGGGAATATATTTATGTGACCGGAGATGTCGACAATCAGGAAGATCTGCTCTTTGTGGTCAATATCTCCGATCCTCTTGATCCGGATTTACTCGGCGACGTATCCATTTACAGGCCCAACGGGGTTGCTGTGCAGGGAGATTATGCCTGCATCGTTGGCTTGAACGGCTTTCAGATCATCGATATCTCCGATCCTGATGACCCTTCGGTCGTTGGTAAGGTTGAGAGTACGCGACAAAGCGGCAGCGGGACAGGTATCTCTGTATACGGATACGGGTACGGATACGGCTCCCCTTACCTTCCTGGCATCTATCAATCCTACCCGGGTTTTAGATATGGATATCCCCTGGGTGGCTATGGAACATCCGGAGGATATGGATTTGGATATCCTTACGGTGGTTTGGGCACATCCGGCGGCTACGGTTATGGATACCCTTACGGCGGCTTCGGCACATCAGGCGGCTATGGTTATCCTTACAATCCCTACGGTTTTCAAAGAACAAATTTTGCTTCTGACTTGTGGGGCAATCCGTATAGCGGAATCGGCGGAATTGGATATCCGGGTTATGGATTCGGATACCCTTTTAGCGGTTTCGGCACATCAGGCGGCTATGGTTACGGATTTCCCATAGGTGGCTACGGAACATACAGTGGTTATGGTTATCCATCCGGATGGAGGCCCTTCTATTAAACCCGAATCCTGCAATTGAAATCTATTACGACTTGTACGACTTGAAATCAGCTCCACTTTTTTCGAAGGAGACCTTTTTTATACCTATTGCTTTTCCATATGAATTCTGCTGATTTGATAAACATCTTGAAATTTTTCACTCTTATGGCGCACATTGCTAAAATGCACTTTACTTTGATTCTTGATGGTAAAATCCGTCCACATACCCTCTCGAATATTAAAAACAGCTTCACCATCTCCTTCGGTTACGGTTCTCGATTCACCAAGTTTTTCGTCAGTGGAGTTGGTGGTGGTGTACCCCTTGACTATGAAAAAAGCCAGTCCATCCCTCACGTCCTTTAAAGTAAATACCTGTTTGAAAACCGCCTGCATATTCATCCCGATCGCTTCTTTTCCCATATCCATTTTCTTAGTGACTTCAAATTTGTCACCTGGTTTCATGGCATCCTCTGGCAGGTCCGGGAACCAGAAGACCGTGTTTTTCCATGCTTCAGCAATAATTTGTGATGATTGTTCATACCTGTCAACTTTCTCCGGCGAGTATTTTTTAATTTTATCATCTAAATGCGGTAAGACATTGCCTGAAAATTTAGCATTTTTTATCTTACCGCTCCTGTGCATATCAGCGACATATTCAATCTTGGATAGATCTTTCGGCATGGTATTTTTATTCCCAATTGGATGATCTTGGGATTTAATCCTTGCTGTGAGGCTGATCCAATTCTTTTCGGGACCTTCGGAGACCTTGTATTCAACTATGGCATTGACCTGAGAAAAATCTTTGCCCTCTGCTGATTCAGATTTTTTTTCTGTTGAAAAAGTGGCGAGCCAGTTTTGCCCCGGGGCCATTTTGTACTCAAGCTTATAGGAACCGGCCAGCGCTGTAACAGCAAATAAACAAATAGAGAAAACACCAGGTAAAATTTTAAAGGTTCTCTTCATTTGTCCGCCTTCCTTTCTAAACTTTTAATCCTTTGTTCAATATTCATTCAATTTTTCTTATACCAATTTAAGTCATTATTGGATCTTGATCTACATCTATACAACATTCCCAATCCCTTTGCAATCCCTTTATAAAACTTTATAAAAGAGATTGCAGACTAATTGCCCTTTATTGAACAAAACTTATCAAATGAGTCAAGCTCTTACCCAGTCTGTTTGAGGCGGGGCTTCTCTAGAGAATATATTAAACCACGAAAAATTTGACAATAGTGCCGTTGCCCTTTTAAAGGAGGGGCAACGGCACTATTCGTGATTAGGGTTTTTGTATGAAGAGACTCCCGTGATTAATTCTGACAATGTTAGCATATTCCCAATTTTCAGGATCATCAAACGGATAAATAATTTCTTTATTGATGTCAGTATATTCGCCTTTAATCTTGATTGTGGCACTAGAAAGCCGATATAGGGCATTTGTGTGCGAACGCAACCTAAGGTTTGGCATATTATTTCTAACAGTCTGATTATCATGAACAAGCTCTCCCGAGCCGGGTATCTCAATATCAATTGTTACAGCATCATCCATTGTTTCGACGCAAGTGTAACACATTTGACCGTAAGGGGTAGGAAAGCAGCACAATTCTTCTTTATAATATGTTAGAGTTGCAGTTCCGTTTAAACTTGCTTCTCTAAGTTGGGCTCTATCAGCCTTTAATTCGAATGAATCTAATTCTCCATATCCCTCAACCTGGCTATAACAGTCATCTTTATATAAACCGAAATAGCAAAAAGAACCGGATACGGGTTTGCCGGGGTTATCCGGACCTATTTTGTCAACTGTTTCGTGGGCTCCAAGAAAAAAATCAGTATAAGGGCACCAATACATAGGGTCATATTCCGTAAAGCCGACTTCGATACCAAGATCTTTTATATTATATCTCACAGGCATAACCTGTGCTGACGCTGAGTATGAGTATAAAAATGATATCATAAGAAGCAAAGCAATCGTAATCGCAACAGACTTAACTAATTTTTTTTGATGAAATTCCTTATTCTTTAATAATGCCGCCAAAGACTCATTACCCATGATTTCTTTCCTCCATTGTTTTTATCTGTTTTTTAAATCCAAACCTGTTTCAGATCGTTCTATTCTTTCATAAATTTTCCATTCTTCCTCCTTCCAAAAATGATAAATTGACCTGTCTTCAAAAAATGATCTATCACCACCTTTCATTTTAAATACAATTCAACTTAAATATACTCAAATAAAGAAAAACCCAAAAAAATAAATTTTTGTGTCACCTTGTAAAATAAAAGTCAATGAATATTAGAAGAAGTGAGGGAAGACGAATTCTGAAGAGGTAGAAAATCAGATAAAATCCAAGTGGAAATTTCATTGTAAATCAACAAAATCAACGATCACAGAATATCTAAACCAAATCCAATAAAAAAGATTTTTTACCAGGCTATTGGTGAAAATATCAAAAAGGAAATTTCATAGGTTCCCTGTCTATATCTTTATCTCATTTATCATAGAAGTAAAAATATTTCAGCTTTTGTCTTTTTTCAGTAAAATAAAAGGCATAAACAGATAATTCTGAAGATGTAAATCATAGATGAGAATAGCAAAAATTTAAAAATATTATATCATTAACTAATTATTTTGTCAATATTAAATTATTACATATAAAATTACCCCTCACTTTATTGTCATGTGCAGAAATATTCAAAAGGGGAAAAATTGATTTTTTTTCGTCTATTGATTTAGGAACATTAATCATAAAGTTTCTAATATCTTTCAAGAGAGGTGAAATGTATTTATAGAAAATTCCCATGTATAGATTCATCAAAAAAAGTTGATTATAAGCAGGCAAATACTTTTATTTTATCTTATGGTTTTGGAGCCTAACAAAAGGGAGAAAATCACATGTCATTATTAAAAGAACATGAATCCGGAAAAGATGAAAGTTGTATTCTAATTATGGATTTCCAGCCAATCGTGCGTCTTGGTCTTATTCACCTTATCAATAATAGCGACGGTCTTAAGGTCTGCGGTGAAGCCGAAAATGCCCATGAGGCAATGGAGCTCATTAAGATCCTGAAACCCGATCTGGCTATTATTGACATTTCCATTAAAGGGGTCAATGGTATCAAGCTTATCGAAAATATCAGGCAACAGTATCCCAAGTTTCCTGTTCTGGTTTTTTCCATGCTGGATGAATCTTTTTATGCAGAACGTGTTCTTAACGCAGGGGCCAATGGTTATCTTATGAAGCACGAGGCATTAAAAAATATCATAAAGGCAATACGTTGTGTTCTGTTGGAAAGGTTTTTTATAAGTGATAAGGTATCGGCAAAGGTTATGTATAAGTCTCTGTTTAACAAATCTAAAACATATTGCTCCCCTATAGAGCTTTTAAGCAACCGTGAGCTGGAAGTTTTTCGATTAATCGGCCGGGGTCACAGCACCAGACGCATAGCAGAAGAATTATATCTAAGTATAAGAACGGTTGAGACTTACCGTACTCATATCAAGGACAAATTGAGTCTCAGAAACGGAGAGGAATTACTTAAACATGCCATACTATGGGTCAAAAACGAAAGATAACATAAATTACTATATATCTGAAATTTAAATATTTAAGATTAAAATGAAAATCAAGGTAGAATGCTATTCTGGTTTTAAGGCTGATGAAAGACCTTTGAGTTTTATGATCGACGATAGAAGGCTTTATGTTGAAAAAATCATTGATAAGTGGCGCACACCGGAATTTGATTGTTTTAAGCTTCTAGCGGATGATGGAGAAACATACCTTTTGAAACATGATCCCATAAATGATGAATGGGCTATAGAATAAAACCTTCCGTATGTTTCGTATAACCTTTGATTCTTTGTTTGAAGAATCATATCCTCTTATTGACAAGATCACCTGTTGATTAATATACTTTTTAATAAGGATATATATCTACATGTCTTAAAAGAGATAAACAAACTGACAGCTTTCATACGATATTGAATTCATGGTTTTAATACAAGAGGAGAAAAAAATGTTAAAAAAGAGGTTTATTCCATCGTTTCCGGTTTTGCTTACCTTTTTTATTTGTATATGCAGCTTCCTTGTTCCCGCATTAAATGCGGCTAAGTCTTCTTTGGCCCTGGAGATCAAGGCCCTGAAAAAGGCAGGAGAATATGACACGCCGGGAGAGGCCCGTTCCGTAAATGTTGTTGGGAAATACGCTTATGTGGGGGATGGGGACACCGGGCTTTTGATCATCGACATTTCAGATCCATCAAAACCCGACCTTGTGAGCAGTTTCGACACACCCGGTTATGCCTGCGATGTGGCTATAGATGGAGATTACGCCTACATAGCGGATTGTAAGATGGGGATTCAGATAGTGGATATAAAAAATTCTTCCATGCTTAAAGGGATTACCAACTACAAAACGAACGGTTATGCCTGCGGGATTTTATATAAGGATGGTTATCCATATGTGGCGGATAGTGAAAAAGGATTACAAATACTGAAGATGGAATAATAGCATGCCAAAACACATTTGCCTGTAAGGAAAATGATCTTTGCTATGGATGAAGGTATCAATATTCAAAGTAAAATGATCAATAAAACCAGAATATTTTTCAGTGGGATATGTGCCGGGATAACCTTAAATATTTCAATGTTGCTTACATTCAGATTGATAGGTTTTGGATGGAACGGGAATGGAATTCTCCTCAATCCTGAAATCCAAAGCGAAAAATTAATAGCAGTCTGGACTGAAATCAATCCGATTCCTCTTATTGTAAACAATCCTCTGCCTATGATATTCGGTCTGATTATATTTGGCATCATACATGCTTTTATCTATTATTGGCTCTCAAGATGCTGGCCCGAAGGGATATTATCGCGATCCTTACGTTTTGGGAGTCTTATATTCTTATTATGCTTTTTATTCTGGGAATTCTTTACACCTTTTAATATGTTTGGTGAACCTTTCTATTTAATAATAATCGAACTTATTTTTTGGGCGATCATTGCATACTCTGAAGCCTTAGTTCTGGCAAGTATAATAGAAAGATAGAAGCCGGCATACCAGCTCAGTCCCTTAAACCGGAAGGTCCTTATTACATATGGACTCCAAGGAAGAAATGATTTTTTGGAGATAATTGAAGTTTATTGGTTTGGTGATATAGTCGGAAGCGCCTTCATCCAAAAGCTCTATGGCCTTTTTTTCGTTATCGATTACTGTTACCATGACAACCGGAAGATCGGAATAATATTTCTTTATTTCCTTTAATGTTGTTTCTCCCCCCATGCCAGGCATATTCAGATCCATAAGGATTACGTCAGGCCTTTCATCGGCAATCATTTCAAGCGCCTTTTCACCCGAGTTGGAAATCCTCACATCATATCCTTTTGGTTTCAAAAAAGATGCAATCATTTTACAGATATCAACTTCGTCGTCCACGGTGAGAATTGAGAACATCTTTCTTACTCCTTTTTAATTATTTCTTATTCCCCACTATCATCTTGATTATAATGGGCTTTCAGACATTAAAAAATTAATCGGTTAAATTGAATAGATAATTATTTATCGGATGTAATTTAAAAGAACAACAGGTTGAAAGGCAATAAAAATAATTCAATCCATAGTTCCCCCCACAGACTTCAATATATAACCGATTACACCTTTTAAAAACAGTATTAGAAATAAAAAGATTGCCAAAAAAAAGACTATAATAGATTATTCCAAAGCAATAGAGTCTTTTTTACAGATTTAGGATATTTTGAGGAAAGTTCTCTTAAATCCATTTTGTTTAATCCTTCCCAATTGATCTCGTCTAATGCCATGATCTCGTTTCTTACCTTTAAATGAATATAGATATAATCCAAAAGTGCCTTTTCAGGCTTGGCCCACAAAATTCCCCCCTCATTAAAATAGTCAGTAAATAACCGGGAGTGAATATGATGTAAGGAGATTTCACCGATAGGAGTTGTAATATTTTTTGTCTTGCCTGATGTAGCGCAAGTAAGCACTAATGGCATTTGAGAAATGATCCCATGTTTTTCCATAGCGCTCTCAAAAGAGATATAACAGGGCCTCCCTAAAAGCATTGCAATTTCCTCAAGAGAAGGAAATGCAAATGTATTTGCATAAAAATTCCCCTTTAATTTTGCAATATATCCTTTTTTCCTCAAACGTTGGATGCTCTTTTTAATTGCAGTGAGACTCAAACCGGATTCAATTTGAAGATTATAAGGAGTTAGAATTTTGCCTCCCTCCTTCCCTGCCCTTTGAAGGAGTGTGATCCACCTGTCGAGGGTAAAATAAGTACTCATAATAAATCAATCCCGTTCATGATTACATTTCTCACAGTGTTAAGCAATGCCGTATAATTATCAACCTCAAGCTGATAGCGGAACCTTTTTGGTAAAAAGAAATTCATCTCTCTCTTTAGACTTTCAACAGAAAGCAGGGAGATATTTTCCTTTAATTTTTCTTTTTTAACATTATAATCACTAAATTTTTTTATTAGGAGGTCTTGCCTGAGTTTTACGCCTTTTCCCTCCAGAAACCAAATATCAAAAAGATCCCTTCCCTTGATAAATGGCCTTCCTGCAATCGCAATCAATTTATCAGCAAGAATTTCCTCGGTGGTTTCAGCCCTTATTATTGTAAATGGTAATCCCGGAAGTGATTTTGATGAATGAATGGGAGAGAGGCTATAAGTATAGGCAGGATAGTGTGCTAATTCAATTTTTACCGAAAAGGACTTTGTAAAAGGATGGGTAGAATAAGAAACCTTCCATCTTGACAATTGGGGTGTTTGCTTTTGTTTTCTAAGCTCAACATTTCCATTGAATAAAGGACCGATTTTAGGGATTGATTTCTTAAGAGATAAAAATATTGAATTTAAATCCTGATCATTTGCATCAGAAACGAAATCAATATCGTCAGAATACCTTGGTGCACCATAAACCAAGCGCAAACACGTTCCACCTTGAAAGGTTACTTTACTGGAAAGAGGCTGTGCATAGAGATCACTTAAGACATAAATCTGAATAGCTTCTTTTAAAACAACCTGTTCCGGAATTCCCTCTTCTTGTGCTTTATTAATCAGATCATCATAGAGCATAATTTACGTTTCCGATTTAAGACAAATTTGTCCTTATTTTAGAACGAAATATTCTTTTTGTCAATAATTTCGAAAATTTCTTTCACCCATGATTTAAATTTGTGCAGTTGAACCTCAAAAGCCTAAACAAGGTTAAGGGATCGGAAACCGTAATCAAGCAGCAAGACATTGCGCCAACTGATTTCCTGTCTCTTTAACCTTCATCAGGTCTGCCGGGTCAGGGACATATTTGATATTTATGGATTCAAAGGGCATCTCCCATCCCAGGGTCTTCATTATGGCCTCTATCTCCCCTGCTGCCTGGCCTCCCCACCCGTAAGAGCCAAAGGCGAAACCAATCCTTTTTCTCGGCCTCAGGCCTTTAATGTATGTGAGAAAGGCCGCCACACTCGGGAGCAGGCCGTTATTGAGGGTTGGAGATCCGATCAGGACCATCTTTGCGGTAAGGAGATCGGTCATTATGTCCGATATATCGCTTGTCTTGAGGTTCCTCATGGTAACACCGAGCCCCTGTTCAGTCAGGCCTTCCTCAAGCGCGTAAGCGATCTTCGATGTGGAACCCCACATGGAATCATAAACGATCAATGCCTTGTTCTTTGTTTCATTCTGCGCCCATCCGGAATATTCTTTTATGATGTCAGGGACAAATTCACTCCATATCAACCCGTGGCTGGGTGCAATCATGTCTATGTCCATCCCTGAAAGCGCGTCCAGCGCCTTCTGCACCTGATCGGCATAGGGCAGCACGATATTCGCGTAATACTTGGCGGCCTCTTCCTTTGCTATATCCCAGCCTATCTCCCTGTCGAACCTTTCAAAAGAGGCTATATGCTGGCCAAAGGCGTCATTGGGAAGAAGAAGCCTTTCTTCGGGAATATAGGTCACCATGGAATCCGGCCAGTGCACCATCTGGGTATGGACGAAATGCAGGTTATGTTTCCCTATATTTAAAATGTCTCCGGACTTGACCACCTGAAAATCCCAGTCTTTCTTGTAATGTCGGCGGAGCCCCTTTTCCCCCAGGGGCGATGTGATTATCTTTGCCTTGGGGGCAAGCTCCAGCATTTTGGGAAGCGATCCGGAATGATCCATCTCCACATGATTCGAGACGATATAGTCTATCCATGATGGGTCGATCACATCCTTTATCCTGGAAAGCATCTCATCAAACATATAATGTTTCACCGTGTCTATGAGAACGATTTTTTTATCCCGTATAATATACGCATTATAGGTGCTTCCCCTCTGGGTAATATATCCATGAAAATTTCTCAGGTCCCAGTCAATCCCTCCGACCCAGTATATGTCTGGCTTTATCTCCAATCCATTCATTATGTCTCCCCTTTTTTAAAACCTTTTTTAACTGAAAATCCCTTTTACTATTTTCATTCCCCTTTGTAAATTAAATATTCATGATCCTTTCAATGGCAAAACAAAACTTCCTCTATCTTAAAAGAATAATATAAAACAATACTAATTCTTCAACATAAAAACAATACCTGTGGATTTTGAGGACTGGTTCGATGTACTGATAAGCTCTGTAAAGCAAAACATTCGAGGACCTTTCACTATTGAGTAATGGAAATGACAAATAATGCAAAAGTGGATACAATAGTTACAATGCAAAAAAATATGGTTTCTTAATGAGGTGTGTTATGCAATCAAAAATTATTGGAATACGCGAAGCAAAAATCAACCTGAGCAAGCTTGTTAAAATTGTCTTAAATGGCGGCGAGGTTATATTAACGGATCGCGGTCGTCCGGTAGTAAAAATGGTGCCGGTAAAAACCGAAGACAGATCTTTAGCTGATAGGATTAAGAGTCTAGAGAGTCGAGGATTATTAGAGCCAAAGGGATTGAAATTACATAACAATGAGATTCCTCCCCCGATTCGGCTTCCTTGTGAAATAGCCCAGAGATTTCTTCATGAGGACAGAATAGATGGCTGAAGAAGTATATGTTATCTTTTAGGATACATCAGCCATTTTATCCGTTCTGTCTTATGATAAAAACAGTGAAACAGCCCAGAGTTGGATAAAAAAGGGAGAAAATAATCTAATCTCCACACTGGCCTATGCAGAGACCTGTGCAGTGATTGGAAGGATTAAAAGAGAAGGCGCCCTGGATGATTTACAGATTCAGGATGCATTAAATCTTGTAAAACAAGGGCCATGGAGGCGAATAAATTTCCAACCGGAATGGAAGACCATATCGTATCTCTCAAAGAAATGGCCATTGTGAGGAGCCGACCTCTGGCATCTTGTAACAGCCAAAACCCTTCAAAAAGAACTCCCGGAATTGATCCTTTTGACCTTTGATGAACAATTGAAGAAAGCAGTAAAGGGAGAAGGATTAATTCACAACTCAGAAAATTTCTAGAAACATTTGTATACAGAGTTATAAGTAAATCCTTAACCACAAGAGACCAAGGGTACAAGGGATCAAGGGCCAAGTTAAACAGACCTGGAGAGGCGAAAGCCCAGGCCGCCGCTGCGGTCGCCGGGGTGGATGCCGTCGCGAAATGCCGACCGGCAGCCCTGCGCATCATTGACCCAGCAGCCGCCGCGGAACACCCGGCCAGCCACCCCTTCATCAAAAAGATCCTGAATCCACTCCCAGACATTGCCTGCCATATCCATATGGCCTTCGGGCCCAGCGCCTGCCGGGTAAATACCCACAGGGGTTGGTTGGCCGACATTATTATTAAAATTTAGAAGCTCTTCATTTGGCTTATCATCTCCCCAGGGGTAATCGCCCTTGCCTTCAGAAGGAGCTGCCGCCCTCCCCCATTCTTCATCAGTTGGCAATCGAAAAGGAATCCCGGTTTTCTTTGTCAACCAGCTACAGTAAGCCCCGGCCTCATACCAGGAAACCCCTGTTACCGGACGGTTCAGGTGCTCTTTCTGATCATCCCATCTAAAGGGCTCCTTCCAGTTTTCTTGTGTTTTGATCTTCCATCCCTCACCCCAGTAAAGTTGCTCCTCATATCCTCCGTTTTCTATAAACCTCTGATACTCCTGGACAGTCACTGGGTATTTGCCTAAAAGTACATCCTTCATTCCGGGTATAGTAAGCATTTCCGGATACATGGAGTTAAAACGCGGATCACCCGACCCTCCGAGGGCCTCGGCTGCGGATATGCGCTGATCCACAGGGACCCGTAAGGCCCCTTCCGGAGTAAAGATATCCATGACCTGGCGCTGTATGTTCTCCCAGCCAAGGCGCTGGGGCGGCTCGTAATCATAAACATCAAGAATGGGCAAGATCCTGCCCAATACACCTACCACCCTTGCGATTGAAGCAAGGTCACCAATTCTGGCAGTAGCGAGAATTCGCTCTATCAGGATATTCAGCCCCCTTCTGCCTATCTGGGCCAAACAGCCTACAAAGTGATCGATGACCTCATCCCATTGCCTGTTATACAGGTGGATCTTTACGATGTTCCACCATCCATTCTCTCCATCCCC
>JBLIRO010000100.1:0-15282 GCA_049472335.1 bacterium | reverse complement strand
TTAAAAGTTTAATATCGCGTTCATCAGATACTTCTGTAAGAAACTCATTCCAATCAACAATAGTTTCCTTAAAAATACTATCATTAACAATTTGGGATTTTTCCAATCCAAGATGGTGTCTTACACTAGACCATCTATAGGATTGGGGTGTTTTAACCATTTTTGCTCGTACCGGATTCAGCAATGCGTATCTTGTAGCTGATAATAGATAACGTTCATCAAGGATGTAGGAGCTAAATCTTCCTTGCCATAGATATCCACTCCAATTGTTTCTAAAGTTAATCATTCTGGTATATTTACGATGTGTTTCTCCTATAGCTTTTGCAATGCTCTCTTTTTCCTCAGGTATTACTATAAGATGTACATGGTTTGGCATTAGGCAATAGGCAACAATGGAAAGGTTAAATTTGTCGCCATGGAATTTTAATAGCCTCAGATATTCATTATAATCTTCATCTTTGAAGAAAACCTGCTGCCTCCGATTTCCTCTTTGGGTGATATGATGTGGGAAGTGAGGTGCTATTATTCGTGCTATCCTTGGCATAATGAAATTATAATTCTTAGTGGGTGTAGAGTCAATAAATTAAGTATTGTGTCCCCTTAATTCCCAAGTATTGTGTCCCCTTAATTCCCCTTCAGAGCATATGGGCATTTTGTAGGGACATCTCGTATGAAAGCGGTATCCGGGCGGTGGAGCCATAGGGGAGGGGACATCACGATTCGATTGGAACGGATATCGGGATTCGGAATAGATACTGCTGAAATCAGGCAGCGTATTCGGGTGAAGGGGAGATTCGAAGATTTCTTCGATACCACAGATGAAGAACTCTTTGATATAAGTCCTTTGTATTCAGAGATTGAAAAGGATGATTCAGATTTCCAAAAAGCCGTTGAAACCCTTGAGAAACGTTTGATTCTTCATTCATTAGAAAAAAATAAGTGGAACCGAACCAAAACAGCTATGATGTTAGGATTGCCGAGAAAAACACTTTTTAGAAAAATGAAAAAGTACGGGTTAACATAACCCATAAGGGGTCAATTTGACACAGCAAAAAATCTTCTTTTTTTAACAAAAACTTAACGAGATCTTTAATTTTTTTGTGTCATTTTGTCTCAAATCCCGCCAATATATCCATTCTCACAGTTTCAGTACAAATTGAGCAAAAACAAATAGTTTGGGATCAAAGCTCCTATTGGCATGAAAACTGCGCATATAAATAAGTAATTCAGAAAAATCAACAATTTTTTTTCTGAATCCAATTCATGAGGGCCACTAAAAAAGGCCATTAAAAGATGAAATTAGATAATGACTTTTAAACAAAATAGAAGGAGGTAGATAAAATGTTGAGCAATTTTCTACAAGATTGGTTTATTAACAAATTGAATGGTTATTTTATTATCCTTTATTCCAATAACCACTTTATGTTGGCAAGAATGATGGAAAATCTGAATGATATGATAGTCTTTTTCCTTGTAATTTTACATTTCATTCCGCAACGCAGAAGATTGGCTTAATTTACTGTTTTATCATATGAATACGTGTGTATCCAATAGAAGTTTCATTCTCTTCCAGTCCAGAATTGTTCCGGCAAAGGTCAGGATCCCCGCTATTGCTCTGGTGATTGAAAGTAAGGTGCATTGTGGAGTGGGGAATACCGGCAATAAAATATGCAATTCAAATCTTTCACTTAACAAGATGACATGCCACTTCATGCCCTTTTTTCACCTCTTTCATAAGCGGTTCCTTTTCAGAGCATATGGGCATTTTGTATGGACATCTGGTATGAAAGCGGCATCCGGGCGGTGGATCCATAGGGGAAGGGACATCACCTTTAAGGATGATTCGATTGGATCGGGTATCGGGGTCCGGAATAGGCACCGCAGAAATCAGGCATTGCGTATACGGGTGAAGCGGGGATTCGAAAATCCTTTCCGCTTCGGCTTTTTCAGCCAATTTTCCGAGATACATTACTGCTACAGAATCGCTGATATGGCGTATCAGGCTCAGATCATGGGCTATAAAGAGGTAGCTCAGTCCGAACTCCTTTTGAAGGTCCTGAAAAAGGTTGATTACCTGGGCCCTGACAGAGACATCCAGTGCAGAAACAGGCTCATCTGCAACGATAAGTTCTGGGTTAAGGCTGAGAGCCCTCGCAATTCCAACCCTTTGCCTCTGTCCTCCGCTGAATTCATGCGGATATCGTTTCATGCTTTCAGAGGAAAGCCCGACCTTTTCAAGAAGATATTCAACCCTTTTCCTCCTCTCAGCCCTACCGTGACAAACCTTATGAACAAGCAAAGGCTCACCGATAATAGATTCCACATTCATACGGGGATTTAAGGAGGCATAAGGATCTTGAAATACTATTTGAATCTTTCTCCTCAAGAGCCTCAACCGGCTGGAGGTGAATCCAAGTATGTCTTCATTGTTAAAAAGGATACGCCCGAACGTAGGCTGGATCAATCTAAGGACAGCTCTTGCGATGGTAGATTTGCCGCACCCGCTTTCTCCCACAAGCCCCAAGGTGGTTCCCTTATGGAGGGAAAGACTCACCCCGTCCACGGCCTTCACCCATTTTTTAATCCTGGAAAAGACTCCTCCCTTCACAGGAAAATATTTGACCAGATCTTGTATTTGCAGCAATGAATTATCTGAGCTCAAGCTTTAGCCTCCCAGCAGCTTACCTTGTGACCAGGCCTGAGCTCCTTAAGCACGGGCATCTTCTCACTGCAATGCTTCTTTGACCAATCACATCTTGGAGCGAAAGAACAGCCGGGAGGCATCTGGAGAAGATCGGGGACCATGCCTCGAATGGCTTTGAGCCTCCCCTGGCTTGTCTTCTTCTCATCCAGCCGGGGCAGAGATCCCAAAAGCCCTATTGTATAGGGGTGTAAAGGATTATGAAAGAGATCTCTCACAGGGGCCTCCTCAACAACATGGCCGGCATACATTACCATGACCTTCTGCGCGATTTCCGCAATTATACCAAGATCATGGGTTATCATTATCACGGACATCTTTATCTTTTCCTTAAGCGACTCCATCAGATCGAGAATTTGGGCCTGAATGGTCACATCCAGGGCGGTAGTAGGTTCATCCGCAATGAGAAGATCAGGTTGACAGGAAAGAGCCATCGCTATCATTACCCGCTGTCTCATACCACCGCTCAACTGGTGAGGATAATCCTTAAAACGTTTTGACGGATCAGGGATACCTACAAGATCGAGAATTTCTATTACCTTTTCTTTTGTCTGCTTTTTATTAAGCTTCTGATGGAGTTTTATGACTTCGGCAATCTGGTCACCAACCGTATAAACCGGATTCAGGGACGTCATGGGTTCCTGAAAGATCATTGATATTTCATTCCCCCTTATCTGGCGCATTGTTTCCGGATCAAGGCGAAGGAGGTCCTTGTCCTTAAAGATGATTTGTCCTGCCACGATCCTGCCGGGAGGATTCGGCACAAGTCTCATTAAAGAGAGGGCTAGAACTGTCTTCCCGCACCCTGATTCACCAACCACGCCAAGCGTCTCCGCCTTCTTAACGGTAAGGTCAACTCCATCCACTGCCCTTGCAATACCGCCAGAGGCAAAAAAGTAGGTTTTCAGGTCCTGAACTTCCAAAAAAGAGGTCATCTAACCCATACCCTGTCCAGAAAAAGATTGCCGAGAGAATTGCAAAAATCTCCGTTGACCCAGTTCCTCGCTCCCCATATCTTGTGCGGATAACACAGATAGATGGTAACCATGCTTTGATCTATTTCTCTGATAGCCCTCTTGAAGAGCTCTTCTCTTATCCTGGGATTGCATTCCTTTACGGCCAGAGAAAGATCCTGCTCCCAAGGATAAGAAACTGTCCCTAATTTATATTCAGGGGAAGAGGAATGGTAAAGCTGCCAGGTAAATTGTTCATCCCCCCCTCCTCCCCGCCATTCCTCCCAGTCTTCCAGTGCAGCCTGAAAAAGAGACCTGTCCCGGCCGGCCCGGCTATAGACATAATCAAAAAGATCTTTTTTGGCAAGGGGCACCAAGTGAACCTGCACCCCTATTACAGCCAATTGAGATCTGATAAGGGTGGCCATAGTATCGAAAGGTTCATCGTCCGTATACATAAGAGAAAAAGAAACGGGAAATTCGGCTGTAAAGCCTTCTCCTGCAAGGATTTTTATAGCCGTATTGGGATCATAGCCTTGTACAACCAGGTTTGGGTCAGAATATCTATGCCATGGGGGGATACAAGACCCTGCAAGGGTTGCAAACCCATGAAAGATTTTGGTTATTATCTCTTCCCTGTCAATACCTAAAGAGATTGCCTTACGAACACCCGACCGGTCAAATGGATACCGCTCGACATTAAGATATATCTGACAAAGTCTCCTTCCTGCTTTATCTTCTATCCTAAAGTATTGATTTGTGGAAAGCCTGAAAGCCATTTTTGGAGAAAGGTCTGATAAAAGCTCGATGCGCGCCCGGGTAAGCTCCCTGAAAGGGTTGACCCCTTGCTTAGGAAAGCGAAAGATGATTCTGTGAAGTAAGGGTTGATGCATTTTATAAGTGTAATTTCTTTCAAGGATCAATTCGTTTTCCCTGTCCCATTCGACAAGGCGAAACGGGCCGGCCCCCACAGCGGTAACAACTCCATACCTGTCCCCATTACGTATGACCGCCTCCCTGGAAATCGGACGTGCTTCTAAACGAGTAAGCAGTTCGAAAAAATCCGGACAATTATTTCCTAGAACAAATTTTATTGTTAATGGCGAAGTGGCCTCAACACCTTTTACATCCCTAAAAAGTTCACGGGTGGGACATTGTGTGCCTGGATTTATAAGACGTCTTATGGTAAATACCACATCATTTGCATCAAGATCAGTTCCGTCTGAAAATTTTATTCCGGGCTTCAATCGAACAAAATATTCATTTTCACCCAATCTCTCAGGTAAAAATGCGGCCAGCACAGGGATAATTTGCCCATTGGGATCGTATTCTATAAGGCCATCGTATATTTGTTCAATAACCCATTTCTCGGAGACCAAAACCGCCTTTTGCGGGTCCAGGGTTCGGACACGTTCAGGGCATGCTACTGCCAGGCTTCCGCCATCGTGTACCTTTTCCGCGTGTTCATCCGTCTCTTTTTCTAAGTTTTGTGTCTGCCGGTCATAGGAGTCTGTCTCGGAATCCTCGGATTCGGGGGATTGAGTTCGGGAATATACTGGCTGAGAGCATATAAAAAAAAGGCAAAAAATTATCAGGATGAATTGTACTATCCCCAAACTAAACAGCTTATTATTCATGACCTAAAGCCCCTTTACTATCTTCCATTCCCGGCCTGTCCGCTCAAGAAAGATCTTTTCTCTGCCCCTGACGAAATCCCGTTTTCCTCCGATGATGAAAGCAAGCTCATAATCCTGGACTACCATGATTAAATCATCTTCAAAATAAACAGTCTGATGGTATTGAGAAAAATCTATTCTATCAAATGCCAGGAAATTTTTTTTCATTTTTTCCCGAATCGATTCGTATGTATCGTTTTTATCACTATAACTCCTGGATATGCATTCCATATATAGTTCTATGTCCTTATTTTCCATGGCCTCTTCCCTTAAAGACAAAAGGCCCCTTATCTCCTTTTCTATTTCTGTCTTCGATTGATATGTATCCCCGCACCCCGTAAAAAAAGCCATTATGAGGAATGGATATATTATGGTGAGTATTCTGACCCGATTTCCTGACATGAAACCCGGATCTTTTCTATAAATGGGCTGTTGGGAAAAACTCGGTAAAGATGACATAGCGTTTGCCTGGCTTCGTCTATCATTCCTTCTCTTCGATATGTCTCTGATAAAAGATACAGGACCTCGTCCCTCCATGGAACCTCGGGATAAAGATTCCATATCTTTTGAAGTCTTCCTCTCGATGCCCGATATGACCCTGTCCTGAAATAAAATCGAGCGATATAAAGATCCTGCTCTGCCAACTTTAATCGACAAAAAGAGACTTTATCTTTGGCTTCAGGAATAAACGGGCTTTGAGGATACTCCTTAAGAAACCTCTCGAAGGCTTCCAGCGCTTTGATTGTAAATCTCTGATCCCTATCAATGCTCATAATCTGTTCGAAATATGTCATCGCTATTCTGAATCTTGCCAGATCTGCCTGAGGATGAACAGGGTGAAGATTCAGGAACCTTTCATATTCTCCTCTAGCCTCATCAAATTCCTTTAGCCGAAAATGGATATCCGCCCGGCTTAACCGAGCCTCCGACATGAGGACACTTTCCGGATACTCCTGCTCCAGGCGATCCAGGGATTCACCTGCCTCATGATATTTCTCCCTGCCCATATATTCCATGGCCTGATTGTAAAGTTCCAGGTCCGACAAAACCCTTTCTTTTTTTGTGCATGAAGAAACAGATAGGACGAGACATCCTAAAAGGATAGTTACAAAAAAACAATACAAGGATTTCCTTTTTTTGGTATGAAGAATAATAAGCACTTTTATTTCCGAAACCCTTTACATAAACCTTGACGAACGCCGGGAACACATGGCACGTCGTCAGGCAACAGACATCCACAGCCGGACAGAAAACCTAAGAAAAGGATTAACAGGCCTATACAAATATAAATAGTGATACCTGGGAATCTTCTTTTATTATCCCGATTGATCATTAACTTGTCTCCATTGCGTGTTTAATCTGAGACGCAAACTCCCCGATCCGCCGGAAAGTATCCTCCGAAAAGGGATTTTCCTCGAGTATCTTTATGATGGCGCTTCCAACAATAACTCCATCAGCCCACCGAGAGATCCTGGCTGCCTGTTCAGGTCTTGACACACCGAAACCCACGGCCACAGGTTTATCAGTAACCGATTTTATTTGTTTCAGGTGATCTTGAATCTCGAGGGGAAGGTCCTCCCTCGCACCTGTCACACCTGTTATGGAAACATAATATATAAAGCCCGAAGCCCTTTCCGCAACGAATTTTATCCTTTTTTGTGTGCTTGTAGGGGCCAGAAAAAACACACAGGCGATCCCGTTTTTATGTCCCAGATTTATTAATTCCTCTCCCTCCTCAGGAGGGAGATCCGGACAAATCAAACCATTGACTCCGGCATCTGACATCATCCTGAAGGAGACATCGAGGCCGGGATGTAAAATGGCATTATAATAACTCATCAATGCAATAGGAATCTCTGTCTCTGCGCGAAGCTCGCTGACAAAATGACATATCCTTTTAAGGTTTATTTTACAGGCAAGGGCCCTTTGTGAGGCCCTCTGGATGACTGGTCCGTCCGCGAGCGGATCTGAAAAGGGAACACCCAGTTCTATTATATCCGCTCCATTTTTCTCTAACAACAGAACAAGTCTTCGTGTTGTTCCAAGATCAGGATCTCCTGCTGTAACAAACGGGATAAAGACCTTTCGGCCCTTCTCTCTCTCCATCTGAAAAACCTGACTTATCCTATCCATTACCCCTCTCCAGGATCTCTGCCACCTGTTGGACATCCTTATCGCCTCTTCCTGAAAGGCATACGACAATGATCTTTTCCGGATCCAGGGAAGGAGCCAACTTCTTGAGATATGCCAAGGCATGCGCGCTTTCCAGGGCAGGGATTATTCCCTCCTGCTCAGAACATAACCGGAATGCCTCCAGTGCTTCCCGGTCTGTAATGACCTTGTAACTGACCCTCCCGGAATCCTTCAAAAAGCTGTGTTCAGGGCCTACCCCCGGATAATCCAATCCCGCGGAAACAGAGTGCGCGATCTTTATCTGTCCGTCCTCATCCTGCAATAAATAACTTTTACTCCCATGAAGGACCCCTATGCTGCCGTGACAGAGGGGAGCCGCGTGTTTTCCCGTCTCCACCCCCAGACCGCCGGCCTCCACTCCGATCATTTCTACGCTCTCATTTTCCAAAAAACGGTAGAACAGGCCCATGGAGTTGCTGCCTCCGCCTACACAGGCCAAAAGGCAATCAGGCCCCCTGCCCTCCAGTTCCTGAAGCTGCCTCTCCGTTTCATTACCTATAACCGCCTGGAAATCCCTCACCATCATCGGATATGGATGAGGCCCGGCCACGGACCCTATCACATAATGGGTTGTCCTTACAGTAGTAACCCAGTCACGTATAGCCTCATTCATTGCGTCCTTTAATGTCTGGCTGCCCGCCTCGACCGGCGTGACTTCCGCCCCCAGGAGCTTCATACGAAAGACATTCAATGCCTGGCGTTTTATATCCTCAACTCCCATATAGATCTGACATTCAAGCCCAAACATAGCCGATGCCGTGCCGGTTGCAACTCCATGCTGTCCCGCGCCGGTCTCGGCAATTATACGTGTCTTTCCCATCCTCCTAGCCAGAAGGACCTGACCAAGGGTGTTATTGATCTTGTGGGCCCCCGTGTGGCAAAGGTCCTCCCTCTTAAGATAGATCCGTGCGCCACCAAAATAGTCGGTAAGCCTCTTGGCAAAATACAAGGGGGTAGGTCTGCCTGCATAGCTGGTGAGGTAGTACCCCAGCTCCTCTTGAAACGCCCTGTCCTCTTTTACCTCTGCATAGGCTGTTTCCAATTCCTCCAGGGCTGACATGAGTGTTTCGGGTACATATTTACCCCCGTAGGGTCCGAAGTGACCCTTCTCATCGGGTAATACTATCTTCATCAATCCTCCCTATTCTCAATATCCCTCCACAACCGGCAGCCTGCTTAAGGCCTCTTTTATCTTCTGGCCCGGATGCTCATAATCCTCGAGTTTGTCAGCCAGATAGGCATCATAGGCGGCAAGGTCAAAATAACCATGCCCACTTAGATTAAAGGCTATTACCTTTTCCTTGCCTTCATCTTTGCACCTATTTGCCTCTTCTATAGCTGACTTTATAGCATGGGCCGCCTCAGGAGCAGGTATTATCCCCTCAGTCTTAGCGAACAATATAGCGCTTTCAAATACAGGATTTTGATGATATGCCGCCCCTTCCACAATCCCCTCTTTAACGAGATGGCTGAGCAATGGAGCATCCCCGTGATATCTGAGGCCTCCCGCATGAATACCCGCAGGCACAAAATCATGTCCTAAGGTATACATCTTCATCAAAGGGGTCATTTGAGCCGTATCACCGAAATCATAACGGAATTCTCCCCTTGTAAAGGTTGGGCACGCAGTGGGCTCGACAGCCACGAAGCGAATATCCGCCCCAGCCATTTTGTCTCTAACAAAGGGTATCATAAAGCCGCCAAAATTGCTTCCGCCTCCGCAACAGCCGATTATTACATTCGGTTTCACCCCGGCAATCTCAAACTGCTTTTTGGCTTCCAATCCGACTATGGTTTGATGAAGGAGGACATGATTCAAGACGCTTCCCAGGGAGTAATTGGTGCCTTCATGTGTAGCTGCATCCTCGACAGCCTCGCTGATGGCTATACCCAGGCTTCCCAGAGAATCAGGGTCTTTTGCGAGGATATTGCGCCCGGCCTGTGTTTCGTTACTGGGGCTGGGGACGACAGTGCTCCCCCAGACCTCCATCATAGAGCGGCGATAAGGCTTTTGCTGGTAGCTTACCTTTACCATATACACCTTACATTCCAGGCCGAAAAAACTACACGCAAAGCTAAGCGCACTTCCCCATTGTCCGGCGCCTGTCTCTGTTGTCAGACGCTTTATACCAGCCTGTTTATTATAATAGGCCTGGGCAACGGCAGTATTCGGCTTGTGACTTCCCGGAGGGCTTACCCCTTCGTATTTGTAATAGATCTTTGCGGGAGTATCCAAAGCCTTCTCCAGGTTAAACGCACGGAACATAGGTGTTGGCCTCCAAAGACTATATATATCCATCAATTCTGCAGGGATGGGGATCTCCGGTTTCAAACTCATCTCCTGTTCTATCAGTGACATGGGGAATATGGCGGATAAGTCCTTGGGATCAATGGGTTTCTGTGTCCCGGGATTGAGTGGAGGGGCCATGGGTGTTTTCAACTCAGGAAGAATATTGTACCAATAACGAGGTATATCTTTTTCTCCGAGAAGAATCTTACGTTCGTTCATTATGTGCCTCCCGATAATTATATGATTATTTAATTTAGATCCTCAGGAAGGTGGCTTTCCATGATATCCGTTACTAATTATTTACGGTTTGTGTGCTGAAAACGTGGCTAGTTTTGAGCGCCATCCGTAATGTCATGATCTATGTCTATGTTTAATCTGATCTTATTGTGCTCAAGGAAAGCCCTGTCTCCGGATGTCAGTTCAAATCTTATTTCCCCCTCGCTCACTTTCTCCGGGCCAAGAACACCCTCCTGGTCTGAATCAGACCGGGCATGAAGCCCAAGCCCTACCACCATAGAGAGGTCCACGCCAAGCCCAAAAATCCTTATACGGCTCAATATGTCCTGGACCTCTTTGGAATGGGACAAGGTATCATTGATAACCTCACCTAGTTTTTTAAAAAGCCTCTTTAATTCATCCTTCTTTTCATAAGAGTCTTCATCATAAAACATCTCTATTTAACCCCCTTTTTATGGGTAAGATTCCAGACTGGAATCTATGATTTTTTTTCTTGAAGTGATCATCTCCCGGACTTTATCAACCACATGGGTGCGATCCACCTTTGTTGCGTCTTTCGAATCCCGCCATTTTAGCTCAATCTTTCCTTCTTTTAGGGATTTTATCCCCACAGTCACCCTAAGCGGCATCCCCAAAAGATCCGCATCCTTGAATTTTATTCCGGGGCTTTCATCCCGATCATCGAGAAGCACTTCTATGCCTTCTTTCACAAGTCCCTGATAAATCTCCTCCCCTGCTATGGAAACGTCGGTATTATCCATGTTCAGGGGAAGAATATGAACTTGAAACGGCGCAATGGGAAATGGCCAAATAATGCCTTCCTTGTCATTATTCTGTTCTATGGCAGCAGCCATGGTCCTTCCAACCCCTATACCATAACAACCCATTACCATAAACTGCTCTTTCCCCTCCTCGTCAAGGAATGTGGCCTTCATAGCCTTGCTGTATTTTGTCCCCAGTTTGAATACATGCCCGACCTCGATCCCTCTGTGGAAATACATTTTACTCCCACACCTGGGGCATAAATCCTTATCTGTTACAACCCGTAGATCCGCAAACCGGTCAGGCCTGAAATCACGCTCCAGATTAACATTTATCAAATGGGCATCCGCCCTGTTAGCTCCAACCACGAAATTGACTATCCATTTTATGGAAAAATCAGCTATGACCGGGATTCCCTTTATACCTACAGGACCTGAAAATCCGCTCGGCGCATGTGTCACGGCTTCTATGGTTTCCTCATCCGCAAGCGTGACATCTGAAGCACCAAGCAGGTTCCTCAGTTTGACCTCATTAACCTCATGATCACCCCTTACCAGGGCCGCTACAGGTTTGCCGTCCTGGATATAGATAAGCGTCTTAACCAGCTCTTCCGGCCGGCGGCCCAAAAACGCGCAAACATCTTCTACCGCCTTTTTGCCGGGTGTCTGCACGGATTCCATATCCACCATCTTGTCCCCATGAATGTCCTCGCCGCGAACCGGCTCCGGACATTCAGCCTTTTCCAGGTTAGAGGCATAAGCACACCCGGAACAGCTTACGATGGCATCCTCTCCGGACTCGGCAAGCACCATGAATTCGTGGGAAAAGCTTCCCCCGATCGGACCGGTATCAGCTTCAACCGCCTTGAACCTTAGACCGCAGCGAATAAATATCCGATTGTATGCATTATACATTGATGAATAAGTATTTTCCGCCCCTGCCTCATCCCTGTCAAAGCTGTATCCATCCTTCATCATGAATTCCCTGCCCCTCATCAGTCCGAATCTGGGGCGGATCTCGTCCCTGAACTTTGTCTGTATCTGATAAAGGTTGACCGGAAGCTGCCTGTAAGAGTGTATTTCCCGCCGGACGAGGTCCGTGATCACTTCTTCATGGGTTGGCCCTAAACAAAATTGACGGTTATGGCGGTCGAGCATTCTCATCAATTCCTTCCCATACACCTCCCACCGGCCGCTTTCCTGCCATAACTCAGCAGGACAAAGGACAGGGAGAAATACCTCCTGCGCCCCCGCCTGATCCATCTCTTCACGTATGATCTGTTCGACCTTTTTCATTACCCGCCATCCAAGCGGAAGGAAATCATAGATACCGGCAGCAACCTTCCTGATAAGGCCGGACCTCAACATAAGGGAATGACTGACGATCTCTGCCTCTCCAGGGGTCTCCCTTAACGTGGGTATAAGCATTTGAGAATATCTCAAAACTCCTCCAAAACACCTTGTTTTCTTTGTATATAAATAAGTCTATATAAATAAATAATATTAACAGAAAGATCCCTTTTATGCAAGATGAAATATGGCTTCATCAGGGCCGGGCCAAAACCTGCTTTTTCGATTTATCAGGATTATTCTGACAATTTCGTCAAGAAACTCAAATGCGGGTCTTGCCTTACAAGAATCAGGGGGCAAACAGAAATCCCCGGGGCCGGGTCTTGAAATGTTGCCCCCGGGACATTCTTTTACTATGCCATGCAGGTAAGCTCTTTTGATTTGTATTCGTTGTTATCCTGCACTCATTTTCTAAGTGTACATTTTGGCCTTAATGCCTCAACTTTTTCAGCAATCTCTGAATCAGGGGGAATCTCAGGATAGAGTGTGCGCCAGGCATTAGGCACAATAGTGGGAAAGCCCTGTATATATCTATTTATGATGACCAGATCAAAGACGGTTAGGTCATCGCGGGTGTCGACATTATAATAACTCTTACATTCATCGACTTTCTTGCATATGTCCTCATCCGATGGAATATCCGGATATAGCTGGCGCCATAAGGTTGGCACTATGACCGAAAATCCCTGAATGCATCTGTTTATTAATACCAGGTCAAAGACAGTCAGTTCGCAGTCATTATCAACATCGGCAGGGCAAACGGGGACAACTTCTTCTTTGTAGATTTTGTAAATCTTTGAATCGATTTTATATGTGGCATTATTATTATAATTAGCAACTGCAAGGAAGGTATCAGTGCCGATACTAAAGCTCTCCCAATCTACTGCTCCCTGAGTGGAGATAGATTGATATTCCACAAACGAGCTTCCATACCACTTGTAGATCTTTGAATCAACGTCCCAGGTTGAATCATTCCGAGCATTGGCAACGACAAGAAAGATATCTGTGCCGATGGTAATGAACTCCCAGTTGGCAGCACCATGAGTGGGGATGGTTTGGTATTCCACAAATGAATTCCCATACCACTTGTAGATCTTTGAATCAACGTTATGTGAGGAACCATCATGACCATTGGCAACCGCCAGGAAGGTGTCAGTACCGATGATAAAGCTCTCCCAATCACGGACCCCATGAGTGTAAAGGGTCTGAAACTCTACGAATGAGCCTCCATTCCACTTGTAGATCTTTGACCAGATATTACTTGATGAATCATCGTAACAATTGGCAATTACAAGAAAGATATCGGACCCGATAGTAAAATACTCCCACTCAGCCGCCCCCTGGGTGGGTATGGATTGAAATTCCGCAAAAAATCCCCTGTTGAACTTATATATCTTTGAATCGAGGTTATATCCGTAACCGGGAGAAAGATGACAGGCAACTGCCAGGAAGGTATCAGAACCTATGGTAAAACTCTCCCAATGAATCGCTTCATCATTTGTGGAGATGGATTGTATTTCCACAAATAAGCTCCCATTCCACCTGTAGATCTTTGAATCAGCATTAGGTGTTGGCTTACCAAGATAACCGGCAAGTGTCAGGAAGGTATCAGAGCCTATGGTAAAGCTCTCCCAGTATGCAGCCCCGTTGGTTAGTATGGATTGGTATTCCACAAACAGGTTTCCATTCCACCTGTAGATCTTTGAATTGACGTTATGTGTGGAGTTATCACCAAAGTTGGCAACTGCTAGAAAGGTACTAGAGCCTATGGTAAAGCTCTCCCAAGCAAGTGCTCCGTTGGTGGGGATGGATTGATATTCCACAAATAAACTTCCATTCCACTTGTATATTTTTGAATAGATGTTATATATATCACCGCTTCTAAAATTGGCGATCGCAAGAAAGATATCGGAGCCTATAGTAAAGTTTTCCCACTCAACAGCTCCCTGTGTGGGGATAGATTGATACTCCACAAATGAGCTGCCGTCCCACTTGTAGATCTTCGAATCTATATATTATATGTCATATCATTATAAAAATGGTAAAGTTCTCCCAGCCTATTGCCCCCTGAGTAGGTATGGATTGATACTCGGAAAATAGTTCCTGTGCGTAAGCCTTTGATAAAAAAATGTTAATACCGTTAATAAGATTATGAGACCGATTAATTTATATTTCTTGAAGAGCTGCATCATTTTTCTCCCTTTTTTTAAAAGTCTTTTCTAAGCCATGTCTTATATTTAGCCTGCTAATATAAGAATTAAAGCTAGGTTCATCCCTCACTTTTTTGAAAAAAGTGAAGGATTAACCCTATAGACATCTGATATTTAAGGATTGGGACAGTACCAATACATAAGTGGAATATCCATACCTGAAAATCCTGTCCGGTAAAGGCCTGACAGATTGTTCTCACCTGTCGGAAACAACCCCGCTCCGGTAAAGCTAAACGGGAAATCATATGCGGTTCTCCATCCCGGATAGAGGTATTCTATGGGGGCATATCCTGGCAAGGTCCAGGGGAAGACTCCCCTGCCTATACCCGGCGGATAGCCGGTTGTTGTTTGAAAGGGGAGGTTTCCGGGAAATCCGCCCGTTGCGGGGAAAGACGGCCATCCGAAAGCTCCGGGGAATACCCCTGACCATGGCAGTATATGACCGCCGGGATTCTGTATTTCGGATACTGTCTCTTTTTCTTTCCTGATGATGGTAAAATACAGGGTGGTTTTTCCGTCCTGGGGCAGGGTCTGATAAAGGTCTGTTTGTGTCATATTGGATATGAGGAGTTTTCCGCTCCCGCCCAGTCCTCTTCGTAACTGGTAGACATATTCATTATTGTCGGAGCATGAGCAAACAAGCTCCTCGGGATTCCATTTGAGCATTGGATAGCTGTCGGATTGATCGATGCCCGTGCTTGTTTCTAGAAGGACATACCAGAAATCCTTCTGGGCTGAGGACTCTCGGACATCGAATATGAGATAGTCGTCATCGGTGAGGTCTTTGAGGTCCGCCTCAGGATTGATCAACTGCAGCCGGATGATATTATCTGTTGACCAGTTGCAGGGATCTATTATTGTGCCTGCCGAAGTCGGATCTATCCCCATCTCTACCTCGACTGTCTGTGTTT
>JBLIRO010000010.1:0-79526 GCA_049472335.1 bacterium | reverse complement strand
GGATCAGCAAGTATACCGGCTAAATCCCAATCCAATCCGAAATCTACTGATACCGTTTGTGGTTGTCCGGTTACTTCCTGTCCTGTGGCTATGAGATTCTCCACAAAATAACAGTTCTCATCCGTCTTGCCGTCACAGTTATTGTCAATGCCGTCATAGACCTCTTCTGCTCCGGGATTGATTGCCGCATCAGTGTCATCACAGTCTGTCGAATCCAGTACATAACCATCCGGCTGGCTGCAGGCATTCTGGCTGTTATTGAGATCTCCGTAGCCGTCTTCGTCCGCATCGAGATAGTAGTCCTCATAGGTAAGCACACTGGGATCATCTACAGTACCGTTACAATCATTGTCTATACCATCACAGACCTCTGTGGCAGCGGGATTGATATTGGGATCCGCATCATTGCAATCCGTCGAATCCAACACATATCCGGCAGGCTGCACACAGTCATTCTGGGTATCGTTGAGATCTCCGTAGCCATCTTCGTCCGCATCGCGATAGTAGTCGTTATAGACAAGCGCGTTAGGATCATCAATGACTCCGCTACAGTCATTGTCTATACCGTCACAAAGCTCCGCAGCACCGGGGTTAATAGCGGCATCAGTATCATCACATTCATTGCAGGCAAGATATCCGTCCGAATCAGCATCCACCTCATCGGCAGGAACTGTTCCGTCACAGTCATTGTCCTTGCCATCACATACCTCGGGGTTGCCAGGAAATCTTACGGCATCAGTATCATCACATTCATTGCAAGCAAGATATCCATCCAAATCAGCATCCACCTCATCGACTGGGGTTGTACCGTCACAGTTATTGTCCTTGCCATCACATACCTCGGGGTTGCCAGGAAATCTTGCGGCATCAGTATCATCACATTCATTGCAAGCAAGATATCCATCCAAATCAGCATCCACCTCATCGGCAGGTACAGTCCCGTCACAGTTATTATCTTCCCCGTCACAAAGCTCAGTGGCGCCAGGATGGGTATCTGCATCTCCATCATTACAGTCAGTTGCGTCTAAGACATAACCCGCAGGCTGTGCGCAGGCAATCTGGCTGACGCCGGCATTTCCATAACCATCAGTATCCGCATCCTGATAATATGTACTATATGACAGTGCGTTAGGATCATCTATAGTACCGTTACAGTCATTATCTTTCTCATCACACAACTCAGGAGCGCCGGGATAAACGGTATTATCCGCATCATTACAGTCTCCTTCACATTCACTGTATGAGTCCCCGTCATCGTCTACCTCATTAACAGGCACAGAGCTATCACAGTTATTGTCCTGCCCGTCACAAATCTCGGCAGCCCCGGGATAGGTGTTCGGATCACTGTCATCACAGTCTGAGCAGTCTAAGACATAACCTGACAATGGTTCATAAACTGAATTGGCTGCATCACCATAGCCGTCTCCATCTGCATCCAAACACCATGGAACTGAATCAAATACTACAGTAAATGAGAAGAGGGCGTAATCCCACGATTCGACGACTTCTTCTGCATCTGTTTCCACTGTCTGATAACTGTTTGCCGTTCTCATATCCAAAAGAAACGTACCATTAGCATCACCCAAATAAAGGTCCATCCCCTGAGAGGCCCCCAATATTCCATTGGGATCCCAGGAAAGCACAGGCCAAAAATCATTCGCATCTATGTCAGCAGATCCGCCGAGAGGATTAGGCCCTGCCACTGTAACCTCCAATTCCCATACCTCCTGAGCGGATCCAGGCGCCCTGTAGTCTTCTTTATTTCTATCGTCGCCAGTGCCCTTGATCTTTATTATCGCGCTAAAATCAGGCGGATTGTTAGGCGGATAAGGGTAAACTATCGGACCATTGGGATCTGTCCCAATTATGGAAGTGTTTACATCCGCTTTCTGCCCTATGGTAGCGATATCCAGAGTCCAGGCTTCACCAACCATGGCATTCATGGCAAAAAGACTACAAATTACCAAAAATGACAAGGCAATTATGCAGAGTTTCTTTTTCATAACTCCTCCTTTCAAAAACTGAAACAAACAAAAATTTAATATGAAACCCTTCAATATATCATCACCGCTCAAATTGAAAAATCATCATACAATTTTAATAGTCAGAGATTCACTCATATCACGATTTTTAATTAATTCTCATTACAAAAAAACAAAAGCCCTAAATTAAACCGAATGAAAAACGATGTTATCTCGAAAACAATCCCAAAATCAGATTCCACATATTGCGCTTCTTTGTTTCAGGGCTCCCTTTTAAACATGAAATGAACATGAAGCCTTTAAATTGTATTCTGATACAATTTATTCAATTAAGCGAGTATTCTCTCTGGATTAATCTTTTTTGAGGGTTAAGCAAGAGATGGAAAAAAAGCTGGCAACCCTTTTCTAAATACATAGCAAAAATAAAAAATAAAATATTAAGCTATATTTCCTACAGGGCCTGCAGGTTAAGATTTAAAAGTATATTTAGTAGTAATTAATTCTGCTCCTTTATTCTATAAAAACTCTGTTTACTTAATATCTTTGCTGAATATCTATCACTAAAGATAGTTAAGTTAATATAAATAAACGAATTATTATTGCAATCTAGGATATTAATAATTACTCACACAAATACTTATGTTCCAATATTATATTATAAATTAGAAAACAAATACTGTCAACCTTTTTTCTAGATATTTTTTTGGATATTTTATCTTTAATTTATTAATCCTTTATGTATCCTTAAATATCATTAATTTCTACTCTCCTTACCAGATATTGTTATATCTTGTCAGGGTCAGGCTTTGACATTTGAAAAAAGCTTAAAGGTAAAATTTGTTTATATATGTTTATATATTATTATAATAATAAATTGTCAAATGTCGCAACCTGACCCCATAATTTTCATCATTAAGGTTCCATAACCGCTACCGTGAGTTGACATTGATCTGTAACTTCCTTGAACAATATCCAGAAGCCTTCGCCAGGCTCCATCATCTCAGTAGAAAGGACCCGAACATATCCGGCTCCCATTTCAAATCTGTAAACAACTCCTATCTGGCAACTGTCTGCCGAGGGTCTGGCCTCTGATGTACACCCTCCGATCATCTCCCATCCGGAGCTATATACCGTTTTGCTATAGGATGGGATAGGCTGGCCGGTGAGCATATAATTCTGCTCCTCATAAAAAAGTATCCAGTATCCAGTGCCAATCTGCACTTCTTCGCTTAATTGCACACGCACATATCCGGCTCCCCTCTCAAATCTGTACATGACCGCTGCATCTGGAAATAATGTTGATAGCCTCGCGTCAAGAGGTGCCACAGGAAGCGATATCATTCTCCAGCCCGCCGGCAGGATCATCTCGAATTCTATGTCCATGGACCAGACTATATAATAAGTAAATGTACAGAGGATATCCAGAGCGCATTGCCCGTCTTCTTCCTTTGTCTGATACTGGCTGTTCTTAGTCATGTCTGAAACAAGCAGGTTCCTTATGCCTTGCTCATCTTCTGAATATAGTCTGAAATAGCCAATATTAGGATCAGGAGGGCAAAAAGTATTTGGATCCCAGCTCAGTACCGGGAAAAAGCCCGGCTTGTTTGGATCAGCGGCGCCATCAAATTTAGAATTTGCCACTGTAACCCTCAACTCCCATTCCTGTTTGAGTTTATTGGGGTCTTGCTCCCTGATGTCTTCCTTAAAATTTTCATCTCCGTCCCTGATATTTAAAACAACGGTTGAATCCGGCGGAGGAGAAGGAGGACTCTCCACTTTACTGGCATAGTAGTCTATACCGACAATGACCTTGCTTACATTATTCTCATTACCGGTTATGATCTGACCTGTAGCTACGACCTCTGCTGTGAATATACATACCTCTTCACACGGAGGAACCGGAGCCGTACAGTTAACCCACTGACCATTTACGCATGTCTCTATTCCCGTCCCGCAGACCGTTGAGCATTCTCGCACCAGATCTTCATCCACTGCACCGTCACAGTCATTGTCCAACCCGTCACATATCTCGTCGCTTGGAGTAACTTCACCAACACATTCATCACTCCACATTCCGTCTGTGCAGGTCTGTTCTCCTGCTTTACAAACCCCTATGTCTAGCGTGCCTGCAGGTCCTGTGTAGCAGGTCTGGGTAAGCTGATTGCCAAGCTCATCTTCATCCACTGCGCCGTCACAGTCATTGTCTAACCCGTCACATATCTCGTCGTCTGCGCCTTCCAGAGGATCGCAGGTCTGTATAACTCCATTTACACAGTTGTCTATGGTATGCTCACAAACACCCAGACCACAGGTGGTTGTTCCCAGACCTTCATCCGTCTCACCGTCACAGTCATCATCCAATCCGTTGCATACTTCTTGCGCACCCGGATTGACGGCCGGATTCTCATCATCACAATCCGTGTTGTCATCTACATATCCCTCAGGACAAGTACCATCGACCTGGGCCAGGACACTGTGGTCAGGGTCTCCGTATCCGTCGCTGTCCGCATCCAGATAGCAAAGGTTAGGCACAAAATAATACGGATAATTGATTGTAATGTCATAGGTTATATCGAAGAATGAATCATCATAAGGCCTGCACCAGACCACCGGCGAAGTATCGGCCACCGGACAGCACCATAAACGATAACCAGCTGCTGTAGTGGTCGGAATCGGACAGCAAACCTGCGAAGGTTGAGCAGTTGCTAATGGGCAGGGCTGACACCACAACGTGAGATTGCTCTCGGGCATTTGTGCTATCGGACAGCAGTAACGGATAATCCCTCCTTCAACTTCTTTCGCGTATGGGCAAGGCATACACCATAAAACGTTTGCACCGATCTCCGCCGACGGTATAGGACAGCACCACCGCTTAAGGAACTCATCTTCCATGTTTGCTGCAAGAGGACAGGGCCGGCACCAGAATTCCGGAATGTCTCCCGTGGCAATCGGACAACAGTAAATATTTACCCCGTCCTGTGTTTCAGCATATGGACAAGGCCAGCACCACTTGGTCATTAGCGGATCATTGGGGATGTTTGCAAGCGGGCAGCACCAACGGGTTAGTAATAGTCTATCATCAACTTCCTCTTCCATAACGTATGGACAGGGCCAACACCAAAGGGCGTCACCTGCCACATCCTGAACTGCAAGAGGACAGCACCACCGTCTGAGATTTGTATCAGGCAAGTCTACAGCCAGAGGGCATGGCCTGCACCAGAGCAGCTTTCCGGCTATCCCATCTATTGTGGCGTCAGGTATCGGACAACACCACATGGATACATTCAGATCAACACCAGTGGCCATCGGACAGGGACGACACCATAGGATGTCCGCACTTACCGAAGCTGTGGATATGGGGCAACAACGGAAATTGACAGCCCCAGTCTCATCGACTTCAGCCAGAGGACAAGGCTGACACCATTTATAGATATCCGGAATATCCGCTATCGGACAGCAATACTTGATCTGGGACCCCATCTGTATGGCATATGGACAAGGCTTACATATGGGATAAGGCTTTACAATGGAAAGCGGACAAGGTCTGCAGTAAAAGGCCGGATTCGCGGTTGAGTAAGGACAGCATAACTGTGCGGGTGGTATGACTGCTGACTGTGGATCGTATTCCTCTACAGACATGTTGATGATCTCACCATCTTCATCCTTTTCCGTACATACCTTGATGACCATTCCTGCCTGAATACCCTTAATGGCGGTTACCGGTACATTGGCATCGGATAATGACACGCTGATCGAACTAATATCTTCTGAATTGCCGGGCCATGCCTCGAAGAAACCGGGAGAATTTCTGCTTGGCCAGGCTTCGAAGAAAATAGTCACAAAAGAGACTTCCGTTTTAACAGACAGGACCTTTGCAACGAAGCAATTCTTAGGTAAAGGCTCAACAGGTACCGGACAACATACATTCAGCGGGCTGCTTTGTGCAAGAGGACAAGGCAGGCACCAGAGTTTCTCGCCATTGACCTCAACCGGTGATAAGGGACAACATGGCTTTCTTATGCTGTCCGGCATTTCAACAGCATATGGACAGGGCTTACATAACAATGAGGTATCCGCCACCTCGGCTTCCGCAACAGGGCAACAGTATCTGATAATAGCACCGTCAACCTCGGCGGCATACGGGCAGGGATGACACCACAAAACATTAGTGCCTATCTCCGCTGTTGGAATGGGACAGCACCATCGCCGGAGGAGATCATCTTTTATGGCCGCTGCAAGCGGACAAGGCCTGCACCAGAATTCCGGTATGCCTCCAGTGGCAATGGGGCAACAGTAAATGTTCAACCCGTCCGGCATGTCTGCCACAGGACAAGGCCAACACCACAGTCCCTTAACATCATTGACAGGGATCTCGGCGATCGGGCAGCAATATGGAATGAGTTTGTCATCCACCTCCCAAGCATATGGACAAGGATAACACCATAATGCCTCGCCTGCCACTTCCTGCGCTGCCCAGGGACAACACCACCGTCTGATATTATCGGGCAGGTCCACAGCCAGAGGACACGGCCTGCACCACAACAGCTTTCCTTGTACAGTGGTGTGAGGAATTGGACAACACCACATCTGCACCTGCTGATCCACATCGGGTATCGGACACGGATAACACCACATATAATCCGCCCCCACCGGTTGCGAGGGTACAGGGCAACAAACCAGATTGATCTCTCCGGTCACATCGTCAACCTGGGCCAGAGGACAAGGTTGACACCAGAAGCGAATGCCAGGGGTGTCCGCCAGCGGGCAGCAGGGCCTGATCTGATCTCCAGTATTAATGGCATATGGACAGGGCTCACATATCTGATACGGGGATGTAGAAGAAATCGGACAAGGCTGGCATAACAGAACCTTCCCATCGATCTCTATAGGTGCAACCGGGCAACAAACCTTTCTTGTCCCGTCACGCATTTCTATTGCAAAGGGACAGGGTTTACACAGCAACGCCGAATCCGCTGCCGTAACATCAGCCACAGGACAACAGAAACGAATAATCTTATCATCCAGGTTTACTGCATACGGGCAGGGCATACACCACAGAACACTCTCTCCTATTTCCGCAGTTGGAATGGGACAGCACCACCGCCGGAGTAACGGATCGCTCAAATCCGCAGCAAGGGGACAAGGCTGGCACCAGAATTTCAGGATATCCCCTGTCGGGACTGGACAACAGTAAATGTTTACACCGTCTTGTGTATTAGCCACAGGACATGGCCAGCACCACAGGCCCTTGTCATCATTAACCGGAATCTCCGCAATCGGACAGCAATACGGGATAAGTGTATCACCTACCTCCCATGCATATGGACAGGGGTAGCACCATAATGACTCGCCTGCTACTTCCTGTGCCGCCCAGGGACAACACCACCGTCTGATATTATCGGGCAGGTCTACAGCCAGAGGACACGGCCTGCACCACAACAGCTTTCCTTCTACAGTGGTATTAGAAATGGGACAGCACCACATCTGTACCTGCTCATCAACAGAGGGCATCGGACAGGGATAACACCACATGTAATCCGTCCCCACCGGTTGTGAGGGTACAGGGCAACAAATCAGATTGATCTCTCCGGTCACATCGTCAACCTGGGCCAGAGGACAAGGTTGACACCAGAAGCGAATGTCCGGGGTGTCCGCCAGCGGACAGCAATATCTGACTATCCCATCCGGCATATTAATAGCATATGGACAAGGCTTGCATATCTGATACGGGGATGTATTGGAAATGGGACAAGGACCGCAGTAACGTGTCGGATAGGAAGATGGATATGGACAGCATCTCTGATAGGGTGTCGTTGATGAAATGGGGCAAGGCCGGCAGTAAAGGGACGGATATGTTGTCGAGTAAGGACAGCATAACTGTGCCGGTGGTATTACCACGGCATCAGGATCATATTTCTCTATTATGTAGGAAATGATCTCTCCGTTTTCGTCCCTCTCGATACAAACCTTTACCTGATCGCCAACGGAAAGATCAGGGCTCCCAGGCAGGTTTTGAAGATTTGGGAATTCATGGAGATTTCCGTCCTCATCCACAATCTTTATGTAATTACCTATCTCCAATATCTTACCTATAAAACAGTTACTTGGCAGCGGTTCGACCGGTACGGGGCAACACACATTGTAAGGACTGCTTCCCGCTGTCGGACAGGGCTGACACCAGAGAGTCACTCCGGCTACGGTTATTGGCGATACAGGGCAGCAGCGCCTGATGAGGGTCCCGTCTTCCATATAGATAGCATAGGGGCATGGCTGGCACCACAAAGTCATATCCGCCGCTGTAGTCAGAGGAACCGGGCAGCAGAATCGAATAACCTTGTTGTCATCTATATTAATGGCATAGGGACAGGGACGGCACCACATTATACTCTCATCCACATTCGTCAAGGCAACTGGGCAGCAGATTCGCGCGAGATTATCGTCTGTGTCGGCTGCATAGGGGCACGGTACGCATTTCAGATCCACACCCGTATCCGTTGCTACAGGACAACAATAGGGGGTTAACGCGCTGTCCATATTCGCAGGATAAGGGCAGGGATAACACCACTGATCAGTACCCGGTGAACCCGGCTGGGCAACCGGGCAGCAATATAAAAGATCGTTGCCGGCAGTGGCCTGGGCCCACGGGCAGCAATATAATCTTAGAGTATTGTCCACTTCAATGGCATATGGACAGGGGCTGCACCAGAGCAGATCAGAGCTTACAGGTATGTCAGCAAGCGGGCAGCACCACCGGATGACCCCATTGTCCAGCTCATTCGCGATAGGACAGGGACGACACCATAGTTTTTGTCCCTGTATTTCTGTCTCAGCCACTGGACAGCACCATTGCATTATGGAGGCATCCACATTCTGCGCGAGCGGACAGGGATAACACCTCAGGGCTTCACCGGCAGCAGTGGTACCGGCCCATGGGCAACAGCGGAGGACAATCTTTCCGTCCACGTTTTCCGCGTAAGGACAGGGTTTGCAAATCATGGAAGTGCCTGCCACAGGTGCGGAAGATACGGGACAACAATACTTGACAGTGTCATCCTGCATATTGACTGCATATGGGCATGGCTTACACAAAAATCTATTTTCCACATCCGTAGCCAGGGGACAGCACCATCGTTGTATATTATAATCAATATTACCCGAAGCTACGGGGCAGCAGATATATTGAGGATATGCGCTGGAAACCGGACAAGGATAACACCAATTTATCATATCGCAATTTCTACCCCAGATTAACAGGTCATCCCAGAATACATCCAGGACATCGTCACGTCCGGGAGGAAATCTACCAGCTGATTCCAGGAATATTTCAAGGGACCTTACCCTGCACCACTCAATGGGGAGGTCATTGGAGAGGTTTCGCTGGAGTATATTCCATTTGTCGGGGGTGAAGCCAATGTAAGTGGTGCCCGGAAGAAGCTCTTCAGGAGGATTCTGGAACAATATATAGACATGCCTCCCCATGGGATTCCCACTGGCATCATAGGCAACCACCTTTACATATACCCTTCGGTAGGCACTCCTGTATGTCATCCTGGAATGAATGAGGTAATGGAGCTTGAGATTTATATCCTCACATCGATACAGATGGAATTTACGTGTGGCAATAAGTGCGGCATAACCATCAACTGTACTCTGTTCCTCAATCACACCTTGTACCGAACTTTGAGCCCCAGACTCATCGACCAACGCTTGATCAGAGCTCTGAGAAGCCTCCAGCCAGCTTGCTAAATAAGCCCGGATTGAACGTTCCGGAGAAACCTTCTCCAGCTTTGAATAATCAATGCCAAAGGTAACAAGCCCGACATGTTTTTCATGAAATGTCCAGGTATTTCCCTCCATATTATCGTAATGCCTGCATGGCCGGCACCACTGGACAGGAGCCGATTCATATGAAACGGGACAAGCCACCGGACAGCACCAGTTGATAGGTTCACAGTCTCTTCCCCAGATTGAAAGATCATCCCAGAACACATCCAGAAAATCTCCGGATGAAATATTTAATTTCCACATGGCAGTCAACTCTACCCGCAAGGTCCTCACCTTACACCATTCAATGGGAATGTCCTTGGATAGGTTCCGGTATAATAAATTCCAATCATCCGGAATGGTCTCCACATCAGTGGAATCCGGGATTATTTCGGAAAAGGGATACCGGTACAAATTATAGGCATGTCCGCCCATGAGGTTTCCGTCAGAGTCAAAGGCTGTTACTCCCATATATACCCTGAAAGCGGAGCTCTTATTGTTCAATCGTTTCAGTATGAGGTAATTGAGCTTTAGGTTCAGATCCTCGCATCCGTACAATGGAAATTCCCGGGTAGCCGTCACCTTTGCATAATCATCCACGTCAGAATTTTCCCCTCTTTTTCTAAGATGCGCCTTGATGGAGCGTACAGGAGACTTATATTTCTCAGGTGAATAGCCGATATTTGCATCTATGTATTCTTCCGAACCTGGTGCCTGTTCCTTCGAGAATGCCCAGGTATTTCTCTCCATGTCATCATAAAACCTGCATGGGTAACATCTCTGCACCGGGTCCGAACTCGTTGCAATGGGACAGGCTACCGGGCATGGCTGGCACCAAAGGGTTACGCCCGCCACTGTTACCGGCGCCACAGGACAGCAACGCCTGACGAGGGTCCCGTCCTCCATATAGATGGCATAGGGACAAGGCTTGCACCATAAAGTCACATCCGCTATGGTGGTCTGCGGCACCGGACAGCAGAATCGAATAATCTCTTTACTATCCAGGGTAACAGCATAGGGGCAGGGACGGCACCACATGAGGCTATTATCCACGTTGGTCAGGGCAACGGGGCAGCAGATACGTTTGAGATAAGGGTCCGTATCCTTTGCATAAGGACAGGGCTTGCACCAGAGTTCCTGACCCGTGCCTAAAGCAATCGGACAGCAGTAAGGGGTCAACTGATTATCGACAAGATTAGGCCATGGACAGGGCTTACACCAGAGGGGACCGCCTGCAACGGTACTCTGGGCTATGGGACAGCACCACAATCTGAGGCCATTATCTGTTTGAACCACATAAGGACAGGGCTTGCACCATAACCTGTTATCATTGACAGGCGTATCTGCCAGAGGACAGCACCAGAAAATGGCACCGCCTTCCATCTCCTTTGCAATGGGACAGGGACGGCACCAAAGCAGCTTCTGGTCCTGATCAGATACTCCGATCTCTGCATCTGCCAGAGGACAACACCATAATCTCACCGTAGAATCCACCTCACTGGCAAGCGGACATGGATAGCATTTTAATAGTTCACCTGCCGTAACGGTCTCAGCCAGAGGACAACAGCGTAAAACAATCTTGCCATCCACATTCACCGCATACGGACATGGTTTGCAAACCATAGGAGTGCCTGCTACATCAGCCGAAGCCAGAGGACAGCAATACTTTATCACACCACCAGCCATTTCTGCGGCATAGGGACATGGCTGGCACCACATTATACTTTCTGCGCTTGTGGCTGTGGCCACCGGACAACACAATTGCTGTACCTGGGAATCGATATTAGATAAAGCTGCGGGGCAGCAGACGCATTGTGGGCTATCACACGCAATGGGACAGGGCTGGCACAATAGGACCTTCTCGCATATCTTGATTGGCGCTACCGGACAGCAACGCCTGATGGTCCCATCCTCCATCTGGATCGCATAGGGACATGGCCGGCACCATAAGGCCACATTCGCTACCGTGGTTTCTGCCACCGGGCAACAGAATCTAATCACCTTACTGTCCACATTAATCGCATATGGGCAGGGACGGCACCACATAAGGTTCTGATCCACATTAGACAATGCAACAGGACAGCAGAACAGGGACAAATAATCATCAGTGCCCGTAACACATGGACATGGCGTGCACCAGAATTCTTGCCCTGTGCCTTTTGCTATCGGACAACAATATGGGGTAAGTTCTTCATCGTTTAACGGATAGGGACAGGGACGGCACCACATAACATCACCGGTCTGAGCCACAGGACAGCAGTACATGGTCAGGGTCTTATCATCCTTCTCGATAGCGTACGGACACGGCCAGCACCATAATCTGTCACTGTTTACCATTGAATCCGCCAGCGGACAACACCAGAGAATCTGGCTGTTTTCCAGCTCCTTGGCAACCGGACAAGGACGGCACCAAAGCAGCCTCTGCTCCTGACCTGCTATTCCGATCTCCGCATCTGCCAGAGGACAACACCACTGCCTTATGGGGGCATCCACCTCCTGGGCCAGCGGACAGGGATAACACCACAGGGATCCACCTGATACAGTTTCCTGGGGCAACGGACAGCATCGCAGAATTATCTTGCCATCGACATTCACGGGATATGGGCAGGGCCTGCATATGAGGGTTGAGCCGGCCACATCGGATGAAGCTAACGGACAACAATATCTTACTATCTCGTTTGCCACATCAATGGCATACGGACAGGGCTTGCATAAAAGCTGAATGTCCGCATCCGTGGCCAAGGGACAGTATAATTCTGCATATAATTCATTTACCTTTTCTGTAATCTGATTGGTAACCTGATCCCAGGCAACCTGATCCGTTGTCTGAACGGTTGAATCAAGGGTTTCCCGTTTTCTGCTCATAGTCTTTGGTTCATTGATTATATTTTCAGGCAATGTCGCAGTATATATGTTTTTATTACCACTCCTTGAATCAACCCAGACTATCTTGCTTTCATAAATCGCGGGAAAGGTCTGGTCAGCACTGTGATCTGTAATCTGAAATTCCTGTTCCGTAATGAGGTTGTAACCGTATATGTCCCAGTTCCCGTTTCTGTCATCCTGCCAGATAATGATATTTCCGGAGATGTCCGGGACCTGCTGTTTACCTTTCTTAGTGCAGATGGGGATTTCCTGGCGGAGATCCAGGTCATACATATAGATATCATCATTTCCGTTTCTCTTGTCCTGCCAAACAACCTTTGTGCCATTGATAATAGGATAGGCTTGGTTATCTTTAGCAGTACAAACAGGAAATTCCTGTCCGGAGCTTAAATCATAGGCATAAATATCATAATCACCATCACGCTGGTCCATCCAGATTATATACCGATCGGAGATGACGGGATTTCCCTGCCAGGCGGGATGCATACATATCCCGTATTCTCTTTTTGTTTTCATGTCATAGAGAATGATATCAGGACTTCCTGTCCTCAAATCCGCGTAAACAACCTTATCCTTATGAATATCACCATATCCCTGCCATTCCGGGTTCGTACAAATAGGAAATTCCTTCTTCTTTTTCAGATCGTATCCGTACATGTCATAGTATTTAAAAATATATGCATACTTGTTCTTGACAGAGGAATCATTCATAATGCTTCGATAATCCATCCAGATAACCCTATTTCCAGAAATCGCAGGGTATTTCTCCGCAGCAGTACTCTCACCAAGCTGCTTGACAGCTCCGGTAGCAAGATCACTATGAAATATCTTGTAATAATAATCGTTTCCCTGCTGCATCCAGACGACATTGTTGTTTTCAATGTCCGGCACTTCCTGATCTACTGATTGCGGAAAAACACAGGTTCCTTCCAGGGCCAGATTAAGCCCTGTGGCAGTGAGTGCCTCTTTTATCCCTGAGTAACCAATTCCCAGGGCAAAGATAAAGAAAATAATAAAACAAAAACTCAAGATTTTCGGCAGCCATCCTGTTTTCATCTTAGACATGATTTTTCTCCCTTATTGGTTTTATAATAAAAATCAAAACGATGTTTTTTCGTACCTGCAAAATATAATTATAAGGGTTTATTTGTTGACATTACCTCTTTTCATTATTCCTTGTTTTTAGGGCCTCTTTTATAGGCCAGAAGTAAAAAAATGTCTTTTGATTTCGATATATATGAATGAGGATTAGGGTGATAAGAAAAAAATAATAAAGATGCCACATAAAAGTTACCTCTTAACCAATGAGGACCAACTATTTAAGAGCGCGTAGTAGAATTAAGAAAAAAACATTGGAATTTATTTAACAATATTTGTAATAATTTTATTTTTCTATTATAAAAATATTACAATAAATAGTATATTTTATTAAAAAATATAACACATTTTGTAGATTTTGCGCACTAACAAATTTGATGTTCTACTGATCAGATTTGGAAAAACAATAAGAATCGTTAAAGGAAATAAGTTTTATCACATAGCTATAATTTATTCATAGATGGACTTTTAAATTTGGAAATGATATAACCACAATAAGATATAAATATAACAATATTATATCTAAAATTATAACATGTTTTAAGTATTTGTCAAGCTTGCTTTAAGGATTTACCTGTCAAAGATCTTTGAATATAAAAATTAATATTTTTTAATATAAATTCTCTGGCAACAAAAAAAAATTTCTTGTTTTTATGGATAAAAAAAACAAAAAAGAAATCCTGAGTTGGTGCATGTATGACTGGGCCAACTCTGCCTTTGCCACTACTATCCTGGCCGCCGTCCTTCCTATATTTTATAGTGAGATAGCAGCCAACGGCTTATCAAAAACTACGGCCACCAGTTACTGGGGATACACAAACACCCTGGCAATGATAGTGATCGCCTTGTCTTCCCCACTTTTAGGTTCCATAGGGGATTATACATCAAAGAGAAAACGATTTCTTTTCGTTTTTGCCGCAACCGGAATAACGGCAACATGTTTGCTGTTTTTTATTAAAGAAGGTCAATGGCTTATGGCCTCAATCTTTTTTATCTTCGGACGGATAGGATTCGGTGGAGGAAATATCTTTTATGATTCCCTTCTTCCTTATGTGGCCCATGAAAAGATAATAGATCAGGTTTCTTCCTTAGGTTATGCACTTGGTTATCTTGGAGGAGGACTTTTATTGACCATAAACCTTTTAATGATATTAAAGCCAAAGCTCTTTTATATACCTGATCATATATGGGCAATGCGCCTTTCTTTCATATCAGTAGCTATATGGTGGGCCTTATTTTCTCTCCCGATATTCATAAATGTATCAGAACCCGGAAATTCTTTATCACAAAAGGCCTCCATAATTATTAAGAAAAGTTTTAATAATCTAATGAACACCTTTCAACAGATTTCCGATTTTAAAGAACCCTGTAAGTTTCTTCTGGCCTTTTGGTTATATAACGATGGTATCGGTACAATTATTATCATGGCGGCCATTTTTGGTTCTGAAATAGGGATCGGCCGGAACCATCTTATCGGCTCTATCCTATTGGTACAGTTTATTGGAATCCCCTTTACCATTCTCTTTGGAAAGCTTACTAAGTTCATAAAAACAAAAAGTTGCATCCTAATTGGATTGATCGTATATACTATGATAGTAATATTTGGCTATTTTATTAATTCTTCATTAGATTTTTTGATCCTGGCTATTATGGTGGGAATGGTTCAGGGAGGAACACAGGCCTTGAGCAGATCCTTTTTTGCCAGAATGATACCTAAAAAGGATGCTGCAAAATTCTTTTCATTTTATGATGTGACCGCCAAATTTTCAGGGATTGTGGGACCTTCTCTATTTGGCTTGATTGGACAGCTAACCGGTTCAAGCAGATATGGAATAATTGCCTTGATCATCTTCTTTTTCGGAGGGGGCATGATTCTTCTTTCTGTTAATCCTCAATGAAACCGACCCGCAACAAGATACGGGATATAAAACCAGAATATCCTGTTTAAAAAAAGCAAACTTTAGGAAATCCGCTTTGAAAAGAGCATACCTAATCCGAATCAGAAAATACTAATTCAATCTCCTCGATTTTTTGGGCAATTTTGGCCCATTCATCATAGCATTCATGTAACCTTGCCTCCAATTCACTATGCCTTTTTAGTTTTTGAGGATAAAGCTCCCTATCAGTAAATATGGAGGGATTACAAAGTTCAATGGAAACCTGTTCTTTTTCTTTTTCCAGATCTTCAATCTCTGACTCCAGACCGGCCAGATTCTTCTTTAATGGTTTCAACTGCCTGGATTTTTCCTGAATCCTTTCCGCACGTAACCTTCTATCCTCTTTCTTATTGAGAATTCTTTCCATTTGTTTGGAGCAGGAGATATCGGATGCATTAATAGACAAAGGCTGACTAATCGAATCATTCTCTGTCTCCTGATCTTTTTTCCATATATAATCGTCGTAATTTCCTAAATAACTCGTTAGTATTCCATCTTTAACCTCTACAACACGATTAGTTATGGAATTTATAAAAGCCCGGTCATGAGATATAAATATCAGTGTTCCTTCATAATCGGCAAGCGCATCTTCAAGGACCTGTCGTGATAAAATATCCAGATGATTGGTGGGTTCATCCATTACAAGAAGATTAGCGGGATGGGCCAACATTTTGGCCAGCGCCAGCCGTGCTTTTTCACCACCTGAAAGAACGCAGATTTGTTTGAAAACATCATCACCTGAAAAAAGAAAGGCCCCAAGGAGGGTTCGCCGACTTTCTTGAGTGTAATCAGGCGTAACATTCGTTATTTCCTCTAAAATACTGAATGAAGGATTAAGGGTTTCAAGTTGATGTTGCGCGTAGTAATCCAGCGTTACGTTATGGCCGTAAAAAACCGAACCTGCCTGGATATCAACCTGACCTGCAATAATTTTCAATAAAGTTGACTTGCCTGCTCCATTATGCCCCACAAGTACAACTTTTTCACCCCGCTGAAGTTCAAAATTCAGGTTCTCATATACCGTCTTTTCACCATATCTTTTTGTCACATTACATACTTGCGCCACCTGGAGACCGGACCTTGGCGGTTGGGGCAGGCGCGCTTTCATAACACGCGGCACATCTTTAATGAAGTCGATTCGCTCTATCTTTTGAATCATCTTTATGCGGCTTTGTACCTGCCTTGCCTTCGTTGCTTTATAACGAAAACGCTCAATAAAACGCTCATTTTGCTCGATTTTCTTTTGCTGGTTCTTATATTGGGCTTCCAGTTGTTCCTGCCGCAACGCCTTCTGTTCAACATAATCTTCAAAACTTCCGATAAATGTATACAAACTCCGTTGGCTTATTTCCAGGATTCGATCCGCAATCCTTTGCATGAAGACCTGATCGTGGCTGGTCAGAACTATGGTGCCCGGATATTCGAGCAAAAAACCTTCGAGCCACACCACAGTCTCAAGGTCGAGATGATTTGTAGGTTCGTCCAATAAAAGCACTTCCGGTTTTGATAGAAGTAGTTTTGCCAGAGCCACACGCATCATCCACCCACCTGAAAACTCATGCAAAGGTTTTACAAATTGATCGGGGTGAAATCCCATGCCGCTAAGAATGGATTTGGCCTGATGTTCAATCTTATATCCTCCCTTCACCTCGAAAAACTGACGTAATTTACCGTATCTTTCGAGTAATTCCTGAGAATGATTATCGATCATTTGCCCCTCCATGCCTATAAGCTCCTGCTCCATCATTTGAAGCTCCGGAAAGCCGGCAAGGATCTCAGCCAGAATACTCCTGTCGGGATTGTCCCAAACCTCCTGCTTGAGATAGCCAATCCTTGCTCCTTTTCTGATTATTATATTACCGCCGTCTGTTTCTTCCTCGCCAATCAATATACGAAGCAGTGTTGTTTTTCCAGAGCCATTTGGCCCCACCAGACCTACACGGGCCTTAGGCGGTACCTGGGCCGAGGCATCATCAAAAATGATTTTGGGACCAAATTGCTTTTTTATATGCTGAATGTGGATCATCTTTTATGTTTCCATACGAACCAAACGAATGTAAAAGAAAATAATAAAAAATACATATAGTTTTAAAACCTTCAATCCATTTTATGCAATTTCACAGATACTCATAATCCTTACTTATTATATCATGTAACTGGTCAATAAGTTGAGGAAATTATACACCGGTAAAGCTGGCGTCTCTAATTTTGTTTTATCACAATAAAACGTATACCTGATATTGATGGATACGTAAAAATCCTTTTGTCCTTTTATGAGGATGAGTGTTTAAAGATGGGCTGCAGTAAGATTTTTCAGGCAGCCCATCTTTATGGAAGGAAATCTGTCTAAATTACAGGCGTAGTTAAGGTAAGGTTAAAATTTCCGTAATCTAACTCCAGTTTATTCAAATCCAGGATCTGATAAGTTCCGGTCATAGTAACCGGACTGGTCATTCTGCATGAGAGCTCTATATTATAAATAGGTATCTTAATTGGTAATAACAATAATGTGGTTAATGAAGTGCCCAAGATACCCTGATTACTGCCGGTTAATACAAATGTCGTTCCTGCTCCGACAACAACACCAATTGGTATGAAACCAGTAACATTTGCAGGTATGGAGCTTGTAATCTTGTTTAATATCAGATTTACTTCACCACTTAAAACTCCGGTCAATGGATCTTCGACCAAGCTCAGATTCATAATCCCTCCCTTTAATTGAATCAGACTGAACCAGGCCCCTGTCCAAATGCCCGCTTGCTCCGCGGTTACAACAGGAGCTGTCTGAGTCAAATTCTGAGTGACGGGATTGAGAAGACCCAGATTAGACAACAGGCTCATACTGCTTAAGATCCCCCCAAAACCAGTTAATCCTCCGTACATTCCAGTAAGGCCATAGGCACTCCCAAGGCCGTAAAGTCCACCCAATCCGTAAAGACCCGAAAAGCCATATAATCCTCCGATTCCGCCAAGGCCATATAATCCGTAGAGGCCTCCCAATCCATAAAATCCATATAATCCACCCAGGCCATATAACCCGCCAAGTCCTCCATAGAGTCCACCCAGACCATATAACCCCATGCTGTAAAGCCCTCCGAGTCCATACAATCCAAGTCCTCCATATATCCCTCCACCATAATAGCCTATTCCCGAAAGTCCGTAATAAGCATTGACAGCTGGAACCAATGCAATGGCAAATAATAAAATCAGTAAAAATATTATGATTACTACGGCTACAAACTCAATATTGAAAATTTTAGATATTTTACCACCCATTAAACTTCTCATCTCTAACCTCCGTAAATTTTCTTTAAATATACTGATAATTTGTCTTTTTGTTCTGCCCTGAAGTGAGATTGAAGAATTTACTTAAAATCCAAGACATTTTGTATCTTTATTGTTTTTACAGTCAATTCTATAAAATTATTTTTCATGGCCCGCATGCACATTTTAAATAATTAATCTCTCTTGCTTAACCCATTCAAATGACAAAAAAGGAAAAAACTATAATTAATTTAATAGAAATTAAAAAAAGGAGTCATGAAATTTCAGGAATTAAAGTGCTTTAATTGAAAGAATCTTTTTTTAAAACATTGTACAGTAAGCCATTGAAGCCAAAAATGATTTTTTGCCATACCTTTATTACAAAAGTATATGGAAGGTAATTGTATCCTATAAGTAATATTAAAATACTCCATCTCTATGTGTTCAAAACAAATATCCATCTCCTTATCCGCCCAGAGGGGTGAAACAGAGCAGGGAAGATCTAAAATCTCATCTGGAAATATGCAATCGCACTGTGTATAGTGCCCTGCATGGAGATATTGAAGGGTGATCAATATGCATACAAGGACCAGGATTGTCCTATGATACAACAATTTTTGATTATGTATTTTAAACCAATATATCTTAATAAACATCACTCGGCCATATAGAAAGAATCTTATGACAAGTTAAGAACCTAAAGTATTTAAAATTATAGGTGGCTAAAGTTGATAAATACAAAGGCCCTATAGTGTTTTTACTTATAAAAACTACCTGGAAATTCACTCGAAAAAAATGAAAATCCATATACGTTTTTATTAATAAGCAAATGGTATTCCAATAAAGCAGTTTAGGAATGTTTTTTTAATTATTTAAAAAAAACAATATTATTGTCATCTTTTACAATTCAATATTGATGAATTTAAGTATTGATATCATAAAAATTATGGAGAAAAGACCATAGAAGTTATGGAATGAATTTAGAAAGGCCCTAAATACAATAGGGGACAAACCCCTTCGAGGTTTGCCCCCTGTAAATTATTATCCGGATATCATAGAAGAATTACAAAAATCATTGCAAGATCCTTTAACATCCGATCGTTTAAATAAACCCGAATCGCATAATGCAAAGCCGTGAAATGTAAATCTACAGAATTTAATATATAAATCCTCCATAGGGCGAATATCCAAAACCATAAATATTTCTGGATGACACAAAACCAGGAAAACCATAATTGAATCCACCAAAGCCTCCGGCTGGATCAGTAAATGAGTATAGGCCATAACCATAAGTTGCGGGATAGGTGCCTGAAAACAAATTACGGAAGCTGCCTGTATATGAACCCGGATAGAGGGTCGAATACCCTTGATAGAAGGTGCTGGGCAAATTACCCCGGAATGAAGCAAAAGGTCCGCTTGGATAGCTGCTATAGTATGCCCCGGGATAATTTCCATAATAATAATTATATACATTAACCGGGCTGCTGGAATAGCTTGGATAAAGAGAACCGTAATAAGAAGGATAGCTGTAATAGGGAAGAGGGGAAAATATTGGCGGATAACCCGGCGGTATAGATGGAGTTAAATAAAGCACATCCTCATTATTTATTATGGTTGGTTCACCTGTATTGGGTGTAAGGTTTTCCCATTCGGCATCAGCGAGATTGGAGAAGTCCTCAAAATCCTGTGAGTCCTCGTGCATATTGGCATCACGGAATTCATTATCCCAAAATTCAAGATATTTTATACGCATCTGATCAGATGATATAGTGATACCGATTATTTTGGCATCTCCTCCATCAAAATCGTATATCCAATCATCATCCAATATTGCAGCCTGAAAAAACAGCTCACTGAAACCCGGGATCTCATAATCGTCTTCACTCGAACCTATTCTCTCATAATCTGTTTTTGTTGAGATGTATATTCCTGACCCGAGCAGATAGGTCAGAGTTTCGTCATCGACACTAACTGCAGGATCATTGGGATCAGGGGCCCCCGGTATCAACCTAACATATACTTTTTTATTAGAATTGTCGCGGATGGTTAACTTTATCTCAAATTTTGCGTTTGCGAGGATTCTTGTACTAAAATACTGAAACTGATAGGGGATTTCCACGTCTCTTCTGATAATACAATTGAAAGTCTGTGCTGACACTTCCATTAATGGAAAAGAAAGAAGGGAAGTGAAAACTGATAAACCAAAAAAGATGATTATTATAAACATTGCAATCCGATCTTTTTTCATCAAAAAAACCTCCCTTTTATTTCGATAAATACAAAAGTTGTTAAAGATTAATTAATCATACACACTTTTACTCTCCATGCATTCACCTCCTCGTGACAGATCCTGAATCTTACTAATTTCCTTATCTTTGATATGATTAATTATAATATATAAGACTAATCCATTTTTCAAAAAGTTACGAATTATTCGAGGCATATTATAAATACAACTTTTACAGGAAAAAATATATAAAACCATCGATTTTCTCCCTGTATTACCCCTTAAATTAAAGTGACCAAAATTCCTATAATATATTTATATTTTAAATAGTAATCAGCCCCGGGTCAAACCTTATTTACCTTGATATTATAATTTTATTTTGTTTTGAATCCTCTTTATAGACAAATAACCCCATCTGAATATTTTTCAGTATGGGAATCCTCTGTATACATAATTTTAAACGAATTTTATCGTCTATATTGGCATAAAATTTGTCATTTATGTTATAATATTTAATGTAATTCTTTATCTTGGCCGGCTGAAATTTAGAGGGATGTTAAATAAATCTGGCATAATGAAGAAAACCTAAGTGTTAAAGGCTTAGTTTAAATATATTTTGGTTTTAGACTAAAAGCAGGTTTTATAAACAATCATTTTCGGGAGGTGAATAGCGATGCTTTCCCCAAAAAAAGGCCATTTATTCTTTTTCAGTTTACTGATCGTATTCCTGTCTTTATCGCTCTTTGTGGTTAACTCTCACGCACAATATCCTTATGGACCCCCTATCGGCGGAGGTTACTACCCAGGTGTCGGTAATCCTTATATTGGTGGCGGTTACTACCCAGGCGGCGGATACCCCTATGGCGGCGGTTATTATCCAGGCGGCGGATACCCCTATGGCGGTGGTTATTATCCAGGCGGCGGTTATCCGTATGGCGGCGGCTACCCTTACGGCGGATATCAGCCATATCCTTACTACCAGCAGCCATATCCTCAGCAATATCCCTACTACCAGCAGCCATATCCTCAGCAATATCCCTACTACCAGCAGCCATATCCCTATCAGCAGCAGCCATATCCCTATCAGCAGTATCCTTACCAACAATACCCGTACTATCAGCAATATCCTTACTATTATCAACAACCAAACTACCAGCAGGCGGATTTAATGTTGGATTCGACCGACGATAATGATGATTTTACTGTTGATAAGGGAGACTCCATAAGCATTATCCTGGCATCAAATTCGACCACCGGTTATATGTGGATGCTTGACGCCGATGAACCCGATACGGACATAGTTTCAAAGACAAGCAGCCAGTATTTCCAGGGATATACTACAATGGTCGGAGCCGGAGGATCTGAACAGTGGATATTTGAGGCGGAAGACGAAGGCACCACTAAAATTATCATGTACTATAGACGTTCTTGGGAGACCACTATTCAAGATACTTTCGAAGTGGAGATTACGGTAGAATAAATCATTCATCGATTATCCGGTTGTTTTTTTGAGCTTTATATATACTAAATTTTAAATTTTTACATAAAGAAGAAGGCAACTCACTTTTACTGATAAAGATGAGATGCCTTCTTCTTGTCTCTTTTCTTCTTCTATAATCTTTTTATAATAGCCCTTGCGGGCGCGCCGTCAGCTCTTGTTATATTAAGAGGCAGGCAAATGAGCTGATATCTTCCATGTTCTACTCCTGATAAATCAAGCCCCTCTATGATCCAAATCCCGGCTTTAAGTAATGTAATGTGCGTCTTGAATCCTTGTTCTCCAACTCCATCAACCGAAAGATAATCTATTCCCGCGACCCTGATCTTTCGATCAACCAGAAATTCCGCAGCATCCCGTGATATATATACGAAATCTTCAACAAACTGGCTGGTGTTCCAGCATTTGATTGAATTCCTGGTTTTAAAAAGCAGCCTTTCCCCCTGGCGGATTTGATGGTGAACCAGTTCCTCGGCTCTAATGGATTCCTCATCATATATCTCGATCACACGGGCAACTCCGACTGTAACATCAAAAGGCATCTCGTCCAAACCTTTCCCATTTTTAATTAAATGAATCGGTGCATCCATATGTGTGCCTGTATGCGAACACATGGAAATCATTGAAACACTGCTTATGTCACCCTGATCAAGATCGAACAATCTTTCAATTTTTACGGGAGGATCATCCGGCCAATGGACCATTCCGCTTTTCAGAGGGACTGAAATATCAATCCATTTATTTGTCCTGTATTTCTTGGAACCTTTCATCTATCTGAGCGACTATTCTTTTTTATCTTTTGATATTACGGAAAGAGTCGTTATTTTTTGATTTTTTTGAGAAACCTGGGAATTTGTTTTGATTTCTTTAGTATCATCCTTTTTTGTGGGACGTTCTTTATTAGGGATATCGATCAAAAATCTTGTTCCCTTCATATATATGGATCTAAAACTTATACTTCCCTGGTGGTTCTCTTCTATAATCCTTTTGACAATATATAATCCAATTCCCGTTCCTGATTTAGCGGATGGTTTTGTAGTAAAAAAGGGTGCAAATATCTTATGTTTATCTTCATCTTTAACCCCAATCCCATTATCAGAGATATCTATATGAAAAGATTTTACCCTTTCGACTAGCTTTAATTTAATACAGGGAGTGAAATTTTTTCTTTCATCCTCGCTTAAATGAAAATCCATCTTTTCTTTAATCGCCTCATAACAGTTATCCAGGATATTATAAACACATTCCAATAGCTGTGATTTAACACCGTAAATCAAATCGGAAGAATTGTTGATCTCGACTTCCAGAGGGAATCCACTTCCAATACGATGTTTTACCAAAAGCAAACCTAAGGATGTATCTATAATTTCTCTTAAAGAAAAAAAGGAGAAAAAGGCCTCCTTTTCCTCTGTTCTGGCAAAAGTTAAGATTCCCTCCAAGATTCCGTTTGCCTTTCTGACATTATTAACCATAGCCCCCCCTATTTCAGAGATATAGTTAAAATATAATCTCAGGTCGGGATTTTTCTCAACCAGCTCTACATGCTCTTCCACAAAACTGCTCGTTTCATCCTTTATTTCCCCTGAGGCAACTGAAAAGAAATTTAGACGATTTTTCATCTGATGAGCAATGCCATCAGCCATACCACCAATCGATGCCAACTTTTCCGCCTGAAAAACCTTTTCTTGTTTCTTGCTGAACTCTTCCATGAATATGCAATGATCAATTGCCAAAACTGCTTGCCTTGAAAGGATCTCGAAGACATTAATATCTTCTTCGGTATAGAACGTGCGATCCATCTTCTCTCCTAGAACCAGAAAACCTAAAAGGTTATTGTCCATAAATAAGGGCACGATTGAATGAATAGGCTTATTTAAGGCCTTTTTTATATAGGATTCAATGTCACTATAAATAAGAGATTTTTTTCTTCTCTGTAACATTCTAATAAGAGGATGATTCTTGGAAAAAATAAAATTTCTGGGGAAATTTTTATAACCTCTCATCTTTTTCAATGAATAATTTTCTCCATCTTTATCTTTCAGAAACATACCAACAAATTCAATTTGTACCGTAAATTTAAAAATATCCGTTATAAATTTTAGAAGGTTGTCTAAATTATGTTCCTTTACTATTCCCTTACCCGCTTCAAGGAGTGTTTTTTGATAAAATTTCTGTTTCGCTAAAAGCAGGTCTTCCGCTTTTTTTTGAAAATAGCGATATATCAGAGGACCGGGAGTTGCCAAAAAAAACATGAACGAAATAGGAATAAACCATAATTTAATATCGTTTCTTATATGATAACCAATCCAAAAGGGCATACCCAAAACGAGGGTATAGACAATCAAAAAAATTCCTGCCCGGGTAATGGCCAGTTTTATCTCCATAAGGTGATATTTGACGATGGCGTAAGCCATGATGCCTACAAACAAAGGCACAAAAAAATTTCCGTATGGTTTTATTGGAATATCGTACCATAAAAAATAATTAGTTGAACCACTGACATATCCAATTATTATTCCCAAAAAGACATATCTCAACTGATTACGTTTTATTCCGGAAGCCTTATGATAACCCTTATAAAGAAGATAACAAGAATAAATACAATAACAGATCCATATTACTAAGAAAGGAAAAAAAGTAACCCCTGGTTCGGGCCAAAAATTAAAGGATAGTTTCTGTTCAATCCCTTTCACAAAATAAGGGGTAAAATCCAGAATAAAGAAAAGGAAAAAAATATAATAACCCACCTTAAGGATCTTTTTTTTCTGCTCTACCAAATCTAAAAGGATTAAGACAAAATGTAAAAAACATATGGGAATGAAAATAGCTCCGACCATCAAGCTACGGATGAAGAAAAGGGCCGTCCCGGCATTTTTTGAGATCATCCATAAGAAATAATTAAAGGTCCAAAAGGCGCAAGAAAAACAAAACAAGGCATATTTTCTGTTTATCTCGTTGGTCTTGTTTTTTATATAAACAAAAACGCCTAATATGGCAATGAAAATTGTATTAATTAATGCAGTTATTGCAAAAATATTCATACCTATTTTTCTTGATATTTTTCTATAACAATAATAAAAAAACAAACCTATCGTTTTATAGCCAACAAAGATTATACATAATTTTAATGTTCATCTTTCAATATTGTCAGATCCCTTGGAAGGGATTGCGCATTTAATTTTAAGTGATAATTTTACCTGTTATTATTTTGAATGGTAAATTCATATATTCACCCCTTATATTAACTTAACGGCCTTTTATCATGGTTTAATGCGTATGCATTATTTATTCTATCTTTGTTAACACAACAAATACTAATCAAATGAACTTGAAAGCCCGATTCGGAGGATTAACTTTGGAATTCATTAAAGAAGTAGACCAATGTCCGTATTCCGCCAAAAAAGTTATCCAGGTTTAAATGCTCATCAGGTGCATGCGCATTAGCATCCGGCAACCCAAAACCAACTAATACAGGATCAAGGTTTAATATATTCTTTAACTGAGCAACTACGGGGATGGAACCACCTTCCCTCTGATACACGGGTTTTGAACCAAAACCTTTCTCAAGCGCGGAAACAACGGCCCTGATCCATGGGCTATCCTTGGAAGTGATAACCGACTCACTACCGGCAAAGAAACGTATCTCGAGGTTAATGGTTCCTGGTGCAATCTGTTTTATATATTCTAAAAAGAGCGTGGCCATTTTAACTGGTTCCTGATTTGGAACAAGTCTCATGGACATCTTTGCGTACGCCTTTGATGGCAGGACTGTCTTTGCCCCTTCACCTGTATAGCCGCCCCAAATTCCATTGCATTCAAGTGTAGGACGCACCCATAGCCGTTCTAAAGTACTAAATCCTTTTTCCCCGTAAAGTTTTTTAACACCCAGTTCTTCAGCAAATATTTTATCATTGTGAGGCAAATCTTTTAATTCCTCTCTTTCCCTGTCATTGATAGGCAGGACATCTTCATAAAAGCCCGGTATAGTGACCCTTCCATTCTTGTCGTGAAGAGCTGCTATTATCTCACAAAGCGCCTGAATAGGATTATGGATGGATCCCCCGAATGAACCTGAATGCAAATCGCTGGCAGGACCGGTTACTTCCATTTCCATAAGGGCAAGCCCTCTCAAGCCATAGCAAACAGAAGGGATACCATCTTTAAACATGGAGGTGTCCGAAATCAAAGCAAAATCGGCTTTCAAAAGGTCCTTATGTTCATTAAGGAATTCCTTAAGATTCACGCTCCCTATCTCCTCTTCCCCCTCAATAAGCATCTTTATATTTAGAGGCAAGTTCCCGAAATTTTTCATATATGCTTCAATGCTCTTTAATTGGATAAGGACCTGCCCCTTATCATCAACGGATCCCCTCGCGTAAATGTCTTTTCCCCGAATAGTCGCCTCAAATGGTGGAGAAGTCCAAAGGTTTAAAGGTTCTACCGGCTGGACATCATAATGACCGTAGAAAAGGACTGTGGGGCTATCCGGAGCCCCCATCCATTCACAATAGACAACAGGATGACCCGATGTCTCAAAGATCTGCACACTATGCATGCCGATTGAACACATCTGATCAGCGATCCATTTCGCGCACATACGAATATCGGCATTATGATCGCTTTGCGCGCTGATACTTGGGATACTGAGAAACTCTTTAAGTTCGTTTAAAAAAACACCTTTGTTTGCATCAATGTACCTGAAAAGTCTTTCCATTTTTAATTTACCTTAAATTTCGAACATCCCTGACAACCCTAAAACCTATATAATTAGTACATTCGTTGCAGTCAGCTCCGATACGAAAAGCACAATGTAAATAGTGCTCCAAGTCGAAAAATGAACCGCCCCGAATCACACGAAATTTCTGTTTTTTATTATACCAGTCCTCACACCACTCCCAGACATTGCCGGCCATGCCGAATAAGCCCTCAGGGGTCATGCCTAAGGGATAGTAGTTAACAGGTTTAGTCTTCATAATCTTGGAATCAATATAATTAGCAAGCTCTTTACTGGGTTTTTCATCTCCCCATGGATATTTTCGCTGACCGCCCCCACTGGCAACAAATTCCCATTCTATCTCCTGCGGCAATCTATAGTTTTCACCTGTTTTTTCAGTCAACCACCGACAGTATCGATCGGCCTCTTCCCAGGTTATATTAACAACAGGCTGATCATCCTCATCCGAATATTCATTGCGTTTATTACGATGCGAAGGATCAAATTCTTCATACTCCCGGTTGGTTACCGGATAAATAGATATTTCGAAGGGTTTTATCTCCACAGTTTTTCCTTTTTCACCAATTTGCCAGCTTTTTCTGGTAAAAGGCACAAAATAGACAGGAAACCTCCAGGGCCTTTTCTCAAGCCCCTCAAGGAGAAAGGTTTTGACTTGTTCAGTCCAGTCCTTGACAGGAATATTAATTGCCTCCGGATCGTTTTGCAGTATCCGCTGAGCAAACAAAAACTCCGCAATTGATTTGTGGGCGAATTTATAATTTCCCTCTGCATCACGGTCCAGCAAACAATGGCTGGATAAAGGCCATTTTTTCAGGTTGATATTAAAACGCTTGGCAATAGCTTCTATCTCATCGTATGGCATTCGCTCACTTCCAAGATTCCTTCGCTTTGCATAAAATTCCACTGCCACTTTATATAAAAATTCGTGGAGAGTATTGATATCAGCAAATCCTTTCTTTTCCCGCCTTAACCAGGCATCGACTATTTCCGCATAAATCTGATGGCAATTCTTGAATGATTTGCCGGAATTGATAAGATCATCCATGTAAGTCAGCAACATAGGACGTAGAGAGAGATTTGAAATTTTATCGATTATATCATGGGCATATTTACGGCGTTTTTTGTTTAAGATTGAAAAGCGTTTCTTCAAATATGATTGAACCTGTTCACCACTTAAGGAGGAAAGATAAAGCTTGTAAAATGGAAATTTCGGCTCATCTCTTTCCGGGGCAGACTTAAATCTAAAAAGTTCTTCCTCATGGGATATTTCCGCGTCATTCGGGAAAAACCTCGTTTGACATGTAATGATAACCCGATGAAACTCCCTTGTCCACTCGATAATTTCATATAGTCTTTCTGTACGATCCTGATCCGCCTGACCATCTTCATCCAGGCCGTCCAACAACAACACTGTATTTTTAGGCGCGGGAATTGATTTTATCCTATTCTCAAGGCCGGAAGAATCTAAGGAGAATAGTTTTATTCTAAAGGACCTGCGCCAATGCCTCAAATAATATTCAAAATAATTAAACAGGAAAGATGTTTTGCCCATCCCGCTATCAGCAAGAAGTATGGAGTGTTTATGGATTGTCTCCTGATCGATCATTTTATCCACAGTAGAGCGAAGGCTTTTACGAATGGCAACCGTATGTATGGCCTCCTGGCTTTGCTCATGACCAATGCTCTGACACTCGGGCCAGATATAATATCTTATGGCACGTTCAATCTCCTGAGGTGTAAAATCCGGCAACCTCTTTTTTAAACGACGAATTGAATGAGATCTAAAAAAGGCGCTGACAAATTTTCGAAACCCTGTAACTATTATATATGATAGCAGACCCAATAAGATTATCAATGCGGCCAGATATTTATCAAAAACTATCCCCAAGGTAGATCCCCCCCTGTAACCGCTCAAATAAAATGTGGTTTTAGAGCAATTAATGAAAATTGCAAAATGAAAAATGAAAATTTAAGGAATACATTATCCTGCATTTTAAAATTTGCAATCTGCATTTTGCAATTCTTCTCAAGATCCCACCGGGATTTTGAGAAGTTACCACCCCCTTCCAGTATTCAATAACGATCCTTTAAAAAATGATAAAGGTCCTCAATAATTTTCCCTGAAACCTCTTTCATCGCCTCGCTCATTGCCTTGGCAACAGCATCGGGATCCCTTTCTCTGCATACCTTCGAGGTGCTATAAGTACCCGAAAAAAGAATCTTTTTATCCGTATCCTTTCTATTTTTCTCCATTAAATCAATACTGATAAATAAAACCGCCCTCAAATTCTCTTCGGCATCCCATTGAAAAAATTCATCCACTGAACCTCCCAGTATATGAGAAGAAGATGTTCCGTTGTCAGAGTAGCATACTGTCTTGAACAAACCGGATTCCTTAAGGTCCCTGTATAAAAAATGGGTCACCATATCCTCGGGTTTTTCCCTCCATCGATGATAAGTATATGTATTTCTCTTAAATGCCCTGTCCCTATAGACAATAAGATTGGTATTATATTCGCTCGCAGCATTAAAATGTTCGATCCCTATAACAAGGGGGAAGGGCTCAAGTATGTTCAGCTTTCTGGGAGTCTCATATTCCAACATGTAGAAACTGATCTTCTCGCCCGACTTTTTCAAGCCGGCACAAGCACAGGAAAGAGATGGGAAAACAAGGAATATGACAATGATCTTTCTATAAAACTCCATAAAGGCCTCCTTTTATTCCTAATTCATGATTCAGAGGCTTTCTTAGTCCGAATCAATCGGAAATGCTCTTCCACCCTCGTCGCGAGAGATCCCAATAGATAAAAATTCCTGCAAAAACACCTATCAGAACTATTAATATACCGGGTTTGAAATCCTTTAGAATGATCTTGCCGATTCCGAAAAGAACGGCATAAATGAGTACACAACCCGCAATCCAGTCAAAAAAGGAAAAGAGAAGATCATCTGTTATTTTCACAGTATCACCCAGCCGGTCCTTTATAGGTCTCCATCCCGGCCCGGCCGGTCTGGCCCTTTTATAGAATCCCTCGAGCACGGATTCGCTTTCAGGCGGAGTAAGCAAGGTAACGGTTATCCAGGCTACAGTTGTTAAAATAACGGTGATGATGAGGGTGTATGCAAAGGCAGCGTTTTCAGGAAAGGTAATTATCCCCAATTTCTGAAGGATCGTCAGCCCAAGAGAGACGATAAGGGCCACGATCATCGACGAGATCTCTGACCAGGCGTTAACTCTCCACCAAAACCAGCGCAATATAAGAACAAGGCCTGTTCCTGCTCCTATGCTGAGAAGGAGCTCCCAGCCCCCTGTTATCCTCTGCATGATCAGTCCAACGACTCCGCCGAGGACCATGAGTATAACGGTAATAATCCTTGAGACTGTCACATAGTGGGATTCAGAAGCATTTGGAGCAAGGAAGCGCATATAAAAGTCATTCACAAGATAAGAGCACCCCCAGTTAAGCTGGGTGGAAATAGTAGACATAAAGGCCGCGGCCATGGCAGCAAACATCAAGCCGAGTATGCCTGGTGGGAGATATGTGACCATCATCATCACATAACCTTCACCCGGATTCTTGAGTCCAGGGAAAACGACCCATGCTATAATGGCTGTAATGATCCAGGGCCATGGTCTGAGTCCGTAATGAGCTATATTAAACCAAAGTGTCGCCAGAAGCGAGTGTTTTTCATCTTTCGCACTGAACATGCGCTGGGCAACATAACCTCCCCCGCCAGGCTCTGCTCCCGGATACCATGAGGCCCACCACTGAACCCCAATGTATGAAAAGAATAGAATCACCGGCATCCACTGGGAGCCAACCTGAGGAGCAAAAGAGAGAAAGGAATCAACCGCCTTTTGGGAACCCGCTTGCACAAGCATCCTGGCCTTTAGGGCATCTATGCCCCCAATCGCGTTTATGCCAAAGATGGCCAGCAGAATGGATCCGGTCATGGCCAGAGTAAACTGAAAAAAATCGGTGATTACCACCCCCCAAAGTCCGGAAAGACTTGAATAAAAAACTGTAATGATGAGGCACACAACGATGGCTATCCAGCGATCAATCCCCAGGGCAACCTCAATAATGGTGCCCATGGCCGATATAACCCAACCCATAATAACGGCATTGACTATGATTCCCAAATAAAGCGCACGGAATCCACGCAGGAACGCGGCCGGCTTTCCTCCGTATCTAATCTCGGTGAACTCTACATCCGTGAGCACGCCAACGCGCCGCCACAGTCTGGCAAAGAAAAAAACGGTAAGGATGCCGGAAAAAACAAAGTTCCACCACAGCCAGTTACCCGCCACTCCATACTTGTATACAAGCTCTGTAACTGCAAGAGGAGTATCGGCGGCAAAGGTGGTGGCAACCATAGAGGTCCCGGCAAGCCACCATGGCAGGCTCCTGCCGGCCACCAGGTATTCTGTGATGTTTTTGCCGGCCCGCCTGGAGAAATAGACACCTATACCAAGGGCAAATGCAAAGTAAAGGAAAATGATAAACCAATCAATGCCGGATATATTCATTAGAGATATCCTCCTATGGAGTTTGCAATTTCGAGATAAATCTCAGCAGCTTCAACAACCTTACTGAAAAGGATAGACTCGTCAGAAGCATGGGCCCTTTCAAGCTCTCCCGGGCCCAACAGGATTGGTCTAACCCCCGAGGCCCAGAGACGGTTTGCGTCAGAATGACTAACAAAGGGCTCCGGCTTCCAGTTTAATGAGCGTTTCAGATATATATCCTTGAGACACTCAAATATTGGGCCCTTTTCAGGCAATTCATACCCTGCGTCAATAGTATTGAAACGAATCATAAAGTCAAGCTTTGTATTCTCCTTCTGCTCCATTTCGACAATTTCCTCTATCTCTGTAACAATCTCACCCATAGGAGATTCCGGAGGCATATGCATGTCCACCCAGGCCTCGCAAAGGTCGGGCACAAAGAATCCGGCTTGAGATGTGTACATATCACGGATATTATATACTAATCTTGGTTGTTTACTTTCAATGTACCGGGCAACACGCATTATCAGTCTGAGCATGGCCCCAATGGGATTCTGTCCCTGATTCGCCAATGAAGCATGTATGCGCTTTCCTTTAATGGCAATTTGTATCTCTATATAGCCATAATTACTCAGACAAGGTTTAAGGTCTGTAGGCTCTCCTATCAGCGCCCAACTGAATTGAAGATCACTATTTGCCAACACGTTAGCGCCGTCACCCTCCTCTTCTTCTCCAATTACAAGGGCCAGAGCTACCGGAGGAGGAGTCCCCTTTCTATTCCAAAGGCAAACGAATGCCTCGATCATTGCAGCGCATCCGCCCTTCATGTCGGCAGAGCCAAGGCCGGCAACCAGATCTCCTTCCTCCTTGAATCCATAATTATCCAAATCATGGGCTATTACGGTATCCAGATGGCCGACAAAACTAAGCAGGGTATCCGCTTCGGAGCCAACAACAAGGTTGTATCTGCTATCATCCACCGATTGTTTACAAACAGGTAGTCCGTTTCTTTTAAGATAGTCATAGAGATATTCGAGTATCTCCTCTTCCTTTCCGGAAGGGCTGTAAATATCGATCATTTTTGACAGAAGCCTCTTTAGACGTTCCGGATTTATCACATTTAAATTATTCAACGATCCCTCAATTACTCTCTTATTCGTTATGGTTTGTGTGTCTTTGTTTAAAAGCCTTCAGTTGTTCATCCAAATTCAGACTTAGGTATACATGCTCCTCGGATTTATCGAATCCCATCTTGCGGAAAAACTTTAAAGCAGGTTTGTTATCTGCTTCGGTATCAGCCATAAGGATACGAACCCCCTCTTCAAGCATAAGCTCCAGAAAGTTGTTAAAAAGCTTTTCCGCCACCCCGAACCTCTGGTAGTCATCCGCTACTCCCAACCATACAAGATGACCATATTTCCAGGCTGATCTGGGTTTGGTAATGGTTGTACCCATGGCAAATCCAATAATCTCCTCATTTGCTTCAGCCACAAGACAGAGCTCCGTCTCGCTGTGAAAAAGCCCTGTAACCTCATACTCATCCCAGGTTCTATATAAGGTCGGAGCGTCCTCGGAGGTGAAAAGTTCCTCGCCGAGATGGAATACTTCAGGGATGTCATCGATCTCCATCTGCCGGATTTCGACATTAATACGTTTCCTGCTTCTTTCAAAAGGATCATTGTCAGACATTTTCAAATCATCCTCCGCTTGATCAGAATCTTAAAAACCGAACAAGTTTATCACATATTATGGAATCAACACAATAAGATGGAATCAGTATGGCTTTGACAAACCCGAAAATATTCTTTATCATTTCATTATATCAAATTTTATATTTATTCATTTTTTCTTTCAATAATCATTAATTAAATATAAATTGTAATTTTTTTCTATTTTTTTTAGGAAAAATATAATTTTTTCTTTTTTCCAAATTATTTTACAACTATTTTGACAAACTAATTTTATAATTTACTGTTTAAATCCTTGGTTAGTTTTGAAAAACTTACTGAAACTCTCTTAAATAGAAAAATTTGTAATGATGAAACAATCGATGATCTTATTCGACATAGTTATGTAATCCTGTTTTCAAACCAAAAGCCTTATACAACAAAAAACATCAAATTCAATCAGTTAAACTTGTTATCTATAGCTATAAAAATAGCTTTAAAAAGGGAAAGAAATTCTGGCCATAAATTGATTACAAAGGTTTCAAAGATTATAAATAAAAGCGAGTTGAAAGAGTGAAACAGAGGTCTTTAAATATTTGTTTAGCATTAGTATTTCTTTTTTGCCTGGCATTTTTCTTTTCACCTGTCCATTCTCTTAATGCTTCAACTGGATATATCAACTATGACCTCTCTAAACAAGAGGATCCAAACGCCATCGCCATCCTTAGTCAAAATCTGCTTAGGGAAGGATGTTTCAAATGTCACAGTGATATGTATCCTGACAAGGCCTATGACCCGCAGGCCTATGATCCGAATATACACAATTATTCATGTTTTATGAGTTTGGAAAATGCCCCGTACCCCCTATTTTACTCTACATACGATCCGGATAATGCTCTGCCCGGCACTAACCTTTCATCTGAATATCTTGAGAAATTCAGAAGAGATTATAAAAAGAGAAAAAAAGGCCACCTTACCCATCTTGTTTATCAGCCCTTTGGCCTTGGGAGGACCTGCCTTGATTGCCATGATCCGAATCATTATAAACTTGCTGACCTAGCCGACCCGAATGGACACGATAATGGCAAAAAGGAATTTATCATATATTTTAAAGGGCATAATAACCTTAAAAAGACGACCCTCACCAATACAAAAGTATGTTATGAATGCCACGGAGGATTCTATCCAAAAGGATCCGAGGCATTGCCGGACGATCCCAATATAGATCCAAGTTCCGTCAGGCTCCTGCAATGGGGCGACCCCGGTTCCGTAACCTGTTTGCAGTGTCATGATGATTCATATGAGAACGGAGGGATATACGCATCCTATGTAAGCCGGTATTGCTCCTTTCCCAACTGGCATTATAAAGATCCGAATGGCTGTCAGTGCTATCCTAACTTTCACCATGATGATCCGAATGGCTGCCTGATAAAAGCACCCGATCCGGACAAGATCCGGAAACAGAATTACTGGCCAAAAAGCGGGCACGGAGTAACCGAACAAAAAAAGTATGCCGGGGCTACTATTGATACAGGATATTCCAATCCGAATCGGGCAGCACAGACCTACCCCAATAAAGGAGCCATGAACAACGAAAACATCCCTATCACTAACGACCCTAATGATCCGAATCCACACAGCCGTGACCATGATATTGACCTGGACCCCAATGACGGGGAAAAAAACTTCTGTTGGGAATGCCATTGGTCCAATAAAATAGTACGGGAAAAGGTATGTGTAGAGACACTTCAAGCCTCTGACTATCCTGATGGGTTTTCCATTGGCAAATATAACGGACACCTGGATACAACAAAGTATAGGGATGAACGTTGGGGGCCGGTCGAGAGGGCATATCCTGAGGTATGCGGAGGACACAAACAGTGGGATCTGTGCAGGGATTGCCATCCCACAAAATATTCCCATTTCATCTATGAAGAACTTGGCAGCGGCGTACGAAGGAAACCGGGTCCTATTGACAGATCTTCACACTGTATTACATGCCATAACCCTCATGGATCGGGAGACGATCAGGGGAATATCAATGTCTTTATGATTAAAAGAAGGATCTACAAGTCTATGTGTAATAATTGCCATTACAGTCAATTCAAGTATGATCCAAATATGGAAGACTGTGATTTATTTGCCCTTCAACATGCCGATCCAAACAAAGACACCTGGGTTGTAGATTTCTTTGATCCCCTGAAACAGGATGTAATAGAGTCTGATTCTTCAGAGAATTCCATTTCTATCCCTGCAGGCACAAAGGATATCTGCGAAGTCTGCCATCAGGACAAACCGAGGGAAGATTGGCCAAATCCCGGAGAAGAATCCGGGGATGCTGTATTTGATTATAAACATAGAAACGGCTCCCGACATTACTTTAATCCGGACCCTAATAGTGCTGAGTGCTCAGATCCGAATAATTGCACTATCGATTACCGCGGCACAGACTGCACTGGATGTCATATCCATGATCCCGGGCCTGCTCCGCATCCCGATGATCCTGATTATGATTATGAAACAGGCGATTCCAGATCGGTTTTCAATTCAAAGGCGTTTGCCCCTACCTGCCGGTGTCATGGGATCGGAAGGATTGATATTTCAAGATTAGAGTATGATCCTGATGAATATAAGGGGAAAGTCCCCTTACCCGACATCGCCGGCAAAGGGCATGGAATACCTCCTCCACCCTTTCCTCCCCAAAAAACAAATCTTCCCGAGAAACATAAAGATCCGAATCAAGATCTGCATATGGCCCACTTGCAGTATAACTTCCCTTGTTTTAGATGCCACATAGACCCTGATAATCTGCCTTATGATCCGAATAACCAATATATATTTGAGCTGGACGGAAACATTCAAATAGGGTTTGACCAGCTATTAAACCCAGATGGGATATATGAGGAATCTACCAAAAGATGTTTTAATCTTTATTGTCATAGCAACACAAAAGGGGGGTATGCAGAACTCATTGCCTGGTCAGATACGTATAAATTTTGCCGTGATACTAACGATATATCCTGTATTGATACCAATGACCTGCATTTTACATATTGCGATAATTGTCATAAGACCCCGCCGGACCCAAATATTACAATTCCGCCGGACCCGAATGTAACTGACCATTCAAATTGCCTGACATCTTGTGAAACATGTCACCCCCACAATGGAATTTATGAAGGAAAACCGGGATTTTACCAACACGTCAACGGTATAGTGGACGTTGAGGAAATTATTAATACTTTTGAGGATACAGGCTGCGGATGCTGCCATCCCTCGTCAGATCCAAATCTGCAATGGCACAATCCTTATTCCTTTCTTCCCGGAACCTGCCAGAAATGCCATGAGGACCATACAAAATTTGTCTATTGTGCAGGAAGTTCAACTGAAGTGGACGCTCGATGTCTTGACTGTCATCAGGATATACTGAAAAATTTGAAACCTGATTTCGGATGCGATACTGACAAAAAGTGGTTACACAACGCTTCTGCTGAGTGCACTTCTTGCCATAGTGCAGTATGCGATCCGGGTACAATCTATCATTATGAATATAAGGGCACACTCCCACTCTCGATAGAACAAAACTGGAATAATGACAAAGGCTGCGGGGAATGCCACAAAGATATGGAAAGTCCCTTTGATTCTAAAGTTGAATTGCATGGCAAGGTCAAAACCGATTGCCGGGACTGCCACGGCAGACACTGCGAGATGAATATCGTGCAAAGTTTTAGAAAAGACATAACCAATACCTGCGGCGCATGTCATGATGACCCTAAAATCTCAGATGGAAGCACTCTCCATAAACCTGTCTTGGATATGCCCTGCTCGGATTGCCACGGAGAACACGAAACCATCTCAGGTCTGAGGGGATATCTTGGCGATCCTGTCAAATGCGGCTATTGCCACGGAAATCCCCCAATCATGAATATTGTGGTCAATGGAGTGTCTATAAGCAAAACACACCCACCTGAGGCAACAGATTGTGAGGCCTGCCATCCTGGGGTTCGTAATGCAAGAAAACATTATAAGGATGCAGGGCCTATGAACCTTGTACAATCATGGGAGGGTCTGAACAGTTGTGGTATCTGTCATAGTGATCCCCTGGTATTAGGATGCGATAGGGTGCCTTCTTCAATCCACGCAAGGCTGGGGCCCGGTAATGAGTGCTCATTTTGTCATACCAATCACACCGATATGTTCTATTGGGACATACCTGCTAAATGTATTGCCTGTCATGGCACCAATCCAGCCATATGCGATATCTGCGGCCCCGGAGACATCTCCACCCATTATGCGTTCGACACCTTTGGTATCAACCAGGCTGGAATCCAGGATTGTCTCTTCTGCCATGTAGGGCCTTCAGGAGGAGGCGAGGCAAATCCCATAAATCATATAAATGACCCTATGACCTATGTTAATCCTCTGACCTGTTTGGGCTGCCATACGGTTGTGGTGCCCCACGGGGGGGCCGGGCTTCCATGGGAAGGCGGATTATGGCCTACTGTAAACTGCTACTCATGCCATCCAACCCATTGTGTTTCCACTTTCAGCAATAACCAGGCATGTATCTGGTGTCATACAGCCGCCCCGCCGCTTCAGAATGTTTGTGGCAAACCCGGTTTAGCTCCTCATACAGGTGATTGTATAAATTGCCATGCGGCAGGAGCACCCACCGGGGGTGAATGCAATCCCGCAGACCATATGAATGGTCTGACATATGTAAGAAATGGGACTTGTATACTTTGCCATACAGAGATCATACCCACTCATGGCCCGGGCACTGAGACATGCTCCGCTTGCCACCCTGTACATTGCGGTTTTACCTATTGCTCGGAGCCCCAATGCAAGACATGCCATAACTTTCTGAATATACCGGGTTTTAAAGATTATAAAATAGATGGCTCATTTCCGATTTCATCTGATTACGGGTGTGTGAGTCAAGAGGTGATAAAACATGAGCCAACCGCCTACAGAGAATGTAACCGCTGTCATATGGGAGAGTGCAATCCTCAAGTCCACAAAATAAATAACTATGATATAGATCCTTTTATTAATCCGGATTGTACCATGACAGATCTAAGCGGGATGCGTCTAAGCTTTTCGGATTGCAAATTATGCCATCTGAATCCGGAAATGGAAAGGCTTCATTCAAATTGTACATCAAAACCATGCAAAGACTGCCATTATCCCGGGATTTCCAATACGTGTCTTATCAATAATCACCTGTGCATACTTGATTATAGGGGGAATGAAAAGTGCAGGTGTTGTCATACTTCTCCGGATATCGATCCGGCCCAGTGTGAAGACAATAATGAAAAGCCGACGGGGGAACACTCTCCCGAAGTTTTTTCATCAAACTGTGAAGATTGCCACACGGAAGAATATCTGCCGGAAAATCATGCGAATGGATTCTCGGACCTAACAAACATGTTTACCAGAGGGGAAAAATGCATTCGTTGTCATAACGATCAAAGGTTCAGAGAGATTCATAAACATATTGATATCAATAATAATAAATTGTGTGAAGAATGCCATGAATCCGGCACTAATCGCCCGGGTGATTATCATTTATGTAATACTCTCTATTGTGATGATTCAAAATGTATTATCTGCCACCTGGAGGACATGTTAAAAGATCCTGATTATATAACAATTGATAAGTGTGAAGATAAAAATGGTAATCGATTAATAGGGCCTCATCCGGTTGGAGAAAGGGTCTGTAAAAAGTGTCATGGGGGAGAGTGTTATGCCGGAATGCACATGGACGGCAATACAGACGTATCCACTATGACAGACATGACTCTTGCTGTCACCTCTTGCGGACTCTGTCATAATGACCCTAATTTTAGAAATAGCCATGAAAAATGTCAGAAAGAATGCGGTATTTGCCATACCGGTGTAACCAACCATAAATGTAATTATGATTTTGATTATTGTAAAAACGAAGATTGTAAATGCTGTCATATTGGGCCCGGATTCGATATTAAATCCGACTATGGATGCACTCTGGATCTTCTTGAACATGAGCCGGATGCATACAATGATTGCATCCACTGTCATGGTGGCGGTAATTTGCATAGGGGTGAATGCGATCGGTCTGACCATAAAATTTTTGAAAATGATGAAGGTGATCCTTATACCGATCTCAGCGGGATGAATCTAACCTTCTCTGATTGTGGACGATGCCACGATCAGGCAAAGGCATATCATCTAAGGTGTACTGATGAAAATGGATGTGAAAAGTGTCACTTAGATCCAAGCAGACATTGTGAGACAAATTACACTTATAACGGGAACAAAGGAGATAAGGTATGCGATTGCTGTCATGACTATCCTCCGCAATGTGTCTGCGTAGGGATAAGCGACACGCAGGATCACTGCCTTGAATCCGATCCGAATGGTTATTTGTGCGATCCTGGAATATATACATGCAAAAGATGCCATGATTTCTCCGGTGATCCAGGTCATATAAGGGAGCCGTATAATCCCAGCGCGCAATTGGACGGCTGTCTCTGCCACGGAGCTTCCCTGGGATCAGTTGTGGGCGCTCATAATAAACACCTCAATTCAAAAGTTATGGCAGATGTCTATACCGATTCAAATTATACAATAGACTGCAGGGCATGCCATCCGTCTTTAGCAGATCTGGACAACCATGTTGTGTGTGACGACACATCGTTTACTGCTGATGTGGTATTTGACAGCACCTTAGAAATGATAGGAACCGGGGATTATTTTGACAGGTTGACAGGCACATGCTATGTCTATTGTCATAGCGACGGAGACACTCCCCCCAATGCTACGGGTACATATGATTATTTTTCCGGCATACCTCCGGAATGGAGTCAAACAACAGGATTAATCTCCTGCGGGAACAACACCCTGTCATTATCTCCTGATAATATTTATCAATGCCATGGCTATCCCCCGACACCTCATCCTATGCCGGCTATCTCGACTGAGTGCAGGTTCTGTCATCCGACTCCCGTTTTTTGGGATATCAATAGCAATTACGATGTTACCTATCATGTAAACGGAGCAGTAGAAGCCTCTCCTGGAGGCCTTGGCGGAGGTGCAGGCATGCCGGTTCCATAAACTGAAAATTTTAAGGCATGATAATTAATGTTAAAGAGAGAAATTGAGGATGTACGATAATAAAAAAAGATATTTGATTGGTTTTGTTATCCTTTTTACAATCTTTCAACTAGCGGCAATAACCTTGGTATGTCATCCGATGAACAAAAAGATAAACTGTGATCCATCGGTCTATGACCCTGTTACCAAAACCTGCATAAGGGTTTATTGCCATAGCGACGGAAATCAAAGATATCGCCCAATAAAATGGGATAAAAACACACCTAAGCTGGACTGCTATGGCTGCCACGGAGCGCCCCCGGAAACAGGGCAACATAAAAATGCATCCCTTAAGACCTGTGGGCAAGGATGTCATGAAGAAACCATCAGGAACGGATTCACCACATCTGCTCATATAAACGGCAGTATTGAAGGAGTATATAAATTAATAGAAGTCGAGGATGATAGGGATTGCCTGGAATGTCATTCTCATCCAAAGGGTGGATACCCCGCCATAGGTAAACTATTTGAGATGTCTATGGATCCGGCCCTTAAGATGTCTTCGAATCACATCGGAGGCCGGCCAATGAATCACGATTGTAAAGTCTGCCATATGGAGGAGTTTCCGGAATTTCATCAAAATATGGCTGTTGAGTTAAAGAACCACGATCCGGAAAACCAACAGGGCAGAAATTATTATGCATTGGATAAATCCAATCAGTTGGAAAACCTTAATCAGACAGAATACACAGAATACAGTAATCAGTTTAATAGATTCTGCCTGGATTGTCATTTTACAGGGGGGTCCCTCTTTGGCCCCAATCCTTTTAGCACTGCAAGGCCGATACCGGTCATTCTTAATGAGATTTTATATAGAGAGGTATCGCCGGATGAATTGGAAATGGTAAGATTCTGGTATCCCCATAACCATATAACAGAGGATTTGTTCGACGGGAAACAGATTATGAATCAAACTAATCCTGGCTCTACCATGAATAATGACATGGGAGCTCCTATGTATAATGGATTAAATCCTCAACAGATTATGGATAACAGCGGTCCTAACTCGATGTTTAAAGATGAAATGAAGCCCTATATGAATAATGACATGGGCGGCTCCGGGGGATCACAGCAACGCAGCAGGATGGGTATCAATGGGGCAGGAATAGCAGGGGGGATGCCTGTAGCAGGCCTTATTAACGGGAGTCCTGTTGATCCCATTATGGGAAGTAATCCTGCAGCTATCATTGCAGGCCAGTCAACACTTATGGCACCGGTTCCACTAATGGGGGGCGGGATAGTTCCGAATTTGGTTGTTCCCGGAGCAATGCCACTGATTCCACCGACTCTTACAGGCGCCGGGATGATTACTCAACAGATTCCAGGAATCATGGCCCCTTCGCCGGTTATTGCTCCGGGACCGGGCATCTCAATGCTTCCTGGAATTGAGACAATGAGTATGATAAGATCCGGTCCTGTCACGATGGTTATAGGGCCGGGCTTGACCCCGATTATGGACCCCGGATTAATGATAATGGCACCCGTCATGACACCTGGATTTTTAATTATGAGCGGTCCGATGATGTATACGGACCCGATGATGGGAACAATACCGATGATTATGTATCCGATGATGTATACAGACCCGATGATGGGAACAATGCCAATGATAATGTCCCCAATGATGAATACTGTCCCGATGACAAAAACAATGCCAATGATCACTCATCCAATGATGAATACGACCCCGATGACGAAAACAATGCCGATTATAACTCATCCAATGATGAATACGAATTCGATTATAAGAACAGTACCCAAGAATATGTTTCCATATTATCCGCAACATATGGATAAGCCTCAAACGAACAATCCCGCAAATATGAAAGATCCCCCAAAAGAGATCATACAAAATAATGGAACAGCCTCTTGTTTAGCTTGTCATACGCATGAAGATAACAGTATGCTGGAGTATTCTTTGATTATAAAAATTTTTCATGGTCATTTCTCACATCAAAACTGCATTGTATGTCATGTTCCACATGGGAGCCAATTACCCGGTTTGCTCAGGGACCGGATAAACTGGGACAAGCAGAACAGATCCTGCAGTACGGACGGCTGCCACAAACCACATTTACATAAGCCGCCCCTGGGAGGTACAACAATCCATTATGAAATAAGGCCTGAGGCCTCATGTAACGTCGATTCATGCCATAGAGGAAACATTAATAAAGGTGGAATGACAGGAAATTGAAAAGGGATTTAATCAAAGTGAGATAACATGCGCAGAACAAAAATCATTTGTACAATAGGCCCCGCCAGTGACACACCCGAACAGATCGAGCATTTGATAAAGGGAGGGATGAATGTGGCACGCCTTAACTTCTCCCATGGAAACCATGAACAACACGCCGAAAAAATACGCCATATCAGGGAGATTTCATTAAAACTGGGGCAATATGTCGCTATTTTACAGGACCTGGCCGGACCCAAGATCAGAATAGGCACGATACCCGATCCGGGGATTCGAATCAAAACAGGACAGATTTTTACCCTGACCAACCAATCCGTCACAGGATCAGAAAAAGCGGTCTCAGTTACTTATCCCCAACTACCAAGTGATGTCCGTAAGGGAGACGTTATATTAATAGCCGATGGAACATTGGAACTTAAGGTCCTCAAGACCACGGACTCCGAAATCCAATGCAGGGTGATTATCGGGGGTTGGTTGAGCTCACACAAGGGGATCAATATTCCATCCGGGACCATAAACACCCCTTCAGTAACCAAAAAAGATATAGAGGATCTTCATTTTGGGCTTGAACGGGGTATAGACATAGTGGCTCTGTCTTTCGTAAGATGGGCGGAAGACATTCTCAAGATAAAGGAAATCATATCAAAGAAAAAAGAGCCCCCCCCGGTTATAGCTAAGATTGAAAAACATGAGGCGGTTAAAAATCTTGATTCAATTTTACAGGCCGCTGATGGCATAATGGTAGCCAGAGGTGACCTTGGTGTTGAAATTCCTCTCGAAAAGGTGCCGCAGGTTCAAAAAGAGATAATTAAAAAGGCTAATTCAACAGGAAAACCCGTGATTACAGCTACACAAATGCTTCGTTCCATGGTGGATTCCAACCGGCCGACACGTGCCGAGGCCACGGATATTGCAAATGCAATCCTGGACGGAACCGATGCAATTATGCTCTCTGAGGAGACCGCGACAGGCAAATATCCTGTCAAGGCATTAAAATATATGTCATTGATCGCTAAGGAAACAGAAAAAAATTACCCGTATGACCACTATCTTAAGACAAAGGGAAAGGGATGGAGCATTACGGAATCAGTAGCACAGGCAGCCTGCATGTTGGCAAGCCATCTTAATGCCAGGGCCATTCTAGCATTTACCCAATCAGGAACAACCGCAAGGGAGATCTCCCGATTCAGACCCGCACAACCTATAATTGCGCTTAGCCCTTCAGAACAGACATTACGCAGATTGACATTGCACTGGGACGTCATCCCATGCTATATCGAGCCCCTATCCGACACGGATGTTATGATTAAAAAGGCAGTTGACACAGCAATAAAAATGAAAAAGGTAACACCCGGGGATATCGTTGTTATCACGGCAGGGCTTCCTGTACTTTCAATGGGCATAACAAACATGATTCGAGTTAAAACAGTTTAAACCTATGATGTTTATTATTAAAATACAAAGAGTTATACCCGATTATTTGTTCCAAGAATATTGACACACCTATGTATCCTTTGCTATACTTTTTATATATAATTCATAAAACTGCAACCATAAAAGTCTATTTTTAAGCTTAATTAATGAGGATTTTAATTTAAACGAGCGTTTATCTCAAAAATCCTGTTTTTTTAGAAGGGGATGTATCATGAAAGGAAAATCATCAAAATATGTCCTATTTTTTTGTTTATTTGTTATCACCCTTTTTTGTCTGTTTCCAGATATGGGTATGGCTCAACTATGGCAAGCTATCCCGCCCTACAATGTCTTATGGCCGCTTTGGTCTCCCATATTATCTCCTCCGAATCCTCTCACAGGTGTCCCTACCCCGCTCGTAAGCACTCTCACAAAAAGCACCTATCTTCCGATGCAGCCTGCTTTTGTCTGGGACCCCAGCTTACCTTACTTTTACCTTCTCTATAATTATGTTCCCATTGATTTGACTGCCAACGAGCTAATTTACTTTGATCCCACTGAAGGAGCTTTCAATCCAGTCTATTCTTTCAAGGCATGGCCCCCTGCTTCTTTGGTTGGAGTAACAACCACTACGACCCTTGCAGGTACCGTTTCAACAACAGGTCCGGCCCCGATAGCATTGCCTACAAATTATGCATCTCTGGTAAGCTTTGATCCCATCCTATGGCTTGATTTCTGGATTCCTATTGTGAATACCGCGTATCAGAATTTATACGGAATTTTCCCCAATCTCCTTGCAGCAAGTGATATTATTCCGTCAGGATACGCCTTTACAGGCACTTTTGCGCCAGTTCCCGTTATTTAACTATTTCGAACGGTTACAGCAATTTGAAATATTCAAAAGAGATTTATATCAAACCAACATATTAAGTTAAAAAGGTATAAAAAAGGCATGCTGCTTTTGTAATACGCAGCATGCCTTTTTTGTCAGGGATTTAGACTAATTCCATTTATCTTTTCCAATGAAAGATCTGGGTTAAAATGTTATTTTCTTTACCTGACAAAAGACAGATCTAAGACATTATACTTATTTTATTTATTTTTCTATTTTTATTACCTTAAAATACTATTGACAAAATACCTATTATTTGATATAATATTATCTAAAAATTCATCTTATAATGACTCACTTTATTGTACACTTTTAACTTTATATGAAGTTTATACGTAGATATACGAGGAATACAGAAGACTTTTGCAAAAGAAAGGTATACAAAATTTATAAATAAATTAATTATAATCCATAAGAGATATTTATAATTTTCGTCTATATTTTCCTTTTATGATTTATTTTGTCAAATTTTATTAGAAATATTAAATCTTATAATATTTAATTTGAATTTATTCTTTGTCGATTTTTAATAAACAATTTGTTTTTAAAATATAAGTATATTAAATCTACAAATAAAATAGACTATAAGCTCTGACTTAAGGAATTTTCGTAGAGATTATTCCAAAAAACAAGAATTACTGGAAGGCTGTTGTGAGGTTTTAAAAAAATGATTTTTTCTATTCAATACAATAAATCAGATACTTAAGCAAGGCCGAATCATTTTTGGTTTTTTTAATCGTTTTTATTTTTTCGATCATATTTTTCTAAACAAACCCTATTATCAACTTAATCCCCTTGGGAACAAAAATTTTTTAAAAAAGGAGGGATGGGATATTTAAAAGTTTTTTATTTTATTTTTTCATTGGTGGCATTTCTTTATGTTTTTCTATCCATAAAAAGCCTTTGACACGTCAAAAGAATTGCCGCACGGGTTTAAAAAACCAAATATTCGTCTAAAAAAGGAGAGTTAGAAGATGAAGTTAATGAAATCCTTATTAATCAGTTTTGTTATAATTACAGTTTTAGGCTTTATTTCATTGAATGCTTATGCCGTGATCCTTCCTACAACCACGGCACCTGGTATTACCCCTACAACCCTTATGGTAGCACCAACCCCTACAGTCAGTCCCATAATTGGTGTCGGTGGATTAACCCCTCTTATGGTGGCCCCCACACCGACTGTTGCCCCTGGTATCATTGGGGGCGGAATCGGGTTGTGGCCGACAGCTCTTATGCTGCCCACAGTTCCCACAGTTCCAACAACCGCTGCCGCTTTCCCGGCTTTCATGCTGGCCCCGACAACACCTGCGTTTACCCCGACTTTTACTCCTACATTTACTCCGACATTCGGCGGCATCGGATTAACACCTCTTATGCTAGCACCAACCCCTACAGTTACACCCACATTCGGCGGTATCGGCTTAACCCCCCTGATGATCGCACCAACACCAACGGTTACGCCTACTTTTGGTGGCGTAGGATTAACTCCACTCATGGCAGCACCGACACCGACAATAGGTATCGGAGGAGCCTCTTTCTGGCCAACTGCTCTTATGCTGCCGACAACTGCTCCAGTCCCCACAACAGGTTCACTATTTCCGATAGCTATGCCCCCGGTTATTTAACAAAAGTATCGTTTAAACCCGCAATACAAGGCAGGTTTTTAAGTTAGATATATAATCTCTTTAATTAATAAAAAAACCCCGCAGGATTGTCATAAGCCTGCGGGGTTTTTATTAGGGATCAGTGGACACATTTGACAATTGTAAAACATGCAGTCAAAGATTATTTAATCATCAAATTTGTAGACCTGTTTTATATGATATGCTAAAATATTTTGTTTTAGCTATACTTGGTTATATAATGACATCTGATTAAGAATATGTAAGACTTGTAAGGGGGATAGTCAATGAGCAAAGATACCGGTTCCAGAGTTTTCCCAAGCGCAAACGAAGACGCAAAAAAAGCAGATACCGTCAAGAATACAGCACAAACCCGCTCTGCCAGCTATCGCTTGGCTTATGCCGATGAGGATTTTTTACTAAGGGACGAACTCAGGCCGGTCAGGCTACAACTTGAGCTGTATAAACCTGAGCTTATTTTAAAAGAAAAGGGAATCGACTCAACAATTGTTGTATTTGGAAGCTCGCGTATTCTGGATCCAAAAAAAGCCAGGTCAAATTACAATAAAGCAAAGTCAAAGGCCTTAGAAGCGCCCTCAGACCCTGAGCTAGCAAGACAAGTTGAAATTAGCTGGCGGAGACTTGAAAAGAGCAGGTATTATGAGGCCGCGAGGGAGTTTGCCCATCTAATTTCTTCCTCGTGTCAGAATCAGAAAGACTATAATTATGTAATTATCACCGGAGGCGGCCAGGGTATCATGGGAGCAGCAAATAGAGGCGCCCACGATGCAGGGAAAATGAGCATAGGGCTGAATATCGTTTTACCTACTGAGCAAGCGCCAAATCAGTATATTACTCCCGAACTCTGTTTTCAATTTCATTACTTTGCAATTCGTAAGATGCATTTTCTCATGCGGGCAAAGGCTCTCGTCATATTTCCCGGCGGTTTCGGAACCCTGGATGAGCTGTTTGACGCACTGACTCTCATACAAACCAAAAAGATAAAACCGATTCCCGTGCTGCTGTTTGGTAAAGAGTATTGGAAGCGCGTCTTGGATTTCGATGTCATGCTGGAAGAAGGTATGATCGATCCGGAAGATTTAAAGATTTTCAAGTATGTCGAGACGGCCCAGGAGGCCTTTGATATCATCAATGACTTTTATGGAAACAGCAGAGCATAGAAGAGGTCCGTAAGAGACATTTTGAAAATATTGCCAGACAATTTTTTTGAGATCTTTTTGTCGATATTAATAATATAAATATGCGGCTTAATGATTGTTATCATCTTGTCATGAGGAGACATCATGGACGCGGTTCAACAATTAGAGGACAAAAAGAAGAAAAAGGGCCTTTATGATGATTACAAAATAGGTGATATCTTAATTCTGGAAAAACTTGTTACCAAATCACAGCTTCAGGAGGCATTGAGACATCAGGAAAAACTTTCCGGTTATAAACCGGTCGGCCAAATCCTGGTTGACAGAGGTATCATAACCCAAAAACAACTAAATTTTCTTCTGGATCGCTTTCAAAAACGGCCCCGTCTTGGTGAAATATTGGTACATTCTGGAATTATCACCAAAGAAACCCTTGAGATTGCATTGGATTATCAAAAAAAAACACGCCTCCGCCTGGGAGAAGCCCTCGTGGAGCTCGACTTTATCTCCGAAGAGGTAATGAGGCAAACACTTTGCAATCAGCTCAACATACCATTTGTGGATTTTAAAACCATCTCCGTAGATGAAAGTCTTTCAAAGCTAATCAACAAAAACTATGCTCAAAAAAACCGGATCGTTCCGATTGCAAGGATCGGACATACAATAACCCTGGCCATGGATGATCCCACTGATATAGATCTAATCGAGGAACTTAAGGCAATTACCGGCTTCAATATCAATGTGGTTACCTCAACAAGGGGAGCCATCCTGGATGCCTTCAAAAAGTTATATGAAGACAATATGCTCGAGGAAACGGATATTGGTATAAAATTAATCGAAGAAGATATCCCTGAAATGGAAGGCGTTCCATCTCAGCAAAACAAGAGAGCCGATAGTCTTGTGGGACAGATAATCGCCATGGGATTAAAAAATTCCGCTTCGGATATTCATATTGAAACCACGGACCAATCCGCTTTATTGAGGTTCAGGATCGATGGAGTTCTCCAGGAGCTTTATCTGGGCCAACTCGAGGAAGACCTCAAAAAGCTGCATAAAGAAGTGGTTTCACGCATCAAAATCCTCGGAAGACTGGATATCGCTGAAAAAAGACGTCCTCAGGACGGAAGCTTCCGTGCTAGATTTGCGAAAGAAGGGATAGAATCAAAGATAGATTTTCGTATTTCTATCGTTCCTGGTTATTATGGAGAAAATGTGGTTTTAAGGATTCTGGATACCAGAAAAGCGCCAAAATCCATTGACCAGCTCGGATTTTCTAAAAAGATCAATGAATCTCTACACCAGTTATTAAAAATAAACTCGGGCATCCTTCTTGTTACCGGACCCGCAGGGGCCGGAAAAAGCACTACACTATACGGTTCATTACTGACTTCGTATCGCCCCGGTATCAAGATCCTGTCCGCGGAGGACCCTATTGAATATGTCTATGACAAAATTACCCAATGCGAGGTGAATCCGAAGATAGGTAATACCTTTGCCAATTATGTCAGGGCCTTCTTGAGACAGGACCCGGAAATCATCATGATCGGAGAGATCAGAGACTCGGAAACAGCAGAAATGGCCTTTAGGGCAGCCCAGACCGGACATATGGTCTTAAGCACCCTGCATACTAACGATGCTATCAGTACTATTATGCGGTTATTGGATCTTAAAGTTGATCCGAGCCAGATTGTCTCATGCCTTTTGGGGGTTTTATCCCAACGTCTGGTTAGACGAATCTGCCCACATTGTAAAGAAGAATATATACCTTCAGAAGAGGTGCTTAAAGAATTTTTTGATGCCCCTCCGGCTAATTTCCACTGGTTTAGAGGACAGGGATGCTCTGAATGCCATAATACAGGCTACAGGGGTTGTATTGCGGTAGCAGAGCTATGGGTCCCAAGTGAAAAGGATATGATTCTTATCAACAAAGGAGCAGGCATTGAAGAGCTTCGAAAAAGCGCCTATGCAAGCACCATCTTAATGGCAGAGGATGCAATGGAAAAACTTAATTCCGGAAAAACAAATCTTGAAGAGTTAATGCGCACACTTCCATTCTCAAGCATTTACCAGTTCCATCGAATTACCGGCAATTCCAAAATAAGCAAAAAATAGAAAATTTCATAACTGTTCAATCAATAAACAATTCGTGCGTCCTAAAAGAACAGATGTTAACAGCTCCCGGTTTAAAGCCCCTTCTATTTTTTAAAATCCATTCAGGTTTAAGGACTTAAAAAAATCCGAAAATCAAACAATATTGGAGGCCTTTGCCTCTGTCGCCTCTTTCCCCTTCCAGGCTGGCACATAAAATGCTTGATTCATATTCAATATCAAAAAAATTTCTTCTCTGTTTTATTCATCCCAAGATTTCCCGGAAATTTGCTTAATGATTCGGAAGGTCCGGCCTGAGTAGTTAGCAAGTCCAGCCTGAGAGTAAAATCTTTATAGTTGTTTTTTTAATCTAAATCTTACAGATACTATTGGAGGTCTGAGATGAAAGCCGGAAGGTCCCTTTTAATTCCCTGTATAATTACCGCAATTACCATATGTTTAAGCCCGTTGCCTGCTATAAGCCAATTGGATTCACCCTCTTATACGGTAAATATATATATGACACCATATTCCCAGACAAGCTCAAATTTTTCAAATCCATTTTTCTGGGGAAGAGGAACGCCTTTCTTTGATCCCTGGATGTCCTCTTTTCCTTTCGGGTTAAGTTCATGGTTTGGTTCATGGGCGGATTGGAATGATTCCGATAACGGCATATCGGAAGATTCCCCTGACATTAAAGAAGTTTATCCTCTTGAATATTTGGGACATGCAGAAGCTGTTACAAATGGACATCTGGTGATATGCGAAGGTCAAATGTTTGGTAATATGAGTGAAAAAACTCCAATTTCAATCTATGATCTTCAGCTCATCGATATAACAGATACCACGGAATACAAAAAAACAGGAGAGCTGCAGTTTGAATCCGAATCAGGGCCCTTTGGTCACGGAGAGGTTAAAAAACTTCTAATTGAAGAAAATCTTGCCTATATCTTGATAAATAACCCCGCAGGATTTTATATCATCGATATCGAAGATCCTAACACGCCCGAATTAATCAGTTATCAGGATCTTAATTACCCTTCAGTACAGGACATGGAAATCAGAAACGGCTGGGCATTTTTCACTTTTTACGATTACAACAGCATCATAACCTCCTGGAATATCTCCGAGCAGCAAGACATTTCTCCCTTTGATAATATTGTGCTGGATGGATGTGTTAAGGACCTTCATATCAACCAGGACATTCTATTGGCAATTGGAGATAAGCATTCAGGGCTGAATATAATCGATATATCGGAACCGATGGGAATGGAGCTTGTTGATCATCTCGATTTATATGGGGAAGCGGTCAGGATGACGGGGGGGTGCATCCTGACCGCTGGGGGGGACTACGATTTAATATCGAAACTTAGGATTTTTGATTATAAGGACTTTCTTGATTTAATTCAAGTCGGTTCATTAAATCTTCCTGGAAGCGAAGAAATTGTATGCTCCAAAGGGAATATCATATATGTCCTTTCCAATTCCTTTTATACCAATCAATCGCAAATCTATATTTTACTTTTGAACGAACAAACATTTAAACCGGAACCCTTAACAAACCTAAAGATTAAGGGTATATGCCATAATATGGAGATATATCAGAACATTCTGGTCATCTCACAGAAGGATCAAATCCTCCTGGGGGACATAACAGATCCCTCCGATCCTGAAAAGCTCAAGCCATTCAAACTTGAAAACTCATGGTATCTGGATTATTACGACAACTATATTGAGGAGGAAAAAGAAGAAGCTGGATCTTTCTTTTATATGGATACGGAATGGCCCTTTAGTCCCTTTTTCAATTACTTTAACAATCCATTTTCATCCTTTTATCCCTGGTCATTTTTTTCTTCTTTTTTTTCCCCACCCGGTTTGAATTGGGACCAGAATCCTTATCAAAATCGTGGAAATGGCCCTAATTCTTATTCTTTTACTTTTAACAATTGGCAACTAAACTCAAATCCCCAAGGTTTTCAGGGTGCTTTTGGAAATTCATCCGGATCTGTTCCCTGGGAGGCAATGCCTTTATTTGGTCTGATTACAGACTTGTTCCGGACAAGTTCAGGTGACATCGAATTCATGTTTCTTGATTAAGATTTATATTGGAATTATTTCGAACTCCAATACAAAAATTAATCAAAAGGCTTGAAATTTGGTATTGTCTTCTTATAGTCTATACATACAATGAATAACAAACAAGAAAAGGGGGCATTCAAGCAGGGACATAGTTTCGGCACCTTTGGCGGTGTTTTTACACCTGCGGTGCTTACTATATTAGGAGTAATCCTTTTCCTGAGGGCCGGGTGGGTAGTTGGCAATGTGGGTCTTTTTGGGGCGTTGCTGATCATAATCATCTCAAATCTGATAACCACATCCACAGGCCTGTCCCTTTCAGCTATTGCCACTAGTATGGACATAGGAGTGGGAGGGAATTACTACCTCATATCCCGCACCCTGGGTCTGGCAGCGGGAGGAAGTATCGGAATACCTCTCTATCTTTCCCAGGCCATATCCATAGCCCTGTATATCATCGGATTCACCGAAGGGTTGATGTGGGTCTTTCCTAATCTGCATCCTGTCTGGATAGCAACCCTGACATGTCTCATACTTTCCGTTGTCTCTTTTGCCGGTGCTGATTGGGCGATACGTGTACAGTATGTGATAATGGCCTTTCTCGGGCTGGCATTGGTCTCGTTCTTCTGGGGAGGAGCGAAAGGAGGCATTCCCATCTCATGGACCGCATCCGAAGGGTCCGCTGGTTTTTGGCTGGTATTTTCCATCTATTTCCCTGCAGTTACAGGCATGGAAGTGGGAGTAAGCATGTCAGGTGATTTGAAGGACCCATCCGTCAGCATCCCCTGGGGGACCTTTCTTGCCATAGGCGTGACATGCCTAGTATATCTGATGCAGGCAGTCTGGTTTGCCAGAAACGCATCCCCGGAAACCTTGAGATCCAATACTGCCATTATGATGGATATAGCTTTATGGCGCTTCCCTATCGTTTTAGGGCTTTGGGCGGCAACCCTATCCTCAGCGTTAGGCAATATACTGGCCGCGCCAAGGACCATGCAGGCCCTCGCCAGAGACCGCGTTCTGCCAAGGTTCATGGGTAAAGGAAGCGGCCCGACAAATGAGCCCCGCATAGCCCTCCTTGTCACGTTTGCCATTGCCGAGGTGTTTATCCTGATGGGAAACCTGAATCTCGTGGCCCCGGTAGTGACCATGTTCTTTTTGAATACCTACGGTGTAGTAAACCTGATCGCAGCGCTCGAGAATATAGTCGGCAATCCCAGTTATCGCCCCAGATTGAGGGTCCATTGGATAATCTCCCTGCTTGGGGCACTGGGATGCTATTATGTTATGTTTCTTATAAACGCAAAGGCCACACTGATTGCCATAGCTGTAACCTCTATCATTTATTTTACTTTAAAGCGAAAGATCATCAGGACCACATGGGGAGATGTCCGGATAGGGCTATGGTTTTCATTGATCAGATTTTCACTCCTCAAACTGAAAAAATATGAATGGCACCCCAAAAACTGGAAGCCGAACATTCTTGTTTTTACGGGCAATCCTAACACGCGGGACCACCTGATCTATCTGGCAAGATTGCTTGAAAAGGGACGCGGCTTTGTATCCCTTGTTCAGATGATCATAGGTTCATGTGATGAACAAGCAAAATTCAGGAAAATAGCCATAAAGCAGCTAAATGATTTTATAGACAAAACCGGACTTCAGGCATTTTCAATAGCCCATGTTGGGGAAAGATTAAGGGAAAGTGTCCTGTCAGTAACACAGGCTTACGGAATAGGAAAGCTCTATCCCAATATCGTTCTTATGGGCTGGTCGGCCGACCCCAAAAGGAAAAAGGAATTTGCCAGGCTTATTCAGGACCTGCACCTTTTAGGCAAGAGCGTAGTCTTGCTTAAGCTGGATTTGGAAAGGGGATTCGGCAATCAACGATCCATCGATATCTGGTGGGGCGGACAACAGTTGAACAGGAACCTTATGATCCTGATGGCCCATGTTTTTTCCCTGAATCAAGAATGGAAAGATTGTGAGATAAGGCTTAATATGTGTATCAAGGATATCTCAGGGCGGGATCAGGCCCACCAGAATCTGACTAAATTTTTAGAAGAGGTCCGAATAAAGGCATCTGCCAATATTATCCCTTATGATCCGGACCAAACCAGTATATGGCAAATCATCATAAGCCAATCAGCACAAGCCGATCTCGTGATTTTAGGGATGGGACTTCCCGAAAAAGGGAAAGAGAGAGAATTCATGGCACGAATGGATGACCTGATCCAGAAGCTGCCCACAACCCTTTTGGTAAAAAGCATGGAAGAGATCAGGCTCGTTTAAAAAATCCTATAAATACTGAAATTAGTCAAAGTCCGGGTCAAGCCCTTGACATTTGGCAATAAATAAAATATAGAATCTGTTCAACCATTAACAAAAATAATTCTGAAATGTCGAGGCTGATCCTTTTATCAAGGAGGTTTATTATGTTTAAGAAAATTTTATCTTTTGTGTTACTCGTATTCTTTGCTTTAGCCATTGCCGGATGTTTTGTTACAAAAAACACTTATCTCAAAAAGGTAAACGAGGCTGAAACCCTGACTCAGAATCTGGAATCTCTTAAACAACAATATAACGATCTTCAAAAAGAAAATGATAAACTCAACCAGCAGATAGAAAAATTGGAATCCGAGGTTGAAGACCTTGAAAGCGTGCTTGAAGCAAGATCGGACGAGCTTTCAACCAAGATTGTGTTGTCCAGGCAAAAGATCGCTGACCTTGAAAAGGAAAAAGAGGAAAAAATTCAAAAGATAGCCGAATTAAAGCAAAAAAACAGCGAACTGGAACAGCAGATTGGACAACTGAAGCAACAGATTTCAAATATTGAAGCCGAAAAGGAAGAAAAACTCAAGGAAGTGAGCAAAACCTATGGTTCTATGATAGAAAAAATGAAGGCCGAAATAGAGGAGGGCCAGGTCACTATCACAGAATTAAAAGGCAAACTTACAGTTAATATGCTGGATGCCGTTCTTTTTGATTTAGGCAAGGCAGAGATAAGGCCTGAGGGACTGGTTGTGCTGCAAAAGGTTATTGATGTGCTTAAAGATGTTGAAGACAAGGTAATTCGTGTCGAGGGCCATACTGATAATTTAAAGATACACGGAGCATTGGCGCAGAAATATCCTACTAACTGGGAGCTGTCCGCGGCCCGTGCAGTTAATGTGGCAAGATATTTACAAAAACAGGGCATCGATCCCAATATTTTGTCCGCAACCGCCTTTGGCGAGTACAAACCGGTGGCCGACAACGACACCAAGGAAGGACGTGCCAAAAACAGAAGAATAGAGATTGTCCTTCTCCCAAAAGAATTTAGATAAAAGCATAAACAATAAAATATTTGCAAAAATATATATTTTGTTTTATAATAATATTATCATATGGTTTATCAGTAAGGTATATGCATTACATACGTCATATTTTTAAGTAAATTATAGGAAAATTTAAATATAGATTTTTAAAATGAATTCGACGATATTTGAACATAATCTTAGTCGCCGCAGTCTTATCAAGCTGGGCTTATTCACTTTGGGAGCAAGCATAATTAACCGCCCGGCCTTTGCGGCTATAAATTCCTTTGTTTCATCTGAGAGACGAGTTATTTCACCGGAAAAACGCCTCTTTTTCTACAATACGCATACAGAGGAAACACTTAAGGTAATCTACTGGTACAATGGGGAGTATTTATACGAGTCATTGAATGATATCAATTATATTCTCCGTGACCATTATACCGGTGAAATCAAAACTATTGACATCCGGCTGATTGAACTTTTACATGATATTTACGACAGAATAGAAACAAAAGAACCCTTCCATATTGTCTCGGGCTACAGGACCCGCTTCACAAATAGTCTTCTACGAAGAAACAATAGAGGGGTAGCCAGGCGGAGCATGCATATCTATGGAAAAGCGGTGGATATCTATCTTCCGGACTGTAAACTTTCCTCATTACGAAAAACAGCTATTGATTTAAAGAGTGGAGGAGTAGGTTACTACCCGTTTAAGAATTTTGTGCACGTAGATGTCGGACGTGTGCGCTGCTGGTAATACAGCTAACTAATTCTATCTGATCCCGATTTTTCTTTAATAATCAAGGGTTGTAAGCTTATTCTCTAAATAATCTCCCCAAAAGCTCGTCACGTCCATAAATATCCTTGCGGAACTGCATCGACAGGTCTTCATTGGCCCACGCAGTCCAGTAAATCAAGTGGATCTGTATGGGGCTGGGAATTCGGATTACTCTTTCGACATTCTTATTTATGGCAGTGACAATTTTTTTACGGGTCCATTCAGGGTCTTCCTGCAGGAGGTATTCTGCAAGATCGATGGGTTTTTCGATCCGTATACATCCGGAACTAAAAGTCCGGGAATTTTTTTCAAAAAGTATCTGGGACGGAGTATCATGTAAATGCACTTCGAACTTATTCGGAAACAAAAACTTGATCCTGCCTAGCGGATTCCAGGGCCCAGGGGCCTGACTCAGCAGATAATCGAAATTATCAGCATTTATTGAAGACCAGTCAATGGTTTCAGGATCTACTTTCCTGTATTCACCTCCACAGTTTTGAAATACCTTGATGTGATATTCAGTAAGGTAATCAGGATCTTTACGTATAAGTGGGAGCTTGTCTTCTATGGCGATCTTTTTAGGAATATGCCAGAACGGACATAATACAACAAGGTTCATTTCACCGCTGAAAATGGGTGTTTGGCGGTAATCCTTTCCCACAACAACCTTCATAACCATTACTGTCTCACCATCTTTGAATACACCGGCCTTAAAGTCCGCGATATTCACTATGATATAGCGGCTTCCCAGATCGTGAGGAAGCCAGCGCCAGCGCTCCATGTTCAGCTTAATCTGACGCATCCTGACATCAGACGACACATTAAGCTCACCAAGCGTATCCGGGCCCACTATCCCATCAGCAGGCAATCCATACCTCTGTTGAAACTTCAGGATGGCCTGTTCCAGAACATCATCAAACAAATCCTCACTGTTAGGGATTTCTGGATCCAAGTCCCCTGATATTATAAGCCGGTTTCTGAGGGCTGTTACATGTTCGCCACAGTCCCCTTTTCTCATTTCAATATTATTGGGCACCAAGGGCCAGCCACCATTATTTACAATTCTCCTGTACTTCGCCAGTGCCTGGCGAAGCCCGATGTAACCCGAATACATGGGAATAAGCGCCTTCAGGGCTTCCTCTATATGACTGGTATCTAGAGCGGTCTGTAAAACAACGGCCAAATCTATTTCACAGTGATCGGCCTTCCATTGCACCTCCATTGTTTCCTGATCAACACGTCCGGCCAACAAATGAAAGCCATATATCAGAAAAGAATCGGTAAGCAACAGGTCAAAGTCTGCCAATCTTACGGGATCTGTCCATTTGATCTCTTTCCTGTCCCCGAGGATCTGTTTATGAATTTCCTCGATCTTGTTCAGATGATAGTCTTCGGGCCTCAGGCCTTCCAGACGCGCTTCACGAATGGATTTTATTAAGGAGTCTACTTGGGGGATGGGGCCAAGCTCATTTAACCATGCGGGTTGAAAATGACGATTCTTATAAAAACGGGACAACACAACAGAAGCATGGATAGGTTCTTTATCCATAACAAACCAGGATGTAGTGTTTGCACTTTCAATCCTTTTTTGCAGGCTTTCACGAACTTGATCGGAAAGAGACGGGACAGCAAATACAGAGGATAAAACCGGATCAAGACATATCAATATTGCCGTCAATATTAGTAACCTTATTAACCTTTGCATCAAAATCCACCTACTACCAGCAATCCGGATTATGAAAATTTATTTACCATTTCCCCCCTTATTAAGCTTTTGGTTTTCATTCAAGAAGAAATCACGTATAACCATTAAAATCTTTATAAAAAAGGGCTGAATACCCGGCTTATATCCTCCATCCATTCTCTTACCCCCCTTTTTAAGGAAGGTTGTCCATGTCTCATGACTTGCGACTTTGGAAGGATTTCCTCCACAATAATCTTTTCTATAGCATATGCTTGCGCGGTTGAATAAATAAAAAGGGCTATTTCATAATTTAAATAAAAGCTTCGCATGTCCATATTTGCCGAGCCGACAATAGCTATGGAATTATCTATGAGAATTATCTTTGAATGAAGCATGCCTGCATAAAAATAAAAAACATTAACACCCGCTTCCGCCAGAGTCCTTAGATATGATCCCCTGGCGAGATCGGCCAGCAAGTGATTCGATCGTTTCGGAGTTATAATACAGATATCCTTTCCCCAACGGGCTAATAGACTGAGAGATTTCAAGAGCGGTTCATCAGGGATGAAGTAAGGCGTGATGATCCACACCCTTTTTTTGGCTTCTAAGATAGCGGTTAAAATTGCCTCTGAAAAGGAATCTGTAGGCACATCCGGTCCGCTTGCAACTACCTGTACCGATATACCGTCTTCCTTTTTTTGATAAGGTATGAAAGAATTTGCAGATTGTTTATCCATTTTATATTTGCCTCCGGTGGCAAAATCCCAATCGGCATCAAAGATTTGACAAATATCGGATACGAGAGGACCTTTTACCAAAACACCGAAATCATTCCATCTGGATTTATCAGAATCCGATCCCATATAAATTATTGCAAGGTTCATTCCACCTACTATCGCGAAATCTTGATCTACGATTATAATCTTGCGATGGTTCCGAAGATGGGCAGACCATTTTCTGTGAAAAGGGAGCATTGGCATAAATATACCCACTTTTCCCCCGGCTTCTCTGAGGGGATCCACAAAACGGCCTCTGGTTCGCAAGCATCCGAGGGAGTCAAGGATAAGCCTTATTTTTAATCCCTGTTTGGCCTTTTTAGTGAGGGTCTCTATAATAGCCCTTCCGACCTTGTCATGCCCCAGAATAAATGTCGTTATATCTATGGAATGTTCCGCATTCTCGAGCAATTCCATCAAACGGGAATATGCAAGGCCTCCCTCGGAAAGCAATTCTATTTGATTTCCCTTAGAAGCAGGCGGCGCTCCGCTTCTTATTAAAATTTTTTCTGTATTAGACTTGTAACCCTCTTTTTCCGGATGATCATTTGTTTTGTCAGGATATAAATTATCCTTTTTCTCAATCATTCGTTTTATCTTTCTGCCACCGAATAAAAAATAAAAGGGAATACCTATTTGAGGGATCATAATAATAGCCAATAACCAGGCAATGGTGCTCCCGGGACTTCTTTTTTCCCTCATGAGCCTGGCTATCAGAAGAATGGCAAGTAAAAAACCTATGATAGCAAAAAGATGTGAACCTATTATTTTCATTTCTGTCTTTTAATAAAACATATCCGGTATAACCTTAATTACTATTTTGCTCAGGTGGCGGGATAACTCTGTAATCCAGTCGAAGAACCGATGGCTCAATATATTCCAGCTCGATACCAGCAGGCAGATTGATATCCTCTTTTGAGATATAATAAGTGCGCCTCCCCCATTGTGATAATGAAATGTCCAATTCTATACGAATGTCCTCTGTCTTTAATGAGGAAACCAGCTTTCGAAGCCCCTTAATAGAAACCTTGGCGGTCTTTGGCGGAGAAACCAATTCTATATTGGACGGCACCTTTTTATATTCTATAGGCACCAATATATTTTGCGAATAGTTCTGCTGCCCTGCGAGTAGTGCCCATAAAACAAATACAAGTAAAAAGGAGATAAGTTTTTTAAGACCGTCTTTCAAAATTAACCTCGAAAAGAAACCACCCAGAAAAGAGGTCTTTTGTTTCTTCTTCTTTAAAAAATGCTCCTGAATAACACTATGTAAGCCCTTAACATCTCTGATTTTTCTAATCTTGCCATATTGAACAAAGGAAACTTCCCCTGTTTCCTCTGAAACTACAATGACAAATGCATCGCTTCTTTCGGAAAGTCCCAGACACGCACGATGCCTCGAACCATAATGATTGGGCAGGTTGTCTCTTTCCGTCATGGGGAGGTATCCCGCGACTGTCTTAATTCTGCCTTCATCTATGAGAATTGCCCCGTCATGAATTGAAGAGGATTTCTGGAAAATACTCAATAATAGAGGCTCGCTGATCTCCCCATCGAGCTGAATGCTCCCCCGTATCAAATCCTTCAGGTCGTCTTTTTGCTTGAAGACAATAATCGCGCCTATTTTCTTTTCAGCCATATGGAAGGTGGCCCTGCTGACAGCCTCGATTCTTGAAGCATCAGGAGATGAGTTTTTCTTGCCCTGAACAAAATTGAGGAGATTGACCTTTTCCAGAACATCTCTTATCTCAGGTTGAAAAACAATTATGATTAGAATGATCAACGCCTGCCAAAAAACCTGGAATACCCACGTCGAGAGAAACAGCCCCCATGATCTCACCATAATATATATGACACCCAGGAAAGAGAGGCCTATTAAGATCCTAAAGCCCTTGGTTCTGTGAAAAAGGATAAATAATTGATAGACAACGAAGGTAATCAGAAAAATATCGACTAAATCGAGCCATGTTAGATTGGTGAGTAAATTAATCATAGTACTCAATATATCATATTATTAATTATTATTTAACTCGTCTTAAAAAATTGTTTCATACCTCCAAGATGGCCTAAATTATTGCGCGAAGAGTAGTCACATTCAAATCCAAAAGGAAAAAGATAATTATTATACTTTCTTATCGGCAGTTTTGGTGAATAAAGCAAGTCATTTCATTTTTAATACTTTCAATGTTTTTACCCAAATAGGAAATTTTTGTAACAACACTAGCAAAATTTTTGCATAATAACTAACAAAACTAATTTTAAGACACTTTTTAGATGAATTTTAAAATTAGTATTAATACCGGAAATGGAGAAAATAAAAATTGGAAAACGGGTGTTCAGTTTTTATAAAAATAATAATAAATGCAAACATCTTATTGTAATTAAAGGTATTTAAAAATGAAAAACATTACATATATGATGAGACTTCATTCAAATTCTTTTGATATGGGAGAAAAAATTTTTTGTTTCTACAATAAGATATGCTCCGGGAGATTTCATAAAAAATATTCAAATGACATAACTATTATGACAAATATGATTTTTAGACATAAGACAATGAGAGGCACAAACAAAAAAGTGATAGATTAACTAATAAATTTTAGGTATTTAGACGAATCTTATCTCTCCTCTGAGATTTATTATTAAAAAAAGGGGGGATAATGAAGGGAAATTATCTATTCATAGTGAATAGGGTAAGGATTTCCTTTAGAATCATTTAAATGTTAATTTTAAAATGGAGAAGATAAGGTTATGCCCAACAGTACTTTTATAAAAATCAATTTAAGGTTTTACTTCTTAAAGTGGTTGATAAGTCTGTTTAAAATCAGTGTATTATTTTTTTTCCTTATCCTTTTTGTCTTACCTAAAGGTGTTTCCGCAAAAACACTCCGTGACCGGGTCGGAGAACGACTGCGAAACCGGATAGAAGTGGCAGGGATGCCGCCCAGGTTAATAGTCGGGGGAGAATCCATTCACGCGCCCTTGATGCTGTCACTTTTTTACGCGAGAAGAAACTACCGGCCGGCATGGAGCGATGACAACGGACCATTATCGCAAGTGGACACCTTTATCAAATTGATACATAAAGCCGATCTCGAAGGTCTTAAACCCGGGGATTATCATCTGGCTGAAATCGAGACTACTTTAAAAAAGATAAATCATAATCAAGGTAATATATGGTTGTTTAATCCTAACTGGCTGTTTGATCTGGATCTATTGCTTACGGATGCCTTTTTGATCTATGGTTCTCATATATTAGGAGGAAGAATCAATCCGGAAGCTATAAATCCTGAATGGAATGTAAAGGACAAAGAATATGATTTAGCCAAGGCCCTTCAGGATGCCATTGATTCGAACAATATGGAAGAAGCCCTGAAAAGCTTTCATCCACAAAACCTGGGTTACATAAATCTTCGCGAAGCCCTGGCAAAATATAAGGATATTGCTGAAAAAGGCGGCTGGGCCGCCATACCTGATTATCCCAAAATACACAAGGGTGATTGGCGAAAAAATATTGAAAAATCACCCAGACGATCCCTTAAAAGAAATAAAAAACTGGTCAAAACCGAACCCAGACGCCCCATTCTCACACGCGGAGGTTTCATTAAAACCTTGCGGGATCGCTTTCTTATGACAGGGGATTTAAGCTTAGAGCATGAAAATGGCCAAAACATATATGATGATTCTTTAGAGCAGGCTATCCGAAGGTTTCAGGAAAGACACGGTCTGGAGGTCGATGGAATTATAGGTCCCAATACACTGGCTGCCTTGAATATCCCGGTAGAGGAGCGTATTCGCCAAATTGAGCTGAACCTGGAACGGTGTAGATGGTTTAATCAGGATTTCGGTGAACGCTATATACTTATAAATATTGCAAATCAGGAGCTGAATGTTATTGAAAACAATAAGACCGTTTTAAACATGAAGGCAATCGTAGGAAAACCCTGCCGCAGCACCCCCATATTCAGTAATAAAATGACTTATTTGGTAATCAATCCCTATTGGACTGTACCATCAACAATAGTGAAAGAGGACATTATACCTGCACTGAAAAGGAATCCCGGTTTTTTTGCTAAAACAAAGATGAAGATTTTACAGGGATTTGGCAAGAAAGCCGAGGCAAGCGCAATGGATCCTGAAGCGATAGATTGGTCAAAGGTGAACGTCAACCACAATAATTTTTCATTCCGCCAGGATCCAGGTCCGAATAATCCATTAGGCAGGATAAAATTTATGTTCCCCAATAAATATGCCGTATATATCCATGACACACCATCCCGGGGACTGTTTGCGAGAACGGAACGTTGCTTCAGCTCGGGATGCATACGCATCGAGAAGCCAATCGATCTTGCAGAATTTGTACTGAGTCCCGGCAAAAAATGGAATCGTGAAAAAATCACGGATTCCATAGAGAAGGGAGAAAAGATGATAGTCAGATTGCCGGAGTCGATCCCTGTTCATCTGATTTATTTGACCGCATGGGTAAACGAGGATGGCACTGTCAACTTCAGGAAAGATGTTTATGAACATGACAAACTGGTCTATGAAGCCCTTAAGATATCCCCGCCGGATAATACAAATTTAAATAAGAGATGTTGCAATAAAATGCTCATTCAACAAAACGGACAGAGCTGTTTCATGGATTGGCTTGATAATATGATAAAGGACCAGACTGCTTTTCTGAACCAGGAAAAAGAGGACCCTTTTTCCGGGTAAAGCTAGAAGCGTATATTCAAACAACTAAAATATTATATATTTTATCTTACAAAACGAATTAAAAATGCTTTTCGGTACAAAAAATAAAATCCTGGTCGTAGATGAGGATAACGACTTAATCTTTTTGCTGAGAAGAATTTTATCCGATGACATGTACATTATTTCTCAAGTAAATTACGGCAAGGAATGTATTGAGGAGGCTAAAAGCACCTCTCCTGATATCATCATTATAGACGTTGTAATGCCTAAACTGGATGGAATTGCCACTGTTTTGAAATTAAGGAGCACGGAAGAAACAAAGTCCATTCCCATTATTATGTGCAAAAATATGAGGGATGCTGAGGATGAGAATTTATCACGTGATTTAGGTATTGCGGATTATGCGAAAAAGACCCCCCGGATGGATGATTTAGTAACAAAGATAAAAAGGATTTTTAATCAGTAAAGACAATGGTTCCAAACCCTATTCGGGTAAAGGGCAAATGGAGGCAATCTCAGTATGAGATTGCCTCGTCCATTCCTTTATTAGCCCTTCTAAATTATGGTTGATTCTTCTATAACCATCACTAAAACTTACACTCTCAGGACTTATACCAGCAGTCCGGGAAAAGTAAGCGCTTCATTAGATTGGTAAAAGGCCGGCAAGAGGTAATTGACCCCATATATCTCCCGCTGTTAAGAGGTTGGTAATGGGCACTCCATATTGTTCGCTATACAGGAGATTTCCTGTGAAAACAAACTCGGGGAGTATAGGTGTCGGTGATAGTCCCGCAAAACCTGCTGCCGGACTTATAGGAAGAGGCAAACCTGCCGCGTCGAGCAGATAAGAAGGCGGCCAGGGATTCAGACCGTAGAATGCGTCGAAATAGGTCAGACCTCCACCCCAAAGCAGAGGGATATTATAAAGGAAAAACGGATATGTCCTGGAAGGGTCCCAAAAAAGAGCAGGCTGGACAGGTAAAATTGTAGCGTTACTTACAGAAGGCACCAGCGGTGTGGGCAGGCCTGTAACAGGATCTACCGGTGAAAGAACCGGAGACCAGAGGGGCCAAAGCAGATTGTATGGTGGCAATTGAGCCCAGTTCGTTGCTGCCACACCGCCGCCCGGTAATAGTGGAACTGCCCGGACCGGAACGGGACCGGTCAATACGATGACCATAAAAAAAGCAATGACCATTCCTGTCCATTCAAAGAATCTTTTCTTTCTATGCATGTCAAGTCCTCCTTATGAACTAGAGACTGAATGTTTTTAAGTAAAAATCTATCATGCCTTAATCAACCTTTAATCACATGCCTATAGAGGCGGCAGTCCCCATATCTCTGCTGTTGTCAACAAGTTTGATACGGATGTCGCGAACAAACCGGGTGGATATTCCGCAAGGAAGTAAAGATTTGCGATTGTAACAAAATCCGCGAAAGGATCAAGCGGTGTTGGTGATAATGCACCAAAACCTGTTGGCAAGGCAATGGGATTTGGCAAGCCTGTAGCAGGATCGATCAAATAAGAGGGCGGCCAGGGATTTAGGCCATAATATTGGTCAAAAAAGACCATTCCACCGCCTAAAGGTTGGGGGATATTATAAAGCATGTACGGGAATCCCCTTAATACCGGGTCCCACAACATTATTGGTTCTACAGGTAAAAATGTATTTCTGGTTACAGAGCTTAATAGAGGTGTAGGCAAACCCGTCACAGGATCCACAGGTGACAAGACCGGAGACCAAAGGGGCCAAAGCAGGTTATAGGGTGGTGTTGCCACCCAGTTTTGCGCATGAACTATCGGGGAACCAATCAATAATGAAGCCGTAAAGATAAAAAGGCTCATTATTCCCCATGTAACAATTCGCTTTTTCATGTTCATTTCTATCCCTCCTATTAAAAACGCATTTATAAATACGAAAGGTTTTCTACAGCCATATATTTTATAAAATTGGCGTCAAACCCCATATTTCACCCGGTGTTAACAGGTCTGTAATGTGATTTTGTATTCCAAATCCGAGCCATGGATATTGTGAAATATATAAGAGGTTTGCATAAAAAACCGTGGTATCCAGTATTGATAACGGAGAAAGTGCTCCAAAACCCGCCGACAGGCTTATAGGCGCTGGTGCGCCCGTAAGAGGATCGAGCAGATAAGATGGAGGCCAGGGCTCAAGGCCGAAGTAAGGGTCAAAGTAAGTCATTCCACCACCAAAGGCAAATGGTATATTATAAAGCAGAAAAGGCAACTCATAAGAAGGGTCCCACAGAAGGGCCGGTTGCGCAGGTAATACCGTGTTCGGGGTTAAAGAAGTGAGAAGCGGAGTGGGTACACCTGTAAGAGGACTAGGAGGTGACAGGGCCGGAGACCAGAGGGGCCAAAGCAAATTATAGGGTGGTATCGCCTGCCAGTATTGTGCATGGACTGCAGGTGAACCAATCAATAATATGGCCATAAGAATAAAAAGCCCTATTACTGCCCATTCCAGAAATCTTTTCTTTCTATACATCTCAATTCCTCCTTATAACTTAAATTAACTAAGCTTAATAGAATGAAAATATTCAATATTTCTCTTGTGCACAATAACCTGAATACCTATAAAGTCGGAAGCGCCCAAATCTCTGCTGTTGTCAACAGGTTTGATACTGCTGTCGCAAACAAACCCGGAGGATATTCTGCAAGAAAATACAGGTTTGCTATTGACAAAAAATCTGCAAATGGGTCTATTATTATTGGGGATAGTGCACCAAAACCAGCCGGCAAACTAATGGGATTAGGCAGGCCACCTGGATCCAGCAAATAAGGCGGTGGCCAAGGATTTAGACCAAAGTATTGGTCAAAATAGACTAATCCGCCTCCGGCAGGTTGGGGAATATTGTAAAGAATATACGGGAATCCCCTCAGTATAGGATCCCATAACAACACCGGCTCTTTGGGTAAAAACGTGTCGTTGGTTAATGTGCTTACTAAAGGCGTAGGCACTCCGGTAACAGGATTCAGTGGAGATAGAGCAGGAGACCAAAGAGGCCAAAGCAGATTATACGGTGGTATTGGCACCCAGTTTTGAGCTTGGGCCACAGGGGAGCGAATAAGTAATAAGGTGATAAAAATAGAAAGGCCTATTATCCCCCACTCAAGCATTCTTTTTTTAAGTATCATTTTATGACCTCCTGATACAACTTTCATAATCAAAAATCGTTAAATAGGATAAAAATGCATTTTAGAAAAACATCCCCCCTTCCTTATAAATAAAATTAGTTAAAAGAATTAAGGAAAACCTTATGAAATGATGACAAGAGATTTTACGGACTTGTATACTGCTGACCATTAAGCTCTCTCCTGCGATTTTTCTGATTATGTGATAAAATTAGAGAGGGTTTATACTAATAATTTTTCAATATTTTTTTTACGAGTATAAAAAACCTACCAATTGAAGGATCAACTCTAAAATATAATCAAAATATTTTTTCTATTATATTATAACATATGGGGCAGAAAAAAGTAAAAAATAAACCAAAAATCTTTTTCGACAAAAAGAATGTTATAGTAAAGACTATATTTTCTTCAACTTTTTACGGAATCCATCAAAATTTGGATTAAAACAACTTAATATATAATAGACTATTTCACTAAAGAAATTCTTATGTATTTTTTATTGGTTAAAAACAGAAGGCATCATTCATTTCTTTTCAAAGAGATAACCCATCCCTTTTTTAGAATCTTAAACAAAAGAGCTGTAAGAAGGAAAATCATTGTAAATCCAAGATGAGTAGTATCTATAAAAAGTGTAAAACCAGGTGAGAACAAGATATTAGGCAAATTTTTAAGCACCCTGAAAATACCTGTCAGGACAATACCCGCAATTATAAAAACTCTAAAATACGAAGCAGGGGACAGCCTGAATTCTTTCCTGCCAATCAGAAAAAAATCCAAAATTAAATAAGAAAAAAGACCTATCAGGAAAATGGCGCCCAGATAGTGAATATAGTGCGTGAAATAGAAATCGGCAGTCCACCCTAATCCCGGTATATCAGCAAGATAATAACGTTTAAAAACGGGCATCTGACCAAAACCGGTGAAGATCATTATTATAAGAGTAACAAGATATAAGATCTTTATAAATCTTCTCTCTTTCATCCGTCTTTCAGCCTATTCATATTTAAAGATTTAAAGGCACCATTTAAAATCTTTCAGAAAACCAAAATGTTACGATTCCTTGAGGTATTTGAGAAAACGGATTCCCGAGGTAGCCATGCCTGCAAAAGGGGCTATCAACATGGCTTTTGCCAGATTATCGGTATGGGCCATTAAATTGGGCACAGGGCCCAGATGGGGTTTACCCGGCCCCTTTTCGATGCGCTTGTTCAATTCTTCAAAGGAAACGGGTGAGACGTAAATGGTATTGGTTCCCCCGTTCTCCCTCTCGCCGTAAATGTATCCGTTTATCTCACGGGCTATATCATGAGCCTCCCGCACCATCTCTTCCCTCGGACCTATCTTTTGCACCTGAGTGGGACAAATCTCTATGCAAGCCGGTAACTCACCCTTTTCTATCCTGTTATAACATCTATCGCATTTAAACATTACACCGTTTCCTACAAAGGGGGGCAAGATATTCAGATATATGCCCACACCGGTTTGACGTTCCGGTATTTGCCAGGGACAAACACTTTTACATTTACTGCCGCCAAGACATACACCAGAATGAATAAGGGTTATCCCGTTTTTCAATTTTCTGGCAGCGCCAAACGGACATAAATTCGCGCAGGGTGGGTTCTGACAATGCATACATCGCCGGGGAAATGTATAAGTAAAGCTCTCACCGTTTAATTCTATGGTAGCTCTTTGAATGAAGACCCAATTATAAGGGATTAACCGATCGGTTACATCCCTGTTTTCGGACCAATCCGCCACTTTTACCCTGTCTGGATACATCCTGGGAAACGGTTTCTTCGGTTCAGGGAATTTTGACTTGTTGGTCTCTTGACAGGCCTCCACGCATGCTTCACAGCCTATACACTTTCTTATATCTATTAAAGTGGCAAGCTCTTTTTGACCGGCACCCTCCACGACTCCAGGAAACACAATTCCGGAAGCCGCAATCGCGCTAAAAGCTGAAATACCTTCCTTTAAAAATGATCTTCTGGAGATTTTTTTTGACATAAGCGTTTCCTCTAAATGGCATTATAACTTTTATTTCTTTAATAATCCACAGATAAGGCCAATAGATAAGGCCAACAAATTTTAACTTCTGAAAAACCGTGTGCTTTTGGATAAGTTAAAATTTACGCACTTTCTTTTTTTTACTTAAGGTGTTTTTACGAATTTTCCAAAATAATAATCCGAAAAATAATTAGATAACAAAATCCAAAGAAGGCCTTTTATAAAATTCTAAATCTTATTATTAAGAACACCACTTGGGAGGTCAATAAAATGCCAATCATGATGGAAGCCGTAGAATGGCCTGATCCGTCTCCTGTGGATATGATATATCGCTATCCGGAAACAGGTTCCGCAGACATCAAGCTGGGGGCTCAACTGGTAGTCAGGGAAACACAGTCCGCTGTCTTTTATAGAGACAGAAAGGCCTGTGATTCATTTGGCCCTGGACGACATACCCTTTCCACCTTTAACCTTCCTATAATCACAAAATTGTTTAGCGCGCCTTGGGTTTTTGAGAGCATATTTAAGGCAGAGGTATATTTCATAAACCATAAAACCTTTATCGATTTAAAATGGGGAACACGTGAACCTGTTGCATTTCGGGACAGCGAACTGGGTCTTGTGCAGCTGAGAGGATTCGGGGTTTATAGTTGTAAAATTTCGGAGCCCCTTCTGTTTATAAACCAGTTGGTGGGCAGGGAAGCTACATACACTACATCCCAGATTGAAGAATATTTAAGGAACATCATTGTATGCAGATTAAACGACCTCATGGGTGAAAAACTCGATACGATTCTCAATCTGCCAAAAAATTTTGAAGAGCTTGCAGAGGAATTGAAGAAAAAGCTATTGGATGAGTTTGGAAAATATGGCATCGAGCTGCTTGATTTTTTTATCACTTCAATGACGCAGCCCGAAGAGGTACAAAAGATGATAGACGAACGAAGTGGTATGGGAGCGGTGAAAAATCTCGATCAATTCTTAAAATTCAAGCTGGCAAAATCCATGGAGGCCCAGGGCGGCGCAGGCACAATGGGTGCCGGTGCAGGGATTGGATTGGGAGTCGGTATGCTGCCCGGTTATATGAGCAAGGCCTTTTCTTCGGAGCAAAAGGACCTTGAACACGAATCCATCCCAACCATACAATGTCCTGAATGCCTCGCACACACCCCTGAAAACAGCCGTTTTTGCTATAAATGCGGACACCAGATGGTACGCACTAGTGTTTGCCCTAATTGTTCAAAGGTCGTGCCCGTACATGCCAATTTCTGTTTAAATTGCGGATACAATCTAAAGACAAAACCGAAATGCTCACAATGCGATATCGAGCTTCCTCCCGGGACAAAATTCTGTCCGAATTGCGGGGAAAAGATTGGTTAGCCGGGAAGGTTTTCTATACCCACCCCCTTTCTCGTTTCAGTTAAATGTCCTGAATGCGGGGGCCCTTTGCAATATCCGGAAGGGGCATATACCCTTAAGTGTCCCTACTGCGGGTCTGTTCTAAGAATCAAGAAGAGCGGGGTTGACCTTAAATATATCATACCATCACGTATGCCAAATAAAAATGAGCTGCACCTAATAATAAAAAAGGCCCTTTGCAACAAGAAAGACCCTTTGCAAAGGGCGCCAACAAGCATAAACAAGATTAACACCATATTTAAACCTTTCTGGTATTTCAAAGGGATGCTTTATTACAACCATGTCTCAAAGACAGAAAATGAGACCCTGGCAAAGACATGGTATTATTCCTTCCAGGCAAATCCGGATTTTGCAGGCATGCTTAACTCCCTTAGTATCAGGGCAGAAGTGCTCACCCTCCAGCCTTATGATAAGGACGCGCTAAAGGGAATGGGAGTAACCCTCCCCCTCTTATATTGGACAAGGAACAGGCCCTTCGATACGCAGAATCCGTCGCTGATATGAGCTTTCAATGTGAAGCCGGTCATGCGTTATATAAAAAGCTGCACTTTATTGGGGAACACTTCTTTATTAACTATTATCCTGTGCTCCAGGTAATCTGCTTTGGAACATACGGATACCGGACCTTTTTGATCAACGGCATAGGCAAAACCATCCTGGAACGTAAAGTCGGAAAGCATGATTTAAGCACATTTATGAAGATGGGAAGATTCTTATTGAGGGATGAAGACCCTGAAAGGCCCATCAGATTATATGTGCCAGCCCTGGTCACAAGAAACGCCAGGGCTTTACTAAAGCTTGCAACAAGGATCAATGAGCATCAGCGGGCCTTACCGGTATCTAAAAATGAAAATTTCCCATTAGACAAAATATTGAATGCCTCGCTACCTGAAGATGAGGCAGAAGAGATGCTTCAGGTCATCGTCTTTTCGGTTATCGGTCGTCAGGATCGAAAGGCCCTGGATTTTTACAAGGATTTTACCATCACCATCACAAAGAAGGAGATCCTTTGGTATCCTTTTGAGGATAAAGGTAACTTTCTCGTGGACAATTTCCATCAATACAATTTTCCCAAACAGTCCATTGATATAACTGTTTAAGAAAAAAAAAGGGGACGGTTCTATTCGTAACGTAATGCTTCGATAGGATCAAGTAAGGCTGCGCGCCGGGCAGGGTAAAATCCAAAAAATATTCCAACAGCCGCTGAGAAAAATAAAGCGAGCAGGATGCTTTTCAGCTCCAATAAAGTTGGAAACTCCAATAATCCCTCAACCAGCCTGGCCCCTCCTACACCTAGCAGGATACCGAACAGCCCGCCTATAACAGTTATGAGGATAGACTCGATCAAAAATTGCTTGATTATATCTTTGTCTTTTGCCCCGATGGCCTTGCGAATACCTATTTCCCTTGTCCTTTCCGTTACCGAAACAAGCATTATATTCATAATGCCTATCCCACCTACCAGTAAAGAGATGCTTGCGATACTGCCGAGAAGGATCGTAAATGTCTTTGTAAAATCGGTAGCGGTCTGAATCATCTCAGCCTGATTGTAAATCTGAAAATCGTCGGACATATCGGAAGGGATTCGATGGCGCCTTCTAAGCACCGCTGAGACTTTTTCCTGTACATCCTGAAGGGCACTGCTGTCCAATGCCTGAACGTCAATCTCATGAAGATGATCCAGTCCGAACAACTGTTTCATAGCGGTGGTATAGGGAATCACTATCTGATCGTCCGGATTGAACCATCCTTGATCCCCTTTTGCCTTCAAGACACCTATCACGCGAAAATTTACACCTTTTATCTTGATTATCTCACCAAGGGGGTCACTTTCTCCGAAAAGCTTTTTTGCGTTGACAGATCCGAGTACTGCCACCTTTGCGATCCTCTCCGCCTCCATTTCGGAAAAGCCCCTTCCTTTTTCAATGGTAAAATTCCTTATATCCAGATAGGTTACGGCTGTCCCGATTATAGAAGAGGGTGTGTTTTTATTAAAATATTTTATTTGCGCGCCACCCCGAACTACAGGGGCGACACGGCGTACGGAAGGTATACTCTCCACAATAGCCCTGGCATCTTCTATAGTGAGATTTTGATAAGTGTCGGTTATGACGCCCCGATGGGAACCCCTTTGACCCGGCCTGACAATAAGTATGTTGGTTCCCATGGAGGAAATACGTTCCATAACCTGATTCCGGGCGCCCGCCCCCAACGCCAGCATTGAGATAACCGCTCCCACACCTATAATGATTCCGAGCATTGCCAGGAACGACCTGAGCTTGTTTGCCCAAAGACTTTTCAGAGCGATTTTGATTATTATCCAGCAAAGCATTTTTAAGCCCTTCTTTGTTTAATTGATATCCACAATACGCCCATCCTTAAGGCGTATCTTTCGCTTGCAGCGTTCTGCTATATCCTGCTCGTGAGTTACAATGATAATAGTGCGACCCTGTTTATTGAGATCCTCAAAAAGTGACATCAATTCTGCACTTGCCTTGCTGTCGAGGTTCCCGGTAGGTTCGTCGGCCAGGATCAGCTCAGGGTCCGTTACAATGGCACGGGCAATAGCAACCCGCTGGCACTGCCCTCCTGAAAGCTGACTGGGTTCGTGATTTATCCTCTCGGAGAGACCGACGGTTTTTAAGGCATCTTTGGCAAGACTTTTTGCCTCGCTTCTACCGGAATATAGCAAAGGCAGCTCCACATTCTCCAGAGCATTCATTCGGGGCAATAGGTTAAAGGTCTGAAAAACAAAACCTATCCTGCGATTGCGGATCTCCGCGAGGCTGTTCTTGGAAAGTTTTGTAATACTTTTTCCCATTAGATAATATTCCCCGGAATCCGGCCGGTCCAGGCACCCGATGATATGCATCAAGGTCGATTTTCCGCTTCCTGATGCACCGGTTATTGCCAGCATCTCACCTTTAGAAACCTCAAAAGAGACACCATTCAGGGCCCTGATGATATTTCCACCCAATTTATAGTTTTTAACAAGGGACTCCGTCCTGATCATCTTCTTCTCATTCTACGGGCTGAACGTAATGTTCTTCTGCCCGGAGAATTGCTCCATCGGCTTTCAGTATCCTCTTTGTTCACCTTTATTTCTTCACCTTCCTCCAGGCCGTTTATCACCCTGATCTTCTCGCCATTATCTATTCCTGTCTCTATGGACCTCTCCATGATATTTCCGTCTTGATTTACAACCTCCACGTACGGCTCACCCTGTCTGCGTAAAACAGCATCAATAGGTATCAACAGGACATCATCCTCCTCTGCTGTAATAATCTTTACATTTGCAGTCATTTCCGGCTTCAGCAAATATTTTTCCTCCCCCAGGACCTCTAATTTTACCTCAAAGGTTACAACATTGGATATGTTTACACCCTTCGTGGCGATGCGTATTACTTTCCCTTTAAAATCTTTCTTGGAAAAGGCATCAGCGTTTATAACCGCTGGTTGCTCCAGTTCCACTCTGCCGATATCACTTTCATCAACAGATGCAAGGACAAAAACACGGGAAAGGTCGGAGAGGGTCATTATTGTTGTTCCGCCACTCACATTAGTGATACCGGAGGAAATGATCTGACCTATCTGGACATTAAGCGCGGATACAATCCCGTCGATAGGGGCAAATACCTTGGTGTCCTTTAGACGTTGTCGAGACAGAGAAAGGGAGATCTTGTCTGATTCTACCTGAGATTGCGCCAAATTTACATCCTGTTTCTTTAGCTCCAGGGCCGTCTCTTTTGTTCCCAGTTCTTCTATCTGTATCCTTGCCTGCTCCAGATCGGAAGCGGCCTGTATTGCGGAGGTTTCCGCGGCATCCAATTCTTCCTGGCTAATGAGTTTCTTCTCAAAAAGCTGCATCTGCCGCTCCAGCTTTGTGGCGGTAAATTCAGCATTGGCAAGCGCTGATTTTAATGCTTCATTAGCCAGCCTTTTTTCATGGGCAAGATTTTCCTCTGCAATCTTCAGATTCAACCGGGCCTGTTTAAGCCTTGCCTGTGAAGCAGAAAGTGTTGCCTTGGCCTGCTTGACCAGTCGCCTTTCATCCACAGGATCGAGCTCCACCAGAAGGTCCCCTTTTTTTACCCTGTCACTGACATCATAAGGAAGCCTGATAACCTCGCCGCTTGCCTTACACTTTATCTCTACATCCAGATTCGAGACGATTCGCCCGGTTGATGCTACAATCATGGATATCTCCCCACGCTCGACCTTTGTTGAGGTCAATTTGGGGATTTCCGAATCTTTCTTTGCCTGTTGCTTTATCCAGTAGAATATTCCTCCTCCGGCAACCAAGCAAACAAGAACAATAATCACTATCCATTTCTTCATTTGAATCCCTTTTCTCTGCCGGATTTGAAATATCCTTTTGAAGGTTCCGAAACCGGAGGCATTAGGTTCTCCTCCTTTCAAATATAACTTTTTGTTCTTAATTATAGTTATGAATATTCAATATGACAAATTCTAGATCACTACTATATCATTAAATTCCCTAAGATGTTAAGAACGGAACTGAAGATTTAGTCTTTTTTGGACGAATATGTTGATAGAATCCCTTCTAACAAGTAGCACGAGAAACCTGAAAAATGCTAAGATTTATCTAAAAAATTTAAAAATAATGGATAAAGAAGAATTTATTCTCCAGATCAAACGGAGAGAGAATAAAATTGAAAAAACAAGAGAAAAATAATAAGCGGGCTGAAATTTTAGAACAGACCTGGTATACCGCAGAAGGGATGGAGCGTATGTGCGCCTTTGTCTCGAAATTCAGGATTAAAAGGGGCTCTTGCGTGCTTAATATAGGAACCAGAACAGGAAACCTGGTGCCATTACTAAAGAGAAAGGTGCGAAAAGACGGGAAGATCATAGCACTGGATCACTCACACGGTATACTGCAAAATACTAAAAAGAAAAAGACAAAGGTACCGTCTCTTTATATCCTGGCAGATGTGGAAAATATACCCCTTCCTGATGATTATTGTGATTATGTAATATGTTTTGCGGTTTTTCCTTCTTTTCAGGATAAAAAAAAGGCCCTGCTTGAGATAACGAGGGTTCTTAAGAATAAAGGGAAGATCCTCATTGTCCATATAATTCACCAAAAATTCAATGAAAAGTTAAAAATTTCTTTAGGAATGGATTTTCCCAGGGACATAAATAATCCTTTTCCCCCCCTTTAAAAAAGTTCTAAAGTTAAAAAAGTGCGCTAAAGTGTCTAAAGTTAATTAAGCCAAAGGCTTTATCCTGATTCTGTTTTCTAAAACTACCTGAAAACCACCTATAAAAAACATTCAGACTTTCCATAAAAATAGTAAAACGGTATACTTGGATATAAACTGTTTAAATAAAGAGAGAGAAATGAGTATATATACAAAAAACGAAAATGGCCTATATATGTATATAATATCCATAATAATCCCCTTTCTTATCCTTTGTGTTTTCAATGCCGCACACTCTCATCAGAAAAATAACAATAGAGAACTGGCAGAGGATAAGAATAATGACGGAAAACCTGATTTGTGGGGTTATTATTCTCCCGAAGGCGTACTTGAAAGATCGGAAACTGATTCCGATTTTGATGGTATAGTGGATACATGGCATCAGTATGAAGGTGAATATGCGACACTTGTTATACGTGATACAAATTCCGATGGTTTAAAAGACACCTGGGACTATTTTAATAAAGGCAGCCATATAAAACAGGAGAAGGACAGAGATCATGACGGTAGAATAGACCTTTGGACTGACATCGGAAATAAGGGCGGGGCAATAAAAACATTATTGGATGAGAATCATGATTCACAACCGGATGCACTAATCATTTTCGATGAGGAGGAAAGACCGGAAAGGGAAGAAAGGGATACAAACTTCGACGGCATTAATGACTTGACTATTATATACTCCAATGGCCGGCTTTCAGAGATAAATAAAGACGAAAACGGAGACGGTCTGAAAGACAATGGTTTTTTTTATGATCAAAATGAACGGATCAAAGAACATCATCAGGATTCGGATTTTGATGGCAGGGCAGATCTGATAGAAGAATATATGAACGGAGAGATCGTATTGCGGAAAAGGAGAGAAAAAGGCGCCACACGGATAAATGTCCGGGATTTTTATCAAAAGGGGATAATGACTCACAGCGAAAAGGATGAAAATGGCGATGGCAAGATCGATAAGCAGATCTATTATGACACCGGGATGATCAAAAAAACCGCATTTGATGAAGGCAAAGACGGAGAGATAGAAGCATGGTGCGATTTCAAAAACGGAATTATTAATAGCTGCAGTATGGATAAAAATAGTGACGGAAAAATTGACCTATGGACGGAGTACAAAAACGGGGACCTCTTTCGCATATCCCAAGACACCAGTTTGGACGGCAAACCCGACATATGGGAGATCTACGGGACGGATGGAAATATCACCCAAAGAGACCGGGACCTTTCAAAAGATGGAAAACCGGATATAAGTATGAATTATCGATCAGGGATACTCGAAAGCAAAAAATCTGACACGGACTCTAATGGACGATTTGATGAAGAGGTATTTTTCTCTGATAAAGGGAAGGTGATTAAAAGCTTACACGATGAAGATAATGACGGAAGGATGGAGCTTACATGGTATTATGATACAAAAGGGGAAGCCATAAAAGTGGAAAAGGATCAAGACGGAGACGGCAAAGCGGATTTATGGATTTTCCATAAGGCCCCCAATCTTAAGCTTTTGGAAGAGGACACAAATCGTGACGGTAAGGTTGATACATGGGAATCGTACGATGAAAATGAAAACCTGACTTCAAGAAGGCGGGACCTCGATTATGATGGGGAAGCGGACACATTGGAAGAATTCACTAAAATGTAACCAATTGTCTATTATCAAAAAGGAGGATATAGTACGTGCAGGATATTGTTTCTTTTTTAGCAAGGGGAGGTCCGGTGGTTATACCAATCATCTTCTGCTCCCTTCTATCCGTTGCTCTTATATGCGAAAGGTTCTATCGGTTTCATAAGGCCCGTCTGAAGGAACCTAAATTTATAGAAGAAATTCAGAGAATGATCGAACAGAATCAACATGAGGAGGCAATCCATAAATGCAGGTCCGCAAAAACTCCCATCGGGAATATACTTGCAAAGGGCATCGAGAAATCTCAAAATAACGACATGTCAGTTAGCAGGGAGGAACTGGAAAAGGCGCTGGCCCACGCCGGGCAACTTGAGCTGAGACAGCTCGACCGGTATCTTCCTACCCTGGCCACAATTGCGAATATAGCCCCCTTGCTTGGTCTTTTCGGCACCGTAACGGGCATGATCAGGGCCTTTATGGTCATCCAGAATCTGGGAGGAAAGGTGAATGCGAGTGTCCTTGCAGGAGGGATATGGGAGGCCCTTTTGACTACGGCCCTGGGACTGGGTGTAGCTATTCCAACCGTGATTGCCTATAATTATTTTGTAGGTAAAGTGGAAAGCTTTGCCCACGAGATGCAGGATTCCTCTGTTCAGCTTTTAGAGACCTTACAGGAAAATGCATCAGTCAAAGCATATCCTTAAGACCCATAATGATTAAGGTGGAATTCTATGATTGAAATCAAATATAAAAGGAAACCGGATGCCCTTTTGAATATGACACCCATGATCGATATTGTTTTTCTGCTTTTGATATTTTTCCTTTTAACCACAAATTTTATAACCCAGGAAGGGATTAACGTAAATCTTCCGAATGCGAGAGCCACAGGGGCTCAGACACAGGAAGAGATAACTATCCATATAACACGTGAGGGCCGTGTTTTCATAAAGAACGAAGAGGTTAATGAGGCCGAGCTCTATAAAACGTTAAAATCCCTGATTCGAAATGACCCGGGGAAACCGTTGACCATTAGGGCAGATAAAGATGTCGTTCTGGATGCGGTGGTAAAGGTAATGGATACCGCCAAGAGCAGTGGGGCTCAGAAACTATTCATAGCAACGGAAAGGGATTTTTGAAGAAACCGGATGAGATATTACTCACATACAAAAAACAAGGCGCTTGAAGTCTTTTTTTTGTTTTCAATAGTTCTTCATCTTATACTTCTGGTCTTTTTGGGACAAATAATACGCACCCCAAAAGCCGGGCACAGGATAGAGGTGGATCTCAAATATATCGAACACGGAAGACCGCGCAGGAACATTCCACAGCCTCCGAAACACCTGAATGATGGACATCAACTACCCACCCTGAAATCAAAGATCCATTCAATACCGGAAATCATTCAAACGCAAAAAAATATTCCCGGAACAGAAATGCGCGATTACTCAATCACCCCTAAAAAAACACAGGAAATGCCTGATTTTGCGCGTTGCGAAGTTACAGCGGTTGGAAGTATCATTAAAAATATAAATGATATATCCATGCCCCAATTGCCAATGTTTTTACCACAGGATTCTTCGGATATTGACCAATCCGATATCTATAAGGCCAAGATTTTAAGTCATATTAAAAAACACAGAAAATATCCGCATACCGCTCAAAGACTCGGAATAAAAGGCACTGTGAATGTGGATTTTCTACTGTATAGAGATGGCTCGCTTGGAGATATTAAAGTAACAAAAAAATCCAGACACCAAATACTAAATAATGCCGCAATTGAAAGCATCAAGGCAGGAGAGCCCTATCCTCCATTCCCTTCAGGTATGCAAGGGAAATCCATACTTATCGGAGTTCCAATTACCTTCAACCTTATAGAAGAAACCACCTTCAACTGACAGATCAGTAAAAAATCCTTAAATTTTTTTAATTTTAAAAAGTAAAAAAAACTGAATTTTTCCGTCTATAATATATTAGATTAATATATTTACTATTTGAATAGATTTCATTGGTAATTCTTATTTATAACAATGGATTTCCTATACGATATATCAAGATGGATAGACTTTAACTCGTATTCGCTTTTTTTCTACAAGTGAAAATTAATCATAAATTAAGAAAATGTGATTGAATTTACCAATATGAAAAAAGAATCTATTATGAGGGGAGGCATATTTCATAAAAAATCTTCATAAAAAATTTTGTCAATAGCTCTTAAAGATAAACAGGCTATTTTTACAGATCCTTGATAATCTGTTAATATGATTTAATAATTTTTTCAGTTTGTTTTTTTATCTTATATCTAAGGAGAAACAAGATGGCTATTAATAAATATAAATGTTTTTTAAATTTTTCATGCCTTCTATTTCTAATTTGTTTTACCACCTTAATCTCAAGCCCTTTTACATATGCCCAGGTTGGTATTGCACCAGAAAATTTTTTTTCATCATATTCATTGCCTTCATTTGGTTCCACAGGTTTTGGCATGCCCAGTTTCGGAGCCCCTAGTTTCGGCATGCCCAGCTACGGCGGTGGGTTCAGTATGCCCAGCTACGGCGGTGGGTTCAGTATGCCCAATTACGGCGGCGGGTTCAGTATGCCCAATTACGGCGGTGGGTTCAGTATGCCCAATTACGGCGGTGGGTTCAGTATGCCCAATTACGGCGGTGGGTTCAGTATGCCCAATTACGGCGGTGGGTTCAGTATGCCCAATTACGG
>JBLIRO010000001.1:0-153800 GCA_049472335.1 bacterium | reverse complement strand
ATCAACGCGATTCCAGTCGAAATAATTAGACAATTTCAGCATTTCTTCTTGGGATAAAGCTTGGAACGATGATTTATCAAGTAATAATGTTGGTCCCATTTTTAATTCAACTGTATTGGATGTGATTTGCTAACGACAATCATCAGGCGCCTTGAGGGCCAAAGGAGTAAAGCGAAATAAAAACACAGAGACAGGCCCGAAAGGTCGACTGAATGAATTGTTATGGCCGTGGTATCCCTAGATCTTTAAAGATTTTTCTGGATAAATTTTCATCAATTTCTCGATGTCTCGGGATAGTGGTTACCTTCTTTTCTTTTCGATTAACATATACAGTATGGTTTGCACCTTCACGTAGAAATTCGCAACCATGCTTCTGTATATATCGAATTAGTTCCTGACGTTTCATATTGAAACAGAGCCAAGTGGTTCTTTTATTGTTTCTTTTTCGGATATCTCTTCTTCAATAAGTTGTCGATTAGCTTCCAAAACTAATTGAATTGCTTCAATAAGATTCCTCTTAGTTTCTTCAAGAGTTGCCCCCTGTGTATTAGCCCCTGGTAGTTCTTCAATATATCCAATATAACCATAGGGTGATTTTTCAAAAACTGCTGTCAGCATTATTTTCATAGTTTCTCCTTTAATTTTTGCCCTAATGTGAACTCACTGGTTTTTACGAAGCGTAGCGGAGTAAAAATCCAGTTTATACGAACTTAAATTTGATTTAAATATTTCTAATTGCCAATCAGCTGAGTAAAAATATATTAATAATTAAAAAATCCTCACGATAGTATAAAGCTTAATTATTAATAATTATGAATATAATTTTTCTTTAAACATTAATATTGCAACTAATCCAAAGAAAAGTAAATAAGTAGATGGCTCTGGAATAGGCGAAGTAGATGAATATTTTATGTCATCTATTATATAGCGAGGGACATCAGCATTAAGTGAAACAAAGTTAACATAATCGACCCCTGACCAATTTACAGTAATCCAATCCTTTTCTCCTCCAGCCAAATGATTAGATTCATAAATTTTTAAACCGTTTTTATAACCTTCCCAATAATATTCTTGCCCAACATCAACAGAAGAGGCAACCCATGACCCAAAAAAAGTAACTTCATGTCCAAAATCAATCCATCCAGTTTTAGGATCATGCAAATAGATCCCGAAATTTCCAGAGCTTGTAGGGAAAAAGCCTTTACTTGGATCTTCCTGATACCAAGCGGCCCAGTGATTTTCCCAAGTTAAACCAGCATAATCAGAGGGTAAGAGTTGAAGGTACACCTGGGGCAAATCCTCAAATGTTAGTGTTATTGGTGCTGCTTGTATATTAGTAATCAATCCCATTATCAATAGCATTGAAAATATATAAATTTTTTTCATCTATTAAACCTCCTCATAATATTTTGGACTAATTAATAATTTATTCAGATCTGGATTATTACAATTTTGTTTAGTTATCACCTCCCAAATAATAAAAATTTTTTTCATAATTTATCAATCGCATAACGATGCGCATGACCTGCCTTTTGGACGCAACCGGAAAAAACTTCACAATTTACGACCAGCTCCAAAAGGTCAGCGTCAATGTGATTGTTATGTGCCTAGTATCCAATTAGAAAGTTTCTGCTTAATTCGAAATAATCTCTGACTATCAATTTGTCCTAACTTACCTAAAAGAATGTCTCTACTAACTACAGCAATTCTACTTATTCTTATAACACTTGGAAATTTCAGGCCGGATTGATTGAAATCGGTATCGTTAGGAGAGATTATTTCATCAAATTCAATAATTTTTTGATCAATCTGTGAGGATATCATACAGATCAGCCAGTCATTATATTGACCAGGCAATTGACGAAGTACTAGAGCAGGACGAAGTTTTCCTTCTGTTTGGTCTGTTTGAGGAAATCTGAAAAGGACTATTTGACCTTCTTTAATCATGAAAATGATTCCTTAAGATCATCAAGGGAATAAGGTGTCTGTTCATCTTCCATCCCTCGCATCGCTGAGGACAGAGAAAATTCAGTCCAATTTCTATTTTCCTTTTTTATTTTCTTTATCTTAAGGTATTCAATAAAATCCAGGATTTCTGCCTTTTCAGATTCAGGCAATTCATGTATTTTTTGTATTATCTTTTCTTCTAATTTCATAACAATATCTCCATTTATAATTATATACTAAAGATGATTAATTTTACAGAACATAATATGAAATCTGATCCAATTTACTGTTTTCACTCAAATTCTACTCTATCTCTGAATTATGTTTCTTCATCTATTCCAATAATCTTTTCGCCAGGAAACATTGACTTTGCTACAGACCTTAGTTTGTCGAGCATACTTTTTATGGACTTCATAGATTCGTCTATATGCTCATAAAGGCTCTCTGTTGCCTGAAGTATACCTTTATAAATCCGTTCACTTATTTTTTCAGCAACTTTCTTCTAGATTCGTCTTTCTATTAGTTAGCCCCGCCTCTTCTAGTGTTGGTTGCAGATCTTCTATATAAAATTTATTTCTCAACCTATGCGCCGCAATGGCTTGCTCAAACCTTTCCTGTTCTATTGAGAGTTCAAGAAGCAAATTTGGGCTCTCGGAATCCAATATAAACTCAAGCGATGAAAAATTTTGAACTAGATCTTCGTACCTATTTATGGAAGATGCCGGAAGCTCTATTGCTTTTCCTGGATTATCCCTGTATTTATCTAATTCTTGTTGGATCAATTTGATTGCATTGTATTGTCTAACTAAGACAAAAATCGCTCTGTTTATTGCCTGTCTTCTCAAAGCTATTTCTTTTCTTTTTTCCTTGTTGTCTGCCAGAAGATAAGCAAACCAAGCACCTAAAAATGCAGCTAACAATGTAGTGATTGCTGGAGCTATGGTTGAAAACAGCTCAAATGACTTTTGATAAAATAAGATAACAACAGCTATACCTATGATACCAACAGCTACGCCTAAAAAGAAAATTAAAATAGCTCTTATTATCTTCTTATCTGATTTCATATCTATAAAGAAACATAACACTTTGGCTGAGGGGCTTGCCGCAGTAAAAATTGTTTTGTGCTGTTTAAAGCACAAAACAAGTGCTGCGGGGGCAATTCCCTCTCGAACCTATTGTTATGTGCTTTTTTTATAATACTTATCCTTACCCAACATCCTAACTAGGACACCTAAACTTTCTTGGGTTTCTAGGATCTACTTTTACTCCTGCCCATTCAAAATCATCTAAAATGTACTCATCGCTTGCAACCATATGCCTAGTTGTCCGTGAGTTAAGCAACTGAATAAGATAAAGTCTATTTAGAGTTCTAATGACCTCATTTTCAACAACCTGGTATTTTCCGAAGTTACAATAATTGTCATTTAGAAATAACATTGCGCCAATTTTTGGGCTCAGTGGTAGCCATTTTGCCAATTCATTTGGGTTAAACTCTCTATTTTGAAATGTGTGCATTGGAACATTGACTACTGGATTAGTTGAAGTTCGTATTGGAATACTAGACCCAAATATTGACACTGATGCTCTCTCATACTGTTCAAAATACTGATCAATATTTTCTGACATTCCCAGATAAAACTGATCAACTCCGTCCGGAATGGAGCTAATTTGATTATGCATTATATGCTCTTCTATTGAATATTCATTTCTATATTTAGGATCTTTTATTCGGACTTGTTCACTTTTCAAGGACTCTAGGGTTTCTATATTCCGAGACTCCAAATGCCTAATAAATATATAAATTACTAATTTATCGTCTTCAGACAATAGTTCAGGGATACCTTCATCTATCTTTTCCCACGTCTTAGACTGTGAAATTGGTGTTTCAATATATCTATTTAGATTCCTTTCTATACATAATTCAATTTCGTCATCAGTAATTTTATAGAGATTATCTTCATAACCTATTCTGCCAATTGAACTTCTCTTTTGGATCAGGAACGGATTATGACGACTTATCGTTGGAACTTTATTTTCGTCATCTATGCAGCAAAACTTCTTTAAGTAAAATTGAGGTACATAGTGATGTTTTTTGGGTTCGTTTACTTCAGCCATAAACTTGATAATTTCCCATACCTATTCTGCACATAACAGGGAGCTAACGCGCGGCGCACCCTGATAACGGTGCCTTGCACTGGTTATCAGGGGAGTACGTCGCGTTCAGCGTTGGGTTGCGACGCGCAGCGGCGCGGCCCAATGCTGAACGTGTTAGCGTTAGCTCCCCGTTACGCCGCGGAGCGGCGTAATGTATTATCAAGCCGTTTTTACCTGATAATCCCCTTTTTAGCCTGTTATCAGGTAAAAAGTTCCTGATAATTTTTTATCAGGTCAATTTTACCTGATAAGTTTAAAATTCCCCTATTATCAGGTATATTTTACCTGATAATAAGGACCGTAAATGTGAACTAAAATTTCTAATTAATTTCTAAAATTTCCATGTAAAAAGGAATCTTCAAAAATTAAAAGGCTGATTCTCGAAAATTCCTAAAATCTCTATATAATCAAAGTAAAAGTTAAATTTAACATATCATAAGGTATATAAAGTGTCAAAAGCTAAAGGCCACAAATTGATGAATGATATCCAGGACTTGATGCATCTTAATTATTATTCAATTCATGCGAGAAAAGTATGGTCAGTTTTATTAGAAAGGGAAAATCGCCAGAGGATTTATTGCTTGTAATGTTTAATTTCACTTGTTATTAGGGGTTACGTCACAACATAATCCCGATTGTCAGCCGTTTATTTATCATTTAACTGTGAAGATAGGAAAGGAATCTCATTCTTGGCAATATCCCATACAATATCAATATTTACGCCAAAATAGTCATGAATCAGTTTATCTCTTGTGCCTGTTATGTCTTTCCATGGTATATTGGGATAGCTTCTTTTTGTTTCCTCGGATAGTAATTTTGCTGCTTCTCCCAAAATTTCAATATTTCTAACCACTGCATCTTGTGTTTTATAATCACGCAGGAAATCCTCATAATCCATTTTTGCTGTATATGATATAATTCTATCGATAGCTTCTTTTATATCTTGAATAACAGCAGAATCTTCACGTTTAGACATAGACTAAAGTCCTTTCGATATTTTTCGCAACCTCTTTTACTCTTATATTTTTAATACCGTCTATTGTCAGCACATCAACCTTTCTTCCGAACAAATTTTCAAGATACTCGACAAGTTTATTGAACTTAAATCCTATTGGCTTCTTGAATTCAACAACTATATCCAAATCACTATCTTCTGTCATATTACCTTCTGCCACGGATCCGAAAATTCCGATTCTAGAAATTCCATATTCGGTCATCAAAAAGCCGGAATGTTCCCGCATCAAACGAATTACTTCATCTTTATTCATCTTTATTATCCCTATATGATCGAAGTGAAGAGTTAAATCCAAATCTTGCATTTGAAGTCTATTAAGACTTGGACTCTACCCTACATTCGGCGTTGTTTAAAATGCTTTTTGCATAGAAATATTACAATATCCCCTAAGCTAAAATCATTTTCGTGCCCTACATCTTCTATGAAGCTTCTTTGCCGTCTCATTAAAATTTTAAATGTAAATATTTTTGATTAAATTTAACATAACATAAGGGTTATAAAGTGTCAAAAGCAACAATTAAAGATCAAATCCTGCCTAGAGAGAAAATCAAAACAAATAATAAAGTGGAGCGCTTTTGCGCTCCACTTTATTATACTACATATCTGCTTCATCTTTTGATAAAAGCAAAAATCTCTTATGCTTGACAGATTCAAAATACAGGCAAATTGCCCTCCCTTAAGTTATAATCAGCGGCATCATTGGGATTATGGGAGTTATAACCGGAGTCACCGGGGGCGGAATGGGAACGATCGGAGTGGGGACCGTAATAATCGGTGCCGGTACTGTAATAATCGGTGTTGGCACTGTTATGATTGGGGTAGGTACTGTAACGATTGGGGTAGGTACTGTAACGATGGGGGTCGGTACTGTGATGATAGGAGTTGGCACATTAATTATCGGGGCTGGGACCGTAATTATTGGAGTTGGAACCGTAAGAAGCGGGGTCGGCACTGTAATATTTGGTGTCGGCACAGTAATAATCGGTGTGGGAACGGATATCGGTGTGGATGTGACCGGTGATGGAACTGGATTTAGCAGACTAGGGAAAAGCTGGTTATACAGAAGAGCTATAGTTAATAAAGGAGAAATCTGAGACAGCCCGCCATAAAGGCCGTATAGCCCACCGAAAAGGCCAAGGCCGCCGCCATAAAGGCCGTACAATCCTCCGCCATAAAGCCCTCCTAAAAGCCCAAGGCCGCCATAAAGGCCGTAAAGACCTCCACCATAAAGGCCAAGGCCGCCGTAGAGCCCACCATAAAGACCTCCGCCATAAAGGCCAAGGCCGCCATAGAGCCCGCCATAAAGCCCGCCATAAAAACCAAGACCGCCATAATAGGCGCTACTGAGGAGTCCATTCGGGGCAAAGAGGCCGCCGAAGTATGCTTCTGCTCCGGTAAGACAGATACCCACTGCAATCATTACAACACAAAGGATCAAAATAATCTTTTTCATTGTATTACCTCCATGGACCTTGACAGCCATGGATCCAATTCAATTACTCCTCAACTCGATATCTAATTGGCATTCAAGGCAATAATAATGTTTTTATCAAAGTTGTTAGTAATATACAAAGAATGCAAAAAAATTACTTCTATAAATCCTTTTTTGCCATATTAATATTAGGCCCTTTTGAATTTATCAATCATTTATCAGGTATTGCCTTCTTATCTATATATTTCATTTGATTAAATGATTGAAAAAGGCAAAAACCTCAAGAAATTCCATAAGGCGGGGCTCTAATGTGCAAAATAAGCTTTTGATACTCTTTGTTTGTTATTTTTATAAACATAATTAAGCTATTATAATAAATAACTTTAAACTTGGTTTATAAATATATTTAATTTTGTCTTTAAAAGTGATTCAACAACAAAGAGATTTTAGATGAGATCCTGTATACCAGAATGTATATTGATAATTAACAGACTTATAATTTTAATTATATTAGGTTGTTTTATCTTTATCAAGTCGTAATAGATTTTAATATCTAAAAGATGTCGGAAATTCCCTGAAATTTCTCTCCAGTTTGAATTTTTTCAGTATCTTTACTATACTGATAAAATAATCATCAGGAAATAATACTTAAAAAACATAACCTTATAATTATAAGGGATTTTTTATAACTTCCGAATGATTTTAGGACATTTAGAGAAAGAGAAATATGAGCCTGGTTGTATCAAATGACCTGAGAAAGACATATATAAACGGAGAGGTCGCGCTCAATGCCTTAAAAGGATTAAGCTTTAAGATCGAGCCTGCCACCTTTGTCTCTTTTATCGGTCCGTCAGGAAGTGGTAAGACAACCCTTTTAAATCTTATAGGATGCCTCGATAAACCTACCTCCGGTATGTTGAGCGTAGCGGGGGAGGATGTTACCTCGCTTAACAAGCGAAAAGCCGCCTCATTCAGGGGGAAGAATATCGGTTTTATATTCCAGGACTTTAATCTTATACCTGTTCTCACGGTCTATGAAAATGTTGAATACCCCCTTCTAATGGTGAAAAAGGTTTCTGCCGTGAATCGTAAAAAAAGTGTTATGGAGCTTCTTGAATCCGTTGGCATGAAAGAGCAAAAGGACAAATATCCCGACCAGATCTCGGGCGGGCAAAAACAAAGGGTGGCCGTGGCAAGGGCCCTTGTAACCAATCCCGGGCTTGTGTTGGCTGATGAGCCCACGGCAAATCTGGACCATGAGACTGCCTACAAGGTTATAAACATAATGAGGGAAATGAAGGATAAGTTTGGCACCACCTTTATTTTTTCCACCCATGATAACAAGGTGGTAGAGGAGGTAGAGATTATTTATACACTCCTGGATGGGGAAATAATGGAAAAGAAACATGTATAATCTTTTTAAGATCGCCATAAGAAACCTTTTCAGGTATAAAAGGAGGACGTTTTTAACCACCCTTTTGATTACCATCGGCGTGGTATTTGTTCTGGTGTTCATATCGGTTTCCGATTCTTTCAAGGGCATGATGGTAGGTCAGATAACCGACTCAATGCTGGGACATATACAGGTGCATAAAAGGGGGTATGTGGCTTCCATAGATAATCTTCCTCTGACCTTGAACCTTGAATCCAAAACGGTTAAAAAGGTTGAAAATTACATAAAACAGATCCCTGAGATAGAGGCATATTCTTTGAGGCTGAAGTTCGGAGGGCTGTTCAGCAATTTCACTGAAACCACTAACGTAAGGATAAACGGTATAATACCGGACCAGGAAGCTGCCACAGTACCTCTTCTGGCATCCAGGATAATTGATGGCAAAAAGGAAATTACACAGGGGGAGATCATTATACCGGAGCTGCTGGCAAAGGGTATGAAGGTGAGGGTAGGGGATACAGTGGTGGTTATTGCCACTAACAGAGAGGGCTCTGTTAACGGCAGGCAATTAAAGGTCGGAGGGATTATAGAAAGTGTAACCGGTCCCGGTGGCAGGGACGGTTATATTCATATACAGGATGCCATGGATATCCTCAGAATGGAGAACAGGGAGATAAGCGAAATAGCGCTGAGACTGAAAAATTTTCAAGCGCTGCATGAGGTGTCCGGAAGGCTTGACGCTATGCTTTCTTCCGAGCTTAATAAAGAAGACAAGGCCGTTTTCGAGGTGCACACATGGGAAAAACTTTCTCCTTTCTTTAATGTGGCAAAGATGATAGATATCATGACCTTTTTTATAAAGCTCATGCTTATTGCCATAGTACTTATAAGCATTATGAACGTGATGATCATGGCGGTATTTGAGCGCATAAGGGAGATCGGCACAATTGCCGCCATAGGAACCATGCCCGAAAATATCCTTTCCCTTTTTCTTATTGAGGGATTTTCGCTCGGTATCATTGGAGCAATAGTCGGCAACATCTTTGCCCTCATGATTATCTATATAATAAATATCTCCAAGATCACCTTTAATTTCGGAAGGCAGACCGGACTTATACTTTCACCTGTTATAAAGATTCAGGACATCCTTCTGGTTTCTGTAATTGTCATCTTTGTATCCGTAATAGCAAGCCTTCAGCCCGCCTTTAAGGCATCAAGGATGGAACCTATAAAAGCCCTAAAGCATTTATAATAATTATATGAGTTTTGTTGTTTAAAAGAAATTAGAAAGAAGCACACGATTTAAAAAACTAAAATGTTACGGTTTTCGAATTTTTTTATGATCTGAAATCCAAAAAATTTAGGGGTAAGAAAGAAAAATGTTTAAAAAAATCATAGTATTGTTATGTTGTGCAGGCCTTATTATTGTTGCTTCAGCAAGTTATGCACAGGATGGAAATGAAATACTCATCAAGGTTGACAGAAACCTCAATCCCGAGTCTTACGAGTCCTATAAAAAGCTTATAAATATCGAGCCGGACGGCAGGAAAAAGGAATTTGTACTTTATACAATAAAGAAAGGGAAAGAAAAGGTGGCCGCCCTTTTTCTCTCCCCCGCAAGCGAGAAAGGGAGGAGCACCCTCAGGCTGGAGGACAATATGTGGCTCTATATCCCGGATGTGGGAAAACCAATAAGGATAACCAGCCTTCAGTCCGTGGTGGGGGGCGTTTTCAATAATTCGGATATATTGCGCCTTGACTATTCAGAGGAATACGTGTTTTAAAAAACGGAGGAAAAGGAGAAGGAATATCTTTTATATCTCAAGGCAAAGAGCGACTCTGTAGCCTATGATAAACTCAGGATGTGGGTGGATACCGACCGGCTGCTTCCCACAAAGATCGAGTGCCTTACGGACGATTCCATGCTTATAAAGACCCTCTATTTCAAGGAGATAAAATCCTTTGAGGGAGGGATCGAAAGGCCCTCTGTAGTTGAGACGGACAGCCCTTTGCATAAGGACTACAAATCCATAATGATATTTGCGAAGATGAAAAAGAGAGAATTCAAAGACGAGGTGTTTACGCTCAACTTCATGCCTAAATTGGAATCCTTAAGATAAAAGGCATGAAACTTCACCCCAGGCTTCTTATTGTTTCCCTTATTTTTTGTATCCTGTTTCCCAAAATAATCTCCGCTCAGGAAGAATACGTCTTTGACCTTTCAGAGATAGAAAAGAAACCGTACCATTTAGGGGGATATGTCGAATTTCGCCCGGTTGTTTTTGGCCTCGACAAGGATGCCTCTTTGTACAAGTTCGGTTTTTATAACCACAACGAGGGAAATACGATCGAGGAATACAACCTGAGGCTTCATGTGGATGGGACATATGAATGGGATAAAGCGGGTCTTTATATTAAGGCAAATTCATACCTCCGAAAGACATACCAAGGATGGTCGGACGAGACCAAAATCTTTGAGGGTTATGTTTCGTTAAAGCCTTCCCTTTCTTTTACCCTTGACCTTGGTAAATGTACCCTCAAGTGGGGAAAGGGGTATGCATGGAACCCTGTAGCCTTCGTGGACAGGCCCAAGAATCCCGATGATCCGGAACTCGGACTGGAAGGTTATATCATGGCAAGGGCGGACTATATAAAAAGCTTTGCTTCCGGGCCCCTGAACACTTTGGCATTTACTCCTGTTTTAATCCCTTCTGAAAGGCATATTAATGAAGATTTCGGTAAGACCCGGCATCTGAATCTTGCAGGCAAGTTATATCTGCTATTATATAACACGGATTTGGATTTTCTTTTTTTTGCCGGCGGCAGTAAAGGAAATGCTTACGGTATTGACTTTTCAAGAAATATAAAGTCAAATTTTGAGGTCCATGCCGAATTTGCCTATATAAGGGATGTAAAGAATATTTTTATTGATCCTAATGTATTTAGTGATCCAAATGGAAAAGGTTTTGAAAAGGTCTATAACACAAAGAGTTATCTTATTGGTGTAAGGTATCTAACAGAAGCGGAAACGACTTATATCTTAGAGTATTATCACAAGGGTGCCGGATTTTCCAAAAAAGACATGCGTGACTTTTACTCCTTTTTAAATAATGCTTATAATCAATATATCTCCTCAGGTGATGACGCATTAATTAAAAAAACGTCTCAACTGAATTTTGACAGGATTAATCCTATGAAGGACTATTTATATCTGCGAATAGCACACAAGGAGCCCTTCGATATCCTCTATTTTACTCCTGCTGTTACTATTATTTATAATGTAAACGATTCAAGTTTTTCGTTTTCCCCGGAGCTTCTTTATAATCCCATAACAAACCTGGAATTGAGGATAAAAGCAGGATTTATTTATGGGAAAAACTTCACTGAGTATGGTGAAAAGCAAAATGACTATAAGATTGAATTAAGGACAAGGTATCACTTTTGACCAATTCAACCATATAGTAAGCATCAAAAGGATTCAGACCCGGAATTAAAATTACTGCTGAAGCGAAGTTTTAATTTTACCGATAAATAAAGAGATAAAAACCCCCTCATTAATATCCCTGAATATAATTTTCTACCTAAACGGAAGTAATTTTAAAATTGATAATGGTTTCTCTTGGGTTGAAACTCCGGTATAAGCCGATTGTAATATTCACCCTCTTTATCCTTATACCAATGCTGTTTGTTAGATATTTGACCATAAGGATTGTAGGGAAAAAAATCGATCAGGCACTCAAAAACAAAACCTTCTTTGTCACAAATATTGTCGATAACATGATCGAAGAATCCCATAAAAATTTAATCATAATCGGAAGATTTCTATCTAATGACTCCATGATTCAGCAGAGCCTGACTTCGACCATGTCTGTTCAAATACTGCGAAACGTTTGTCTCAGCTTGAGTTGGCGGGAATAAGCAGTCTGATTTTGGTCAACAAGGAAGGTGTCGTAAAAGGATCATTTCATTCCCGATTCAGGATTGGAGATAAGGCGCTGAGCGGGCCTTTGATAAAAAAGGTTCAAAAAGGGGAGGAAGTTTTAGCCTTCGAGAAGGACAGGGATTTGATAATAGTTAAAACAGCCTTGCCGATTAAATCGCCTGAAGGGGGTTTGTTGGGAATAATGATAATAAGCAAAGACCTGGATCAAAATTATATTAATGAAATTTATGCTATGGTAAGAGCGGATATCAGCATTTTGATCGAAGATCAATTGAGTGTTACGACATTAGTTAAACCGGGAGAGCAAATTTTAAATATCCCGGGTATTATGGATATATATAGAGAGGCCAAAGCCAAAAAGAAGACTAACTTTAATTTGGATCTCTTAGGAGTGCCTGTTACATCCAAGGTCTCCCTCTTTAAAAATATCAAGGGGATTCCCATAGGTATGTTGATGGTGAGTATTCCAAGAAACCAGACATTGGCAGCTCGGATAGAAGCAAAAAGTATGATTTCGCTCATGATCTTTGTGGCCATTTTGCTTGCGGTTACCCTGGGTATATTTTTAGCTAGTTGTATAATCAATCCTCTTCGGATTTTAACAGAGGCAAGTAGCGGAATAGCTGAAAAGGCCTGTTATCTGACTCAATATGTAGAGATAAAGACAAAAGATGAAATTGGACAGCTAGGTAAGGTCTTTAATACCTTGATCAACAGCCTAAAGGCAATGATAATACAGATTCGGGACACGGGATTTAAGATCGATGAATTATCTATAGAGATTGATGCGTCAACCCAGCAGCAATCATCTGGCGCCTGTCAGCAGGCTGCTGCCATATCGGAGTTGAGTGTATCTATAAAGGAGCTTGCAGCGACAGCCATGAATATTTAAAAAATGCTATGAATGTTCAAGAGGTGGCGGAAAATACCCTAAAAGGGATGCAGACCATCAACACTAAGTTTGAGCGATACTTCCAATAAAATTCTTTCCCTTGGGAATAAATCAAATGCGATCGGGAATATCACAGTTATGATCGACGACATAACTGTCCAAACGAATATTCTGGCCGTTAATGCGGCCCTTGAATCCGCTCATGCAGGTGAGACCGGAAAAGGTTTTGTGATCGTGGCCCAGGAGGTTAAAACCCTGGCGGAAATTACTTCTAAGTCAACCAAGGAGATCAGACGTCTTATAAAAGAGATCCAGGATGATATCAATATTATCGTTTTGGATATAGAGGATACCACCAAAACTGTTGCAGATGGGCTTGAAATGTTACAAAAAACAGCCAATTTTATTCAGGAAATCTCTTCATCCACTCAGCAGCAGAAGAATGCCTCAGATCAGTTGGCAGAGGCCACAATGGGAATCGATCACACCACAAGAGAGTTTGTTTCTTTGACAAAACGGTCTTCCTATCACTCTTCTCAGCTAAATAAATTATCAGAAGACCTTAAGATAATCATGGGTGAATTTAAATTAGACAATATTAAGTCAAACCTGCCATAAAATTTTTCATATACCAGGTTGGGTAAAGGACATACTTATTACCTTATATCAACAGTCAGCTCGCAATATTTAAAAATATTATTGAATAATATCCAATATCCTTTACCCGGCATCAGGCTTTCAGATTCGAGAAGCCTTTGATATCCCGTCTTGGGTTTATAACCATAGATCACCCCGATGCTGCAGTTGCTTGCCGAAGCCTTGGCAGGGGAAAAACATCCGCCGATCATGGACCATCCTTTCTCATAAAACGGAAGGACATAAGAGATGATAGGCTCACCGGTCTGGGTAAAGCTTCTGGGAGAATTAAATAGTATCCAATAACCTCTCCCTGCTTCCAGATTTTGGTCCGTTGTTTTACGAACATACCCTATGCCCTTCTCATAACCATAAACAACAACAGCGCCAGGGAATATTGAGGAAACGGACGGATTGTCCGGGACCACAGAAAGGGAAACCATGCTCCAGCCTGCGCCGAAGTCCATGTTCACGGATATGTCTATATCATTCCATAACGGATTAAGTCCTTTTGCAACCTCTATCCCGTCGGATATGCCATCACCGTCTGAATCAGGATTTTTAGGAAATGTGCCAATCTTAAATTCATCTATATTGAATAACCCGTCTCTGTCAGGATCATCCGTTGCCTTTTGGAGGAGATTCCCAAAAAATTTAATCTCCCAAAGGTCTCCCAGAAAATCCCTGTCTTTGTCCCTTTCATAAAAGACGGAATCGAAAAAGGGAATAGATATATTTCCAAAATAGGGAAAGAATGCACTCCCTGAGTCATCCATAAATTGAACATATACAAAGTTGGCCCCTTCAAATCCTGCAATCGTCCAGCTTGTTGACTCTGAGAAAGGCACCCAGCTACTGCCTTCGAAGTTCCCCGTATTTGATATCCTCATATATTTGGTATCCGGCGAGGCCCATAATTTAAGGGTCACGTTTGTAGTTACAATCCTGTCGTACCCTTCGATTTCAATCCCGCCCCAGGGGGCCAGATTGTCGGATTTGGGTATTCCCATGACCGGGTCTGAAAGACGGGTACGTATCCCTGATTTGGTGATGGCGGAAATTTTATAATAATAGGGCTTCAAATTAGTAAGCCCCTTGTCTGAATAAGGCCTTTTCTCGGCTGTCACACCTGAGGCAATCCTGGTATATGTCCCGTTTTTGGAATCAGACCTGTATACGTCCACTGAAGAGTAATTCCTTCCCAATGACCAATAAAGCAGGTTTTCACCCGATCCGGGTGCCTTATAATCAGGCTCATAACAATCAGTGGGCTGTTTATTTGTAATGAGGGCGGAGGGAGGGGCAATCAAATCGTCAGAAAAGTCCAGCATATTCATACGGTTATCCAACTCGGACCCGTCCTGGGTCCCTCCGTTGTCAGTGTCATCGCTGGAAGGGTCCCCGCCTTTCTTAAATTCCTCTCCATTGGAAATTCCGTCATTGTCCAAATCAAACTTTGAATCATTTTTTGAGGGATCAAGACCGTATCGTGTCTCCCAGGCATTTGGCATTCCATCCTCATCCCGGTCGTAATCATCTTCCATCAGGAAAAATCCATTCTTTTCTAAGCGATAAGGAATCTTTTCATCTTCTCCATGGGCAATCACTTTCACATCATAACTGCCTTCCCGCCATGTAAGACGGTAATCCCGGCTGTAAATGCCATCACCGGCTGCACCGTCTCCATGCTCGCCGTCGTCAAATAACTTCCATTTAGAAACCTCGCCTATCGGGGTTGTGACCGTGGCTTCCACTTCAGCCCCATGCACAGGTCCTGATTTCTTGTATAAGGCAAGGCAGATCTTCTCAACCGCACCTATTTTAGCGCTATAGTCAGGCTGAGTGAAAAACAATTTGGAGCTGATCTCACCGTGACCTGTCAAAATGGCAAGATAGGGTACCTCTTCCGAAGCCACGAGTCTTATAGTCCATGTTCCGGGAATTACCGGAATATGGTAAATCATGTGAGTTTTATCAGCTACACTATAGCCTATTTTATAACCATAAGGATTTGAAACACTGACATCGAGCTTAAAGACGGCAGGCTGGTTGACTGTTAGTATAAGGTCTCTCATACCCTCATATACATCAAAATAAACATTCTTTTGGAGTGTGCTCACCACCCCCTCCTCGGACCAGATCCTGGCATATCCCATCTCCCTCTCATTGATCATCCGGTATATATTGGCAACCTTATTTTCCACAACAGGGTCCACCCCTGCTGCAACACCCCTTTTCCTGGGAGAGGAGGTGCTTACAGGCACATGAAAATATTCACCTTCCGTTTCTTCCGCTATTCTGCTCAAAAGTCCCTCATGCGCTCCAGTGCCCAGGGCTATGGCGTCTATTATTACCTGTGAGGGATTTACCACACCGCTTACCGTGGCATCATCCCAAAACGGCGCTACGTCTTCTATCCCGTCGGTCAGAAGGGCAATGCGCCATTCATGCTCTGAATCACCACGGCTTATGAGCTGATTGTACCCTGTCAAGATTCCCTGACCCATGGCTGTATGTTCGTACTGGCTGGGATCGTTTGTAATGTCATTATTTATGGATTCCTTAACCTGATTTTTATAGTTGGTGGTAACATTTGAGAGTGATTTGTGGAGTGTTGAAGCGTTCCCAAAGCTCGCCAGACCGAGTTTGTCGCCATCTGTCATCAGGTCCGTATATAACCTGCCTCCGCTCTTGGCAGCCAGCATTTTCTCATTGTTTCCCATAAGCTCCGAACCCATGCTCCCTGAACGGTCGATAACGATCATCCTGTCAAGACGAGGTTTGTCAGCATAACGGATCGATTTGATTTCAGTGTCCTCTTCATCAATCAGCCTGACCCGAAGGTCATATTCATCAGGGGCAAGATCCGGCGCTACACAGGCCAACCAGTATTCGTCCATGACCTGATGACCGGAGATGACATCAACCGGGATTCCGTTGACCCAGACCTCAAAAAGCTCATGGCTCAATCCGTCTACATAGATGTCACCTCCACCCACTCCGGCCGGCTTTTCCGCCATTACTTTTAGATGGACCTCGAATGTGGAGGTCCCCCCTGCCTCCGGGACTCTTACTACCTCCTGATTATCCCTCCTGGGATAAACGATATTTATTCCGAAGTCGGAGATAGACCATACGATCAAGTCATAGTCTGCATCCGCATCAAGGGCGGCAATAACGACTCCCACCTCATCCAGGCCGTCGTTATATAATGCCTTCATGAGATCTTCTCCGTAATTAAAATAAATGTCTCTTACACTATCACCTCTTACACTCACAGAGGCATAATAGTTGTTCTGATTGGTCTTTCCGTCCGCCCAGACAATGATGAATCGGGCATTTGTGTCGGGCTTGAAGGCATAGTAGCGGCTGCGCCACTTTCCCAGGTTTCTGGTCCATGTCGTAACATCGTTGTCGTTATGAATAACGCTCCCGTTCAGAGGGATAGCTTCAGGGGCATAGCTGTTTGTACCTGCATTGTAAGGGGCATTGGATATCTCAACAGGACGTTCAAGACTGCTTGGAAGGTTTTCCTGCTCATCCCGGTAGTAATAAAGTGTTGACAGGGAAGCTGGATTGAATTGCCTTGTATATAAGGCCGTTACCCATGTCGCAAAGAAATGGCTCGCCTTTCTGTTCTTCCAGTAGTCTCCGGCATCCAGATCATTCAGGCATTGCTGAATGGAATCCACGCCTTCCAGGCCGTTAGAGGAGACCATGAAACGGTGCAAGGCGTCAAAGCCTTCCTGAGGCTGGCCAGTAACAGTCTTTCCTATCTGTTCACAGAAATATTTCCAGAAAAACACACCTCTGTATGATCTCTCGAAAAGGCCTACACCTTCCGGGTCCCCCAGAAATCCCCGCGCTTCACCTGCATAATTGGTGGCCGGACTGATATCCATATCATTATAGAAAAAATCCTGGCTCATTCGGGCCGAACCTTCTATAAACCATTTCGTGTCTCTTGGCACATCCGTATAAGCAGCCTGCACATTATGAAAAAGTTCATGGATGCCGACCCATCTTCGATCGGGATCGGTTAAATCTGAGGCAATGGTTGGTGAGATCCACAGCGGATCCACGCTTCCCCATCCGGCAAAAGGCGTGTATCGTAAGAATATTTCAAGCGGCAGCAGGGCAGGGGCATTGAATCCCCAGGCAGTGTATCTTCCCTGGCAGAATAAAAGGGTATCTATACTGTCACTTACTATCCGATTATCCCCCCCTCCGTTCAATGTGGGATCAATAGTATCGAGCGGCCTGAAATAATCGTCATTCGGCCAGCTTCCTCCCTGAAACTCCTGCAGGTTGGTATAATTATCCACATCAGGATTTCCGTTCTGGGTTTGAGTGAGGTTCCCAAAAAAATGGGTTTCCCAGGTGTCCGGCAGATTATCCCCGTCAGTGTCGGGATCGCCCACAAACGGCCCGGAATGACGGTCCTCGTCCACATACCAGATAGTGAAATCACCATTTGCACTGGTAAGGCTTTGATCGAGCCAGGCAGGTCTTGTGGAGCTGTAATCTCCATAGGCGGCGAATGTGCTCTTTACGCTGAACAAAAAGATAAAGACAATAAACAAAAAGACAAAAAGACTGATTATGCCGATTTTCCCGATCTTATCCATAACACTGCTCCTTATACTACTAATACTCCTTATTGACATAGTACTACCTACTGTAACTTCTTTAATTTATAGATATATATTAACATAATCATGATTTTATTAAAAATATAATTTCAATGGCTTTTTACATCTTAACAATTTTAGGCCTTGAATCTTTTTATGTTTAATATATATACTTTAATGAGACAAAAAAACTTATCTGCATACAAAAGATCACCGGATGAATAGAGAATGACATTTCAGTTGACACATGTTGTGCCTTGGGGGAGGTCTTTTAAAGAATACGTGGCCATGTTTGCCCTGTCAGAGGAAGACCTGAGGGGCTCCATCCTCAGTTGTGCCGATGGACCTTCAAGCTTCAATTATGAATCGTGCAAACGGGGAGTGACAGTTGTATCCATTGACCCCCTTTATGATTATGAAACCGGCCAAATCAAAAAGCGAATAGATGAGACCTTCGGGGAAGTAATAACGCAAACCAGAAAAAACATGGAGGAGTTTGTCTGGAAGCATATATCTTCGGTTGAGGAACTGGGACGTGTGCGCATGGAGGCGATGCTTACCTTTCTATCGGACTACGATCGTGGCAAGTCAGAAGGCAGATACCTTCCTGGCTCCCTGCCTTTGTTGAGTTTTCCGGACAATAGGTTCACGCTGGCATTATGCTCCCATTTTCTGTTTTTATATAGCAATATGTTGAATCTGCAGTTCCACATCAGCGCCATCCAAGAGATGTGCAGGGTTGCCAAAGAAGCAAGGATCTTCCCACTGCTCCAACTGGGAGCAAAACCTTCATCACATGTTACGGGGGTTGTTGAACATTTCAGGAGCGCGGGGTACGAAGTTGATATTGTTACCGTTATCTATGAGTTCCAGCGTGGCGGGAACAAAATGCTTAGGATTAAAAAGGCCTGAGTTTAAGATTATGCTTTGATCTCTAGGCACAACTAGTTGTTGTTATAGGATAAAATGGGATCTTGCTAAACTGTTAAATTATGAAAAAGATAGTTGTTGGTATTAGTTTCATAAGCATCATCATTATTATTGTATATTGTTTAATGCCACATGGATACAAAATAAAAAATTCTATTCCTTCCGGAGAGGCTATTGTCTGCTTTGGGGATAGTCTGACTTACGGCACGGGTGCAAAGAAGGGAATGGATTACCCGTCTCAATTATCCGGAATGATTGGAATGCCTGTACTTAATGAGGGCGTACCGGGAGATACCACATCAGATGCTCTCAGACGGATAGATGACGTCCTGAAAAAGAATCCCCGTATCGTTCTCATAACATTAGGCGGCAATGATCTGAAAAATGGAGTTTCCAAAGAGACCGCATTCGAGAATCTCCGAGTGATCATTGAGAAGATTCAGGTAAAAGGCGCTTTGGTCATTATCGGGGGGATAGATTTACCATTTTTTGGTAAAGGATTCGACGATGCATATAAATTGCTTGCACGCAAAACAGGCTCAATTTTAATACCCAATATCTTCGACGGAATTTTGGGCCATCCGGACCTCATGAGTGACAGCATTCACCCAAATAGCGCCGGTTACACCATTATGGCGCGACAATTTTATAAGGCTGTAAAACCTTATTTGGACCGGCAATTATTATAATTATATTAATTGAAAATACGATTATGTAAGATAATAAGGCAAAAAAAACCGTACCATAAACAGGCAATGTAAAGTTTATAGCCAGGAGGATAAATGTCGTCAGATGAAAAAAAACTGATCACAATGATTCAACCGCTGCTTCACTCGCAAAACCTGGGAGTGCTGGCAACTCGAGGTAAGGAATATCCCTACTGCACGCTGGTAGGCTTTGCGATAACAAATGACCTGGAGCGGATAATATTCGCTACATTTCGGAATACGCGGAAATATACAAACATAAAGACATATCCAAAGATTTCCATCTTGATCGATTCCAGATCGAACCGGGTCGATGATTTCAAGGATGCCATGGCATTGACCGTATTAGGCAATGCCCGCGAGTCGCAAGGTGAAGAACGGGAGAAACTCTCCGGATTATACCTGGCAAGACATCCCCATCTGAAAGAATTTCTGCAGGACCCCGATTGTGCCGTCATAGTCCTTGAAGTGGAAAGATATATCATGGTGACGCGTTTTCAACAGGTCATGGAGATGGATATAAAGGCGATACGGGAATAGATACTTACCCAATTCATCATAGACCGGTTAAAAAATACGGTCCTGGAGAAGGCTTACATTTTTAGTATCCATCCAGGAAAGAGATTAAATGGATGAAAAGATAATCATATCCGCTTCCAGGAGGACGGATATCCCAGCATTTTATAGTGATTGGCTCATTGAACAGTTGAATCGAGGTTTGGCTGATGTGACCAATCCGTATAATCGTACGGTTTATTCCGTTCCATTGTCCCCGGCATCGGTGCACTCTATAGTTTTCTGGTCCAAGGATTTCGCCCCGCTTTTAAAGAAGATTAACGCGCTGAAACGCTATGAACTGTTTTTTATGTTCACCCTGAATGACTCCTTTTTCCTGGAGCCTCGAGTGCCTTCTTTGGATTACAGATTTGCCCAGTTTGATTTTATTCTCAGACAATTCGGCAAAGAAAGGCTTCTTGTCCGGTTCGACCCCATTGTGCACTGGAGGGATGGGGCAGGGATCAGGAATAATCTGGACGAATTCGAGACGATCATCAAAAAGGTTTCGTCTGCAGGGATCTATCAGATAAAAACCTCCTTTATGAATACCCAATATAGAAAGCTCTCAAGAAGAGGGATAATTTTTGTCGATTTACCTATTCAGCAGAAAATTGACATGGCATATAGGTTGGGAAAGGTTGCGGACAATCATGGCGTAAGGCTTCAATTCTGCTGTAATGATTATCTATTTGAGAATGCTGATATACCTAATATAGAAAGGTCCTGCTGTATTGACGGGAGATATATATCGAGTATCATAGGCGAGCCAACCATCATCAAAAAGGACCCTTCACAAAGGAAGGAATGTCAATGCACTTTTTCCAGGGACATAGGTGATTATACCCAGAAATGCAAACACGGTTGTCTGTATTGCTATGCCAATCCGGATATTTCGCTTAATGAGGGTGTTAAAGGTCAAGCAGCTATTACAGGAAATCGGTTTTTAAAAAATTGACAATTAATTTTTTTAGTCTCGAAGATGTTTATTTTCATAAGCTGCTCAAAAATTAAAAGTTTATGACATTGAAATCTATTCAAATTGACATATTCAACCTATTTTGGTATTTTATAACAGATTAAAAAATAAGAGCAAATCCCCTATGACTAAAAACGAAATTATAGAATATTGGATCAATTCTTCTGATAAAGATTTTGCTGCGATGAATCATCTATTCGAAAGTCAGGACTATTCTTGGGCTTTGTTTATAGGACATCTTGTTGTTGAAAAACTAATAAAGGCTTATTATGTAAAAACTATTTCTGATAATCCACCCCGTCAGCATAACTTATTATACCTGGCAGAAAAAGCAAATCTAAAATTGTCTGAAAAACAAAAGGATAATTTACAACTCATCACAACTTTTAATCTGAATGCCCGATACCCTGACTATAAACAAGAATTTTATAAAAAATGTACCATGGAATACACCAGAAACAATCTTGATAGGATTAAGGGGCTTAGATCATGGTTGATAAAACTGCTTCGGAAGAAGTAATAAAAATCATAAATCAATTTCTTGATTTAGTCCGAGCAAATCATATACCTTTTGAACAGGTATACTTATATGGTTCTTATGCTAAAGGCAATCCGGATGCAGATAGCGATATAGACCTTGCTATTGTTGCTAAAGAATGGAAGCCAGATATTTTCGAAGCTCAATTTGAGCTGATGAAAATAGGACGAAAGGTAGATACGAGACTAGAACCACATCCATTCTGCAAATCAGATTTTGACATGAGTAATCCTTATGTTCGTGAAATTATTACTACAGGCAATCTTCTTAATTAATTTATACTCTCATTATAATTGATTGGTTTCATAAAACCCGATTCTGGAGAGGGCTTACACTTTTGGATCTCTCCTGGAAAAAAATTAAATATATAAAAAAAGCATTAAATCCCTTTTTGAGTAGTTTCTTTATTTTTTACTAATATGATCAGCGGTAATTCTTCCTGATTCATAGATTGTAGGAAGACCGCTTCCCGGGTGTGTGCCACCTCCGACCAGATAACAATTTTTAATGTCTTCGAACCTATTGTGCGGCCTGAAAATGAGCATCTGTCCGATATTGTGCGCCATGTTGAAGGTGGCGCCGCGATAAACAAGCTTGTCGGTTTCCCAGTCCTTCGGTGATATTATCTTTTCAACCTCGATATGTTTATGTAAATCCTTCAGTCCTCCCTTTGTCTCGCAGATCCGGACGATCTTGTCCCTGAACCTTCCCTGTTCCTTTTCCCAGTCTATACCTGAAGTATTGTTGGGAACAGGAACAAGGACATATATGGTGGATTTCCCTTCAGGGGCCAATGTGGGATCGGTCCTGCAGGCATTTTGAACATAGACCGAGGGATCGTCCGAGAGGACCTTTGTCCTGGAGATCTCCGTGACATTTTTTTTGTAATCATCCGCGAAAAGGATATTGTGATGTGGTATGTCATCATATCTCTTATTTACTCCCAGGTAGAGCATGAAGGTTGAGCAGGAATATTTCTTCTTCTCTAAATATTCGGGTGTCCATTTTTTAAGGTGTTCTTTTTTGACTATGGTATTCATGGCATATGCAAAATCAGCATTGATGATGATGTGGTCACCCATAACCTTGCCGCCGCTTTCCAGACAAACTCCTACAGCTTCTCCGTTTTCCACGAGAAGTTCTTTTACTCCCTCAGAGAGATGAATTTTGCCGTCATATTCTTTAATAGCCTTCGCCATGGCATTCGAGATCTGATTAAGTCCGCCGATAGGATGCCATATGCCTCCATCATGTTCTATAAATGAGATTATACTGAATGTCCCCGGGCATTCCCAGGGAGACATGCCAAGATATTTGGCCTGAAAGGTAAAGGTGATTCTCAGGTCATCATCATCGAAATATCTTCCCATGTGCTGGAAGATATTTTTATGGGCATCCAGGTAGGTGCTGGCTCTGAGAAGCCTTTTTGAAAAAAGGTCACTAAGTTTCTCATAGGGCACCTGAAGACATGGCATCAGCCGGTCGAATTTGATCTTTTCCCTTTCAAGGAATTTTTTGTATCCAGCCGAGCTTCCGGGAAAAATTTTTTCCAGTTGTTGAATGGAGGAATTCCGGTCCGCGTGCGACGGCAGAAATTCTCTGTCACCACTGTATACCAGGCGATACATAGGGTCAACCTCCCGGATGTCTAAATAATCCCGGATTTTTCTCCCTGACATTTCAAAGATCTCTTCGAGTATGAATTTCATCATTAAAAAGGTAGGACCCAGTTCAAAGGTATATCCATCCAATTTTACAGGTGAGTTTCTCCCCCCGATATAATCCTTTGTTTCAAATATATGTACTTCAAATCCCCTGCTTGCCAGAAGCATCCCTGCCGTGAGCCCGCCGGGCCCCGCCCCGATGATGATTGTCTTTTTTTTATTCACGATAGCCTCCTTGTTTATTTAAATCATCCAGTATTTTATTTTTTATCATCTGTCCGGAATATAAGACCATGGGCATACCGCTCCCCGGATTGACACTGCCCCCTACAAAATACAGATTATTATACCTTTCGCTTCGCTGAGGGGCGCGTATTCCTCTGTTTTTCTTTTTGTCAGCTACAATTCCATATATGGAACCCTTATTCGAAAGGTACATCCTCTGAATATCATCCGGTACAAGCATATCTTCGACTACTATATGGCTCCTGAGATTCTCAAGGCCCATCCTTTCAAGCTTTATGTATAATCTTTCCTTTAAGCTCTCATATTCCCCCTTTTCAAATGGCGGTTCCTGAATATAAGGAATATGCGGGAGTATCTTGATTATTTCATGCCCCTCCGGAGCCAGCGTTTTATCCGTTCTAGTGGGTGCGACAAGATAGATGGTAGGATCATCAGGGATGATCTTTTTGTTGTACACGTCCTCGAAATGTTTTTTCTGGTTTTTGGAAAAAAAGAAATTATGATGCTGCAATTGAGGGTATTCCCTGTCAACGCCTAGGTGTATAACCAGCCCTGAACAGGATGGCTCGAATTTTTTTTCATAATCCGCCAAAAAGCCTTGGTCTTCTTCGTTGAGTAATTGATTATATGCAGGAATCACCTCCATATTGGAGATGATGATGTCAGAAGATTTGAATGTGCCGTCTTTTAGGCGGATACCTTTCACCTTCGGGCGTTCCTTGGTTATTTCCACAACCTCGGAATTCAAATGAGTTCGGACACCTAATTTATCGAGAAGCCTGCCAAAACTTTCAGCGATATTATACATGCCGCCCTTCACATACCACTCTCCGTATGCCAGTTGGGAATAGGGAAGAAGATTAAAAATAGCCGGTGCATTATATGAAGATGATCCTATGTATTTAATAAAGAAATTCATGATATTTTTAAGATACGGATTTCTGATATATCTTTCGATACCGCGTGCCATTGAAGAAAAATAGTCCGATCTGTCTATAAGCTCCAGTATTTTATAGCCTGCTGTGATGTCTTTGATATAATCGGCCCCTCTGGCAAAATAAGCCTCTTCCGCGAATTTCCATAACTTGCGGGAATAATCGATAAATGAATAATAACCTTCCACATCCTTGGGTAGAAATTTTGCAAGCTGGGTTTCCATTTCCCTTATATCCGCATATAAATCGATTACTGTTTTATCTTCAAAGAAATTTCTCCATTGGGGATTCATTTCTATAAGCTCAAGATAATCCTCTATCCTTTCTCCGGCCGCCTCAAAAAGCCTTCTGAATATATCAGGCAGGATAAGGATTGAAGGGCCGAGATCAAAGGTGTAGCCATCTTTATGCAGTATATTGAGTTTGCCTCCTATTCGCTCGTTTTTTTCAAACAGTTCCACATCAAAGCCTTCGGATGCCATGGATATTGCGGCGGAGATGCCTCCCAAACCGGCTCCGATCACAATGATTTTTTGTCGCTCTGAGGCACTCATAGAAACTCTCCTGTTTTTAACATCTTAGTTGTTTTAAAATAAACGTTTCTTTTTCAATGCATTTTAACCAACTCAATATCCTGCAATCGCCTGAAATTATATATTTATTTTATAATGATCTTAAAGATCTTTTTTAATTGAGGCAAGCTCATCCTGTAAGGGGGATATCTTAATTTGTTATGATAGTGATACCCCTTGATCAATACACTTTTATAATGCGAAAAGCAATCAAAGCTGCTGCGGCCATGGTAAGCACCCATTCCGCTTTCACCCACTCCGCCAAAAGGCAGATTCAGATTGCTGATTTGACTTATTGTCTCATTAATGGCAAGACTCCCGGAAGAAAGACGGGCACAAACCTCTTCCTGCCAAAGCCTGTTTTTTGTAAACAGATAAAGGGCCAGTGGCTTAGGCTTCGTCTGTAAATCTTTTATAAGCTCTTCAATATTCTCAAAGGTCAAAACGGGCAAGATAGGGCCAAAGATTTCTTCCCGCATAAGGCGTTCATTTGATTTGATATCAGAGACCAAAGTCGGGGAGATATAAAGATCATCCCGATCATGATGTCCGCCAAAAAGAATTTTCACATCCTCCAGGCAGCTTATCAGCCTGTCGAAATGCCTATGATTTATAATCCTGGCATAGTCCGGACTCGTTTGGGGATCGGATCCGTAAAATCTGTGGATGATTTTTTTCAGGGCTGTAACAAATTGATCCTCTATGTTTCTATGGACTAACAGATAATCAGGCGCCACGCAGGTTTGTCCGGCATTCAGAAATTTCCCCCAGGCGATACGTTCGGAAGTGATTGACAAATCACTATCCTCCATGACAATACAGGGATTTTTGCCGCCCAGCTCCAGGGTGACAGGGGAGAGATGCTTGGCGGCGGATTTCATGATTAGCTTACCTAGGGACGTGCTGCCTGTAAAAAATATATGGTCCCAAGGATTATCTATTAGCTGTTGTGCTATGCCGGCATCTCCCTGTATGACACAGCAGTATTCATCCGGAAAACATTCCTGTATAAGCTTTTCCAGAGCCCTGCCGGTATGAGGAGCGAATTCAGATGGTTTGAGCATAGCGCAATTACCGGCTGCCAGAGCGCCGATCAATGGAGACATGATCAAAACAAAAGGATAATTCCAGGGGCCTATTATCAGGACCAAACCTTTTGGTTCAGGATAGAGAAGACTTTTCCCGGGCCAATCCAGCCAGGGTGTTTTGCGTTTAACGGGTCTGGTCCAGTGTTTCAAATGTTTTAAGGTGTGATCTATTTCATTTAATACAATACCAATTTCAGATGTATAGGATTCAATTTTTGATTTATGGAGGTCCTGATAAATCGCCTCCAGTAATTCTGATTCATATTTTATAATAAGGGTCTTTAATCTTTCTAAACCCTGCCTTCGAAAATCAAACCGAAGGGTCTGCCCTGAGCGATAAAATATCTGCTGCCTTATAAAAAGATCTTTAGATAGCATTTTACCTCTTATCATGAAAATTAAAAGAAGCTCCTTATATTATGCTATTATGCAAAAATGTTCTTCGGTTTACAATAGTACAAACAGGATTTATATAAAATCATATTTTTTTCATGTGGATTAATATATAGCTTCATGTTATCATGAATTTTTAGTTGTTTAAAAATATTATAATTCAGGAAGGATTTGAAGATGAGTAAAAGGAATAAAAAGGTTGTCCTTATCGCGCAATGTCTGATAAATCCCTATTGCAGGGTTCATATTTTAGGGCAAAACTTCCCCTTATCTCACGAGCTGACGGATTTTTTAATGACTCGAAAAATAGGTATCATACAGTATCCCTGTCCGGAAACGACTGCTATGGGTTTAATGCGCAATCCACAGGGAAGGCAGCAATATGATAATATCTTTTTTAGAAACCACTGTAAGGAACTGCTTAAGATACCCATATTGATGGTTAGAGAGTTTTTGAAGAACAAATACCATCTTGTTTGTTATATAGGCCTTGAAAATAGCCCGACCTGCGGAATTCACTGGGGAAAACACAAGGTTAACAAGTATCAGACAGAATCCCCTAATCCTGTTGATGATCCGGATCCGGACGATCCTGTCTTGATGGGGATAATGGCTGAGATTTTGTCTGAAGAGTTTGCATTGGATAATATCAAAGTGCCTTTTTTGGAGTTTCCGACGAAATCTGAGCCGGATTCTGAAAAGCGAAAAAGATTTTGGGAAGAACTTGATGAAGCTGTAATGAAATGAATATAAAAAACACTATCAAATAATTTATTAAAATGATATTTTTGTATTATTTATATTATTATTTATTGTTTTTGTTGACAATATTTGCGATTATCGATATATTGTTTTATAGGATAGCAAAAAAAGAAGATATATGTTAGGGGGGGAAGGAGGAGAAGATGAAAAAGGCAGCAAAAAAAATCATTGTGATGGTGGTGGTTATTCCTTTCCTATATTTTCTATTTGATCCAACTTTAACGGCAGGGAAATGCCCTTGTGATTCTGAAGAGCAGGTTGTTGAAACAAGTTATAACTGCGCTGACAATCAAAGGAGAAGTCTCCCGGAAGAATTATCGGCCAGCCTAAGAAGGGATTTTTCCAGAGAAGGCACAACGGGCCGAAGAAGGATTTTTCAAAAGAGGTCTCCTGAGCCCTGGCGTAATATTGTTGCCAAACGACAGGCACAATTTGCTGCTAATCCAAAAGATCCTCAATTTGCACGCCTTTCGATGGTGCGCCGTGCAACTGCTGAGAGAAGGGTTATCTCTGCAAATGAAACTGATCCTATAGATGGTCTCCTAACAGAATGGTGGTGCAGTTCTAATGGCGTTCCGGATGAATTTGACCGCATGTGGATGACCACAATCGGCACCACAGTGAAATCCGGAACAACTCCTTATGTCTACCTGTTCTCGTATCTTGGTGACGATGATGAAACCACTTTGAACACTTGTTCGGATATGCTCGAGAGACAAGAAGGTATCTCGGCCGATGAGGTTTATTGGATCCAGGACTTTGAGACAGATGCCTTCTGGATTCGTGACTTCGGTCCCTTGTTTGTCCGTGACATTGAAACCCAGGAGCTTTCCATAGAAGATCCTCTCTATTATCCGGGCCGGCCTCTGGATGATGCTGAGCCTGCTGATTTCGCTTCCAGGATTGGGGTGCCTTTAAGTGAATTTAACCTCTACTTTGAAGGAGGTAACTTCTTGCCAAATGGCGGTGGGCTGTGCATTGCCAGTTCTGTTCTGTTGGAAGCCAATCCCCATTATACTGAGTCCGAGATCAGAGAAATGTTTCGCCTGGAGCTTGGGTGCGAAAACCTTGTTATTGTAAAGGCACTGGATGATTGGGCCACAGGGCATGTTGACATGTGGCTGGCCTGGGCCAATCGGACAACGCTTCTGGTCGGTGAATATACACCCCAGCAGGATCGAATCAATCACTCCATCATCGAGGAAAACATCAACAACAAACTAACCGGTCTGGTCGATCCCGAAACAGGAGAGCCAATCAAGATCGTACGTATACCCATGCCCTCTAATTGCCCTCCAAATTTGAATTATACCTGGCCCAAGGAACCTCCTGCGGCTCCTGTTTGTCCCGGCCTTCCCTCCAGATTCAGGGTCTGGAGGACATACCTCAACGTAGTGCCGGTCAATGGGAAACTCCTCATGCCGGTTTATGCCCAGGATAAAATCTACGAGGAGGAGGCCAAAAAAATTTGGACCAACCTGGGTTTTGATGTGGTGACCGTTAAAGCCGACGCCATAACCCCTTTGGCAGGGCAACTCCATTGCATTACAAAGACAATGGATGCACCAAAGTAGTTATTTGTGATGGAACTTGCTTTTATGATTAACGCAAAAGAAATATTGAAAATAGAAAAGGCCCTCCATCCATCTTGACAGAGTTTTATTAATTTGATATATCATTCTGAAATAAATCCTGAAAATTATACGTCCCGGATGGGTAAAGGGAATTGCATATAGATAATTCCTAACGAAGGGGGGAGTGAGACTATTCTTGAATATATTTAGATCTTTACTATCATAAATTGAAGATTATCGAAACTCCCTTTTAAGAACCCGTTGAGTCTTTCACAAATACGAATTATATTATATCTAATACTCAATCTGCTTCTCCTATTACCAGAAGGTCTTAATACCTTCCCTCACATACACAAGCATTTTTCCAACTTCACCGAATACCAATAGCCTTATTTATATATATAGGGGCCTTGATTGAAAACGTGCATTGATTACCAGTATTGAAGAAAAACGGACTTAAAAAAATTTTTAAATCTCTCTAATGGAGGACATTAAAATGAGAATGAAGATTATTATCAAACAAGTGATTTTAGTATCCTTACTAATCGGGATAGTTTCAGGCCCTATTGCAATTAGAGCAGAACAGGCCGCACATGATAATAATATCTGGTGGAATGGTATTTTTCACTATCAGGATGGCATTTATATGAGTCCACTTTTCCCATCTATTAAGGATGGGGTTACATTGGTATTGAGAGTAAACAAGGATGACCTTACCGGCGCTAAGATTCGCTATTGGAACGGATCGGAATTTTTTGTTGACATGGTTTGGGATCGTAATGACGATCAGTATGGATATTGGAAAGGGACAATTCCGGCATCTGCGACCCAGGTCTATTACAAATTTATGTTGGTGGATGGTTCGGATATGGATTGGTACAACGCAAAGGGGATGAGTGATGATAAGCCCTTGGAGGGGGATTTTACCTATTTTCCCATAGGGGGGACTTCAGGATTCAAAACCCCTGATTGGGTCAGAAACGCAGTATTTTACCAGATCTTCCCTGAGCGGTTTTACAATGCTGACAGTGCTAATGACCCACCCGGAACTGTTAAATGGGGCTCTGAACCTACGACAAAAAATTTCATGGGAGGCGATCTTAAGGGAATCCTTGATAAACTTAAATATTTAAATGACGGCGATCCCAAAACAACGGATGATCTTGGAATTACCGCTATTTATCTGAATCCTGTCTTTGAGTCCCGAACGAATCATAAGTATTCCACCGAGGACTATGAGAAGGTGGATGATAATCTTGGTGACAACCAGCTCCTTTCAACGCTGATTAAAGAGGCACACGGCAGGGGAATAAGAATCATACTTGACGGCGTCTTCAACCATACCGGTGTTGCCCATCCCTTTTTTGATGATGTGGTAAAAAGGGGAGAGGCATCGCCTTACTATAAGTTATATACCATCTATCGCTGGCCGATCCGGTGGTATGATGATCTCAATAATAATGGTAATAAGGACTCCAGTGAATCCTATTTCGATCACTGGAGCAAAACACAGAATGACGAATACTTACGAACCGGTGATTATGATGCCTGGTGGGGATTCGCCCATCTGCCCAATCTCATCACAACCAATGAAAGCATAAGGGATTATTTCATTACAGGAGACAACGCCATTTGCGTAAGATGGATCAATTTGGGAATCGATGGCTGGAGGCTCGATGTTGCCAATGAGATCGAAGACGATTTCTGGAAGATCTTTCGAACAAAAGTCAAAGAGGCAAATCCCGATGCCTATATCGTAGGGGAGTACTGGGGAAATGCAGCAAAATGGCTTGACGGAACAATGTGGGATTCGACCATGAATTATCGATTCAGGGCCGCTGTCCAGAACTTCTTTGCAGGGATTGACGATGATGGAAATCCCTCACAGACCTCGGTTGACGAGTTTGATAAAGCCCTCTATGAGATAAAATCCGGCTACCCTGAACCTGCTTATTCAACGGCTTTGAATCTGCTGGGAAGTCATGATACATGGAGATTCATTGACAGATGCGGTGGAGATTGGACAAAACTAAGGGCCGCTGTAATATTCCAGATGACATATCCCGGTGCGCCAATGATATATTATGGGGATGAAAATGGGATGTCCCAGTGGCCAGGGGCAAATAAGGATCCCGGAAACAGGTCTGCGATGGAATGGGAGGATTATTCACATCCAAAACGGGCTGAAATCAATGAGCTTTATAGAAAGCTCATAAAGATAAGACTTTCCCATGATGCCCTGAGATCACCGCACATTCGGACAATTTACAAACACAAAGGGAACAAGGTCTATGCCTATGCCCGCCGTTCATCCGATGAAACGGTTATAGTGGTCATCAACAATTCCTCCTCTCCGAAGGATGCAACAATTAAACTTTACGGATTAATACCAGAAGGAACGAATCTCTTTGATGAGATCCATGGTAACACCTGTGCTGTCAAATCTGACCAGATAACGGTGAGCAATGTGGATGCTCGAGATGGTGTCATTCTGGCAGTCAAAAAGGCAGATGATTACAGCGCGTTAAAGATCAATGAATTCATGCCGGCCCCCTCAGCTCCTAATCGTGAGTTTATAGAGTTATATAATACCGGGACCAGCACAATAGATCTGAGTGGTTTTAAAGTAGATAATGTATTGAACGCAGGTAGATCTCCCAAAAAGATACCAAAGGGGACCACCATTAAGCCAAAGGATTTTTATCTTATTAAAATGTATGCCTATTTAAAAAACACTGGGGACACTGTCAATCTTATAGATCCCAATGGTAAAGTTATTGACTCCTATATATATTCAAAAAATCCGGGGAAGAACAAGTCAATAGGAAGATACCCTGACGGAAGCGACATTTGGGGTACACTTCTCAAACCCACACCAGGCGCCTCGAATTCCGGATCCAAAAATGTTTCACCTACGGCAAGCTTTATTTATGCCCCTCTCAAACCGAAGGTGTCTGAAAAAATACAATTTGATGCCTCCGATTCAACGGATAGTGACGGAAACATTGTTGAATATAAATGGGATTGGAAATCCGACGGTACGTATGATGCCCCAGGAAAAAAGGCAAGCCATGCCTACACGGAACCAGGCAGCTATGAAATTACCCTGGCCGTTATTGATAATAGTGGCGCAGAGAATATAGTAACCAGGAATGTCTTCGTAGTCAGTGAGAATGGGTCATTAAAAGAATTCTACGGGACCACAAATGGATTTGCAGGAGAAAATATCTATTTTGTGATAACCGATCGATTTGTGAATGGTAATACTGAAAATGATCATAGAGATCAGGGGAGGGCAAGCAGTTATCCGACATGGGAGCTTAAAATGACAGGGGATGGCGGACAGTATGCCAATATAGGATACATGGGGGGTGATTTTGAAGGCATTTATGAAAATGCCGGTTATATCAAAGACATGGGATTTACCTCCATATGGATAACGCCGATTGTGGACAATCCGGATGAAGCATTTACGGGTGGACAACCTTGCAGCTATGGTGCAGGAATCGGATCTGATGGCGGTAAGACCGGCTACCACGGGTATTGGGGTGTTAATTTCTACAGGGTTGATGAACACTATGAATCGAATGGTTTTACATTCGCAGAGTTCACCACCAAGATGCTTCATGATCACGGCTTAAAAATTATCCTGGATATCGTCTGCAACCATGCTTCCCCATCCTTTACAATGCCGAATGATCAGCCGAAGTTCGGGGAGATATATGACAAAAACGGCACCCTGGTCGCAGACCATCAAAATCTTCCTCCTGCTAACCTCGATTACAACAATCCCCTTCACAGGTTTTATAACAGGGGAGGAGGGCTTGCCCAGCTTTCGGATCTAAGGGAAGAGAATCCGGATGTACTGGCATATCTTGCCGGCGCTTACCTGCAATGGATCGATCAAGGTGCTTACGCTTTCCGCATAGATACCATCGCATGGATGCCCCATTCCTTCTGGAAGCAATTCGCCGATAGAATTCGTCAAAATCATCCCGATTTCTTTATGTTTGGTGAAAATTTTAATTACAACGCAGGTGCGATTGCCCAGCATCAAAAGCCCGAAAATGGAAATATCAGTGTCCTTGATTTTCCCGGTAAGGCGGCTATTAGTTCGGTATTTTCCGGGGGCGGGAGCTATGCCTCCCTGGAGGGATATCTCCATCTGACAGACGGAACATATACCATCCCCTATGAGCTGGTCACATTTTACGACAATCATGATATGGCAAGGATGAATGCAAATGAAAACGGCTTTATCGATGCCCATAACTGGTTATTTACGACGCGTGGCATCCCCTGCATCTATTATGGCTCTGAAAAGCGCTTTATGGCAGGCAAATCGGAACATCAAGGGAACAGGAACTATTATGGAGAGTTGAACATCTCTGAGGCGCGGGCAGGCACAGTATATCAACGATTGAGAAAGATCGCACATGTCCGGCGAAAAAGTCCGGCCCTTCAGAAGGGGCTTCAAGTGAACATATCCCTTGGCAGCAATACGGCTTCACTTTATCGTGTATTCCAACATAATGGGGTAAATCAAACCGCCTTAGTGCTTTTGAACAAGGGAGACAGTCCTGCTTCTTTTAAAATGACCAAGTATATGAGTAACGGAACATGGACGGATGCGGATTCAGGGGAATCTTATAATGTGACCTCCAACGAGTTAAGCACTTCTGTTCCTCCCCATGATGTCAGGGTTTTTCTTTTTAATGATCCTGTCAATAATGGGGAATTTATCAGTCTGCTTACAGGTTTGATGAATATTTCCGGGGAAAAGGTGGAGATCGACCCAAATCCTGCAAAGCCCGGATCGGATGTTAAGGTTTCTTATCGGGCAACCGCGGAGCAGCAAATAGAGTGTCACTGGGGAATCAACAACTGGAGCGGAACAGGAACACCTCAGGGGGATATACCAATGAGCTGGAACCCGGAAGAGTTTGTCTATGAGTGCATGATTCCTGTTCCTGCGCAGGCTACAAAACTCGATATGGTCTTCCACAACATCACAATGAATTCATGGGACAATAATAACGGTGCTGACTGGCACTTTAAAGTTGAATAAGGAGTTGTTCAGCAAATTCTTATTATGGGCAAATAAATTTGTGGCAAGGAGGCTGTCTGATAATCAGAAATTTTACCGGAAATCATAGACCATATCTTTGATTTTGAAAAAAATTTGTTTTATGATTTGAGTAATAATCGTAGACTGTCTTTTCAATTATTTTGTCTTCCCCAAGGCACCTGTGAGTAAATTTTTATGCTTATGGTTTATGGCTTTGGTTAATGATGAGTTATCACCAAAAGGGGTTGGGCCCGGTGGAGCAAACATTGAAGACATTGTTCGAGGGTCCGGGAGGCCAGCACCGCAAAGGTCTCATCCAGGATGATAAGGTCCGCCTTTTGAAAAAAGGCCCTTACCCTGTAAAGGCGGCTTTTCTCTCCATGGGAGAGCTGCCCCCTGGTCTCTCCAATAGTCTGTAACAGTCCTGCGGGCGGACCTCGCTGAGTTTAATTTGGTTAATCCTACCAAAGTTGTAAAATTTACCACTAAGTATAAGCTTATCTTAAAAATAGTTTGGCAATAATATTTCCCATAATATATTGAAAAACTTAATAAAGTCTTAGAAAGAACAATTGGAAAATTTTTAAGCATGGAATATGCGTTTAGTATTAATTCAGAAGGCAGTGATTTTTGATTAATTAAACAGTTAAGATTTTTCAATTTTTTTAGAAATATTAAAAAAATTTTACCATTTATATTAACCATAATAACTATTAATAAGGAGGATTTAAAATGAGTAGGTATATTAAATTTTTTGAAGAGATTAATTCGAATGATATTGACTTAGTTGGTGGCAAAAATGTCTCTTTAGGTGTTCTTTACAAGGAATTCAAAAATAATGGTATTAAAGTCCCTAACGGTTTCGCAATAACCGCAGATGCATTTAAAGATTTTATAGGAAACACAAAAATAAAATCAAAGATCGTTGAGCTTTTAAAGGATTTAGATAATCCTGATATTGTTACACTAAAAAAGATTAGTGAAGAAATAAAAAAGTTAATTTTGAATATCGATATGCCCGAGCAAATTGAAACAGAAATTGCCATTGCATATAAGAAATTATGTGATCAATATGAAAAGGAAACAGATGTTGCCGTTAGGAGTAGCGCCACCCTTGAAGATCTTAAAAATGCCAGTTTTGCAGGCCAGCAGGATACCTATTTAAATATACGAGGAGTATCATCTTTAATAGAACATGTAAAAAAATGTTTTGCATCCCTTTATAATGATAGGGCAATAAGTTACAGATTAGACAGGGGATTCAAAGATTCAGAGGTATATATTTCAGTGGGAGTGCAAAAAATGGTTCGCTCTGATCTTGCTTGTTCAGGGGTAATGTTTACGGTCGATACTGAGACAGGATTTGAAGATGCAATAATCATCACAGCTTCTTATGGATTGGGTGAGAGTATTGTTGAGGGCTCGACAAATCCGGATGAATATGTAGTGTATAAGTGGGAACTTCAACAACATATGGGTTTACCAATTATTAAAAAGAAATTAGGTTCTAAAGATAAGAAAAAAATTTATCGGCTTAAAGAAGAAGGAATAACAAGTGCTCAAGTCACTCAAGAAGAACAAGATAAATTTGTCTTAAAAGACGATGAGATCAAATTTTTAGCAGGACTGGGATGCAAAATCGAGGATTACTATGGTTATACTGTGGACATTGAATGGGGTAAAGATGGAATCAATGGAGAGTTCTATATTCTTCAAGCCAGACCCGAGACGGTATGTTCAATAAAAGACAAAGCTATTATTGAACATTATGTGCTTGATGATAATGAAGGAAAGTTTTTAGTTTCAGGACAAGCAATAGGGCAGAAGATTTCTAGGGGTAATGTAAATATCGTTAAGGATAATTCAGAGAGTGAAAAATTTAAAAAAGGGGACATATTAGTTACAGAAATGACAGACCCTTCCTGGGAGCCAATTATGAAACTGGCTAGTGGAATCGTGACTGATAAAGGTGGAAGGACATGTCATGCTGCAATTGTAAGCAGAGAATTAGAGGTGCCGGCTATTGTTGGGTCTGAAATGGCAACCAAGATTCTGGAGCAAGATCAAAAAATCACCATATGTTGTGCAAAGGGTGATATAGGTTATGTTTATGAAGGTCAATTAAGATTTCATATTGAAAAAGAAGATATAGAAAATCTAAAAAGACCAAAGACTAAGATAATGCTGAATATAGGGAATCCAAATGAAGCGTTTAGATTTTCAAGAATACCAAATGATGGTGTCGGTCTGGCGAGAATTGAATTTATTATACTTAATAATATAAAAATTCATCCAAATGCCTTGCTTGGTTTTAGTAGTATGGATCATAATACAACAGAGACTATCAATATGATAACAAGAGGTTATGATAATAAAGTGAAATTTTATATTAACAAATTGGCTGAAGGAGTCGCTCAAATTGCATCTGCTTTCTATCCTAAAGATGTGATTGTAAGAATGAGCGATTTTAAGACAAACGAATATGCGGATTTGGTAGGAGGCAGAGTCTTTGAACATAGTGAGAATAATCCAATGATCGGTTTTAGAGGGGCATCCCGTTATCTTCATAAAAATTTTTCCGAGGCATTCAAATTAGAATGTAGGGCAATGAAAATAGTAAGGGATGAAATGGGTTTTAACAATGTTAAATTAATGATACCTTTTTGTAGAACAGTTGAAGAAGGGAAAAATGTTATTGATAGGATGAAAGGTTATGAATTAGTTCAGGGTAAAAATGAACTGGAGATATATATGATGGTTGAGATACCCAGTAATGTGATACTTCTTGAGGAATTTGCAGACATTTTTGACGGTTTCTCTATCGGCTCAAATGATCTTACACAACTGGTCTTAGGGCTTGATCGTGATTCTGAAAAGGTTGCATACATTTTTAATGAAAGGAATAGTGCTGTTAAAAAGATGATACAGGAAGCTATTATGAAAGCAAAAAAGAAAGGGAAAAAGATAGGGATATGTGGACAGGCTCCGAGTGATTATCCTGATTTTGCAGAATTTTTAATAGGTTGTGGAATTGACAGTATCTCTTTAAATCCAGACTCTGTTCTTCAAACAACCAAAAGAGTCATTTGTTATGAGCATAAACAACAAGAAAAAGAGGTAAAGGAGGTTGAAAAGATGCATATTCAAGAAATGTTTTTTACAGAATATAGGGATCATTACAAAAAAGTAGCTTAAAAGGAGGTAAAATATGAATACTCAAGAAGGGAAAAAAATAGTAACATGTCCTTACTGTAAGGACCACATTACAAAAGAGAGTGCCCAAAAAGTGCCATATTATCCTGATAAATATTTCTGTAGCTTAGAGTGTTTTCATTATTTTCTTATGATCTCAAAATTCTATGCACAATTTGGTAACTTGAAAAAGGTAGCGTGAGTATATCAACGGTAAAGATTTCTGTGCTCCATCTAATAATCATAATCAATACTTTGCTCTAATTCTTCAACGTCATATTTGTCCTCTTCCTCTGGGAGAGGGTGGGGTGAGGGTGAACATACAAAGAGCTCAAATTGTAACTATTTAAAGTATATATTAGATGGGGCATAGAGTTTTTATCATAATTATTTAATAGAGAAATTAAGAGGAGGAAATAATATGAAATCCAAAATGTTTCAATGCCATAATTATAAAAGGAAAAGACCCAGGAATTCTCTTACCTTTAGATTAAACCCTGCATTAAAAATTAGATGGTTTTGTTCAAATAGATGTTTTAACCATTATATTAAATCCTATAGGAGTAAAAATCTTAAAATTAATTCAATCTTAAATCAAGGTTATATTGTAATCCCAAATCAAGAGTGTATCACAAAAAAGGCAGCATAGATGATTTTATTTTTGGCATCTTTCATACTAACCCTAAAGAAATGTATACTTTTCATTAAAAACTCCTTCATCCAACCGTTTCCCAGAAAGAAAGGGAGAAAAATAGTTTTTCCCTTACGCTATTGAAAAAATATAAACAATAGATAAAATATAAATTTAAAATATATAAATGAAAGCTGCAGACACTTTTTGTTTTAAGGAGAATAAAATGGGTCAAATTGATTTGAAAGAGATTAAACTTGATGATGTTCTTCAATCTTATGAAGAAGAAAGAATAAAAGAAACCATTAAATCTGATTTGATAAGGTTAATTGGGATTTCAAATGCAAAAAAAGGCTGCCTAACATTATATAATATTAATTGGCATCTTTTTTTTATAGAACTGTGCATCGACCATGAAGGTAAAGTGTTTTCATTTGATGATAGCGGGCAGCAAATCCCATTCTTTGATTTTGATAGTTATAGGGTTATTGAAGACCTTGCAGGTCTTGACATAGTTTCATTGAATTTTAAAAAAATCATAGATAAAAACAGAATAAAGAATCTATTTTACATCCCCATATTTATTAAACAGATAAAAAGTAATGTAAAAATTGGTGAAATAATTTTACTTTATGATGAAGGGTATATATTGGAAGAAAAAGAGGGACAGTTCAAATTGTATTTAGATATATTGATATCCCATATTACAAACAGTTATCTTCGCCTGAGGATGAATAGAAAGTCCCTACAGCTTAAAAATGTTATTAAATATGCAAAAGATATTGAAAAGATTAACAGTAAGGATAATATATTAAAAATCATTGAGGATGCATGTTCTTATGGGTATAAAGAGATTTATGGGCATAGCCCTGGTTTTGTAATTAGACTAATTGAAGGAGATAGGTTAGTTGCCAAAAATCTTAAACCTGAATTGCCTTTTCTTTTAGAGTCATTTCCTATTGATGAGCCATTATTTAAGAAAGTTTTAGATCAAAATGAATCAATTATTATTAATACTGCCACTGATAATGATCTATGGAAGATTATAAAAGAAAATAAATCAAAAAGACCAAAACTGAGTAAATTCCTTGAATCCCTCAGATCAATGCTGATAACACCTTTTGTTTTAGATGATAAACCAAAGGGTGTGTTTATAGTTTATGAAGATCAAAAGGTCTTTGGTGAATCTGAAAAGAGATTTTTTAACAATTTGTCAGCTATAACAACACTTGCATATAAGCATTTGGATGCTTATGAAAAGGCAGAAAAAAGGGTAAAGGAAAAGATAGATAGACTAGAGCTGCTTCATCAATTAACTAAGGATATTGTTGCCGAGTCAAATATGCAAATCCTATTAGATAAAATCCTTTTTAGTGGTTTAAAATTAGTTGGGGCGAGTAGCGGTAATATTAGATTTCTAAAGATTGAAGAAGGGGTTTTAATAAGGGTAAGTAGTTCCAAGAAAAGTCCACATAATGGTAATGTTCTTGATGGAGATATTGAAAAAATACCAGTTGGAATGGGGATATGTGGACAGGTGGTCAAATCAGGAATTGCCAAAAAAGTTGATGATGCCTATACGGATATTGTTTGGTGTAACTTGTTAATAAAGAAAATGGGCCAAGAGGAATTCGAGAGATTGATTAAGGAAAAACAATTAATGCGTTCAGAGATATCAGCACCTCTAAAAGTTGGTGATGAGAAAATAGGAACTATCGACGCTCATAAGATTGAGCCATATGGATTTACGGATGAAGATTTAGATATATTTAAAGACCTTGCTCTCTTGGCGGCTATAGCATTAAAAAGACAAGAGCTTCAGGAACGTCTTGATACAGTCAGAGAGATTGCAGATTCTTTCTCGGTGATAACAAAAGATATCAATATTGCACATATATTACGGGGATTCCTTAAAAAGTGTTTAGTCTTAGTTGGTATTTCAAAAGGTGCTATTGCCTTAGAAGAATTAGTAGAGTGCAAAAGTAAACTTAAATATATAGTTGTCGAAAATATTCCTGGATTAATAGAAGGTTCATTTAGAGAAATCGGGGAGGGGATTATGGGTGCTGCGGCCAAAGAACAAAAAATCTTATCTATAGATGATGTGTCTAATTACTCAGGACATAAAGATATCGATTCTACAATAAAATCTGAGATAGCTGCACCGATGATATTCAGGGATAGATTAAAAGGTATATTTATGATTGCCTCCGCTATTAAGAATAGATTTACTAAGGACGATGAAATCCTTTTAAAAACCATCACCAATCAGATAGCTCTACTAATCTATAATGTACAGCTTTTAATGGAAAAGGAAGACAATTTTAAGAAAATGCACCAGGAGACAATCCAGAATATGATGAATATGTCAGGGATCATGGCTCATCAAATAAAAAACCCTCTTAATACCATACTTGTACAAACAGATATTTTAAAGGATAAGATAAGTCTTCAAAGGCAGGATTTTGATGATAATCTTAAATGGATTTTAAAGGGCATAAAATCTGCTACAGAAATAATTGATAAGATAGAAGTCTTTAGTAAAAGGGCTGGCACAAAATTAATATCAGCTAATATTCATGAGGTTATAGAGGAGGCTGTCGAATTTATAAAAGGTATAAGGATACTCCTAATTGGAAGAATAAAGGTTATTTTAGAATTTGGTGAAAATGTCAAAGAGTTCAACTTTGATAGATTCCAGATGCTCCAGGTATTTCTTAATCTTATAAATAATGCCTATGATTCCATGAGAGATAAAGGGGATAAACTTATTATTACAACCAAAAAATTAGAGGATAAGATAGAGATAAGATTTAAAGATAATGGCATGGGTATATCAGAATCAAATCAAAAAAAGGTCTTTACCTCTTTTTTTACCACAAAAAAAGAAATTGGAACCGGGCTTGGATTGGCAGTAAGTAAAAGGTTTATAGAAGAAAACCATAATGGTAAGATTTTTTTTGAGAGTGAAGAAGGGAGCGGAACTACCTTTATAATTGAATTACCCTATAAAGAAAATAAAAAAGGAGAATAACAAATGGTGGAAGGGAAAAGGATAAATATCTTAGTCATAGATGATGAGGAAGGCACATCTCTAGGAATAGCTGAAAAATTGGAATTAAATAAATCATATAATTTTAAGGCAGATTATGCCTTTAACGGTGAAGAAGGATTGGAGAAAATTAAAAGGGGGATACAAGAAAAAAAACCTTATGATGCTGTAATTTGTGATTTAGTAATGCCAGGGATATGGGGAGATAAGGTACTCGAGGATGCCCTTGCTCGTGACCCCTATTTATGCTTTATTATGCTGACCGGTTTTGGAACAATTGAGAATGCTGTCTTGTGTATGGAAAAGGGGGCGTACTATTATTTTACCAAACCTATTGGTATGGGTAAGGATGAAGCTAAATCTGACGATGTTAGTGAATCAGTAAAAGTTGTCTTTAAAAGATTATTTGAAACTATTAAAAGGGGGGTTATCGAGAAAAAGATCAGGGCGACCATGCAGTATGTTTTAACTACCCTGGATATTGAGACAATTTTTAACCGAATTACTGATGCCGTTGATATAATATTCAATCCAGAAGAATATCTTCTTGCTATTATTGAGACCCAAGGACTCAAGATTATAAGAATTACAATAAATAAGGTAAGGATAAAAAATCTGGAATCATTTGAAGAAAATTTAACAGGGAATGAAGGATTTATAAAGAGGACACTTGAGACTAAAAGGCCTTTATTAATAAGTAATATAGTTGATAATAAAGATGAAACAGGTTTTTTGGTAGATCCGTTAGGTAAAGATTCAAAATCACTTCTGGCAGTTCCTTTGATAGTCTTAGAAAATGTTTATGGTATTCTTGAGATTGAAAGCAATAAAGTAAATAAATTCACACAATTTGATATAGATGTCTTGCAAGAATATGGTAATGCTGCGGCTATTGCATTGCATAATCAGAGAAATGCCAATAGGATTATTGAATGTCAAAAAAGAGAGCATGAAGATTATATAGGATTTTTTAACAGTATAACCCATCAAATAAAAACCCCACTCCATAATATTAATTTAGCCGTAAATGCTTCATTAGAAAGAATTGATGATCAGCCCCATGTGCGTGAGAATTTAGGGAAAATACACAGAAACTCTCAATTGGTAGAGAAAATGGTAAATGAGGTCCTATTAGACTATAAAGACAAGATGCAGGAGATGAATCTAGTAGAGATATTTAGTCAAATTAGGAATATTTTTAGAGAAGAAGATAGGATTAAATGGCCGGCTCCGAAGGATTTAGATGTAATGCTTCATTGCAAGCCCCGTCAGATAATGTTTGTTATTGAAAGTCTTATCTCTAATGCCCTGGATGCAATAGAAAATAAAAAGGGTGGTTATTTAAATATTACTAGAGAAATTATTACGGATGAGAAAAAAATGATAAGACTATCCTTTGAGGATAATGGGTGTGGGATTAAAAAGGAGTGGAAAGATAAAATATTCAATGCCATCTTTAGCACAAAATCTGAGCAGATAGGGAGCGGAATTGCCCTGTTTTTAAGTAAAAATTTTATTGGAGGGCATGAAGGCAATATATATATCTTTGAAGACAGGGAAAGTACAGGCACGACATTCAGATTAGAATTGCCCATCATAATAAAGGGATAAAATAAATGTTTATCAAGGTGGCTGCTGTCCAGATAGATTGTAATCCTGCTTTATTTTCAGGATCCACTAATCTCTTAAAAGAACCTATTATAACCTTTAATGAAAAACAGTCTAATGGCATTGCCTTTTTATATGTTACTGATATGAGATTGAGCGAGGAAATAGATAAGTTTATCAATGTGGACTGCGAAAATACAAAATGTATTAAGACAAGTTATATAGAATTATTAAGAAAAAAACTATACAGGATAATTAAATTCTGTGCAGAAAAGAGGGTTGATTTCATTATCTTCCCTGAGTATTCAATTCCGGCAGAATGTTTGGTTGATATAAAAAAACTTTCTGTGAAATATAGAATCAATATAATAGCCGGAAGCCACATTGTCATTCCGGAAAATCTCAGCATCTATCAGGATATCTTTCTCAAGCAGATTGATAAAAACTCATTAGAAAAGAATATATGTCCGATCATTCATTTAAACGGGGAAATAGAACATATAGAAAAGATTAATCCAAGTAAATTAGACCTTAATATCAAAAAAGGTGAAATATGGAGGATCATAAAATTTAGCTTAGGTTCAACAAACTGCACAGAAATGTCAGAAATATCCTTAAAAGCACCAATATTTTTGTGTATAGATTTTACAAACAAGCATAGATATACAATCTTAAATCGATTTGTTAAGGATCAAAAAGAAGATTATAGTTTTATTATTGTTCCTGCTTTTACATTAGAAAAAGAAGATTTTGAGGATGACGCCAAATTTTGTTTAAAAAGAGAAAAAAAACCTGTTATATTTGTAAATACCTCCCCAAAAGGGGGAACAAGGATTTTTTGTCATTTTGATCCGGTAACAAAAAATCAACTTTATCCAATTCTATATGACAATGATAATCTTGGCACTGTTTGTATCCCTGATGGAGAAGAAGGCATAATAATTGTGGATTTTGATCCTGATAAACAATTTACAGAAAAACCGACATCCATTCCACATTATGAGGTTTCATCTTTAAAAGGATATTATCCTTTTGTTTATTCACATACCTTGAACGATTTTGAAAAAATCATAAAAAAGATCAATAGTCAAGAAAATTATGAAAAGAAAAAGGACATTTTAAGAAATTATAAGGTTCAGGTACGTGATTGGTGTAACTATTCAAAGATGTATTCGAAAAAGATACCAATTTTATATAAGGAATTAACAAATATCAGCAATATGAATTTAAATTTTTGTTTGGATCATATTTATCTTGAGAGTGATATAGATATGATGGATCAGTGGAGGCTCAACAAAGTAGAGAATACAATGGATTTTTTATATACAATCCTTAGGGACCGGAGATTAACCGAAGAGGAAAGTGATAAAATCTATAATACAATTAAATACTATCGAAAGCTGGAGCTTAAGTTAAAAGAGAATAAACAAATTGAAATACGAGATAATTCTTATCTTTATATAAAGTAGTTATAATACCTTCAAGATATTAAAAAGGGTATAAAAGAGAAATAAGAAGGAAAAACAAAACAATGAGTCTGGGAATATTAATAGTTGAAGATCAAAAGGATGCCCGTGAACTTTTAGAAGAGTTATTAGAAAATGATAAACATTATGTAATAACAGCAAAGGACAGGGATATGGCCTTAGCAGCATTAAAGGCTGGTAAAGAGCATATTGATGTTATAATACTTGACCTTTTCATCCCTGCCAGGCTTGGAGAAATCCCTGAAGAATCCAATGCCTTTAACCTTCTAGAATATACAAAAGAAAATTTTTCTTATATTGAAGTAATAGTCCTTACCGCCCATGATGACGTTGAATTGGTAGTTAAATCAATAAAATTAGGGGCTTATGATTATCTCACCAAACCGCTTAAATTGGAACTTCTGAGAGATAAATTAAAAAAGATATCTGATTATCTTGAGCTTAAGAGAGAAAATATCGATTATAAGCAAAGGGAAAGGTATAAAAATATTATTGGAAGGGGAAAAGATATATATAATGTAATAGAGACTATGGATAAGATCGCAGACTCTGATATAGCCGTCCTTATTGAAGGTGAGACAGGCACTGGAAAGGAATTGATTGCAAGGGCTATACATAATGAAAGCCATAGGAAAGGTAAATTTGTTGCAATAAATTGTGCTGCAATTCCTGGAGAATTATTAGAATCGGAACTTTTTGGGCATGAAAAAGGCGCTTTTACTGGGGCAAATATTCGAAAGATAGGTTGTTTTGAAGAGGCTAATGAAGGTACATTGTTCTTAGATGAGATTGGCGAAATGGAATATAATTTTCAGGCTAAACTTTTAAGGGCCTTGGAAACTGGAAGAATAAGAAGTATTGGGGGTAGGGATATTGCAATAGATACGAGAATTGTTTCAGCAACAAATCAAAATATAGAAGAATTAATTAGAGAAAACCGTTTCAGACAAGATTTGTATTTTCGTCTAAAGGGGATAAAGATATATCTCCCACCATTGCGAAAAAGAGGGATGGATGATATTGCTCTCTTAGCCAAACATTTTCTCGATGAATATTGCAATAAAAGGGGTATACCTAAAAAGGATTTTTCAAAAAAGTCCCTCAAAAAGCTTTCAAATTATAATTATCCAGGGAATATCAGAGAATTAAAGAATATAGTCAGATTGTCTGTGGATCTTAATAAGGATAAAGAGGAGTTGGATGCATCTGATTTAAAGATTGAGGCATCCAGTCTTAATTTAGGTAAGATAGATTTTGACGATCTTTTTTACCTGTCTCTTAAGGATGCAAAAGAGGAATTCGAGATAAAATATCTAAAATATTTATTGAGTACATCAGCCACACAGACTGAGGCAGCAGCAAAGGCAAAGATGGATAAGGCAAATTTTAGTAAATTGGTAAAGAAATATAATCTCATTAATGGCTAAGGGCTGAAAATATGATAAATACTGACTTTTCTTTAAGTCTCCTTGATTTTTTCACCTATCTTTTCCCAGGTGCTTTGATTATTATGTGCTTTCTCTTGAATGATTTCTCACTCATTACAAAATGGCAGATGTCCGAGATTGATAAGTATATCATGATCTTTATTCTAAGCTATCTAATCGGACATTTATTAACGTTGGTTTCATCCTTAATTCCAAAGGGTTTTGATTGCTTTAGAGGTAAGCAAAAGCAAGGGCTTTTCAATGAAACAGTCATTAGTAATAAGCCTAAAAGAGGGCATAAAAATCACAAGAGATTTTCAGACGAAATCAAATCTTTGAAAGAGGGAATTAAGGTTTATTTTCAAGATGTATTAGATTATACTGGGGAGGATCGCCAAATACTGGAGTTGTCTCGCCAATTAGTATTGGATCATAGTCCATCTGGAAAAGAATATATAAACCGTCTCTATACCATGTCCCTTTTCGCCAGGAATATGGTGGTTGCCTGTCTGGTTTTGTCCATATTTTTTTCTTATCAAAAACAGTATCACAATAGCATATTCGTTATCATATCACTTACAACTTCAATTCTATTCCTGCTCCGTTATCGAAGACTTAGTATTTCTATGGAAAATGCTATTTACCGGGCTGCCTTTCTTTTCTTGAAATTGAAATGATATTTTAGTCATTCGATGTCTTTAACTATCATGAAAATAATAGACTCTCATCTGATTATTAACAAAAAGTTTGGTATTTTTCACCTGGGTATTAGTAATATTTACCACCCATTAACTAAGTAAGATGATAGTATACAGGTTATATTAAATCAAAAGTTGCATCATATTTAACTAATTGTATTTAAGAGTGTTTAAGGGTAAAACATATTAAATGATCGAGTGCCTTAAGAAAGTCAATCTTTTATTTTTAAGAATACTATTCCTTCGTCTTCCCAAAAAAATTTTCAGCAGATTATAAAAACAGATAATCTAGAAAAAAATAATCTGAATAATATGGCTCGAAGCTTTTAGGGGGCATTATTTAAGCATTTAGCTCTCAAATATCCAGTTTATAAAGGAGCAATTAAGTATTGTGTCCCCTTAATTAATGTCCCCTTAATTAAGTAAAGTATTGTGTCCCCTTAATTAAGTAAATTCCTTAATTCCAATTCCTTAATTTACTCTGATAAAAACAGATCAGGCAGTGTGTTTCTGTTTTTTTCGGATACCTGGATTAGCTCTACGTCGGTCCTTTCCTTTATCTTCTGAATGAAAGGACCGCCTTTAAGGGCAATAGAACCGATAACCGGATTGTCTGAGTCAAGGACATCCAGAAGCGTTTTTTTAAAGAGCCGGGACAGACATTCCATTTTTCCTATCTCGTCGATCACAACAATCTCGTAAGGCCTTGAACACACCATGGAAGGTACGGCAATCCTATTGATATCTTCAATATTTACCCCATATCTTCCTACTTTAATCGGGCCTTTATTGTTGATATGTGCAAGGATGCCTTTTTTCCCATGGAGTGTTTCTATGGAAAATCCCACCCTCTGTCCCTTTTCTCTTATCTCGGAGGTGAAAAAACCGGTCATAGGTTTCCCTATTCTTTGGATAATTTTCCGGATGAGGGTTGATTTGCCGCATCGAGGCGGACCGGTAAGAAGGACCTTTTGTTTAATAGTATATCACCACCTGCTGAAAAAGGGATAAATCATAATATAAAACTATTTGTCCAGCCTGGCGCCGTAAGATCATCATCATTTACCAAATCAGCCCATTCAGAATCATCTAGTCTGTTCATTCCCCCTTCGATCCGCTCATAATAGGAGAATACCGGTCCTACATATAGTGAGGGACCATTACAGGTCTCGGCAATAAAAAAGATGACATTAACCTTTCCCACTCCCACATGGAGTACTTGCTCATCTTTCGGATTTGTGTGAACATCAGCAACTATGAAGTCAGGCTTTATGCAAGCCTCATGATTCCTAAAGAAAAGCCTGGGATACCATCCATCATGAACGGTTATTACAGCACATATAACATCATGATCTTTCTCAATGATTGTATCTTTGATGAATTGTGTTTCCTCTTCCGTTCTTGGCTGACCATCGATCTGTTTTTGTGCAATTATCTCCAGCATTTCCATGGTATTGGCAAATCCTTCGAAGTGGGAGGTATATCTCCATTTGAATCGGTCGGGTATAATTGTATTATCGAAGATATCCTTTGCTTTTTTAGCAAGACCTTTGAGCTTTTTGTAAAAAATGGGCACCGGTTCAATATATCCATCCGGGTAATCACAAGATGGATAGAATGTATATGATTGCTTGACATAAAGGATCGTGTCATGCCGAAGTTCCGCCCAGGAAGCAAGTTGCGTGTGAAGAAGTTTGTCCCTGTAAGCAGGAGTGAGTAAGGCCATTGGAATCCCTTGGTCTTCAAATGGCCCCGATAGGCTCCGAAGTGAGTCGAGCCAGCAATTATACATATTCGATTCCCAAAATTCACTTTCATATTGGTCCAGTAAATAACGTAAGATATAGAGATTCCCCTGATATTGCCAGTTGTCCAGTTCACCCTGAAGATGGTGAAGTGCCCTGTTATTACCCAGTACAAACATGGCATCCAGCGGATCGGGCAGCATCCTTTTAACTTTTCTACCATCCACAACTATTCTGTCAAAAACCACATTGGAAAATACATGGCTGTCCACAGTAAACCTTTGACCCATAAAAGTAAAAGATTTAGGCATCTCAACCACATTGGGATTCAAGGGATCGCTTTCTAAATAATGAGAACATATCCTTTGCTCGCCATATCCCTTCTCGTCCATTAGGGAAAAAATCCTGTCTTGGATGTTTTCATCCAGCAAATCTTCGGGCCCTTTGACGCCAGCCTCTTCCATGAGCATGGCAATCCCTCTCAGGTTCATTGCATCCGGCTTTCCAACCATGAGTTCGATTATCTTATCCATGCCATCCCATTCAGCACGAACTCCGCCTTCTTCCACACTCCTCCATACCAACCAGGCATCCAGAAGTTGCCTTGGATATTCTACCCGAAAATCAATCCTGCCAAGCCAAATCATGGCCCTGAAATAGTTCCTAAACTCTTCAGACCTTGTATAATGGCCCCTAGGCTGAAACTGGCTGAAATCGATCTTTCTTGTTTCACCGAATATATCGACCCATTCAAAAGATTGTTGGTTTATATGGCTAAGAAAGGCCTGAACCTCCTGGTCTTCCGAAAAGGGTAAAAAAGAGGTATATCTGCCCAGTAACTTTCTTGCCACAGTGTAAAACACATTCAGGTCGTGATAGGCATCTGCCATGATTCCGGAGTTGTCCGTAATAATTTGGGGAAGAGCGGCCTGTGCCTGAGAAAGGATTTGCTCCAGTTTCTCCATAAGGACTTGTTCTTCTATGTCTGCCAGGATTAGATCGTAGGATTTATGAAGCGCTTGAAGGATTGAATCTGTTGATATAAAGACGGGCAGGTCCTTATAAAAGAGGTCCAGATATGCATATCCAAAAGACTGATAATTTACTCGCTGACTAACGACAAAGCCGTTTTCATTGATTTTTTCTTCCTCATTGAGTGTCAGCCCCGTTTCTTCCTTAACCAGATCGTAAAAATTGGTTTCTGAAACATTATAACCAAGGTCCGTTAAACAGCTTCCCTCAGGAAACTTCTGAACAAGCTCCTGAGGAGTTAGATCTGCTGCTTCTTGGAGAATAAGTTTATAGTTTTCTACAAATTGCTCAATACCTGATTTTAAATCTTCTTCATCACTTGTGTATTGCATAAAGGGAAGAAACCATGAGTATTCCAATGGGTGTTCAAAATTACTATAAATAATAGGTTGCAGAAAGAGCGTCCGATGGTAAGCGCCCCATGAATTACCAAAAAATAGGGATTCAGGAACAAGATATCTAAAGGGATAAAAAACGGGGAAATTATATATATTCTGTGCATAAGGAGGGATCCGGTAATTATAATTTAAATTAATCAGATAATCGGAAGGATTGCTATAATTCATGAAGATTAATGGATAAAAGACATAATCATCTTTAATATTAAATATGATCTGCTGGGCATGAGATGGGGCGAAAAAGGATATGGCAATAATGATGATTAACATAAATGTAAGAATTAGGCCAGGACAGGACACATTAGAATTGCTGGCCTTTTTGGAAGGAAATAACAATTGAGTGAAGGTTCTCATTTTTAATTCCCCCTCTCTGAGAGCCGGATAAATTATTTCTAAAGCACAGGACGAATATTTTTTTATATTCTTACTAAGATCTAATGGTTTTGCACTGAGCAGGATACTCCAAATCTTTTCTATAAAATTTCAAAAACTGCCTTTGTCTAATGGAGATAGTACAACCAATCATTTAGGTATTCATAAGGCTACTCTCTACCGAAAGATATAATCACTTGGTCTAATACTATGTAACCTCAAAAAATAAAAAATCCTCTTCCCCGCGGACTTTTCTATTTATAAAAATTGTTCTTGGTTTTTAAAGTCGCTTTTTTGCGGCTTATTTTTTTATTTTATTTGCAATTATGCGACTTGTTAGATGTTTTAAATTTGCCCTTTAAATTCTTTTATTATTATTAATAGATGAGTTTAAATAACTTTTATACAATTATTAATAATTGGTATAATTTTTGCTTTTACAAAAATAGTTTGTTTATTAAAAATAGATAATATTTTAAATATCCGTTTTACAATTATTAATTATATATTAACAAGATATATTTCTTCTGTTTTATATATTTTGCAACTTTATCCTTTTATTTTTTTTATATTTTAAATAAATTTATAACAGATTATTATTTCTGATACATTTATTTGAATCTTTTAGTAAATTTTATGTAATCTGCTCTGGTAGTTTTTTACTATTCAAGTAAAAGGGCCATAGTAGTACCCTGGAAAGATGACTATATATCTTTAAATATCAATAGGTCCTTGAGGTTTAAATAAGATGAATATGATGAATATATTGAAGAGTAACATATTGAAAAGAAAAGATGTTTTTCTTGTGATATTCTTTATAGGGCTGCTTCTTATACCTTTCACTCTAAAGAATATGAGCGTTTTCCAGAATAAAGATTATCAAACTGGGGAACGAGGTTATAAAGGATTCGATAATTACATCTTCCCTTACCAATTATCCTATCCATCAAAGAAATTGAAACTGCCTCACTGTTTGGACGAAATATCCGGTTTGTCCTATCTCGAACAAAACAAACTGGTATGTATCCAGGATGAAAAAGGAATGATGTATGTGGTTGATCTTGAGAAAGGAAAGGTCACAGAAAAATTAAAATTCGGTGAGGGAAGAGATTACGAAGATATTGTGATCGTTAATAAAAATGCTTACGTTTTACAGAGCAATGGAAACATATTCAAGGTAAAGAACTTTGATTCACATCTCCCAAAGGTAAAAAAATATAATACATTACTTTCTAAAGAAAATGATGCTGAAGGATTGGCATTTGATGAAGAATCCAATACATTGCTCATTGCCTGTAAGGATTCTCCTCATCTCAAAAAGAAATGCAATGAGCTGAAAGGGAAAAGGGCCGTTTATAGGTTCGATTTATATACGAATGAGATTTTTGAAAAGCCTGCTTGCGTCATTGACATTGACGATTTAAGAGATTTCGGGAGGTGCCCTTTATTGCAAAAATCTTTCATGGGAAATATCAAGATATTCGATTTAAGTAAAGGCGATATCAATTTCCGGCCTTCTGGCATTGCCATTCATCCGAAGACTAAAAATATATACATCATTTCTTCGGCCGACAGAATGCTCATTGTCCTGAATCAAAAAGGAGATATTCTTACAGCTAAGGGTTTAAACAAAAAGATATTCAAACAACCCGAAGGGATTTGTTTTAGTCCTGAAGGTGATCTGTTTATTTCAAATGAAAAGAATGGCAGAAAAGCAAATATTTTGATGTTTAATCCTACAATGACATTTAAAAAACATGCATTGGGGAACACAGAGGTGATGCATTCATCCCTGACCATGGAATTCCCCAAGAAAAGGGACAAAGACATTCACGGCCCAAACTGAGGTCCCTCAATCCATTGATTTAAATCTAATCTGATAATCATTCTATTGCTATAATAGCTTAAAAAATCAAGGGGAAAATGAATCCTCTTTGCGTCTATTAAAATATAAGACAAATTCTAAATCCATTTGAAGTTCTTTTTCATCTTCCAGAGAGATTTGCTTTAGGCCTAAGCAAAATCCTGACGCACTTATTCTGCAGAAACCGGGTAATTTCTCCTCAAAAAAACCAAAAGATAAAGGAGGTGACTGCCAATAAAACAAGAAGTGTCTTGTCAGGTCTTTTAAAAATCCTTAATTAATATAAGGAGAAAAGATATGAAATCAAGAAATTGGAAATTATGTATATTAGTAATATTTCTGGCTGTTTGTTTTTCAATTTATGCAGGTGTCTGTTATTGTCAAACTTATGGGACAGTGACACTGCCAAATATGACTGGTTTGGGACAATGGAATACTGGGTATACATTGTTTTCTGAACAAAATTATTATCCAATTCAACCATATTCTTATTCTTCAATGTATCAAGGCTATCCATTTGGATATAGCAGAACGCCGATATGGGGTTGGAGGGAACCACCAGGGAAGTCTACATTGAAATTACTTCAAGATTTAATGCCAGGCCATAGCCTTACCTATATGGACGTTTATGGTATAGAAGATGAGCCTGTATATGGGATTGTGGGCTACAGGCAGACCAGAACATATCCGTATCCTTATCCATACGGCCTTTACGGCCTTGGATCTTTGGGCTCAACAATAAACACTTGGTCTAATCCCTATGGATATTATGGTGGTTATAATTATAGTTATGGTTATGGCCTCTGATTAAGTGGAATGTCAGGAGTATTTGGGGGGGGTGGGATTAACACTGATTTCATTTAACCATTTTTAAATAGCACCTTACGTCAAGAGCTAACCAATCTTATTTGGTTAGCTCTTTTTTGCGAAGGACAGGATTTTTTTGTCAAATATCCCTATTGACTTAATCTCCCGCTCTGGTTTATACTGCCTTACAAGAAATACAACGTTCTTTTACTTCAATAATATCAGTCTCTATAGTGAACATTTTGTTAAAGAGGCAGCCGTAAAGTTGAGGAAAGAAAACCTCGATATTACTGTGTTGACTTACAACACCCATCTGTTTAAGGGTTCGATAGTCGAATTCGTCGATAATTTTTTGCGTCTTTTCGATCGCGGCAGGAATCCTCTGGTCTTTGATGATAATATTCGTTCAAGGCACATTGTCTCCAGGATCAAAGAGTGCGGTGCGGACATCGTTGCATTGGAGGAAGTCTGGGCCTATGCCAGGAAGAAATGGTTTGCCAGGGAATTGAAGGGCATATACCCGTTTCACTATTATCCGCATGAGAATTGGTTTGATCTGAGAAGCACTTGTGGTTTGGTTCTCCTTAGCAAATGGCGACTGGCGAATATGAAGTTTACAAAGTTCAGGGACCTCCACGGTGATGATGCCTGGTCCAAGAAGGGGATTATAATGGCCACAGTTGAGGACTGCCCTGCTTCCTCCTGTATGTTTAGAGTTGGCGTCAGCCATGCCGGTACGGACACAGGAGGTGCCGGACAACCAAACATCCGGCAGATTGCAGAAGAGATCGAGGCTGAAGGCGGCCCTGCAATTGTAATGGGTGACTTTAATGTACATAAAAGCAACTACGATGCCATGAACAATATCTTCAATCACACAGGGGCAACAGACGCTTTTCGGGAGGTACATAAGAACCATGTGAATGGGGAGGAAACCATTGACCTGCAAGAGAACAGGCTGAATCGGATTTTTTCCCCAAAGGCGGATCCAAACGATAGAGGAGAGGGCAATTTTGATCGCATAGACTTCGTCTATGTGAAGAAATCAGGCACAGGGCTGAAATTGCTTCCCAGGGACGCTTACGTGATTCATGACTGGAAGTATGAAAGCGAACGCGGTTTGATGGATCTATCCGATCACTATCCGTTAGTGGTTAAATTTTCCTGCGACCTGGATGCGAATGAGACAGCCTCAGGTACTGATGAAAATACGGATTGAATCGGGGTGTTAACTAAAAAAGAGATCCGGTGAGATTTTATGGATGAAAAGACTAAATATCAGATCGATTCCGACGAGAATTCGGATTATATGTATGGGATTATCGAGCGAATCCTTACCGGGGTTGGTTCGCGCGCTCCCTGCTCGGAAGCTGAAAGAAAAGCGGCCATGCTCGTTGAAGATGAACTTGGAAAGCATTGCGACGAAGTCCAAATTGAAGAGTTTACCTGTTATCCCAAAGCCTTTCTTGGCTGGATCAGGTTAGTTGTAGGATTGATCATTATCAGTTGTGCTCTGTTCTTCTTCTTGATACAGGTACAGCCGGTTGTGTTTTCTCTGGTCTGCATTGGATTGATTCTTTTTGCTTTTCTTTTATTCTACAAACAGTTCTTCAAATACGAGGAGTGGACGCCAAAGTTCCTGCCATACCAAAAAAGAACCTCCCAAAATGTCGTGGGAATCATCAAGCCGCAGGGTAGGGTCAAGAAACGCATAATTTTCAGCGGTCATCTTGACAGCGCCTACCGATTTAATCTCATTCACTACACCGGAGCCGGGCATGTCCTGTTCCTTGTGAGCGGTATCCTTGCCCTTGTTGAATACCTGGTTATTTACATAGCTCAGCTCTTGTTCGGTATATTCGGGGCTGTTTCTCTGAAAACGGTTATTGTAATAGACATCGGTGTTGTACTCTTATCGTGGCTCCTGCCCCTTTTAATTCTATTGTTAAAAGGCAATTCAAATCTTTTCTTCGGGATTTTCCGAAACATGGAGAAGAAGACCAAAATGATTCTCCTTCTGGTTCTTAGCTATGCTGTAAGTGTTACCTTTATTCTGATCCCGTATATGTCCAGCCCTGGTAACTTTGCATTGAAGCGCACGCTCGTACTGGTTTTTTGCTTAAACTTGCCTGCTTTAATTGCACTATTCTTTTTTGCAAGCAGTAAGGCTATTCCCGGTGCAGTGGATAACCTGTCAGCAGTAGCGCCGGCCATGGCTGTAGCGAAAGTCCTTAAGGATTGGAAGGAGCACAATCCTGAGAAGGTTCCTCAAAATACCGAAGTTGTCATTGCAATCGTTGGATGCGAGGAGGTAGGCCTGCGCGGTTCCGAGGCCTTTGCGCGTCGGCATGCCCGGGAATACAATGATATCGACACAACAGTCGTTAATATGGAATCCATCAGTGACACGGGCCTTGTGAAGATTTACTCGAAAGAAAAGACCACCGGTACGTCTTTAAGCCCTGAAGTTTATAATTTGTTGAAGGAATGTGCCGGTGACCTCAAGATCAATCACGTTGTGGAACCTATGCCGGGAATTGCCGGCGGGACAGATGCCGCTGGTTTTGTCCGTGGAGGCCTGAAGGCCTCTTCATTGTGTGGACTTCGTTATTATGATTACTTGAATTACTACCATACGGATCGTGACAACCTCAACATCATAAAGCCTTATCGAATGCCGTGGAGCCATTGTGGAGTTGACTGGACTGATTACAATGTGCGAGGTGCTATGGAACAGGTGCTTTGTATTTGTCTCAGGTACCTCGAAAAAAAGGATGCCGGGCAGTAACCTTTTTCAGATTAGCTTACCTTATCTCTTCTCCGGTTAATTTTTTCCAGATCGTCCCAAACTTAATCTCCCCAATTTTTTGCCGGAGTCGATTAAGAATCTCTCCCGCCTGTTGGGCATATGGAGACCCGATCCTTTTAAAAATTATAAATGCCTTCAGGACAGACTCACATGCTGCCTCGTTTTGACCCTTTGCTTCATGAAGAAGGCCCGATTGTGCATATGAAGATGCAAGACTGGCTACATCTCCGATGCGCTCAAAAATCTTTCTAGATTCCTCAAACATGGAAAGAGCCATGTCATAGTCGCCTCGATCCTGGTAGATAATCCCAATCTGGTGTAAGCTTCCAGAAACCCCAGCCACATCTCCGATGCGCTCATCAATCTTTCTAGATTCCTCAAACATGGAAAGAGCCATGTCATAGTCTCCTCGATGCTGGCAGATCATCCCAATCTGGTGTAAGCTTGCAGAAACCCCAGCCACATCGCCGATGCGCTCATCAATCTTTCTAGCTTCCTCAAACATGGAAAGAGCCATGTCATAGTCGCCTCGATCCTGGTAGATCCTCCCAATCTGGTGTAAGCTTGCAGAAACCCCAGCCACATCGCCGATGCGCTCTTTTATCTTTCTAGATTCCTCAAACATGGAAAGAGCCATGTCATAGTCTCCTCGATCCTGGTAAATCCTCCCAATCTGGAGGTAGCTTTCAGAAACACCGGCCACATCTCCGATGCGCTCAAAAATCTTTCTAGATTCCTCAAACATGGAAAGAGCCATGTCATAGTCGCCTCGCTTCTGGTAGATCATCCCAATCTGGTGTAAGCTTGCAGAAACCCCAGCCACATCGCCGATGCGCTCAGCAATCTTTCTAGCCTCCTCAAACATGGAAAGAGCCATGTCATATTCGCCTCGCTTCTGGTAGATCATCCCAATCTGGTGTAAGCTTGCAGAAACACCGGCCACATCGCCGATGCGCTCAAAAATCTTTCTAGATTCCTCAAACATGGAAAGAGCCATGTCATATTCGCCTCGTAAATAGTAGATATTCCCAATATTGTGGTAGCTATTAGAAATCCCAGCCACATCGCCGATGCGCTCAAAAATCTTTCTTGCTTCCATATACATGGAGAGCGCCTTGTCATACTCGCCCTGGCCTTGCCCAATGATCCCCAGATTGTGCAGGGCAATGGCGCGTGTCCTCTCATCAGGGGCCCGCTCCAGGGTCTCCTGATTCAGTTGCCGCGCCCTCTCGATATGGCCCCAGATCCTCAGTGGAGATTCAGCAGAAAAGGCGATCTCGGCCGCCCTTTCGAGGTTCCCTGCACCAAGGTGGTGATAGCGGGCCTCAAGAAGAATCTCTATGTCTTTTTCCTGGTTCCTGATCCGGTATTCATAGTAGTGCGCAGCGATCCTGTGGGCATCCCTTGTCTCTTCATCCGTGACCCTGTCCTTTACGTACCCTGCAGTGAGACGGTGGATAAAATACCGAAGGACATCTTCTTCATCCTTGCGTGTATGGATGAGGGAGCGGTCTGCCAGACTCGCTATGTGATTGTCAACAGACCTTTCCTGTGCCTGGAGGGTGAGGGCGTCCTCGTCTACGGGCAGACGGTAGACCCATATCCTTTTGAGCAACTCCCGCTCTTTATGGCTGAGCTCCTCCCAGAGAATATCCAGCATGAGGTCCTGGCGGGCCTCTTCTTCTGCCTGTGATACCCTGTGTTTTACCGCGTCCCATGTCTTTTCCGTGGTCCGGAGAAGACCCGCAAGAAGCTCCAGGGACCTGGGCTGGCCCCCGAGACGATTGTATATTTCCTTCTTTGTTGAAAGATCCAACTCCCGAAGTACGGGATAGCGGTACATCTTCTTGATGCTTCCTGTAAAGCCCATATCCCCCAGGTTGTGACGGTAGAGAGTATCGGGTCCGTACCGTGTGGTGAGAATGAGCAGGAGCTTCTTTCTGTCAATGGCTGCAAGGGCGGTGAGCATTTTCCGGACTTCCGGATCTTTGATGCTTCCGTTGTGGTGCTGGTTGTCCTCGAAGTTGTCAAAAAGGAGGGCTATTTTTTTCTGAGGCCATGTGTTGTAAAGGACGGTGAGCTTTTTCCCCCAGGGAAGATCAGGGGATTTACCGATCCGGGAGCATTCCCCTCCCAGGGTATCACCCAGGGAGGAGACCACCTGCTCCGGGGATACCTCTTTTTGAAACACCAGGATATCCATTCCTTCTTCCCAGTGAAGCCTTTCTAAAAGGCGGGTGGCGAGGGTGCTCTTTCCTATGCCGCCCAGCCCGCAGATGGCGATGCCTGTCTGTCCTTCGCGGATCTTTCCCCTGAGTGTGCGAAGGTCCAGGCGCCTTCCGACAAATCCCTGCTCCAGATAGCTTACCCCTGCATAGAAGGCCCTGGGTTTTCCCCTGGGCTCCAGGGGCGCCTGGGGTTCTTTTGCAAGGTCAACGACCTCACCGATCCATCCGCCTCCATAGAGTGCGGGGGTTGCCCACTCAAAGGAGCTTTTGTTGCGCTCCCAGAGGGCTGTGCGGGCGGATGCGAGTGCCCAGCCTGCACTGTGGGCCTTGAGGAGCTCCCCATAAAAGGAGGAGGCAAATGCGGTCGCACCTTCGTCCGAGACTGAATGCTGCATCCCTATCGCCATGGGGATGCCGTTTTTTAGAAGCTGCTGGGAGACCCCGGCAAATATGTCATAGTCAATGCGTGCTGTCTGACAACCGCTGAGGAAAACAAGGCGAAGGCTGGGATAGTTTTTCAATACCTTTGCGAGATGTTTTGCAGGGATTTCCTCTTTTTGTCCCCGGTCATTCTCGAAGAGGAGACAGCCTTCCCCCTCTTTGTGATCAAATAGGCCGTGACCGCTGAAGTGGAGGACCTGGTAACCTCCCCGGTCCAGGTATTCCTTAAGGGTGTCGATTGTGCCCTCATCCGGCATGTCGACAATGGCTTCCCCTTTGCTGATATAAGGATCAAGTGCCCAGATGATGTTATCCTGCTCTTTTTCAAAGTCAAGGATAGGGGGTGCATCCGCAGGGCTTGAGACAAACATGAGGATCTTAAGGGGCGGTCCTGATGCATCCCCAGGTTCCATACCGAGGAGGGGATGACGTGAGAATGAGAAACAGTCATTCAGGAGAAGGTATCCTTCCTCAGGGTGGTGGATGAGCTCGAGGGGAAGGGAGATGAGGTGCGATGAGTCCGTTTCAAGATGCAGGTCTATCCTGGTCCGGCTCTGGTTTGCCTTCCTGAGGATTTCAGTAAATGCTTCATGGATTTCCCCGGGAAAGAATCCTTGATAGAGCCTTGTGCCCAGTGCGGACAGGTCTTCGGGTGAAATCCTTTTTATAGTCTGCCCCGGACCACGAAACAGTGCCTGGAGGGTTGGCATGTCTTTCCAAGTAAGGATCTCATGGTTTAAGGGGGATTCCGCCAGGGTTATGCCTCTGTCCTGAAGACGGATCATGTTTTTATGCTGATCGATAGTCAACCGGATTTCTTTTGCCTTAATTGTCATTGAATGCCCCTGTTATTTGGTTGATCCTGTTAAGTTAGGAATCTTTAAGGTCTTTATGTTCATATTTATAATTCCTTTGGACCGGAGGGCCTCCGTAAAGGAATTTGCTGATCTCCTGCCAGAGCTGCACCTCCTCATTGTGGTCTTTGGGATAAGGGTAGCGGAGCTCTTTGAGCAATTTCCATCTGGACAGATCAACCGCAGCACAAAGCTGGTGTCCAAAATCCCTGCCTGAGGTGAGTGAGGCTTTGTAGGAGAGGCAGCCGAGAAGGAAGAGGATCGGGACAGGAAGGAATATGAGCGTTGTGATGTTTTTTAAACGACCAAAATAGATAAGCCAGAAGAGCGAGAGGGTATAAAATATAATGCTCGTATTCAGGCAAAGGACCATGGAATTATACGCCTCTCCCAGGGCTTTTGTTATTTTTTCGGGGACAAAAGGAAGCAGCCTGGGCCAGAGAATTATTGCGTCTATACCATAATGCACAAGACCATGGATTTCTGCTGCGCGGATGATGTTCCCCAGGGCAGTGGGCATGACGTATTCAGGCGGGGGGAAGCTGCTTCGAAGATGATATTCCAGGGCGTGTGCTTTTTGTTCTAACTGTTGAAATTCAGATGTATTGGTGTTGGTTCGCGGGGTTTTCTTTACCTCTTTCATAAACGCTTTGAGCCTTTTTTCGATATTCCTGAAGCGTCTTTGCTCCAGGGGACGAAAAAGGGAGAATGGGCCATAGCCTTCATAGAATCGGATGATATATGGGGTGCAGAATTTGAGGCAAAGGCCTGTAAAGATGATAAGCAGGATAATAACGCCAGGCCACCATGTTTTTGGGATGGAAGTGCAAAGCCTTTGTAAGGCTTGATGCTGCCTGATCATTTCATGAGGAGGCTCGATGAAAAGCGCTATTCCGATGACGGCAAAGAGGATGGCAGACGGGATGAGGCATGATACAATCCAGCCGGAGCCGAGCTTGCCAAAAACCTCTTTGGATATATCGTCAATAATCATTCCGGGACCCCTTTCCCTGATTCCAGGGGTTCCCGGACGAGTTCAAGTTTGCAGTTATGGGTGGGACACTGGGGAGGATTGAGGGCCGAATAGTGGATGACTTCCTCTTTATAATCACATTCGGGGCAGCGCCAGAGAGATATTGCACTGATCGATGGATTTCCCTGTAATGTGTATAGTTCTTCTCCAAAGGCCTTTGACCGCTCACGCTCCTTTTTTTTCTTTGGCCCCTCCTTCCTGTATCTTACGATAACCAGAGCTTCACAGAAAGGACACACCCGGGATTCATTCAGTTCGTCCCCATCATTGGCATCTGCATATGCCTTTTGTTCTTCTTTAGTGATCCCAAGTCGGATATGGAAACCCTGGCCGCATTCCGGGTTAGGGCAATTTATCTTCATCAGCGGGGATGTCTTTTCCATCTTCTTTGTCTCCTTTATTCATATTGTTTGTATATTTTTGCTTTTTTAATATTCAGTCATCCTTGAAAAGGATTCATTCGTTTTTCAAGAAATAAGGTATGTCATCCAGATCGGTGAGTTTTTTCCAGATCGTATTAAACCTTTTTGTCCCCATTTTTTTCTGAAGGCGTTTTAGTTGTGTCACCGCTAGCTGAATATGTGAAGACCCGATTTGGCTCACTATGGAAAATGCCTTCAAGGTATATTCCAAAGCGGCTTCATAATTTTCTTTTTCTTCAAAGAGGACTCCCATCTGCCCATATGAAAATGCAAGACCTGCCACATCGCCGATGCGCTCTTTTATCTTTCTAGATTCCTCAAACATGGAGAGGGCCTTGTCATAGTCGCCTCGATACTGGTAGATCCTCCCAATCTGGTGGTAGCTTGCAGAAACCCCTGCCACATCGCCGATGCGCTCAAAAATCTTTCTAGATTCCTCATACATGGAAAAAGCCTTGTCATAGTCGCCTCGAACCTGGTAGATTATCCCAATCTGGTGGAAGCTATTAGAGACCCCAGCCACATCGCCGATGCGCTCTTTTATTTTTCTAGATTCCTCAAACATGGAAAGAGCCTTGTCATAGTCGCCTCGATACTGGTAGATCCTCCCAATCTGGTGGTAGCTTTTAGAGACCCCAGCCACATCGCCGATGCGCTCAGCAATCTTTCTAGATTCCTCAAACATGGAAAGAGCCTTGTCATAGTCGCCTCTATCCTGATAGATCACCCCAATGTGGTGGTAGCTTTTAGAGAGCCCAGCCACATCGCCGATGCGCTCTTTTATCTTTCTAGATTCCTCAAACATGGAAAGAGCCTTGTCATAGTCGCCTCTATCCTGATAAATTGCTCCTATATTGTGGTAGCTCGCTGAAACCCCAGCCACATCGCCGATGCGCTCAGCAATCTTTCTAGCTTCCTCATACATGGAGAGCGCCTTCTCATACTCACCCTGGCCTTGCTCAATGATCCCCAGATTGTGCAGGGCAATGGCGTGGGTCCTCTCATCAGGCGCCCGCTCCAGGGTCTCCTGATTCAGTTGCCGTGCCCTTTCGATATGACCCCAGATCCTCAGGGGACCTTCAGCAGCAAAGGCGATCTCAGCCGCCCTACGGAGGTTCCCTGCACCAAGGTGGTGATAACGGGCCTCAAGGAAAATATCTATGTCTTTTTCCTGGTTCCTGAGCCGGTATTCATAGTAGCGCGCAGCGACCCTGTGGGCATCCCTTGCCTCTTCATCCGTGACCCTGTCCTTTACATACCCTGCAGTGAGACGGTGGATGAAATACCGAAAGACATCTTCTTCATCCTTGCCTGCATGGATGAGGGAGCGGTCTGCCAGACTCGCTATGTGAGTATCGACAGGCCTTTCCTGAGCCTGGAGGGTGAGGGCGTCCTCGTCCACGGGCAGACGGTAGACCCATATCCTTTTGAGCAGATCCCGCTCCTTATGGCTGAGCTCCTCCCAGAGAATATCCAGCATGAGGTCCTGTCGGGCATCTTCTTCTACCTCTGACACCCTGTGTTTTACCGTGTCCCATGTCTTCTCCATGGTCCGGAGGAGGCCCGCAAGAAGCTCCAGGGACCTGGGCTGGCCCCCCAGACGATCGTAAATTTCCTTTTTTATGGAAAGATCCAACTCCCGAAGCGCGGGATAGCGGTACATCTTCTTGATGCTTCCTGTAAGGCCCATATCCCCCAGGTTATGACGGTAAAGGATGTCGGGCCAGTACCGCGTGGTGATTATGAGCAGGAGCCTTTTCCTGTCAATGGCTGAAAGGGCGGTGAGCATTTTCCGGACCTCCTGGTCTTTGATGCTGCCGTCGTGGTGCTGGTTGTCCTCGAAGTTGTCAAAAAGGAGGGCTATTTTTTTCTCAGGCCATGTGTTGTGAAGGGCGGTGAGCTTTTTCCCCCAGGGAAGATCAGGAGATTTACCGATCCGGGAGCATTCCCCTCCCAGGGTGTCACCCAGGGAGGAGACCACCTGCTCCGGGGATACCTCTTTTTGAAACACCATGATGTCCATGCCTTCTTCCCAGTGAAGCCTTTCCAAAAGACGGGTGGCGAGGGTGCTTTTCCCTATGCCGCCCAGCCCGCAGATGGCGATGCCTGTCTGCCCTTCGCGGATCTTTCCCCTGAGTGCGCAAAGGTCTGAGCGCCTTCCGACAAATCCCTGCTCCAGATAGCTTACCCCTGCATAGAAGGCCCTGGGTTTTCCCCTGGGCTCCAGGGGCGCCTGGGGTTCTTTTGCAAGGTTAACGACCTCCCCGATCCATCCGCCCCCATAGAGTGCAGGGGTTGCCCACTCAAAGGAGTTTTTGTTATGCTCCCAGAGGGCTGTGCGGGCTGATGCGAGTGCCCAGCCTGCACTGTGGGCCTTGAGAAGCTCCCCGTAGAATGAGGAGGCAAATGCGGTTGCACCTTCGTCTGAGACGGAGTGCTGCATCCCTATCGCCATGGGGATACCGTTTTTGAGAAGCTGCTGGGAGACCCCGGCAAATATGTCATAGTCAATGTGGGCTGTCTGACAACCGCTGAGGAAAACAAGGCGAAGGCTGGGATAGCTGATGAGAAGGTCTGCAAGCCGATGAGCCGGGATTTCCTCCTTTTGTCCCTTTTGGTTTTCAAAGAGCAGGCATCCCTCGTTTTTTCGGGGATCAAAGTTCCCGTGGCCGCTGAAGTGGAGTACCTGGTAGCCACCGCGGTCCAAATATTCTTTAAGGGTGTCCATTGTGCCCTCATCCGGCATGTCTACAATGGTTTCCCCTTTGCTGATGTAAGGATCAAGGGCCTGGATTATGTTGTCCTGTTCTTTTTCGAAGTCCAGGATAGGAGGGGCATCCTCGGGGCTTGATACAAACATGAGGACTTTTAGGGGCGGACCTGATGCGTCCCCGGGTTTGATATCGAGGAGGGGATGGCGGGAGAAGGAGATATAGGGTTTAAGAAGCAGATAGCCTTCCTCAGGGTGGTGGATGAGCTCGATGGGAAGTGAGAGGAGGTGCGATGCGTCCGCCTGAAAGCGAAGGTCTATGATAGATCGGCTTAATCTTGCTTTCCGGATGGCCTCTGTAAATGCTTCATGGATAGGGCCCGGAAAGAGCCCATTGTAGAGTCTTGTGCCTATGGGTGATATCTCCCGGGGAGTTATCCCTTTAACGGATTGGCCGGGTCTGCCGAATATCGCATGCAGGGTGGGAATATCCGACCAATGGAGGATGCCCTGGGGAGCGGGGGATTCGGCTAAGGTTTCGCTGCCCGACCGGAGACAGATGACATGGTCACCAGAGTCCTCTTGTTTAATCCTTAAGTGGAGCAGGTTGATGGTTTGATCCACGATTCCCTCCTTTTAAGGATTATATTAGATTATTTTCCATACAATATCAAAAATATCTTTTTTATAATTTTCTTTTTGCCTCCCATGGCAATTGGCTCTAACATCGGTTCTGTCCATTTTAATATTGTACTTTCCAAAAAATATGAAATTAAGGTATTTGGATACAAAATAGTATTGAAGATGCCGGAAACCGCCCTGAGAGAAGCTATTGTAAATGCAATTGCCCATAGGGATTATACTATCAGTGTCCCAATACGCATCCCTATATATGAAGACAGGATTGAAATAAGAACCTCGGGCGGGTTGCCAAATATAGTAAAATTGTATAATCTTCCCTTTAAACAAAATAAATTGGGTAGTACTAGTTGAGGGAAAATAATCCCCAGGATAAGAATTCCTGGATAAGAATTTTTCTATGACTCAGTTGAAGGTTAAAGTATCAAATATTATCTCTTTTGGTCGAGAAGGATTTTTAGTAACTCCTTATGGTTATGGTTTCATCCGGTTCTATACGCATGGCTACCATAAAGTAGCCTCTGTTGTTTGGAGAACTTTTACAAGAAAAGAATATCAGAAAAATATTTGCAGATATTAATGTTCTCATAAATCTTTTACCCTGCCCATCTTGATCAGCCAGCATAGAAAGGCTTAGTAAGGATCTCCCTTTATAACGGCATTTAATAGAAAGACAAGATTCATGAAATTATTTCTTGTGGTTCTTTCCTTTTTCTCTTTGTTCTGTCAAAATCTTTATCAAAACTGATAATTAACAAATCATGTTTTTCAGATGCCAAATATTGATATGCATCATCGAAATCCAAATTAAAAGCTTTAGAAATGTCCTTTAATTCTTTCAAGTCACTTAGTTTTAGAGAAATAATACCTATCCCATCAATTATAATGTCATTGAGTAATATATCAAAAAGCTCAAATTTATTTAATCTGAACAAAATGATCCCTATTGAATGAAGCGAAAGATCTGTTATGAGCATATCCCTTAAGTCTATGGATTGAAAAAAAGACCTAACAATGTTTGTTTTTTCTTGTTCTAAGAGGGCTTCCAGAAAAATATTGGTATCTATTAGATACATCAGTCTCTCCATTCTGATGCCTTTTTCTGCAAATTGACTGCTGTATATTGGTTTCGATACTCCTTTAATCCCCCTATCCAATCAAGTTTTGGGAGTTTTTTCTTCTTTGAAATCTTTTTCTTGATAATTAGAAAATCAATGAAATCCTCAACCTCTTCCTTAAGATAATCAGGAAGCTTGTTAAATTTTGTCTCTATTGATTCCATGACTGCCTCCTATTTTACTTTTTTTTGTGTCAATCTAAAATAAATCCCTTTTTTTGTCTGAGAAAATTTGTCTGATTTTGATAGGATTTGTTTTCCTAAAAATCAGTATAGACAAGAACCCAACTTTTGTCAAAACAGATACTAAGGCCCAAAACCCAAGATTAAATTTAGATAAGCCACTGAGTAAATCATTATGGTTCTGGTTTATGTTTTTATTTACCGGTGTGTGATAACCAAGAGGGTTTGGGCCCGGCGGAGCATGCATTGAAGGCATTGTTCAAGGATTTGGGGATCTAAGGCTGCAAAGGTTTCATCCAGGATGATAAAATCCGACTTCTGGGGAAGTGCCCTTGCCATGTAAAGGCGGCTTTTTTCACCATGGGAGAGCTGCCATCCGGCATCTCCCCCCATCTGTAGCAGTCCTTTGGGCATCCTTAAGAGTACCTCACTGATTCCAAGCTCATGGCAGATGGTTTCGGCTTCCTGCATATCTTCCGGATGGGGAGCCCATCGATGTCCCATAAGCAGATTGAAGGTAAAGGTTTCGGTAACCACATGATTTTCATGAAATTGAGGGGCAACACACACGGATTTGTGCCGGTTTTCCTGCCAACGAGGTTCCGGTCCAGTCCGTACTGGAGAATGATGCACCATTTGGGGATCGTGCAGGTTGGATAAAATAGCTCTTAATGTTTATTTCCTGCATCCGGAGGGATCTTTTGTTTACTGCAACAGCTACCAGCCACCGCTGGCTCCGCCTCCTCCAAAACCTCCTCCCCCACCTGAAAAACCACCTCCACCAGAGCTTCCTTCACTTCCGCCTGAGAAACCTTCTTGAAATATTTCCTTTAAACCAGACCAGAAATCGTCAACTTCGGCTACCGTCATATCGAAATTCTTTGCATACGGTTTATAAACCGCATCAAAATGCCCAGGCTCCACTTCCGGGGGAGGACCGATCCCTTCGCCGTAGTATCGGCTGAGCCCGATCTTTGTAAGCCTGTCCTTGACCATCCATACTTCACGATACTCCTTAATGGCGGCCTGAAAAACCTTCATGAGCCATTCCTTGCTTGTGGGGTCTCTGGGGAGATGCTCATATACGGCTAAGGCCATAGATGTCAGAAAAGGCGGCAGGGAGCGTGTCAGATAATATGAGCGGTTGGCATTGAGGATCTTTCCTTAATAGGTGATCTCGTAAACAAAATTATCAACCATCGCCTTTGCCAGGTCTATCCGTCCATCTACCAATAATCCAAGGGCCTCGAAGTAGCTGTCCCAACCATACATATCCTTTTCATAATCTCCTCCATGAAATCTCCGCTGGCAAAAAATATTGTCACTAAACCTTTTGCAGGATGTGGTTTAATTACTTAATTGATCCAATCAAAGAGAAAACTTTAATTAAAATGTGTAATCACCATATATATAATATATCAAGACAGGGTTGGTGACGCTGCTGAGGTGTGGTGCGCCAGTCACACCGGGAAGCGTGTTAGGGCCGCCGTCACGTTTTGATAAACAAACGGTTTGTACGGACTTTAAAATCCCGTTCTTTACTTAACATATAAAAAAAGATGTCAATGTCAATCCCATGTTTGATCTATTATTACGGAAATCCGGACCTATGACAGACAAGGGCGGATTTGGTGCTGATTAAATCCTGAAGTAAAAAGATCAGGCCCATCTGAGCGGGGTCTCCTGCTCTCAGTGATGAGCCTGATCTATTAAATCGTCATGGACCCAAAATGAATGCTTGGGAACTATATCAAACCATCTGACTTCTATGCCTGTATTAATTATGGCTATCCTGCTTAAATATAGACTTATTGGTAAAGACCCTGATTTAAGGCATTAACCATTAGCTGGGCATCATCAGTCACATTATTGAGTAGTATCCAATATCCTTTACCGGGAATGAGTCCTTCTGATTTAAGGACCCGTTGATATCCGGCTCCTTCTTCATGTTTATAAATCACACCTATGTTGCATTTATGTGTTGATACTTGAGCTAAAGTCGTGCATCCGCCAATCATATCCCATCCATCCTCAATGATTGGGAGGCTATAATGATATACAGGCTGTCCAACCAGAGTATATCTCTTTGCCTCCATTAATAGTATCCAATATCCCTTTCCTGTCTCCAGATTTTTACCAGCCGGGATACGTTCATATCCCGTTCCCTTTTTATAACCATATATAACTAGTGCGCCAGGGAATAAATCCGATGAATTTGGAGTGGATGGTGTGAGCGGAAGGGAGATCATGCTCCACCCTTTAGGAAGATCCATGTTAAAAGTAATAGAAGGTGTTGGATGTTTAACAGTTACTTTTTGGGTGCATGTGGAATCATTGCCGGAAATATCTGTAGCGGTCCATGTGACGATTGTCTCACCCACAGGAAATATTTCAGGGGCATCATTCACTATCTCTGGATCTTCATCGCAGTTATCAGAAACAACAGGATCATCAAGAGAGATTGGTATCCCCTCACTTCCTTCTGATTGTATTGTAATGTCCGGCGGGCATACGATGGATGGCGGCAGGTTATCTATCACAGTAATGATAACCATGTCTGTATCTTTAGCCTTGCCATTATTGACAGTCAAACTGATTGTGGTCTTTCCAACAGGAAGAACTATAACAGGATTCAGCCCGGTTGCCGAACCTCCCGGCCATGTCCATTCATAGGTCAATGGATTATTGTCAGGGGTATGGGAGCCTGAGCCATCCAAACTAATGTAGGCAACGCAATTTTGATCAACATAATAAACCTTATCCGGACCTGCATCCGCTACAGGGGGTGTACCAGAAATTTGCACAATAAATGTCTTTGAGGCCGGACCATAAATCTGAGAACCCACAGCAACGGTAGCTACCGCATTATACTCATTTATACCCTGATCCGTTGCTATCCAGGCAAATGTAGCGGTTTCGGTTGCTCCGGCCGGCACCCTTATAACCTTAGGAGTAAGATCTTCCGAAAGAATAGCATCCTTATCCTGGATACTGAAACATGCCTGCGCTTCAATATCATCAGGACCGTAGTTAGCAAAGGCAACCTCAAAAATTCCCTCCTCGCCTATGGAAAGTATCGATGGTACAGTTAATGATAAGATCTCATGGATAAGTACTGAGATACTGGCCGAGGCCCCGGCCATGACTGACTCGTTACTCAAGAGCTCGATTTGCAGTGTATAATCCCCATCATATAATCCAGCGGTCAAAGATAAGGGCAAGGTATATGATGAATCCGAAGCTACAGTAAAATCCTGGGATCTCTTAACCCCAACCTCGTTTCCGAATTTATCCAAGACCGTAAGAATCGCATTCAGAACCACATCCTCTGATCCTACGTTTTCAATCTTCGCTTTTGTATTGATTGTCTCACCGGGGACATATTGGTCCTTATCAGTACCGAATTCAGTTATTGTTATAGCCAGGGGCGCTTGATAGTTGATCCTTATCTTGAAGAAATTATAGAAGGAGGTGTCATTGGTAACTGGATTATGCTGTATGGGATAGACTGTAAAAAGTATTCCTTCAGTTGTGTTTTGATACTGAACCAGATCTGTATTTTTAGGAAATAGGTAATCAATATCTGTTGTTGTGGTATAGCTTAATCCCCCCTTGGAAAATGGCTTAACATCTGCTACGGGGATGTTGTATTTACCAATGTATTGAGAACCGGTTTCAATTATGTCTATAGACAAAATTTCAGCATTAAAGGGAAGGGGCAGATTAAATCCCTTAATATAGGGCAGGATAGGACTATCAGAAGCCACAGCCATTTCACCGCCAATAATAGAAAAAACATCATAAGAAGCACCATTTTGGCTTTCTGTTTTTACTTCATAGGAATCGATATTGATCTCAAAGGTTTTGCTGTAGGTTCCCTCTTGAGAGGCAGCAACCAGTCCGGGAAGTACGTTGAAAGCAGCATATTCTGACGGTTCAGAGGCATCTTCCAATCCTTTCCTCCGTATATTGGGATAAAAGATGAATGACCATGGAATACCAAAGAGATTAAACTCGGTTACAGTCTTCCGGTCCAGCCAATCTTCGGAGCCATAACCGAAAGTATAATCACGCTTTGCCTCGGCCAGGGCCTTGCCGATTACCATGGAATTAGATCCAGGGGGCTTAAGCATATAATCGAAGAAACGCTGTATAAGCCTCTCCCCCCATAGACATCCGTGCAAACTACCAGGAGATCCGTAGCTGAAACCACTTGCTCCGATATAGGCCCTTCCTCCCTCATGAATAGTATCATAGACCATACAGTGATCAACTCCGCCCGGCACATCTATGTCAGGTACGGGGAGGCCTCCGTGACATCCCACAATCATTACAATTGGATGGTCATCATTAAACCGGGTGTATTTGAAGGGTGTATCATCAGGAGAAAAATCATCTCCATAGATAGAGGCTAGATCATAACCATTGTGACCACCAATGAAAAAGATATCCATCCCTCCTGGATCATTGGCAGCATTTGTGAATGCCATATTCCAGTTTGCCGCCCCGCCTTCGGGTGATAAAATGTCAATGGTTCGAACCTCAGTTGCGGGAATATCATCATTGCGCACCGAAAATCCTTTGTTACGGAAAAGAGCTGTTACATCGTGGAGGTCAGCGACCTCACCAGGTATGCCGGTATCAGGCTCAAGTCCTAGTTCCCAGCCATCCACACTAGCCAAAACAACTCCGCCTCTCTGGCCATTTGCCCAGCTAACACCCTCTTGTAGCATATTTATCATATCTGATGCAGATTCTCCCAGCAGTCTGCCTACCCATAACTCTATATCACCTGTCTGCCAGGATGTACCGCCACCGAGATCAGCATAGGGATTATCAGTAAAAAGATAGCCCTCATCAGTGGCATGAATACTCGGATTAGTACTGCTATTAATGCTCCAATAACCCTCATCGTTGGATGGATCATCGTATCGATAAAAAGGTATAATATCGTCATCTCCAACAATAAGGAGATATTTTGGCCAGGCAACAGGTATACTAATGGGTCCGAACGGCGGGATATTGATGTTTATATACTTGGTCCCATCTTCGTGCCAATCTTCAATAAGGTCATCAATAGCATTAGCTGTAACATTGGCTGTGGCTTCATTGGAATAATTAACGGTTGTGTAGTCCCAGCTGGCAGCCATGGCATCATATCTTTCTATGTGGTAAATAACCGCTCTCGGTGTATGACTGGCAGGGAATCCTTGAGCTTCGGAATGAAGTCTCTGAAGCAACATTGTCACATCACTGCTATTGTGGTTGTCATAAAGCAATTTTCTATTTACCATGATGAGAGACCGGACACTTCCTGGCGCCAGGATCCGGATAGTTCCTTCACCAAAAGGATCAGTGCATGGTATCTGCACTACTGCATTAACTATTATATCTTGAGGCAAGACATTATTAGGTATCAAAAACCTCCATACGAACTGTTTGTAAAATATAGGGAAAATTGATATCTGGGAAAGGTTTGCAGTGATACGATACTGACCTGCGCCCAAATTATCGAAAGGGACCGGAGTTTGCACACCACCCGGGGAATTTCTCACCCAAGTACCAACAGGAGAGCCAAATAGATCTCCCGGGATTGTAAGCACAACCGGAATATTGTTCTTGGCTGCACTGCTAAAACTAATAAGCCTTGCAACTATATCAACATATGTGTAATCAGCAGGCCCGTTGGTGTCACCTACCAGCTTATTTACAGGGACCCCTTCAAGCGCGTCTTCAATTTTAAGCGAAAGTCTCAAGGGCAAAATTGGGATAAAAACATCTGAGAGCCATACACGAAGTGGATTGTAATAGAATATTTCTCGTTGCCCGCTGGAAAGATTAACCTTATAGATCTTCCCTCCATTCCAACTTGCATAATATATGTTTCCAAGGCCGTCACAGGAGATTCCCTTTATGGACTCACCACCAGGGGCCTGATATACTATTACAGGTACTCCTCCGTCTACCTTATAGATCTTGTTTTCGAAAGAGGTATTTCCGCTGCTTAAAAATAGATTCCCTGCCTGGTCAAGGGTAAAATCACCTGCCCAAGAATAGATATCGGACGATCTCACTGTATAATAAAGATTTGGGACACCCCCTTCCAGGCGATAAATATGCCCATCATATCCAAAACCCATTGCATCGCTGAAGTAGAGCCTGCCCAGATTATCGAAGGCTATATCCTTTAAATAAGCAATATGAGTATAAGCAATTGTTTCAACGCCATTTTCCAGTTTGTATAGGTTATTATTATAGCTATGTGAATAATACAAAGCCCCATCAGGGGAAACGGCAAGGTTATATATCTGACCATAGGGCCTTGTGAAGTAAGTTGATTCAATCCCGTTTTTAAGCTCATAGATTGATCCTGGTAAATTATATGCGTCACAAAAATAAATAACAGGCGTATCCGCACTTGCGAATGCAGCCAAACCTATAACCAAAATAGCAGCTAAAAAAATTACAGACAGCTTTTCTAAAAAAACACTACTTTTATACATTTTTTTCCTCCTTATTTTTGAAGATTAATGAAAAATTGAAAAAGAAGCGTACATTTTTGACAACTAAAATGTTACAAAAAATGAATAGTTAACTAATCTTTTTATTGCTTTATACACTTCCTATACTTTTAACTAAACAAACAGTATGCCAGACATAAAATAAGAGGTTATAATATTAAGTTTTACAGGAAGTTATGGTCGTTTGAAGGTTCTGTAAGGAATGATTTTGGATAGGCAAATACTGTTATTTTATTAGCTGTTTTCTAACAATATTTATTTAAATAGAATAAAAAAACAGTTGGTTACAAAAATATTAGAATAAAAATAACATTATTAGAATAAAAATAACATTTATTTATATCGAACTGCTCTCCGGTCATTGAAACGGCAGCAAGAAAAATTTGCCTACATCTTAAAATTAATGTTTGTCAAGCATTCTTCAAAAATAAATTTATATATACATTTTTGATAGTTTCGTAAAAAGTCCAAAAGCCCCTTCTCCCTTGATGGGAAAAGGTTGGGATGAGGGTGAATACGGGGAGTGGAATTTCTTGACTTTTTTACGAGATCATCATTTTGGAGGTCTGACATAAAAGCCATTGTTGTTGATTTAAGATACAAAATGACCGATGTGCTCAAGGCGCTTGAGCGGAATGAAAAGGTTACGGTACTTTATCGTGTGAAAGTGAAGGGGGTTATTGTACCCATACAGGCTAACAAGCAATTACAGGTATAAGGATCATCCCCTTTTTTGGAATGACAAAGGGCTCTCGGAAGTCTGTATTGGATAAGCTCGCAGACGTGAGGTTAAAGTATTAAATATTATCTCTGTTTGTCAAGAAGGATTTTTAGTAAATCCTTATGGAGGATGTTCCGGTCCAGTCCGTGAAGGAGAATGATGCACCATTTGGGGATTGCGCAGGTTGGATAAAATAGCTCTTAATGTTTATTTCCTGCATCCGGAGGGATCTTTTGTTTACTGCAACAGCTACCAGCCACCGCTGGCTCCACCTCCCCCAAAACCTCCTCCCCCGCCGGAAAAACCACCTCCACCAAAGCTTCCTCCACTTCCACCTGAGAGACTTTCTTGAAATATTTCCTTTAAACCAGACCAGAAATCGTCAACATAAAGATGCCCCACCAAGAAAAAACTTCCGAAGAATAAGCCTATACCATAAGTCGTTATTGCAAAAAAATAAAAATCTTCAAACGGCTTCATCATTAAATAAAGAAAAACCGCAAAATGAAGGATAGCTCCGGATATAAAGAAAATAATATCGAGAAATAATTTAAACAGCCATTTTTTTTCTTTTTCCCTATGCAAAATATAGCGAAGGATTCTAAAAAATCCTCTTAGCATCCATAAAGCCAAACCACCTGCCAGGACAAATAGAAATAGGAAAGAAATTCCTGGGTTATTATTACATCTATGCTCAATTGTTCTATGATACCCATACTCTAGCTTTGCCGCATTTATGATTTCATAAAGACCATTTTTTATCCCCAGGAAATAAGATCCCTTGTTAAAAAGAGGGGCAATCTTTTCCCGAATAATCGATCCACAGAATCCATCCGGTAATACACCCTCTAAACCATATCCGACCTCTATGCGAAGCTTTTTTTCCTGCTTGACAATTAGTAAAATAACACCATTGTCTTTCCCCTTTTGTCCAATCTTCCATTGCTCTGCAAGGCGTATCGAGTAATTTTCTAAAACTTCTCCTCTCAAAGTTTCAATAGTTACTACTACTATCTGATTGGATGTTCTCCTCTCATTATCTTCCAGTAATCTTTCCAACTCAATTTCCTCGGATGAGGTAAGCATATCAGCAAAATCATTTATTCTTCCAATAAGTTTAGGAATGGGCTGTTCTGCAAATGTTGCGCTAAAAATTACATTGAAAATGAAAAGGACAGAAAAGAATACAATTAGCCATGTTTTTTTCATTAAGTATTTCAATTTATTCCATTCTTGATACTGAAGGTTTATTCTTGTTTTTAAATGGATCGACCATATAAATTTACTTTTGTATGGGATCTCGTTTGTTATAAGAATTTTGATAATTTATTGCCCAAAGGTCCATTCCGGTGGGATAAGCTGTTCCAGTTTTCTTTGCAAGTCAGTGGGCAGAAGGTTTAATCCTACCTGGTAACTAGCGTTCATCCAACCAAATCCTTCCCTGGTAATATAAGCGAATTTTGTTCCTACATTACCATACTCAGCAAAGACATGATGAGATCGGTTCACAACATCAAATTTTTCCGGAATCGTTCCATTGTAATCTGTGGAATTTCTGATGATGGTATAGAGCCAACGGTAAATCAATCGGGAAGCAATATCGTCAAAGTCATAATTAATAAGTCCTTGCCAGGCCAACATCTGGTGTGGAGCCCAACCATTAGGGTAATCCCATTGTCGTGCCGGGCGGTTTTCCAAAAGGTTGCCGCGTGATTCTTCTGTAGATACCACAAGCCCTCCTGGCATCTCTAAGGCAGGAATGGCAGCCCTGATAATAGCCTCTGCCTGCTTTTTGCTTGCTAATTCGGCCCATAAGGGATAAAAGACCACCGCATTAATATACTTCTTCCGGCATTTATTCACCAGGTCATAGTCGAGAAACAATCCGTACTCCGGGTCCCACAGGTACTTATTCATTAACTTTTTTCTCTTTTCGGCCTGCATGTACCATGCAGAGCTTTTCTCCACTTTTCCATTTTTCAGCATCAACGAATCACTGAATTCCCTTTTTATGGTTCGTGCGATATCCAACTCGATCTTATAAAGAAGTGAATTTAGGTCTACGGTGACAAAATCTGCACAGCGGTCATCCCAACGATAGGTTTTATCGTGGCCGGATTCCCTCATGCTCCGGTCGTGGGTAAAGAAAGCGTCCAGTTCCGGAACAGCAATCTCCCCTTTTTTGAGGGATTTTTCAAATTCGGCTGCCGGCATATCGAAATTCTTTGCATACGGTTTATAAACCACATCAAAATGCCCAGGCTCCACTTCCGGGGGAGGACCGATCCCTTCGCCGTAGTATCGGCTAAGACCGATCTTTGTAAGCCTATCCTTGCCCATCCATACTTCACGATATTCCTTAATGGCGGCCTGAAAAACTCTCCTGAGCCATTCCTTGCTTGTAGGATCTCTGGGGAGATGTTCATATACGGCTAAGGCCATAGATGTCAGAAAAGGCGGCTGGGAGCGTGTCAGATAGTATGAGCGGTTGGCGTTGAGGATCTTTCCATAATAGGTGATCTCGTAAACAAAGTTATCAACCATTGCTTTTGCCAGGTCTATTCGTCCATCTACCAATAATCCAAGGGCCTCGAAGTAGCTGTCCCAACCATACATCTCGTTAAAGCGTCCACCTGGAACCACAAAGGGTATCCCTTCCCATCGACCGTCTGGTGATCGGATAAGAGCAAGGCTAAGTATTCCATGATAACCTGTCCGACCTTTCACCCATTGGGGTGTGACAACCTCCGGCAGACGAAAGACTTTGATCTTCAGTTCCGGATACTTCAGAGAAACCTTTGAGAAATAATCATACGCTACCTCATCATGAAAGGGAACATAGATGTACCGAAATCCATCTATGGTGGTGGTCTTGGAATCAGTGAAAAGGGGCACAATGTTTTCCTCATCAATACGCCTTGTAAGCCCGTTCCAGTAAATTTCCCGGATACATCGGGAAATCCTTTTAACCGGATTCTCAAAAATCCTTTCAATAGTTAATTGGGCAGTTCGGTTTCCATTTTCCTGATATAACTTGAGCTCTTGTAAAAGGTTTGATAAATAATATGTCCCGGTTATTTCAAACCGCCGGTTGTTTTCATCAGTAAGCCAAAACTTCTTATCCCCGCGCTCACTTTGCATGAAATGGTCATCGATGGTGATTTTTTTGTCCCAATCCGTATCCTCCTCTTCTATCAATCGTTGTATATTCTCTTGCACATCTACCTGAAATGTAGATTGTTTCAATGAAATCAGTTGCGCACGTGAATAGGAAGCAAAAAAAATTATGATAAGAGGAAATAATACTAAAAATTTGATATTTTTTAGTCCACTCTTACATATCCTTTTCATAATCTCCTCCATAAAATCTCCGCTGGCAAAAAATATTGTCACTAAACCTTTTGAAGGATGTGCTTTAATGACTTATTTTCATCTGGGGAAGGATGTTATAAATTTCCTCTTTAATGTTTTTTCTTTTTTTTAGTGTCACCATCATGTCTATATTTATCTATCGACTATATCTTCTCTGCAAAGTTGATGTCGTTACTACTATTAACAAGTTGTGCATCTATAAGTTTTTGTAATTTCCGGGATACAAAACTAAATTTGTCTCTTGGACAAGATATTGCTCTTTCTGCGCACTTGTGTATCTTCTATTTGTTTATATCATCTTTTTCTTCGACCTTCTCATAAAGCTTTGCCATATTTCCCTGGATAAAAGTTGCAGTTGGGTGATCTTTCCCAAAAGCTTTTTCCGTTACCCCAAGAGCCTTTGTGAAAAAGGATTCTGCTTCTTTATATTTGCCCTGAGAAAAATAAAGTAATCCCAGGTTATACAAGGGCATTACCATATTAGGATGGTCTTGCCCTAATTTTTTTTCTATTATTTCTTTCGCTCGCTTATAAAGGGGCTCAGCTTTTATATCTTTTCCCTGGTATCTATAAATTTCCCCCAAAGTAATCAATGGATTTGCCACTTTGATATTGTCTTTTCCTAATTTTTTTTCTCTTATTTCTAGTGTTCGCTTACAAAAGAGTTCAGCTTTGGTATATTTACCTTGATCACAATAGAGATTAGCTAAATTGTACAATGATTGCGTCACATAAATATGGTCTTTACCATAGATTTTTTCCCTTATCTCCAGTGCCTTTTTATGAAGGGGTTCAGCCTCGGCAAGTCTTCCCTGAACATTATATAATCCGGCAAGATTATTGAGGCATAGCGCCAAATCAGGGTGGTTTTTTACCTGGGCTTTTTCGTATATTTCCAATGCTTTTTTTAAAAGGGATTCGGCTTCATTATATTGATGCTTAGAAAGATAAAGAGTTCCTAAATTATTTAAAGATGTTGCTACATTCGGATGATATGGCTCATACATTTTTTTTGCAACTTCCAATGCCTCTTCTGCTGTTTTCATTGCCTCTGAATATCGTCCTTGTTGATAAAGTCTACAAAAATCAGCATTGAGCTTGTTCCAAACATTACCTTTATTGCAGGCAGACGTAATAAACGATACAATTAAAATTGTCATTAAAATAATTTTTATAAATTTTTTCATTCTTCTGATTTTTTTGCCCCACTGAGATGGTTCTACTGCCTTTTCTCAAGTGTTTGAAATATAATATTAAAAAACAATAACCTTTTAACATTTTTTTATCGTCACATTTTCCAAAAAACTTGCTAACCAAATCTACAATTGAACCTATGATCCAGATCCTGCATTTAAAATCTTTTATGACTTGAAATAATCTCCACATGCGGCGTTGCTCAGAACGATTTTGACATCGAAATATTATAATATTCCTTCAGCCAAAATTGTCTTAGCGCCTTGTCTGTAAAGTTTTTTCTGCGTCTCATGACGATTTCAACTGCAAGATCTGAATTAATAAGGACTGCTCTTACACCATAACGAGAGAAACACCTGTTTCACATCCAAATTATAAGGGCTTTCTCGAATCAATCTTCTTGGGTTTATTGTCATGGTGGTGAGGTGAAGTTTAGTAAGTTGTGTAAGGCTGGCAAGAACTTAAAGCCCAGTAAAAATTCGTTCACGGCGGTCAAGTTTAGTAGTATTCGCAATCGACCACCCTATGAAAAAATGTGATATAGGACTCATATTTTATTTTTTAAGTCTAACCAAAGCTTAACGTTTTGTCAGCAGAATTTAAAAGAAACCTTTATTTAATTTTACTTTATTGTCAATTAGTATTTACCAACCACCGCTGGCCCCGCCTCCACCAAAACTTCCGCCACCTCCACCAAAACTTCCACCGCTTCCACCAAAACTTCCGCCGCTTCCACCAAAACTTCCGCCACCATTATAGCTTCCACCACCATAGCCTCCACTTCCAGAAGAAAAATCAGAAAATGAGATAGACCAAAAATCTTCAATGGTATAATGAGCTATAAATATAATGCCTCCCAAAAATAGACTTCCTGTATAAAATATCATCGTCAAAACAAAAGTATCTTTGATTGGATTTATCATTAATATTTTGAAAGTTATAAAATGTATAACAGCCCCAATAACAGGAAGTATAACATTAGGAAATAATAAAAATTTTGGTTTTTTTTCTTTGTTTTTAAACAGAGATATAAAAATAAAGTGCAGACTTTTAAAAATCCCCGCAGCCATCCATAAAACAAAAAAACCGGATAAGATGGACAGAATAATTAGCCATGTGATAAAAGTGTCCGTAATATCATTTATAGTTTTTTGAGATATATATTCATCTTTTGTTGCCTTTATAATTGCATTAAGCCCATTTTTTATTCCCTGAAGATAATAGCCCCCTTTAAAAAAGGGGGCTATCTTTTCTCGTATAATAGATCCACAGAGTCCATCCGGCAAAGCACCTTCTAAACCATAACCTACCTCTATACGAAGCTTTTTCTCTTGCTTAACAATTAATAAAATTACACCATTATTTTTCCCCTTTTGACCAATCTTCCATTTCTCAGCTAGACGCATGGAGTAATTTTCTAAAACATTACCCCGTAATGTATCGATGGTTACCACAACTATTTGATTGGATGTGGTCTTTTCATATTCTTCCAGTAAACTTTCCAGTTGAATTTCCTCATAAGAAGTGAGCATGTCCGCAAAATCATTAATCCTTCCAATAATTTCAGGAATGCTTTGATCTGCAAATGTATTGCTAAAAATGATTCCGAACAGTAAGAGTATAAAAAAGAATATTGTAAAAAGGCGAATTTTTTTCATTAAAAATTTTTTAAGATTTAAAGTAATTAGCCCATATATTTAATGGTTAAGGACATTCCTTTTTAGTTAAAGAATTTATAATTTGTCAGGCTCTAATTTTTATTAAACAAAAAGATATTCTGAATGTATTCTGAAACTCAGAAGTCAGACTTAAAAATAAACATTTAAAATTTTACTTTTTCTTTATGCTATCGGATATTTCTTACTATTAATTCTTCTATCCTTAAATTTTTCCGGGTAGGTTTGCAGACAGCTCGATGAAGGAAATACGGGATCCGGCGGGTGCCGAACTGAATGATATCCAAATTCTCAGGCCCTGGCTCAATGTATCCCCAAGGCACCTGTGGGTAAATCCTTATGGTTATGGTTTTAATTAACGGTGGTTGATAACCAGAAGGGTTTTGGCCCGGCTAAGACACATTGCCGGCATTGTTCGAGGGTCTGGGGGGCAAGTGCTGCAAAGGTTTCATCCAGGATGATAAGGTCCGCCCTTTGAAGAAGCGCCCTTGCCATATAAAGGCGGCTTTTTTCCCCATGGGAGAGCTGCCACCCGGTATCTCCCACCATCTGTAACAGTCCAGCGGGCATCCTTAAAAGGACCTCACTGAGTCCGAGCTCATGGCAGATGGTTTCGGCCTCCTGCATATCTTCCGGCCGGGGTGGCCATCGGTGTCCCATCAGCAGGTTGAAGGCAAAGGTTTCCCGGTCTTTCGTCCATACAGGAACACCTGTCTCTTCGGACTAGCCGGCTGCATATAAAAAGGGAAATATGTATTTCCAATCTTATTAATCAATATTGAAATGGGCTCTTCCGATGTGGCCGGCGGACCGTTTGTTTGAAACTCTTATCAAATAAAAGAAACTGTATCAGGCTACTTGGAAATCACCCTTACAAGGGTTCACCTTCTAATGCCTTATTGATTGATAATATCTCTAAGAGATGCTCTCAGTTCCTCAGCATTATTTGCATAGTAAGCATAATGTCCATCCGGTTTTAGGGGGCATCCTCCGGCTTCCGCAATGTCATCTATCGTAGCACTCCCTGCAGCATCTGATCCAAATCCCACCATATAGACTCTTATTTCATAATCCTGATAGAGATGCATTGCATTAGTGATTGCCATATTTCCCTCGGATAAAGGGGTGGGTTCTCCATCGGTAATAAAAAGGATACAGTTCATTCTATTCTCAATGGGATCATTCGGATTGACCTCTGCAAGAAAGTATTCCTTAAAATCATTATAGTAGCCTTTTGCTGTTGTGTCGTTGCTGAGAGTGGAACCGGTCGGTGTATATCCGGTTGCGATCAATCCCCCTGCAGTCTGAGGCCCCATCCACTGAAGGATATCATTGACTTTCATTTCCTGATCATCCTGGTCGCTGGAAAATGAAAAGGGTACAAGCACAACCCCGCCCCGGTTTGTGTCATCTGCGTATGTTGCTCCAACCGGATAAATGGGCCACGCCCAGGGCGCAGTATTGGGATATAAAAAGTCGATATTGTTTACTCCGCTATAATATACAAATACATCATCGGGATCTACCGGAAGATTACAGCCTCCATTTAGGTCTTCTGTGCCCAATGCCTTGAACTGCCGGCCATAGTATTTTTTGAAATGATAAATTGTATAACTTGCGACCGGCATCTCTTCATATTCGTAGTAACTACCCTGATATAGCCATTTGTAGGTAATTCCATCATCAGGGTCGGCAAACATGCACTTATTACCACAGGGAGAGCAGTAGTCGTGATCCACCTCTTTTTTCCCCGAGTCTCCCACATCTCTCTGATACTTGCTGTTATTGACAGCCCTAAGTGTATAATTGATCCCATTATACTCAAAGGAATTGACCGGCTTATAGCATGGACTGCCACTGCTTGCCTTTTGATCGGATACGCCATCAACTGTATATTGATTTATGTTTAAAACCTCCTTCGAGAAGTACATGGTTTTTGTGACCGTAGATCCGTTATATGCCTTATAGTATGGGAAATATCCATTTGATGATGATGTTAAGTTATAATGGGTCTGAAGAAACGTCATAAGACCGAAGTTCGCAAGGGTTCTGGTCTCATTAAGCACATCAGTAATAACGCTTTTTGTGATGGAAAGACGGCTGTCTTCATGGGAGCCATATTTTCGCCCTTGTGAATCTGGTATGTCTAGTGTTAATCCATTTACATCCCACTGCATACTTCCTGAGGTGTCAAAGATGATCATAATATTGGGCCGAATAGTTTTAGCTTCCACTGTCTTTAAAGGCCACATTCTTATCAAACCAATAGAAACGAGAATCCAGACGCCAGTAATAAGGGGGGAAACGCTATATTCCCGAATCCTTTGCATAGCCATTATATTCTCCTTTTTTATTGTATTTATTGATATTGATAATAAATATAAATTTACTTTCCAAAATATAAAATATATGCATAATTTTTAATTTTTGTCAAGATCTCAACCCGGTAACCACGGTAACGTCAAAGTTGTCGCACTAATTTCTCATTATCAAAATAATTCATGCCCAATTTCCCCTTGATTACTGAGGCAGAAAAAAAATAATAGAAGACATATCCAGAAAATATATATAAAACGTGTATTGCTTTTTTAGCTCTTGTCTATTGCCTGCCAAAGAAAGCACAGATATTGATTTGGCTATTGAAGGAATAAGTCCAAAGGATTTTTATAAATTTAATGGTGATCTTTTATTTGCACTGGCAAAACCTCTTGACATAGTTGATCTTTCAGAAACTTCTAAATTTATCCAACTCATTCAACAAAAAGGAATTCCCCTTTATGGCTGATTACAAAATGCGTATTAAAACAGAATATGAAATGGGTGCTTTAGGATTGAAATTTTGGTACCGATGACTTTCATCCCTGGAAGATGCCTTTTGTCAAGAAGGATTTTTTAGTAAATCCTTATGGTCATTTTTTGGTTAACGATGGGTGATCACCAGAAGGGTTTTGGCCCGGCGAAGCACACATTGCAGACATTGTTCAAGGGTCTGGGGGTCCAGAGCGGCAAAGGTTTCATCCAGGATGATAAGGTCCGCCTTTTGGAGAAGGGCCCTTGCCATGTAAAGGCGGCTTTTTTCCCCATGGGAGAGCTGCCATCCGGTATCTCCAACCATCTGGAGCAGTCCCGCTGGCATCCTTAAAAGGACCTCGCTGAGTCCGAGCTCATGGCAGATGGTTTCTGCCTCCTGCATATCTTCCGGCCGGGGAGGCCATCGATGCCCCATCAGCAGATTGAAGGCAAAGGTTTCTGTAAACACATGGTTTTCATGAAATTGAGGTGCAACGCACACGGATTTGTGCCAGTTTTTCCTTCCCAGGATGTTCCGGTCCAGTCCGTGCAGGAGAATTATGCCTCCCTTGGGATCGCGCAGGTTGGATAAGATGGCGCTCAAGGTGGACTTCCCGCATCCGGAGGGGCCTTCAAGCAGTATCTTGTCACCCCAATAGATGGAAAGGTCACTATCCTGAATGACGGGATCCCTTCGGTTAGGGTAATGAAAAAACAGGTGCCTTGATACCAGAAGGGGGTCCTTTTCCGAAAGGTCTTCCCGGGCTTTTGTCCACGTGGGGACCCCTGTCTCTTCGGGTTTGCCGGCTGCATATAAAAAGGGAGATACGTATTTCCATGCTACGAATGCCCCGATGAGCTGCACAAGGCTGACAGAGAGGCTTTTAAGTGCCTTATATACCAGCAGCACTCCTCCCAGGCTGATCGCCAGATAGGCGGGAGAAACGCCCCGGACAAAGGCAGGGGCAAGTCCGGTCAGGCCCAGGACCATCCATCCCCTTGAGATAAGGGACATGATCAGGAGGGAAGACCGGTCTAACCTCTTTGATTGTTTTAGATACTCCTCCAAGGCTTCATCCTCTCCCTGATGCCAACGCTCTTTTGCTTCCTGGGTGAGCCTTGTCCGATGCCCTGCCATCTTTTCCACCAGGTCGTTCGTCATCCGGATACGGCCTTCTACCCAGAGCTTATGGGCTTTCAAGTACTTTAAAAGTATAACCGAAAATATGGCCATCCATAGGATAAAAAACAGTGTATGAAGCCACGCGGCTGCACCTATCATGAGGACAGCGAGAGAGATGATAAGCTCCACCAGGGCGAGGATCGCTGTAAATCCCCCGCTCAGGGCCAGGGATTCCAGGGCTTCTGATTCGAAAACACGCCCCAGGAGGGCACCTGATCCAAGGTGCCGGATGTCATCCGGTTCTATACGCATGGCGCCATAGAGTAACCTCTGTTTAAACACCCCGCCCACTCCTATGGCCAGGCGCCCTTCGGCCCATGTCACAAGGGCCTTTAAGGGAACAAGGCTCAAAAGGAGAAGCCCCCATCCCATGATCCATTCCAGATGCAGGTGGCCCTCAAGCGCCCCTTTTCCTATAACCCACCAGGAGAGTATCCATAAGAGATATTGGAAGGTGTGGACAAGGAGAAAGGTAAAAAAAGGGAAGATCACCTTTGCCTGGAACAGGGTCTTAAAAAAGCCCCGGTATGGTGCAAGGCGGAGCAGCCAGAATCCCTTTAACAAAACAGGTGAAAGATGGGTGGAAAGAAGCTCCTGTTTGATTCCGGCCCTCTTTTTTTCCGGGATCTCTGCCCTGTTTAACAGATCTTCGATCTGCGGCCCCAGCATTTCCTCCATGGGCCCGCAAAGCATCTTTGCAATGTGAGATACCTCCATGGGGTGAATGCCCCCGTCTTTTCCTAAAACAAGGGCCTTTTTCTTTTTCTGTCCAAGAAGTGCAAAAAAGGATGGAGAGCCATCCCCCGGCAGACGGATGAGGGCCGGGGCCGACCGCAGGATAAATGTTTCCACATCCCCGTAGCTGACCTCCATCGGCTCGGCTTCAATGCCTATCCATTGCGCCAGGGCTTCGATCCATTCCGAGATGGAGTCCTCGTTCTCACTAGTCCCTTTAGGGGCCAAAGGGATTTCCTCAGGCTTCGGAGAAAGGCCGCTTATTTCACCCATAAGCTTTAGTGCCTCTCCCAGTCTGGAGACAGGCCAGTAGAGGATATCAAACCTTTCCATCAGGGACTCCCTCCTCTATAATCCTTCCCTTTTTGATGGAGATCCTCCTCCACAATGATTTACGCCAAATCTCTTCTGTGACCGCTTTTTCAAAATCCAGATATTTCCGGTAAAAGGAATCCGCCTTTTCCGCGAGGTCTTTCGGGGCCCCCTGCTCGACAATCTTCCCATGCTCTATGACAATGACCCTGTCAAAGCTCTTTGTGGCGCTGATATCGTGCGTAATGCAGATCAGGGTGGCATCCTTCCAGAGGCAGCGGGCCTTATTGAGAAGCTCATCCCTTTTTTGATGGTCGAGCCCCCGAAATGGCTCATCCAGGATTACAAGACGGACATCGCCCTTTGCCATGGCCCGTGCCAGGCGCACCCTTTGGCCTTCCCCTCCGGAAACCAGTGCTCCGCCTTCTCCCAGGATTGTTCCCAGGCCTTGAGGTAATTTCTCCAGAAGTTCCATAAGCTGGGCCTCTTCCATGACCATTCCGGCAGGAGAGGCTGATTCAGGATCGATGCCGTAGTAAATGTTCTTTATAAGGGAGCGGTTCCAAAGCTGTATAGCCGGATCGATCCAGGCGGTGGACTTGCGCATATTTTCCAATACTTCAGGTGTAAGAGGCCTTCCATTGATCAGGATCTTTCCCGCGGACGGACGGTACCAGTCCAGGAGAAGGCCGACCAGGCTTGATTTTCCAGCTCCGGATGGTCCGATGATTGCGAAATGGGCACCGGGCGGAATGGCAAGGTCCACGCCTTCTAATATGTTGTGACCGGAGATCTTTATACCCACCCCTTCCATGGATATGGAGATCCCATGAGAAAGATTGTTTTTTGAAGGAGATGAGTCCTTCGTTTGGGACAAATCCCCTCCCCGGGAGGAGTTTTCTTCAGGAGCCCCTAAAGGCTCCATGAGACGCAGGGCGATATTGCGATGGGTAGGATACTGGCGGGCTGTTTTTATAATTTCCTGGCCCAGCGCGGATAGATGTAGACCCCAGTAAACCAGGAGAAGTACGCCGCTTTCAGGCCCTCCCCGTTTATAATAGTGCAGGAGCAGCCAGAAGGCGATACCGAACCCGATCAGGTCCTGAACTGCCTCCACAGTCAGTACAGCGATCACATTACGAAGGCTTGCCCTGCTCCATTCCACGAGCATGCTTTCATGTTCCCTGCATATAGGTTTTTGAGCGCTATGTGCCCTCGTGGGGACAAGCCCCAGAAGTGTATCCAGGTAAAAACGGCTTAAGGCCCCCAGATGGCTTCGTACCCGAAGGTCCCTTTCCGTGAGGAATGACAGGCTGGCAAGCGGTATAATGATGGTGAGGAAAACGCCTGCCAGGACTATTAAAAGACTTTCCGGAAAGAGCCACACAATGGCCGCGGCAGTGATGAAGAACTCTATTATAGAGCGTACAAACCGGCTGCCCAATCCGGGTAAAAGCCTTATCTTGTTAACACTGTGAGATCGTTCCGCCATGTCCGAATTGAGCCGGCTCTGGAAATAGCGGTCCTGAAGCCGGGGGAGCTTTTGCAAAAACGCTATCCTGAGCCGGGATTCCAGATGCCGCCCCAGTTTTAAGATGCATGAGCCAATAGGGAGCTCTAACAACAGCAGGGCAAGGGAAAAGATGATAAGGGCCCCCATTGCGCCTAATCTTTGTTCTATCAGGTTCAGGTCCCTTCCGATCTCAAAAAGGCTCCGCAATAATATGGCCTCCAGAATAAAGCCAAAGGATACAAGAATAAAGGCAAAACCCAGGGCTAAGGGAGTCAGGATGCCATCGGCCCGGAGGAATCTTAAGATTTCCCTTCCCGGCTTGACCGGAGGTTCTTTAAGGGCTGCCTCAAGCTCCAGGGGGAGGGGAGCCTTTTCTGTAAAATCCTGCTTCTTTTGATCAGAGGGGATCGAACGGCGGCCTGATACCCTTACAAGGACCATTCCCTTGAGGATCAGTTGTTCCTCCTCCCCGTCACTGGCTGAAGGCATGGGCTGGATGGACCAGTAAACGGGAGGGATGGGAGATTCCTGAAAAGGACCCTTTGAAAGGGATTCCGGGACAAATGTTTGAAGCACCTTTGCCGCTTCCCGACCTCTTTGCAGTCCACCGGCTTTCATGAGGGCATCCACCATTCGGGTGGCGGCATCCAGGACACCAAGATGATACCAGCCAGGGTCTGAAAGGGAATGATGAATGAGCTCCTTTTGCTCCCTTTGAGAAATCCCAAGCTGAGTCAGGCGCCTTTTGAAGGGAGAGAGAAAGGCCTCAGATCCTGCCCATTCCCTCCAAAGAGAGGCAGAAACGGGCATGCGGTGGATATAAACCTCCTTCATGAACTGTTTATAGGTGACCCAGCGTCTTCCGCTGCCCGGGTCCATGACCTGTACAAAAGGGCCATGGCGTTCCCAGACCACTACAAAATGGGTCACACCGCTTGGGAGCCGGACCACGACTATAGCGGGCAGGGCCTTCGCTTCCGGGAGAAAGAAGTGATCCGGGGGGAGCATGATCTCCTCTGCTTCAAGGCCGAGCTGATTGGAAACTTCCTCCAGTGTGTCAATGGACGTTCCATCCACACTGGTCTGACATGCTTCGCGGAGCCGCCCATAACTTACCGGGATGCCGAATCCTTCCAGAAGGGCCTTGAGCGAAGCCGGACCGCAATCCATGGCCGAGCTTTGAATGACCTCCGGGATAAAAGATTTTTTCTGTTTTTTGATAAGAGAAACAAGCATTTAAAAAATCCTGTGTGTGTCAGGTCAGGCCTGGGATTCTACAAAGCCGATATTCAATCGTTTGAGACCTTTTACCCGGTTTCCACGTCTAACCCCATGGCTTTCAAACCAGCCCTGATTCACTTCCAGGGCATACATAGCAGGCGCATGAGGGTCCGTGGCATATGTTCTAGACAACGCTTCATTATTCGTAGGTTCAACATACATTTTCATAATCTTCAGGATGATCCCTTCGGAATTAAGAAAGGCTATACTGAGCGGGATAAACGTATCTTTCATCAAGAATGAAAGAGGGCCTTCCCTTGGGAAAACAAACAACATCCCATGATCGGCCGGAAGCATTTCCCGGTACATCAGGCCCCGCTGTCTTGCTGCTCTGGTGGCAACAACTTCCACGGTCAGGGAATGATTATTGATGGAAACGGAAGGAGACCCGGGGGAAAAGACATTTCCCGCTTTTCGCAGAACCAGTGTTGCTGGGGTAATCCTTTCGGTTTCAATCTCGACCCTTACCGGCTGACCATGCTGCAGAGGGATGGGGCTGTCCTTATCGTCGACCTCCAGATCGACCCGCAACTGTCCGTGGCGGATCTCCTGGCTTACCTTCTGGACCCTTGCCGCCACCCGGCCGTATTCCAGCCAGGAAAAGCCCTTCATCCTCAGATGAGCCTTCTGGCCGGGGTGAACCTTGCCAAGGGCGACTGCCGGCTCAAAATATGCCACCACACGGAGCTTGCCCTGGGGCAGAATGGCGCCTAGCCTATATCCTTCTTCAATAAACATCCCGAGATGAAGGTCGGCAATCTCGGCAATTTCGCCGGCCACCAGAGTCCTGATAAGGTGCTTCTCAATCTCCCAGTCGAGCTGCTCCATTACCGTGGCGCTGTTCTGAATCTCTCCCTGAATGTGAAGCAGTTGCTGCCTGAGTTGACTCAAGCGCGTTTGGCGTCTCTTCTCCTGGACCTGACATTCCCCTCTTAGCCTGTCAAGGGCGATACGAAGCGCTTCTGCAGACGCCCTTTTCTTTTCGGCTTCGGATTTAGCGTGTAAAAGTTTTGACTCAGATAGTGCCCCCTGGGTGAAAAGCTTGTTTAAACGTTTGACTTCATCCTCCGCGAATACTGCCGCTATCTCTCCTTCTTGATAACGGGATCGCGCCTCCTGAAGTTTTATAAGGACGATTTTTCCTTCCTCTTCAAGGAGCATTTCTTCCTGGGATATCTGTTTTTCCAGGGCCGATGCTTCGGCGGAGAGAGAGTTGAACCGGTCCAGCGCTTCTTTTCTTCTCAACTGAAGGGACTGATCATCCAATCTGACCAGGATTGTTCCAACCTGGACCTCCTGTCCGAGCTTCATGGAAATCTCTGTGATCTTTCCATCAATGGATGTTTGTATGGGGTGTGAAGCCTGATCCACTTCTAGGCGGGCTGAATCCGTCATTGTATAAATGGGAATCTTTACGGAAGAAAACCATACCATCCAGCAGGTAAGGAGAATGATAAGAATAAAGATTCCCCATAAAGGAAGACGAGATCTTTCAGTATATATAAATCTGAGGGACCGGGTAAAGGACATAAAATCTCCCTGTTTTGTCAACTATGATTTTTATATCTCATTCTAATAGACGTATGCAAGTGTTTTTTTCCCAATAGGCAAATTCCCATGATTTCTCAGTAATGATAGGATCGTAAAAGGTCATTCTGCAGTAGAAAAAAATCAGCTTGTCCCAAAATAAAAAATCTAAAAAGGAAAAAATAATTTTTGTTCGTCTATTAAATCAGAAAGCAAAAAAGGAGGTGAATTGGAATGAAGACCAAAACCTACATTAAAGCCGGAGTGGATGTCAAACCCTGGTGGTCATACTAAACACTAATCTTTTAAAACTCAAGATTATATATTGAAAAAGACCTTGTGACACGTTCTTCTTCCAATAAAAAGGGGGTGAATTAAAAGTGAAGACCAAGACTAATATTAAGGCTGGCAATCCATTATTTTACTGATAATGATATCAATGCCTTATTCATTGCAAAAAAGAGATAGATGATTTCATCTATCTCTTTTTTCTTAGCCAGAGATTGAAATTTACCAGATTCATCTTTTGCTAAACACTCATGATCTATGGATCACACCGAAGGATAAAAGTTTATAAAAAAAATAATTAGTTGGAAACTGCTTCTACAGTTGTTTTTTTGCAAGCGATTTGATATGTTTGTGAGACATTAAAAATCTTCCATATTTTAGTAAATGAGCTATACGATGCAGATAGGAGCTTTTTAAACAAAAGTCGAAAGCTCTGCTTATACTTTTATACAGGAAAGCAAATCCTATTCATTATTTATTTTAAAGCAATTCCTTATGAAATTTAATGGCAATGAAATAAATTTATTTAAGGGGAATGCTATGAAAAATAACACTAATGTCTTTTATATGTCTTTTTGTTTTGTATTGATAGCTTTATTAATAGTTTATCTTCCTTATGCCGGAGCAGAAAATATAAGTAATAATCTGGATTTCCCTGCAGGTTGGAGTATGATTTCACTTCCAGTTATACCTGTAAACGCCTATGTTTCATCATTGTTCCCTGGTGCAGTTGTTATTTATGGTTATAAAAAGGGGATAGGGTATGTTCGAGTTGCCGACAATGAAGAACTCGAGAGTGGTAAGGGCTATTGGATACTATTAGATCAAAACCAAGCATATAGTGTAAACGGTACAATCTTTCAATCGTATAACCAAACAATATCTGAGGATGGATGGCTTATGATTGGTGGTTGTACATGTCCTGCTAAGGCTTCAGTGCAAAATGGCAATATTGAAGTGATATATGGCTATGTAAGAGGGATTGGATATAAACGAATCCTTGAATCCGAATATCTTGAACCTTCCAAAGGATATTGGATTCTCCTAAGTAATACAGATAACAAAACCCTGTTAATTGTTGATGGGAGTGGAGGACCTATTGTTTGTACTGATTTTGATGAAGACGGTTTTGCCATTGAAAGTGGTTTATGTGGTCCTCGGGATTGCAATGATACCGATCCAAATATAAATCCGGATGCCAACGAAATCTGCAATAATATTGATGATAATTGCAATGCATTAACAGATGAGGGCTTTGATTCAGATGGAGATAATATTACTACCTGCGGAGGCGACTGTGATGACAACAATGCCAGTATTTTCCCTGGCGCTTCTGAGATCTGTGAAGACGGTATTGATCAGGACTGCAATGGAAAGGATTCGATATGTTGTACTGATACCGATGGTGACGGCTTCTCTATTGAAGGAAGTACTTGTGGACCACAAGATTGTGATGACAACGATCCAAATATTAATCCCGGAATTGCGGAAATATGTGAGGACAATACAGATCAGGATTGCAGCGGAGAGGACCTTCCGTGTGTTTTGAATGATGCCGATGGAGATCTTTGGTCAGTTGGGCAAGGGGATTGTGATGATAATAATCCTGCTGTCTTCCCTGGTGCCACAGATTTTCCCGAGAATGGCATTGATGAAAATTGTGATGGCAAGGATGCACCATCTCCTCACCTGGCAGATCTGGACTTCGATGGCTATACGGCAGAGAGCGGAGACTGTCATGATCAAAATCCCGGGGCATATCCTGGCGCAACTGAAATTCAATGTAATGGCATTGATGAGGATTGTAATGGATCTGATCTATGCTATCTTACTCCAACTATCGTTGAAAAATCAGGCTTTATCGATGGTGAGGTCTTTGATGCCAGAACTGAAGCACCTTTAGAGAGTGCAACCATTAAAATGGCCAATGTGGGCCAGATGATGACAGATGCAAATGGGAAATTTTCTTTCCCTACTCCAAAAGAAGGGTTTTATCTAATCCTGATTGAAAAAGAAGGATACACTTATGCCCAAAGGCGAATTCATGTCCAATCAGGGTATGATTTTGCAGTTGAACCTATTTACCTTGTTCCCATTGATCCGGTAACTGTTACAATTACGCCCGAGGATGGAGGAACACTGATTAATTCTACCGGTGATGTTGAGCTCCATTTTGAGGTTAATTCCGTGACAGAAGCAGTTAATGTTTCAGCTACGCGGCTCTACGACAATCGAGAGCTTCCTGGTGATTTGCCCCCTACTTCTCATTTTACCACTGCTGTTAAACTAACACCTGACGGCTTGACCTTGGAGAAACCCACGCGAATACTGGTAGAAAATTCCCTTGGTTTTGCTCCCGGCACCCCTGTACCGGTGGGCTATTATCGTAAGGATCTGGGAAGATGGGTTCCCGATGGCATGGGTGTGATCACAGAAGATGGAAAATATATGGAGTATTTTGTAGTCCACTTCAGTTCGTATGATTTAAACTATGGTTCAAGGCCTTCATCAAGCTCCGAAGCACTAAAAAAAATACCGGTAAAAAACACCAGTCGAAAAAAAAATAACCCTGCATCCAGTGATAAGGATGGAAAGGGAGGATGCAAAGTCATCTATAAAGACGGGGAATTGATTGAGGATTATCATCTGCCGGCATACAATTCAATAGGGGCCTCTCATACCGTATCACTTTTCTATAGAAGCAATTCTGCCGATCCCAAGGCGATGATTTCTCTGGAATATGAAATGGACTCAAATCAGGTGGCCTTAATTGAAAAGGTAGAATTCAAAGTAAATATAGGCGGGATAAACACAAGCCGTGTCTTTTTACCCAAAAATGACAATATAAGCTTCAGGTATTTATTTGATGGAACAAATTTTAGAGGAGAAAAGCTGCCCTCCGGCGGCTTTCCTTATCTTATCGAGCTAATTAATTGGTGTCCCGCTTATTACAATGCTGCTCCATGGTTTGCCTCCCAGTCGGGGGGATTAGTCTTAGATAGTCTGGGTAATCCTATACGGGCACCACGAGATTTTCCTTTAAAAAGGGAATTTAAGGGCAAAATCAGCATTGATAACCGGATTAACAGTCCGATTGGTGCAGGTTGGAGTATTGCCGAACTGCAAAGGATCTATGGCAATTCTTATGATAACTATGTCACGCTTGTCTCAGGTTCAGGAGAAAAATTGTATTTTGATACTGGAGGCACCATTAAAACTTATGTAAAAGATTTTCAAGGTCCGATTACACAGGAAACCTTTAACACTCCTAATGGGATAGCAGCCGATGCAGAAGGAAATCTCTATATTGCAGACTCTAATAACCAACGCATAGTGCGAGTCGACCCCACTGGTGTAGTCAGCATTATAGCAGGGACAGGAACGATAGGCTATTCAGGAGACGGCGGGCCTGCTACACAGGCAAGTATATTTTATCCCTGGGGAATTGCGGTTGATAGAGCTGGAAATATCTATTTTTCTGACTATGGTAATCATAGCATACGGCGAATAAATCCCGCCGGTATCATCACCACTATAGCAGGTACCGGAACAGCAGGATATTCAGGAGACGGAGGCCTTGCTACACAGGCAAGCTTTAACTCTCCGACAGGGATATCAGTTGATGCAGCAGGAAATGTATATATTGCTGACAGAGAAAATGACCGTGTGCGGCGAATAGATCCTGCCGGTATCATCACTACTTATGCAGGCAATGGAATCAGGGGCTATTCAGGAGACGGAGGTCCTGCTACACAGGCAAGCTTAAATCGTCCCTTTAATGCAGAAACCGATGCCGCAGGAAATCTGTATATTTCTGACAGGGATAATAGTTGTATACGAAGAGTGGACACCTCTACCGGTATAATCACCACCATAGCAGGAACTGGAATCAGGGGTTATTCAGGAGATGGGGGCCCTGCTACACAGGCGTGTCTCAGAAATCCCTGTGGAGTAGAAGTTGACGGATCATATATCTATATTGCTGACTTTAGTAATAATCGAATACGGCGTGTAGATCCCAATGGTATAATTACCACTATAGCAGGAACAGGAACTAGGGGTTATTCAGGAGATGGAGGCCCCCCGACTGAGGCAGACTTGGATTGGCCGAGGATGGTAAAAATTGATGGAGCAGGAAACTTATATATTGCTGACTTGATAAATCACTGCATCAGGATAATAAAGGATATCGGATTTGGAATTAGAACTTCGGAACTTTCTTCACCTGAAGGAGATTATTCCAAACTCACCCGCCATGATGATGGCACCTACACCCGCATTATGAAAGATGGTACAACGTATCAATTCAATGCTAAGGGACTCCAGACCTCCAAGACAGACACCAATGGCCGGACCACAACTTATGCCTATGATGCAAATGACAGATTGGCAAGTATTACCGATCCGGCAGATCTTGTTACTGCTTTTACTTACAACGGCCATAACCTTGCTTCAATCAGCGATCCTGCCGGAAGGACTACACAATTTAGCCATGACGCTGACAATAACCTTATTAAAATCATTGCTCCGGATGGATCAAACACAAATTTCACTTATGATAACCAACATCTTATGACATCTAAAACCGATCCTCTTGGCAGGACTACCCAGTTCAACTATAACATTCATGGCATGGTTAATAGTGTTGTTTGGCCTGATGAAGGGATTGACCAATACGCTCCTTCTGACGGGTCAGGTTTAATAAACGATCTTCCCGAAAATATCGGGACATACAGAAATCCTGTCTCAGTTCAATTACCTCATGATGATCTGTACACAGATCCTGAGGGGAATATGACACATATGAAAACAGATAAATATGGACGCTTATTGAGTAAAACAGATGCTTTAAATAATGTCACAACATATGAACGTGATACGGAATCAGGTAATGTCACTAAAATCCATACCCCTGATGGTGCCACCGTCCAAAAAGGATATGATGATAAAGGCAATCTTCTTTTTTATACAGATAGAGAAGGGAATACCACTATCTATACGTATGAGAGCACCTTCAATAAAGTTAAAACCATAACCGATCCCTTAGGCAGGGTCACTACCTTTAATTACGATACCAAGGGAAATCCAGTCAAAGTCACAAACCCGATTGGTCATACAACAACCATGACCTATTACAGCAACGGGCTTGTTCATACTATTACAAATGCCAATGGTGCCACTACCACTTATGAATATGATTCATTTGGCAATATGATTAAAAAAACCGATGCCCTGGGAAATGTAACCTCTTACACCTATGATGCTGCGGGAAATATAATCTCAGTTACTGATTCATTAGGACATATTACCACTTATGCCTATGATGCTATGAATAATTTAACAAATCTTATTGATCCCGAAGGAGGGCAAATAAGTTTTACTTATGACGCTATGGGAAATCGTATCTCTATGACAAATGCAAATGGGAATACAACTCAATACCAATATGACAGCAAAGACAGGCTTGTCAAGATCATAGATCCTTTAGGGAATGAAATCACTTACACATATGACAACAATGATAATATCTTGACCAGCATGGACGCAAAAGGCGCCACTACTGCTTATGAATACGATGCCCTTAACCGTTTAATCAAAGAGACCGATCCGCTTGGCAATCAGACAACTTATACCTATGACGCTATGGGAAATCGCATCTCTATGACCAATGCAAAAGGGAATACTTTTTACTATGAATACGACTTAGAGAATCGGATGATAAAAACTATCGATCCACTCAATGGTCAAACCACATTTGTTTATGATGGAAATGGCAATCTTCTTGCCATTACCGATGCCAAAGGGCAGACCACCACCTTTAGCTATGATAATCTAAATCGTAAGGTGTCTATGACTAATCCTTTAGGAGAGCAAGAATTTTATACTTATGATAAGAATGGAAACCTGATTCAAAAAACACTCTATAACAGCGACAAAATAAACTATGAGTATGACAGTCTTGACCGCATGACAAAAAAGATTTTGGCTGATGGAAGCATGACTACTTATAGCTACGATCAGGTGGACAATATCATCGGCATTACCAATCCCTTTTCTTCTCTCTCCTTCAGCTATGACAATAATAATCGGCCCATTACTGCCCGGACGGCAGCCAGCGCCTATCAACCACAAACAACAATCACTTACACCTATGATTCCAATGGTAATCGGTTGAGTATTACCGATCCCTATGGCTCGGTAACCAATTACACCTATAATGAACTCGATAGTCCTACTACAATTACAGATCCAAATGGCCAGACTACAAGCTTTACATATGATCAAAATAACCGAAGAACTTCAAAAACATTACCCAATAATCTCTCCTCTCTTTACAGCTATAATTCCAATGGTGATCTTTCTTCTCTGAATCATAATCTCGATTCATTTACTATATCCGGTTATAGCTATGAATATGATGCAGTAGGGAATCGCACAAAGATGACAGATCTGGATGGTGATCATGATTATATCTATGATAAACTCAATCAGTTGCTCCAGGCGGCTCATCCATCCATTGATACAGAAACCTTTACTTACGATACAGCGGGAAATCGTCTCTCTTCTGCTCTCACATCCGGTTGGAGCTATGATACAGGGAACAGGCTTCTTGATGATGGGGATTTTACATATCAATATACTAATGGTTGCCTTACCCGAAAGACCAATAAGTCCACAGGCCAAGCTACAAACTATACCTATAATTCTGAAAATCGGTTGATAGGAATTAACACTTCTAATAATAACATTTTTTACTACTACGATGGATTGGGTAGAAGAATTTGCAAAGAAGTGAATGGTGTTAAAACCTATTATATCTATGATGACGAAGATATTATATTTATCCTGAATGGCAGCTTCAATATCTCATCCCGTTACACTCATGGCCTTGGTATTGATGAACCAATCCAAATGGAGCAAGGAGATATTTCATATTATTACCTATTTGATGCTTTAGGAAGCATAGTGCAAGTTCTTGATATTTATGGAAATACCCAACAGGAATACACCTACGATTCCTTTGGAAATATAGTAGATCAAACCAGTGCTTTGAATAATCCATACACCTATACTGGCAGAGAATACGATCCAGAAAGTGGACTATACTATTATCGAGCAAGGTACTATGATCCGAAAATTGGAAGATTCTTGACCCCCGATCCGATTGGGTTTGCTGGTGGGGATATTAATTTGTATCGGTATGTGGGGAATAATCCGGTTAACTTTGTCGATGCACTAGGATTATGTAAAAAGCCATGTAAAGATGACGGACGTCCTTTACTTTCACCAAAGGATGAGACTACTGAAAGGGGGAATATCACATCACCAAAAGAAATTCTTAATAATCCAGCGTATTGGCTAGATCCTTCACCCAAAAATCAACTTCCATCTGATAATGAATGGATTACACGTGATCCAAGTGGAAACATAATAGATGAAATTGGTATTAATCGTAATCCAATGGTAGATCCAATCCCTATGATTAGTACAATGGGTGCAGGATTAATATGGGGAGCGGCAACAGGAATTGCAACTTCTATTTCTCACAAAATAGTTAGAGGAATTACTATAAGGACGGTAACTATAGCCGGAGGGTCTATTATAGACAAAACAGCACCTGACCATATACATTTACCTTCCCCATCTTTTCGAAGACCACAATCAGGGGGGGTAATTTCAGCTCCACATTCTCCTGATCCCAGATTCTATTGAGGCAAAATTGAGCCCATGTTTTTAAAGGAGATAAGGTTACCCATTTAAGAAAAACGGGGACAGATTACTAGAGGAAACTAGAGAAAAAGGGATGGTTCTATTTTTTAGTAATCTTATTATAATTTGAAAAATTGAAAAATTTTAAATTGTGGGTGGGCACATATTTCCAGTTTAAATGGATTTCTTCTTTTTTCTTTTTATGAGAGGGGAGATGAGGTACGTTGTTTACTAATCTTACTTATTTGTCAAAGGATTGGTTACTCTAACAATTAATTTTTGACTTAAAAGCTAGGGACGTTAATGATTATATAATCCCATAATCCATAATCCCAATTATCAGACCTAAATGGAAAGATGAAGATGAGTATGTGAGGAAGATGAGGGAAGATGAGGGACGTTGTTTACTAATCTTACTTATTTGTCAAAGGGTTGGTTACTCTAACAATTAATTTTTGACTTAAAAGCTAGGGACGTTAATGATTACATAATCCCATAATCCCAATTATCAGACCTAAATGGGAAGATGAAGATGAGTATGTCAATGTCACGGGGGCAGTTCCTTTGACATTTAGAAGAAGGGGAGAGCCCTTGCCTTGACATTTAAGTTTAATGTTTAGCATATTATGGCAAAAGAAATTTGACTTAGGAACCGTCAACTCAATAATTATGAAAAAATTTTAGAGTGAACAATAAGATATGAATATTGAAAAAATTATAAAAGAGAGCATTAAAAAAGGTTCCATTGTTTGGAAAGAGCACATCTTAGAACAGATGAGAAGCAGAAAAATCAAGACAAAAGAGATATTTTTTGCTCTTCAGTATTTTAAAATAATAGAAAGCGATTATGAAGACAAGCCTTTCTCGTCTTTTTTAATTCTTGGTTATAAAGGGGATAAGATGCCCTCGCATATGGTTATTGGGATAAATGCTGAAGATTTTGAAATTTATTTTATAACAACATATCAACCAAGGCTAGAGATTTGGGAAGAGGGCTTTGAAAGGAGAAAAAAGAGATGAAAAAATGCTTTGTTTGTAAACATACTAAATTTAATTCTGGAAATACTAATAAACTTTTTTATGAAAAGGATCAAATACTCATTATCAAAAAAATCCCTTGTTTAGTATGTGAGAACTGTGGAGAGATTTATCTGGCTAATGAAACAATTCTTGAAATCGAAAAATTTTTAGACAATACAGAATTGCCGGAGATTGAAGTAATTAATTATGAAAGAATTGCTGCATAGAAAAATTAGTGGTCAAAAAAATGGGGTCTTTTATTAAATTTTTAATTTTTAAAATACTCTATGATCTCTGTGTTCTATATGATAATATTTTTAAGTCAGAGAGAGTTCAGAGGGAATGGCTACTTCTTTTTTCTGAGCCAGAGATAGAAAGTCACCAGAGATACCCAGAAGTAAAGAGATGTAATGGCCCAACCTGTAACAAATGGATGGGACCAGAAGGAATAAGATTCACCTGCTTTAAATTTGGCATAAGTACTCGAAACATTAAAGGTAATATCTTTAAGAAGAAGTATTATGATGCCCACCAGGACCAGCATTGAAATATAGAGGATACGGACCCACTTATCCTGTCTCTTTTTGATGAGGAATTCTCCCAGTTTCAAACCCAGGTATGTGGGTAAAACGGCACACGCCAGCAAGGCATAGGAAAAGGATGCCCTAAGAGGAGAATCAATAATGTGATCCACCCATTTCCATATGAAATTCACCTCCCAGGCAGGCCATCCCAAAAAGTAATAAACGGGTGTGGGTGCAATAAAAATAGCTGCGTATGCCAGAGTAACCGCCCTTAAAAATCCCTTTTTGTATGCATCTTCACTCCTGATTAAATCTTTCCCTGCTTCAGCCAGAACCAAACCTGCCATTAAAGCTATGGGTATATCCATTGCTAACATTTTTCCCCCTCCTTTTTCACCCCTTGGCGCTCCGGGATGTCCATTAGATTTTTAGACTTTTTTCTCTTATATTAAAAATATAATGACAATTATGGACTCAAGCCTGTCTTTGAAAATTAATACAATGCAAAATTTGTATCTATTTTAATACGGGAAAGTATATGTGAGAATAGATAGTCCTGTCAATAAAAAATCAATAACATTTGATTTTTTCGTAGGAAACTGTAGAAGTTTTTACGTCTATTATATAGAGACAAAAAAATGCATCCAATACTTCTAATGAGAAGGAAAGGGGATAAAACACAGGCACGTTATATGCATTAAATATGACCTGTACGTTCGGCCTATCCGTTCGTATCCTTATTTAAAAATGCTGTCATGAAGAGGGGGGGCTCCTTCGGATCAGCAATACCGATAGATAGAAGGAGGAAAAAACAAATGAAAAGTCTTAACATAAGACAAAAGATTTATACAGCAATAATACTGATTTCAATAATATGCTGTATAGCGGCGGTAAGTGCTCAGGCTCAGACATTACAGCCATTTTCATACCCTTATTATATATCTTCAAATTTTGTAGCATCGATATTTGGTAATATATTACCTGGCAATTTATATGGGAATTACTTTTTTTCTCAACCATCCATAGTTCCAAACTTTTTTCTGACCCCCCGGGCATCATCCGTTTATCCGAGTTTTTTGGGCCCATATTGGACCTCTTACGAGGAGACTCCAAGCCTCCTAAGCCCTCTTTGGGCCTCTTCGCACTCAGATTCTCTGCCATTGTTAAATACATCTTCGTTGGGTCTGGAATCCGCAGCTTCATCAAATGAAAGCCCATCTGTAAGCCCCCGGCTGATAGCGGCTCCATTTTATTCATCACTATCATTGTATGGGTCTCCATATTTGCCGTTCAGCGGGCTTGGTTGGCCTTTTGATACCCTTTATTTGAGAACCGGTCTGTGGGCATGGCCGGCTACTCCTCCTACTGATGAGGACCTTGAACGGTTATGGGGAAAAATCGGTGAGGCCATTGAAAACGGTCTCCCCGTGACGGCTATAGATCGTCTGGAGGAATTCATACCTATTGCCCTTGAAAAGGAAAAATACGGCCTGGCCATGAAGGGGATCTGCAAACAGCTTGTGCTTGAAGCCAATATTCAGGGAGATAAACCTGAGGAAAAGATAATAAGGCTGACTGAAGAGATAGAGAATGCCCCTGATTTACTTAAGCCTCTGTTAAAGCTTGTCTTGGCTCAATGGTATTGGCAGTACTATCAGGAAAACCGGTGGCGCTTTTCAGAGCGTGATGCCACTGCTGTTATAGATGAGTCGGATTTTACTACCTGGGACCTGCCCCGGCTTTTTGACAAAATAGATGAGCTATACACCGAGGTGCTTTCCAAGGAGGAGCAGTTGAAATCCATGTCAATGGAAACGTTTAGTGATTTTTTTGAACAAGGCACTGTTCCGGTGTCCTACAGGCCAACACTGTTTGATTTTGCCGCTTTTTCCGCCATTTCCTTTTACCAGGATGGCGATCAGCTCAGAAATGAGCCGGAGGATGCCTTCGAGCTGGATGCGGATTCGGACGCCTTTGCACCGGCAGCGGATTTTATACTATATACACCTGAAACAACAGACACCTCATCTCCTGTGTTAAAGGCCATGAAGCTTTACCAGAAGGTTCTGGGTTTTCACATCAATGACTCCTCAAAAGAGGCCTTTGTTGACGCGGATATCAACAGGCTGGCATTCATTAAGGGATATTCATTTGGAGAGGAAAAATCCAGTCATTATATGACGAGGCTGTCCGAGATTGCCGAGACTTACTCATATATGTCCCTATCGAGTCTGGCGTACTATTACTGGGCCCAGGAACTCTATGGTCAGGACAACTATGTTGAAGCGCACAGGATTGCCAAAATAGGTGAAGCTCAGCATACAGGCTCATACGGGTCGAATATGTGTCGATCTCTCCTGAGCCAGATAGAGGCAAAGGAGATGACCCTGCAGAGTGAATATTCAGTTACTCCTTCATATAGCGAAGTCAGGATCGATTATAGAAATATTGACAAGGTGCATTTTCGTGTAGTAAAGGATCAATGGGATGAATTTTTAGAAGAAACTTACAGCTCACCGTATTATATAGATAATGATAAGTTTCAGGAGCTTATTCAAGCAATACCTGCAAAATCATGGTCACTCGATCTGGAACCGACCATAGATTACAAAACTCACTCTCATGCCATTGATCTGCCTTCTTTAGAACCGGGTTATTATAGGTTGATAGCCTCGTGGCGAGAGGATTTCGCGGAGGATAAAAACGCCATAAGGATTGTTACATTCTGGGTGACAGAGATAGCCATGGTGACGAAGTCAATTGATGGCACAGCCGGTGGTTTTATACTGGATGCCCATAGCGGGGCACCTCTTGAAGGGGCTGTGATAACCATCTTTATACAAAACTCAGAGGGAAATTATTACCAGGCGGCTGTAACCTATACAGATGAAAAGGGTTCCTTTACTGTCCCTAACCCTTCTAATAGAACCAGAGTGTTGCACGCTAAATATCAAGGATATGAATTGCTGGGCTGGTCAGGTTATACCTATGAAAGAGAAGAAAATGGCGAATATAAAAGGACGATATTTTTTACCGACCGGGCCATTTACAGACCCGGCCAGATGATTCATTTCAAGGTTCTGGCCATAAAGAGCAACCAGGATAACGATACCTACGATTTCCTTCCAAATACCAGCCTGACTATTATGTTTAGGGATCACAATTACCAGGAGGTCGAACATCTGGATCTGATTACAAACGCATTCGGCTCTGCTTCCGGCACATTTACCGCTCCTGCCGGAATACTTGCCGGGAATATGACCATAAGCTGCAGCCAGCCGAGCGGGAGTACAAGTATCAGAGTGGAAGAATACAAGAGGCCCAAGTTTAGAGTAACCCTTGATCCGCCTACAGCGGAGAGCCGTCTGGATGAAGAGGTCGAGCTTTCAGGCCTTGCCATGGCCTATACCGGGGCGCCGATTGATTACGCCAATGTCTCTTACCGGGTGGTTAGAGAGGTGCGCTATCCCTATTGGTGCTGGTGGCGCAGATACCAATCTTCGAGCGCCAGGGAGATAGCACACGGCCGGCTCCAGACCGACTCGGAAGGCAGATTTCACATTCGTTTCACAGCCAGGCCTGACCGTTCCATACCTGAATCGGATAAGCCGACATTTATCTTCAAGGTTTCGGCCGATGTTACAGACGGCGCAGGCGAGACACGCTCGGCCAGCAGGAGGGTAAATATCGGATACGTATCTATGGAACTGAATATCTCCGCCTCCGACTGGTTAACCAGTGACGAGCCTGTAGAATTGAGCGTCTCTGCCATGACGCTGGATCAACAACCTCTCAATGCCGTTGGAACCATAACGGTATTTGATTTAAAGCAGCCTCAAAGGCCTGTAAGATCATCCCTCCTGGGTCAGCCTATGGGAGAGTCTGAAGATAGCGTAGATGAATCCAAATGGGAAAACTGGCCGGAAAATGAAGCAGTGGCCTCCTCCCAGTTCAATACCTCTGAAGGGGAACATAAGGTCTCCTTTGTCCTCCAGCCAGGTGTATACAAAGCAATAGCCACGGCTTATGATAGTCATGGTGAGGAAGTAAGTGCTGTGCTTCCGATAATGGTGATTGATCCCGGCGCGTCTGATTATAATGTCCCTATCCCGGATATGGTAAAGTTGAAATCCACGACCCTGGAGGTCGGTGATACACTTGAAGCCATTTGGGGCACCGGCTATCAGGAGGGCCATGCCTTTATCGAGATTGAACATAGAGGGCAGATTGTAGAAAGCTACTGGACAGAAGCTCAGAATACCCAGCAAAAAGTAACGTGGCCTGTTCTTGAGGGATACAGAGGGGGATTCTTCCTGCATATAACTCAGGTGCATGACAACCGCGCCTATATTTCGGAAGAACGCATAGATGTCCCCTGGACAAATAAGGACCTTGAAGTAAGCTTTTCTTCCTTCAGGTCGAAGCTTGACCCCGGGGCTGAAGAAACCTGGACAATCCAGATCAAGGGATCTGAGGCGGAACATGTGGCCGCAGAAATGGTGGCTACCCTGTATGATTCCTCCCTCGATCTATTTCAAATCCACAACTGGTCCGGACTTGGGTCTATCTTCAGACAGGATTACAGCAGCCTCTCAATCTGGTTTGCTAATAATGTCAGTTATCCCAGGAGCCGGACATATGAGTGGAACGAATATGTCTCAGGTTATATTAGCAGGACCTATACCCGATTTCCTGATGACGTTATTCAGAACTATGGCAATTATGGATATCCGGGCTATTATTATGGTTATGGTGGAGGAATGTACGGGTATTCAGAATCGTACTCATCGTACTCATATAACAGTGCACAAGACGCTGATGGTGCAGATAAGACACCAGCCCCCCCCGCATATGGAGGTGAAACAGCAGGTTCTGTTGAAGAGCCTGAGGAGGAGATAGACCTTTCTCAGGTTTCAGCCAGAACAAACCTGGATGAGACAGCCTTCTTTTTCCCTCACCTGCTTACAGATGAAGAGGGCCGGGTCTCCATTACATTCACCATACCCGAGGCATTGACAACCTGGAAATTTATGGGTTTTGCCCATGCCAGAGACCTGCTCTGGGGAATGCTTTCCGAAGAGACCGTGACTAAAAAGGATTTGATGGTGCAGCCCAATCCTCCCCGTTTTTTTAGAGAAGGGGATATCCTTTTATTCTCAGCCAAGGTGACTAATATATCTGATCAGGGACTAAACGGGACTATCAGGTTGACCCTGTCGGATGCCTCTACCGGGCAATCTCTGGATAATGAATTTCAAATTGGCCAGCCAGATCAGTCTTTTTCCGTGCCGGCAAACAGCTCCCGGTCCTATTACTGGGAGATCGAGGTCCCGGACGACTTTACAGGCGCTCTAACCCACAGGGTTGTAGCCTCCACAGGAACGCTCTCTGACGGTGAGGAAGCCTGCCTGCCGGTGCTTTCAAACAGAATTTTTGTGACCGAATCGCTCCCGTTACCCATTCGTGGGGCCCAGACCAAGATATTCAGTTTTGACAAGCTTCTTGAATCGGATGCATCAGACACATTGGAGCATCAAGCCCTTACACTGCAGATGGTAAGCAATCCGGCCTGGTATGCGGTGCAGAGCCTGCCATACTTGATAGAATATCAGCATGAATGTTCAACAAGTGCCTTCAACCGGCTTTACGCCAATGCCCTAGCCAGGCATATTGCCAATTCGGACCCTGAAATTAAAAGTGTCTTTGATCAATGGCGGGAAACCGATGCATTGGATTCCAATCTGGAAAAGAATGAGGAACTAAAGTCTGTTCTCCTGGAGGAGACCCCCTGGGTCAGGGCCGCAGAAAGTGAATCGGAGGCCAAAAGACGTGTGGGCCTGCTCTTTGATGAAGATCAGATGGAGACGTCCCTTTCCAGCGCCTATTACAAACTTTCCCAGATGCAGCGTTCGGACGGGGCATGGTCCTGGTTCCCCGGCGGACCGGCTAATTTCTATATGACATTATATATCATGACAGGTTTCGGCCGCTTACGGCATATGAATATCGATATTCAACAGGATTTGGCCATAAGAAGCCTTGATTATCTGGATAATTCCATCAAAGATAGATATGAGAAAATCAAACAGTATGGGCACCCTGAGCTGAACAACCTCACCAGCATCATTGCCATGTATCTTTACGGAAGATCCTTTTACAAGGATATCCAGCCTATTCCTGATGACTGTCAGGAAGCGGTCTATTATTTCCTGGGTCAGGCAGCAGTATACTGGCTTGATCTAAACTCGAGACTATCCCAGGGACACCTGGCTCTGGCCTGTAACAGGTTTAATGATCCGGTGACAGCCAACAAAATAATGGCCTCCCTGAAGGAACGCTCAGTCAGCGATGAGGAGTTGGGCATGTTCTGGAGGGACCTGGAGCTTTCCTGGTGGTGGTTCCATGCCCCCATAGAAACCCAGGCAGTGATGATAGAGGCATTTGATGAAGTGGCTGATGACCAGACAGCAGTAGAGGATCTAAAGGTATGGCTGCTAAAGCAGAAGCAAACCCAGAACTGGAAGACCTCCAAAGCTACTGCCGATGCAGTCTATGCACTCCTGCTGAGGGGTGAAAACCTACTCGCCTCTGATCAACTGGTTAATGTGACCCTGGGAGATATGTTGATAGTCCCTGAGACCACCGAAGCGGGCACAGGGTTCTATGAGAAGAAGTTTATCAGGGAAGAGGTCCTGTCCGATTACGGCCAGGTCACCGTAGAGAAGCTCGATGATGGGATTGCCTGGGGCAGCCTCCATTGGCAGTATCTTGAAGATATGAGCAAGGTTACCCCGCATGAAGATACGCCGCTTCAACTGGAAAAATCCCTCTATGTGGAAAGACAGACCACACAAGGCCCTGTGATAGAGCCGGTTCAGGGCAATCTTGCCGTGGGGGATAAGATTATCGTCAGGATAATATTGCGGTCGGACAGGGATATGGAGTACGTTCACATGAAGGATTACAGAGGGTCCGGAACCGAGCCGGTCAATGTACTCTCTCAATATAAATATCAGGATGGGCTTGCATATTATGAGTCCACAAGGGACACGGCCACCCATTTCTTCATTGATTATCTTCCCAAGGGAACATATGTATTTGAGTATGCTCTGAGGATACAGCATAAAGGGGAGTATCAGATGGGGATGGCCTCGATTCAGTGTATGTACGCGCCTGAGTTCAACAGCCATTCAGCCAGTGAATTTATAACTGTGCAGTAGGATTCAAGGGTTTCAAATAGAAAATAAAGGGGACGTTGTTGACAAAGTTGACAAATAATAGCTTGTCAATTTGCTCAACAACGTCCCTGAAATACCCTCAAACCCCTAACGACTTCTATTTAAGATAAGATTAAAAATTTTTAATCTTATTTTAATCTTTCTTTAATCTTAAGCTGATATAATTATTTAAAATGGTATCCTGTTCAAATCCCGGAGGATTTCGTTCCTGTTCAATATATTGCTGGTTTTGGCACCTATTTGCCATTTTCTTTTGATGTCGACGACAGCGGGAGCCATGGAATAGGCGGAGGCAATGGAGTAGGCGGAGGCGATGGAGGAGGCGGAGGTGGTTGCTTCATCCGCCTGCTGCTGGAGTGATGCCCCCAAGAGTCCCCAGCGTACAACTGCTTGGAGTCGGATTGGCCTTCTGCTTTGCTCCTGACCAACTGCTAAAACAAGCGTTGGTCCTATAGTTTCTCGAAATTAAATGTGCGTAATGATAGTAAGTGCACTGAGATTTGATGGATCAGGCTATGTGGATCTCGCGAATACTGTGAGCCTCAATTTTGGTGCGAGCGGATTCATTCTGGCGGCATGGGTCCGATACAGCACTCTTGGCACCGGCGAATATATGATCATTAGCAAGCATTCCGCTGGTTTTACAAATGGCTATTTTATTGATGTTGGACGTAACTGGGACCCGGCAGTCAATACAAACAGGCTTGATTTCTATTTCAACCGGGATGGCACACGAATAGTGACTCCTTATACATATGATGACAACCAATGGCATTTTGTAGTAGGCACAAATGACGGATCTATTGGTAGTCTGTATGTCGATGGACAGTTTATCAGCTCAGAGCCCGGAACACCTTACTATAATGGTGTGGACTTGATAATGGGCGGTGTTTTCTTACACACAGGTGTCTTTATATGTGGATTTATAGGAGATATCGATGATGTCCGTGTCCACGACAAGGCCATGACTCAGGCTGAGATCGGTCAGCTTTATCAATCTATTTTAGACCTTGGCCCTCCCTTGACCAATGGACTTCAGGGCTACTGGCAATTTGATGGAAGCGGTCTTGATTCCAGCGGTCATGGGCGAGACCTCACCCTTAACGGAACAGGGCTTGCCTCAACCGGGCTCATGGGCCAGGCTTGACCCTTTCAGGCAGCACCGGGTCATATGCAGTCAGAAGCGCAAACGACACTGCCTTTGATGTTGGATCAGGAGATTTCACGATCCAGATATGGGTGAATTACAACACCACCGCCAATGAATAGGTGGCCATCGAGAAATTGACTGGTGCTGGCGGCCCTGGATGGACACTCACCAAGCTCCATACTAATGCACTTCGCTTTCACCTCGATGCATGGCCGTATATCGATTCCAGTGTTCTCAATATTGCCACCAACCAGTGTCACCAATATATTGTCCAGTGAACCGGAAGCTACCTGCAGATGTTCTCGGACGGGACCCTGGTTGCCTATAACAATTCAATAGGCGCCATAGCCGGAACTCCCTCCGCCAATTCCCTTCTCCTCGGCAAACGGGAAGACGGTGACGCTCGGGGCTTTGCAATGAATGGCATGATAGATGAGGTTGCCTTTTGGAACAGAGCCCTTACGGATGCCGAGCTTGTATATCTTTACAATTCGGGAAAGGGGAATGCCGTGGTTGAAGGGGCAGCTATTGACGTAACAACCGGTTTTTCCAGTGTTTCTAACCCAAATCCCCCCTTCTCCTACGGGTATTACACCGGAAGTACATTCAGCCTGCTTCCATATTCTGACAGCAGCCAAAACTTTGGTTGCTGGTATAGTCCTTCCGGAGGGCCATTTATTGACTGGACCGGTGTGCCCATCTCGGATAACTATTACTGGCCTGCCAATGTCCTTCGCTTCGATCCAAGCTACAGCGCTATTCCGACTGTATTGAGGTTCACTGCATCACGCACTGGTACATACAGCATCACAGGCTACTTTATCGGCCTGGATAATGCCACTACTGATGTGCATATCACTGCAAATATGCAGCAGGATATATTCTCGGATTATATCAACGGACGCGCCGACCTGAAGGGTTTTAGCATTAGTCAGACCCTCAATCATGGAGAATTCGTCAATTTTGTGGTTGGATCGAACGGTAATATTTATTCCGATGCCACCGGACTTGCGGCAACAATAACCGAGATTGTCCATACGACCAACATTATAGATGCAACCTACGGTATAGGAGCGGGCAGCTTTGAGCTCGGGGTGTTTGTAAACGGTGGTGGTATTACTTTTGCTCGGGGTCCTGGATATATGGGGGTTGCTCCGGGAGACAGTACGACAATCACGGGTTGGACGGTCGGCGGACCGGACGTTCACGCCGTTCACGTTCCAGTTCACAGCGACCGGACCGACAACTACAATCGAGTTTACGGCCATTGGATCTAACAGCTATTATGGGCCGGTGATTGACAGCGTAAGCGTAGTCCAGCTATCTACAGCTCTCCACTTTTGACTTAAGGTGCTCCGGGCCGGCCTCCCTGACGAGGCCTGCCCGGGGCTGGAATCCGGATGGGAAAAGGTAAGTTTTAATAAGGTTTTTGAACAATTAATCCGTCTGCTATCTTAAAGTGTTTGATATTGCTTGTAATAAGTATCAAATTATTCTCTAAGGCTGTTGCAGCTATGAAAGTCTAATTTAGAATCCTATGCATCCTTTTCAGAATCTCTATTCTTTGTTCATGAATTAAGTCTATTTTAGAATTGTGTTATATAATACAAAATTCATTTATAAATTTCCCTATTATTATGATCAAAAAAACAATTTATTCAACATCATCCTGATAACCTTGGATATTTTGATCATTTTAGCTGTTTATGGGAATATATAAAAAAGGCCTGTAATTCTAATCACCTATCCTGTTAAGTACAAGGCATTGATAATAAAATCCTCTTGATCTTGACAGTTTTTCTTGGCTCTTCTAAACTGGAAGATAAAAGGGGTAAATTAAGAGATTGGGAATTATAGTAATAAACCCTAAAAATTTGTCATCCCTATCAAAAAAGATAAATAGAAGGAGGATAATAATTATGTCCAGGAAAATAGTTTTAGAATTTCCTGAAGAGGTTTCAGAAAAAGATCTCCGGGACAAAGAAGTATTAATGAAAGCTAAAGAAGGAGCTGTGATGGAGCTTCTCCATAAAGGGAAGATATCCCAAGGCAAGGCTGCTGAAATTCTGGATATAAACCGTCATGACCTATTTGATCTCATGGCTAAATATGACATCCCAGTAGTTGAGATGACCGAAAAAGAATTGAAAAAAGAACTCTCAAAACAGATTTTTAAAAAATGAAAATCTTTATCTCAGACTCAGGGCCGATTATTTCCTTCTCCAGGGCGGGATATCTGGATTTATTGCAGCAGGTAATCAATGAGCTTTTAATCCCAGAGGCGGTTTATAGAGAAATCATTAGAATCATTAAAGAGGCAAAAGCTATGGAATTGATTACAGAGGTTAAGACTATAGTTGAAGAGATGAAGGATTCAGGCTTATGGGTTAAAGATAGTTTATACCATCAGTTTATTAAAGAAATGGGGGAGGGATAAAACTGGGTGCATCAGGCCCTTATATTGCAGATTATCAGTTTATTAACTCTACAGATTGTATTTTAACACCACAGCCCTGCAAAATCCTTCGATATCACCTAGGTTTTTTCTCCATACCGTATGCACTATCTCAAGATCTATTTTTTCATATTCATGAACTATCCTATTCCTAAAGCCCGCCATCTGTATCATTTTTTCTGTGAGTTCTCTTGAAATAACATTATGCTGGAAGAGTATTTCAAATATGTCTGCTAATGTTCCGGGCGTTTCCCATTCCGAGTCGCTTATTATATGTGCCCCGATATCGATGCATGTCTGGATTGCCTGGATGAGATTAAAAAGGATTATGCTTTGAAGATCTGCATCCTTTGCAAACAAATCGAACCCGGGGTCTTTTTTAAGACGAATCTGTTTAAGATAGCTTTCTACCCTTTCAAGTTTTCTATTAATAAGGGATTTATCAACCAATAGCTGATCTCCTGAAGCGATTGGCTATGGCCTTTAGGCATATGTCCTCTACTGGCTTATAATCGAGATATTCGATTATTGCCTTTGTTGTAAAGCTTATCCTTAGATTTCTATTTTTTTCATATAATATTCTGCCTGTTTTAAGAATATGGTGTTTGAGAAAAGATGGGGCTGTATTGAGTATTACAATGTCTACAGGTCGCATAGAGAAGGTTGGTGATGCCGAATAATAATCTTTTTTTAGATCAGCGAAATTTTTTTTCTTTAATCTTGTTTCATCGACGAGCACAGCTATGTCAATATCACTTTCCTTTGTTTCCTTGCGACTTCCAAAACTTCCAAAGATATATAAAACAGAGACCTCATCCCTGTGGTTAAAATAATCAACGATTCGTTTTATGGTATTATTTTTTTTCATGTTATTTATGGCTAAATTTTTTATAAATCAGATGACAATATGTTTGACTATACTCATTTATTCTAATATCATATTATTATATTTTTATCTTACGATAAATATTGCTTAAAAGCAATCTGATTTTGATCCTTTAGCGTTATAACTTTCTTTTTAAATGAACTATCCGGGTCAATACTTTTCCTTGTAAGGTTTTTAGAAAATAATTGTCAATATTTATATTGACAATTATTTTATTTATTTAATTTATATTGACAAAGGCAGGGGCCTTCTCTATAATTTTTCTAAAAGGTAAATTCTTAACATTATGATTTATAGTAGGTTAGAGAGATGAGTGATTATAAGCAGTTGGTTTTTAAAACTCTCTCTTTAATTCTTTTTCTGCTGTTTTTTTCTTTTCACTCTGCTATCCCTCTCTTTGCCTTTGACCGTGTTCAGAGAAACGGGAAGCGCTGGATACGTTATACAACAGGCAATACACCGGGCGATACAACAGACGAATTGTGGCCTCTCTTGCTTCAGCCACTTAAGGATGAAGGGTGTTTTGCCTGCCACTCCGATCTCTATCCTGATTTGGCATATGATCCTGATGATCCTGATTCACCAAACTGTTCCTGTTTTACCTCCTTAAAAAACGGCAGACGGTTTCCTGTTGACTACTCTTCGTTAACCTATGATCCGGTCAGGAAACCGGGACCAAATCCCTCTTTAGGTTATAGAAAACAGTATTCAATGAGAAAAAAAGGACATTTGACCCACCTTGTGTATCAGCCTTTTGGATTGGGGAGAAGGTGTCTGGATTGCCATGATAAATCGAAATATCAATCAAATAAAGCAACCCGGGATGGTCATAATACAGGGGAAAATATCTTCTTTCAAGACGGAAAGACACTGGAAAATACGCTCGTATGCACCAGGTGTCATGGAGGATTCTATCCGAAACATTCCCGCGCATGGGATCTGAATATAGGCAGCCCCTCGGATATAGATCCCGATTCCGTGTCAATTCTGCAATGGGGCGATCCTGCCACGGTCACCTGCCTGCAATGTCATGATGACTCTGAGGAGAACGGAGGGATATATGCCTCATACGTAAGCAGGTATTCAACGTTGATTGAAAAGGATTATACGTTCTATCACGACTGGAAATATGAGGAATGCACCATAACGGCGCCGGATCCTGATAAGGTTCCGGGTCAGAATTACTGGTCTGTCAACGGGCATGGAGCGATGTTTAATTCATCTTACACAAGCGCTACGCTTGATACAGGATACCCTGCCCCTGAAAGATCCTCAAAGCTCTCCGATAGAAACTCTGCGGACAGCCCAAACATGCCTGTTACCGATAAAAAACACGGCCAGTCATACGACCTCGATCTGGATCCGAATGATGGAAATAAAAACTTTTGCTGGGAATGTCACTGGTCAAACACAACGGTCAAGAAACTTATGTGTGTTGAGTCTCGTGATTATCCCACAGGGCTGCCAATAGGAAAATATAATGGACATCTGGACACACAAAAATACAAAGACGAACGGTGGATCGAGCTGAATAAAAAAATCCTTACTCCTAATTCTGTCTGGAAAAAATGCAGGGAGTGTCATCCTGCTAAATATGCGCACCTTGTATGCGAATCGAGTCACAGTAGTAAATATCAGCACGAGGCAAGGGATTCTCATTGCATCGTATGCCATAATCCCCATGGATCAGGGAGTGAAAATGGAAAAACCAATCTTTTTATGATAAACGGGAGGATAGATAAAGAAAAAGAGAAGTGCAGCAACTGCCATTTCAGCCAATTCACACAGGCATCCTGCAGCCCCGAAATATCCTCCGACAATCCCAGGCCCCCCACGGTTGATCACTCGAAGTCATGGGCGGTGGATTTTAGTGACCCATTAAGGCTGGATATACGAGAAAGAATCTCCCCTGTCAATTCCCCTGTAATACCCGAAAATAGTTCGGATATCTGCGAGGTATGCCATCAGGGAAAAGATAAGGCGAGATGGACCAAACCGGGGGCGGACAAGGACCCTGATATAAAAAGTGAGCCCCACCGAAACGGTGCCCGACACTATTTCGATCCGGATAAAAATCCCGGTGCGCCCTCAGATGTATATGTAATCGACTATCGCGACACCGATTGCACAGGATGTCATGTGCACGACCCTGATCCTCCTCTTCCCCTGCCGCCTTATACCCTTGAGGAACAGAGGAAACTCGATGATACTGTTGGCCTGTATCCCTTCAATTCAAAGGCCTTTGCCCCCACATGCAGGTGCCACGGAATCGGCAGAATCCATATCGGGACCTTCGACTATGAGGAGTACCGGAGCAGGGGAAACAAACCCGACATCGCGGGAAAGGGGCATGGAACGCCACCTCCTCCCTTTTCCGATGGCAAAAGGGTAAAGGATCCCCACAGGACGCACGCATTGTATAATTTCCCCTGCAGGGAATGTCATATTGACCCAAGGGATATATCAGATTCCTCTTACGATCCGGATCAGGAATACATATTCCCTCTCGACGGCAATATTCCTGTAAGATTCGATCCGTATCGTAATCCTTACGGAAAATATAACAAAACGACAAAGGCCTGTACAAATCTTTACTGCCACAGTAACGGAAAGGGGGTTTATACCACTGTCACATGGAACCACACATGGGACGAATCGGTTGTCTATTGCCGTGACCCCAATAATCCCCAGTGTAAGGATGAAAACGGTCGATTCAACTATTGCAGTAATTGCCATCATACCCCGCCTGATATGACCGGGACAAATCATTCACAATGCACAGCTTCATGTGATACATGTCATCCTCATAATGGCCTGTATGAGCAGAAACCGGGCTTTTATAAGCACGTAAACGGTCAGGTGGAAGTTCTCGCAAGGGATAAAATCGTCAATACCTTCGAGCCGGCAGGATGCGGATGCTGTCATTCTGACGAACAAAAATTGAGTTTTCACAAGCTTTCACAATTATCGTCACTCGCTCATCAATTCCCTGCCGGAAGCTGCCCGGAATGTCATGGTAATGAGCATAGAAAATTTGTCATATGTGACGCGTTACAAGCTAATAATCAAGGCGCCGTGGATGCCTGCTGTCTCAAATGCCATAATCAAACCATTATCGGGAAACCTCTTGGCGGGGTACATGATGCGAATAAACATTGGGTGCATACCGCGGACAAGAATTGTACGTTCTGTCATGATAAGGTGTGTGATATTATAAACAGCAATGATCCCAATATGGTCAAGAAAATCAAAATCACAGATCCCAATGTGATCGAGCTTTTGTCAAAAAATCCCAATTACGGACACCATATCAACTTTTTCAAAAGGCGTAATGTCCGGATCCATCTTAACTATACACAGGACTGGGATGAGGTTACAGGGTGCGGTGTATGTCATCAGGAACAATATCTAACCACCCAGAAAGAAAAAGAGATATTCAGGAGATCAAAGACTATCCATGAGAATTATGATAAAACCAATCCCACCGCCCAGTGTGGCGACTGCCATCCATCTACAGTCCCTAAATGGCATTGTGATTTTACCGATGTCACCGGAAAAACATGTACAATATGCCATACCACTTACAAAAAAAAGAGCAACGTCCATCTTCATCTCCATTATACACAGGACTGGAATGAGGTTACAGGCTGCGGTGCGTGTCATCATGAAAAATATCTCAGCGATCCGAAAGAAAAGGACAGGTTCAGCAGATCCAAGACCATCCATGAGAACTATGAGAGATCCCACCCCTCTTCCCGGTGTTCAGACTGCCATTTAAGGCATCGCAGGCTTACTCATATAAGTGGAATCACCTGCCTTGGATGTCATACCCCTGAGACGGATAAAAAGGTTGTATCAGGCGGTTATCTTCACAACAAGTTTGTTCTTAGTGAAGGTCTGGCCTGTATAGACTGTCACTCATCATCCCATGAAGCAGGGTCGATCCTGTACGCTGAAGGAGCCACACAGGACGAGCTTGAAAAAAAATGCAAGTCGTGTCATACCTCTGAAAACCTCAGCCGGATCACAGTCTCCTGTAAGTCAGGCAGGTTTAATCACGCGGTACGGGCCAATTGCCTTAATTGTCATGATATGTTCAAAGCTAAAGAAAATAAGCTTGTAATCGAAAAGGGGCATTATATGCTTTCCGCAAAGATAGGAAATATGGAGCAAAGCTGGACCAATAAAGATTATTATTCTGAAAGCGAGGATGAAGATAATTATAATGATTGCGGGGTCTGTCACGGCGAGGACCGGAAGAACCCGCTCAATCCTTCCATGAAGGTTCACGACACAATCAATTCTCCATGTAATACGTGTCATGAAGAACATTGCTCAATGATAATGGGTTCAAGAAATTGCGTTGTATGCCATGCCAATGGAGACGTCAAATTGCCGGACGGGCAGTTGCTTCATGCAAGGGTCCCATCCTGGGTTTCCTGCACGGAATGTCATCATGACCACGGCAGCACCGCGTCATTGCGCGGGTATCTCCTGGATTCCCGGAAATGCAGATACTGCCATGGAGACCCTCCGTCAATCAATATCATCTGTAATGGGGTTGAGAAACACGGCGAACATCCGAGGGAGCTTGCAGATTGTCAGATCTGCCATCCCGGGGTCTTCTCTTCAGGCAAACACTATCTCAATAAAGGACCGCTCAATGTGGTTGAGAAATGGGAGAAAGATCCGAACGACTGTGGTAAAAATAGCTGCTGCACATGTCATAAGGATGAATTGAGAGATCATGAGGATTATGTGAACTCCGCTTCCCCTTATAAATGCTCGGAATGCCATGGAAGGCATTGCAGCATAATCAAATCAACTGAAACGCACTAACCGCTTCTTCAAAACAAAATTTAATAAAAATCTACCGGAAAATGATTTGAAGCCCTATTCAACCAAGCTTTTTATGAAGAGGCTAAGATAAGGTTAACCGAAGAAAATAAGAAACGATGATTTATAAAAGCCTTTCAAATTCTTGTAGGGGCTGATTTCTTCCATACAGCCAAGAACAAAATATGAAATGGTAAAAGCAGTTAAAGTCTTTAATATCTTATAATAAAACTCATGAGACAGGAGAAGAAATAAATAAGCAAGATTAGTAAACAACGTTCCCTGGACACCATAAGGTAACAAATGTTATCTTAATATGTTATTTGTCATCAAAAAACTTCTTCATCTTCTCACTCCAAATGGTAAAACAGATTGATATATAGTCCTTACTTATTTTCATACTTAAAAATTCACATTCGATATTTTATAGAAAATAATTTTCAATATTTCTCTTGATAAAATCAGGGTTCTTCCCTATAATTTAAAACGTAAAAGCAAATCCCTGGCATAATAACAAACATGGAGAAAGAGCAAATGAAAAAATTATTTTTTCTGCTGTGCCCACTTTTTGTTGTCATCTTTATAAGCTTACCATGTCTTTCAGAATCATGTACCCAGGGACTTATAAGAGCAATGAAAGAAGAGGGATTAAATGATCAGCAGATTCAATTAATATGCAAGAAGGCGGAATTGTATCAAAATTATTACGATGAAGACACAGAAGATCCATACAGCAAAGCTGTCGAGCTGTTTGATCAGGGCAGATATGATGATGTAATATCGGAATTGAGCCCTTATTGTAATGAAAATCCTGATGTTATAAGACCAAGGATACTTCTTGCCAGGGCCTATTTAGAAAAATGTGATATTATGAAGGCAAATGGTGACAAAGCTTACAAGCAATTGATTTATACACCGTATTATATGGGGAAAGCGATGTCGAAGAAATATAAACATCAACCAGATGTATTGTATATATTAGCAAAAAGCTATCTTATTAATAACCGGCCGGATAGCGCGACAAGATATATAGAAAAGGCAATAATTTTGGCGGGTGAAGCGCCTTGCAGATATTATGAATTAAAAGGGGACGCATATACTGAAATGCGAGGAAATCACATAAGTAATTTAGTGAACATAGAAAAGGCGAAAGAGTCTTATAAAGAGGCACTTCAAAAGGCTGACAATGATAGTCTGAAGGCCAAGATACAGAAAAAACTTGACTTAATAGAAAACTCACAGGGTTTCAGACGATAGAGGAAAAGTATCAATGGATTTGTTTGTAATGACCATTATTTTATCCAATATATTTTGTTTTAGACTTACAACCAAATCGGATAAAAGATACAATGTGGAAAAAATCCCATGTTAAAAAAACAAAGTGGATACTAAGAATGGATAAGTTTATTAAAAAGTTTCATCTAACCTTTATTGTGTCCGTAGCCCTTTCTCTGATCATAGGATATGCAGTTCAAATACAAGCTGCTCCGGGCCATAGAATAAACGGCAATTATTTTGCTGTCCTTCAATCGTTTTCAAAAGATAATCCTCAAAAGATCTTATTTTTACCTGTGAAACTTAAGATGAGCGAAATGTCATCAGGTGGGGTGATAGAAGAGGTTTCTCAATGGTCAGAACAAGCATCAGAGAATAGTCATGAAGCAATCTTCAAATATTTTGCATCCATACCGGCTGTTGACATCATTGATATGGTAGAGTTGACTCCGGAAGAACAGATGATATTTGACGAGCATCTCGCCCTTTATGATTTAATATGTAATAATGCATATGTGTTTTCCTATTCAAGTTATCCGGCCTGGAGACATAAAGAGCATCATTTTGATTATACCCTGGGCAAAGGCTTGAACTTTCTTAAAGAAAAAACAGGGGCAGATACTTGTTTGTTTATAACAGGATCAGATGTTATCCCGACTTCAGGCCGCAAAGCTATGGGAGTGGCGGGTGTCATTTTTGGTGTTCCTGTTTCGTTGGGCAGCTCTTTTCTGGCGATTAGCGTTGTGGACCTGGCAACAGGGGACATTGTCTGGTTTAATCATAGATCCGGTCGTGAAATCATGGACATGCGAAAGCCGGAAGACGCCTATTTCACGCTCCGGGATATCTTAAAAGACTATCCGGGACTCAATATTTATCTCGAGAATTATCCGGAGGCAAAATTAAAGTAATGATAAGTCTTAGGCAAAATAAATTACTTCAGATATATTTCATGCTGTTTTTTGGCTTCTCTATGTTTGCAGGGTGTCAGACCACCCGAGCTGTCAGGCCTTTCAGTGCAGGCTCCGAAGTCAAGCCCCTTACAGATGATGAATCTCGATTGTGGATGCAGGGGAATAAATTTGATGAAACGATTCTCAATATGGATCAACTGTATAAGGACGCCGTACTTCAATCCTACCTGCAGGAAATTATGGACCTGCTCTATCCCGAATTCAAAGGGAATATTCACGTTCTGGTGCTCAAATCGCCGATCTTGAATGCCTTTGCCCTTCCTCATGGAAGTATATATATTCACCTGGGAATTCTTGGACGTTTTGATAACGAAGCTCAGGTAGCCTCAGTTTTGGCTCATGAAGGAGCTCATTTCGTCCAGAAACATGCGCTTAAACAAAGATTAAAACTGAAATCCACTGCTGCATTTGCCACGTTTATGAAAATGGCAGGCATCCCTTTAGTAGATGTTCTGGCTTTTTCTTCAATTTATGGATATTCCCGTGATCTGGAAAGGGAAGCGGATGAGATAGGCTATCAGAGACTCAAACAAGCAGGATATGATACAAGAGAGTCAGTAAAGGCTTTTATGCATCTGAAGGCAGAGGTCGAAGCCCTGGAAATTGAGGAACCTTTCTTTTTTTCTTCACATCCAAAGCTTCAGGAGAGAATCGAAAACTTCACAAAATTCAACCGCGATCAAACATACCGCCGTGGCCGAATCGGAGAGCAAGAGTATTTGGAAAAAACGAGTCAGCTACGACTGGCATGCCTGAGGGAAGATCTTTCAATAGGTCGTTATAAAAACCTTATTTTTGTATTGAGCGACACTGAAAGGTTAAAACATTATCCTCCTGATGCATATTTCTATCAAGGTGAAGCCTATCGTTTGCGGGATGAAAAAGGGGATCAGGATCTTTCCGTGCATGCTTATATTAAATGCATTGAAAAATTGCCATATTTCGCGCCTCCCTATAGGGCGCTTGGTTTGCATTATATGAAGAAGGATGATTCTCAACAGGCACTTTATTATCTGTCTAAATATTTGCAGATAGAACCTGATGCTGAGGATAAGGATTATATTCGACAATACATTAGACAAATACAAAAAGAACAATGATTAAAATAAATAGGTTTTTATATATCATATCGTTTTTATTAATAGCTCTAATCATCGGTTGCGCACCAAGGACATGGGTCCGGCTTGATCAGATTTATATGAATGGCCCGGATAATACTTATAGCGTAAATTTACCTTTTGGATGGGTGCACGCTGAGTTCGTTAAGGATAAGCTCCTCATTACCCGGGACGGACCTGGTATTCAGATCATTTTAATCGAAAAATACTCCCATCAAAATGCATTTCCTGCCATAGGGAAAAGATCTTCCGAAGATATGCTGCCTTCAGAGTTAGCCGAGTTGACCATTTCTGAGATGAAAGCTACGAGTGACATGTCAAATATTGTTGTCCTTGAAAATAAACCCACCACAATCGGGGGCAGACCGGGTTTCAGGATACATGCCCAGTTCAAAAATGAAAGGGGATTAAGATATGAACTGATTCTTTATGGTTTTACAAATAAAATCGGCTTTTATACCCTGTACTATAGAGCACCCAGTCTCCATTACTTCCCTCGTGACATCGAGGTTTTTGAAAATATTGTTAAATCTTTTACATTAAATTGAAGCGAGTTTTTTTGATTGCAGCATGGAAGATAGGGGAAAATTGGTTCACTTTTTAATCCTGAGCATCTTAAAATAATAAACTAACTCCGTCCCCTTTCTTGTAGGGTAAATGTATATCACAGAAACAATAAATTTGACATGAATAAATGCATCTGATATTATGCTAATATAATATGCTTTATGGAGGCATCAATGAGAACAACATTAGCCATAAATGAAGAATTGCTGAACGAGGCAAAGGAATTGTCAGGTGCCAGGACAAAGAAGGAAGCCGTTGAAGTAGCCCTTGAGGAGTTTATAAGGCGCAGAAAAGCGAAAAAATTGTTAGAGCTTGAAGGAAAAATAGAGCTATCCTTCACTTTAGATAATTTTTTGAGAAACAGGAAAAGGGATGTTCCTCATAGATAGTTCAGCATGGATTGAATACTTAAGACCTAAAGGATCAAAAAGAGTAAAAGCCCGGGTGAGGGAAATTCTCGAAAAAGAAAACGCGGTCTCCTGCGGTATTGTGGTTGTAGAAATACTGAGGGGTGCTAAAGACAACAAATCATTTCAAATGCTTAAGGATACGTTTCTCTCACTCCCTCAGATCCCTATAGATAATTCCGTTATAGAAACGGCAGCTAAATATGGATTCATGCTGGATAGAAAAGGGAAAACAATTCCAACAACTGATCTTATCATTGCTGCAGCAGCCGAGGGGAAAGCAGTTATATTACATGTAGACAACGATTTTGAAATCATCAGCTCTATTGTTGGCTTAAAACATGAGAAGATAGATCTATAAGGACAATTTAATGAAGCCGTTCACTAAAATCTCCGATTCTTCAAGATTAACATTGTCATAAAATACAATTTGATATGATTGGAGTAGAGGCCCATTAATACTGCAGGAATTACTAGCAGGAGATTGTGTAATAATGATTTCAGTGTTTTAATTCTCCACTCAGACTATATTAATAATCCTACCGGAAAGTGTTCAAAGATCTTTCCTGCCAGTAGTGGCCCTTCACCACTCACGGGTTGATCCGTGATTGCGTTTGTCCAGCTAAATGAGGATAATTCGTCGGGTAATACAAGGCGTGTGTCTTCCCATACCTGTTCACCTAAAGGGAATACCCCTTCTTTTATAAGGTTTGTCAGAAAACGGGGTATTACGGTAATGGCCAGCCTATCCTGATAGTTTTTCGCATAGGCAATAATGCAGTCCCTGAATCTTCCCTCCGTCTTAATGGGAATATAGATGCCGTTTTGGAAGATATCCTGCCTTTCCCGCCTGGTTTTGAGCGCCTTATAGATCAGAAAGAGTTTTATCCTGCCGTCCTCTTTGTTTTCAAGCAGTTCATTGATAAGACCCAGTATATCATGTTGGGACTTTTTCCTGATGTCTTTCAGAAAATACTCCCTTTTTTGATAATCAACAGGCCGGCGGTTGTCAGGGTCAACGAGATTCAGGTCCCACAGCTCGGTCCCCTGATAAAAATCGGGGACACCGGGGCTTGTTATCTTCGCCAGGGTCTGGGAAAGGGAGTTGAATATCCCGTAAAAAACTATTTTTTTCTGAAATGACATAAACTCCTTCAGGAATATATTCTCATCCCCGGGTCTTAGGATCTCTTCTACAAAATGGAGGCATGCATCCTCATATTCCGTATCAGGTTTGATCCAGGCAGTATGCCGCTTGGCTTCCCTGACTGCCTTTATTATATAGTTTTTTATCCTGTCTGTAAGCTGAGGTAGTTCACCGGCATCAAAAGGGAAGGCGCCGATAAGGGTCTGGTAAAGAAAATATTCATCGTTTCCATCAGGCATATAGGCGCTATTGACCCTTTTTTTAAACCTCCTGTTGATCCTGTGCCAATTCTTCAAATGAGATTCCCATTCTCCGGGTATTTCGGAAAGGACATTGATCCTTGCCCTGACATCCTCGCCCCTTTTTGTGTCATGGGTGGATGTGGCATTTAATGTATGAGGCAGATGCACAGCTCTGTATTGGCTGAATGTATGAAATTCCTCTTCTGACACGCCAAACCGGTCTGGGTTGCCTCCCACTTCATTCAGGGAGATAAGCTTGTTATAGATATAAAGTACTGTATCCTCAAAGCCCTTTGCCATAATGGAACTTGTAAATTGTTGAAATTGCATTATAAAATACGTTAGTTGTTCGTTTTCTTCATCATTGAGCTGTTTTGAAAAATCAGGGGAAAAGAATTTTTCGATAAAGCTCATCTCATAAACGAGATCGGGATTTATGCGCAGTGCATCCCTGATGGCCCGGCTAATATATAACTTATCAGTGTCGCTGAATTTGTTTTCATTGATATAGGAGCGATATACAGGGAAAAAGCTCATCACTTCAACGAGCGCCCGCTTGAGGGCATAAAGGGTAATGTCTTTTCCATAACGGTCCTTTACGGCGATCTTTTTCATGATGTGGGCCAGGTTGTCGATGTTTCCGGCCATGTGTTTTTCTATGATCAGCCTTTTTTTCTCTGGTACAAGATCTTCGAATGAAAGATGAAAATCAGTAAATCCATCATATATCTTGGAAAATGCCTTTTTATTTCCCTTTCTGCAAAAGACCCCGTTGATATGATTCATAAAATCATAACCGGTTGTCCCCTGAATGGGCCAAAAAGGAGGGAACTTTTCATCGAAATCAAGGATTTTTTCAGCCACTATATAGGTCTGGTCTGTTTTTTCCCTTAACCTTTCGAGATAGGTGGTGGGGTCCCACAAACCATCGATATGATCGATCCGTAGCCCGTCGAATTTTTTGTCATCAACCAGCTTAAAGATAAGTTCGTGTGTGAAAGTGAAGACTTCTTCATCTTCCACCCTCAGGGAGATAAGATCATTTATGCTGAAAAACCTGCGGTAGTTTATCTCTTCTGCAGCTACTTTCCAGAAGGATAATCTGAAAGGTTGTTCTGCGAGAAGATCGTCAAGATGAGTGAAACTGTCTGGTTGTCCCTTTTCCCCATTAAAAAACAGGATATTTGCATCCATAAAGGCCTTGATGGTGGGATTTTGCATGTAAAGTTTCCACAGCATCCCTTTGGCATGTTTAACCTGATCGTATTCAGGTTTGAACTCCTTGATATTGGCCAAATCATCAATCAGGTGAAGGGTGCCCAGGAATTTTATGAGCTCGGGATTATTTTGCCCGAGTGTGCCTTCCAGTACTTTGATGTTATGCTTGAACACCCGGACATACGATTCTAATCTTAAAGGGAGCCGGAGTGAATAATAATTTACGCTCAGACCATTCTGATCATATCTTAACTGAATCTCTGCATCTTCCAGGGATTCGGAGTAGAATTTCCCCAGAAAAGGAGTCAGCAGCTTTTTTTTAAGGCTGTCATAGAAATGGTCCCAGTCAATGTCAAAAAAATGATAAAATTTAGAATTTTCCGTGTTTTCAAGGAGATCCATGATCATCTCATTCTGGCTGTCATATGCCATGTGATTGGGAACGATATCCTGGAGCCAGAACATGTCCATGCTTCTTAATTCAGCGATAAGCCTTTCAAAATTCTCTGTGTCTCCAAGCTCTGGATTCAACTGATTGGGATCTACCACGTCATAGCCGTGCATACTCCCTCTTCTCACCTTAAAAATGGGCGAGGCATAGAGATCGGAAATCCCCAACTCCAAGAGATAATGTATTATCTCGCGTGCTGAATTAAAATCAAATGAGGGGCTAAACTGAATCCTGTAAGTGGAAACCGGAATATGCATTACACAATCTTTACCTGTAAATAATCACCCATTTTTTGGAAACATTTCAACCAGTTGTCGGCTTTTTCATCACCCCTGCCGGCCATGTCTTCCATTTCCGTCAGAAATTGTTTTCCTACGGAAAAATAGATATTCTGTGCCTCCCATAGATCCAGACTCAGGGACAATGGATCCAGAGCCCGGAGCAGGGATTCGGCTGATCCCAATAAAGAGGGATTATAAGGATTTTGGGAAAATTCCCTCATCATTGTATTGATTTTATTATTTATTAAAAAATTGAGTGTGGTTTTATCCACATTGAACGACCCTTCCTCTATCTTCTCTATCAGTTTCTGAAGGCGCTGAATATCGATTTCTTCGCATTCCATAAGGTTAAGCAGGTCCGTGTTATGAATGAATTCTTCCGTGAGCGCAAGGACCCTCGGCAGAGGCACATTCAACTGCCTCATTACCTGGATGATGGAATAGTGGTGTTCATTTATCTGTCTTAAAGATCCCTCCACCTCATTTAAGGTGTCATGAATGATCTGATTTAAGACCTTTCTCTGCACATCCTTAAATAAATGCCAGAGGGAACAATTACCTGTATCGAAGTATTTTTCTATTGATTCGATGGCCCTTGAAATATCACCTTTCACAAAGGCATCTTTTATTTTCGCTTGCATTTCCGAAAACTTGACTTTGCCCATGAACTCACGGACACCTCCGATCAAATTATGATCACCCAGATGCAAAATGGCAAAACTGATAATGTTTTCGTCCCATGTAATATCGGAATGTACTAAGGCTTTTCCTAGAGCCAGCTTCTGTTTTCCGGCCTCCTCTTTTTCATGGATTTGACTTTCGATGGTATAGCTATAGATGATTTTAGGGTTCGTATAATCCTCGAACAGGGAGGAAACAGCATAATGGATGCCTACCCTCAGCAAGTCCAGGACTGCAGGTTTTACGAATTCTATGTAGATTTTTCCTCCGTTTTGATATTTGGGAACATTGCTTGATGCCCGCTCAAGTAGTGTGATATAGGTTTCCTCTAAAGACAGGTTGCTCACTTCCTGCGCCAGTTGCATGGCCCTCGCGGCAAACTGCATGACCTGAATGGTTTCCAGACCGGATATATCATCGAAAAACCATCCGCAACTTGTGTACATAAGCATGGCATGTCTCTGCATCTCTAAAAGCTTCAGCACATGGACCTTGTCTTCTTTTGATAAATCCCGGATTGCATGTTTTATAAAAAATTGTTCCACGTTGTCAGGCGATCTGTTTGCTATGACCATAATATAATCATCCCTGGCTAACCAGGGATCTTTAATATAAGATGACATTTGCCTTTCATAGATCTGTATGAGGTTGTCCCTCAGCCAATCCATTGCCCCCTTTAAGACTGATCGCCAATTTTGGTTCCAGCTGGGATGTGTACTTGTATTGCATCCACAATTTTTTTTCCACCTTTCAATTCCGTGGGTACAGCTCCATGAGGAATTTTCAAATATCTCCACCTCGTGATCAGGGGGATGCGCCTCCAGATATTCACCATAAATAGTGATTTTGGCCAGATTATTTGTTTCCAGATAGTAAAGGCAATAGGCCAGGGCCATATCACCATGTTTATGATGATGACCATAGGTCTCTCCGTCTGTTGCCACATGAAGAAGTTGATGATCATGATGCTCTGAAAAGCCGCTCAACAACCGCCCTGCAAAATTTTCTCCGTTATTTAGTACATCCGTGAAGGCAATATCACGGGATATGGGGCCGTCATAAAAAAACAGGGCAATCGTTCTCCCTGAAGGGAGCCGGCACAGGTAAGGCATTTTCGGGTCAATCTTTGCCCCGGTAACATCATTCCATTGATTATCGCCTATCCTTCTTACTTGCCTTGCCTGACAAGGTGCAAGGATGGTGAACCTTATCCCTTGTTCTGCCATGAGATCCAGAGACTCGAGATCGACAGCCGTCTCTGGAAGCCACATCCCTTCGGGATTTCTGCCGAATCTTGCCTTAAAATCCCTTATCCCCCAGAGGATCTGAGTCCTTTTGTCACGGGGGTTGGCAAGGGGCATGATCATATGATTGTAGCATTGCGCAATGGCCGAGCCATGGTTGGAAAACCGATCCTGGCTGATCTTGTCCGCTTCCAGAATCGCTTTATAGATATCAGGCTCATTCTTTTTCAGCCATTTGAGTAGGGCAGGGCCGAAATTAAAACTCATTTTGGAATAATTATTTACGATATCAATGATTTTTCGCTCCGAGTCCAGTATCCTGGAAGCGGTATTGGGTGCGTAACATTCCTCAACGATCTTTTTGTTCCAGTCATGGTAAGGATAGGCCGAGTCCTGAAGCTCCACCTCTTCCAGCCAGGGATTTTCTCTCGGCAGTTGATAGAAATGACCATGAATACAAATATGGCGGTTCATTTCAGGTTTCCATCTCGTATAATATAAAGCCTGAGGGCCCTATAGTTACCTGTTGTCCTTTTTCTATGGATTCAGGCATAAAGCCGCCCGGTCCCATCCATTTGGTTTCACTGGAATCAAGGCGTTTTACCCCTTTGCCTTCGATAAAATCCACCAGGAGGGATTGTTGTTGATCGCTGAAATTCATTATGGAGAGGATCTTGCTTACTCTGTGCCGTCTTGTGAGAAAGATGACAGACTTATCAGGCAGATGCCAGGCCTTAAGATTATCCTTATTCAAATTGGAAAGCGCAGGGATTTCCTTTCGGAATCGAATAACTTGCTGATAAAAGCCCCGGATAACTTTATGTTTCCCCCCCTTCTGTTTATCCCATTGCAGCTTTGTCTTCAAAAAAGTTTCGTGGCTTTGGGGATCAGGGGGCTCTCCTTTCCATTGGAAGGCCGAAAATTCCCTTTTTCGTCCCTCCCTGACAGCCCTGATAAGGTTATCATCCAGGTGGCTGATAAAATAAAGAAAAGGCGCATCCTCCGCATATTCCTCCCCCATGAATAATAAAGGAATATAAGGTGAAACCATCAGGACGCCCGCTGCGAGCTTTAACGCCTCGAAGGAAACCCGTTGTGCCAGTCTTTCTCCGAGCATCCTGTTGCCGACCTGATCGTGATTCTGGATAAAGGTCACGAACCGATCGGCCGGCAAATCCCTTGAAGGGCTTCCATGATGCCTTTTACGATAGGGAGAATATTCCCATGAATAAACGAAACCTTCCTGAAGGGATTTTACCAGGTTTTCAACCTTCCCAAAATCCATATAATAACCGCTCTTTTCCTGGGTAAGAATAGTATGGACCGAGTGATGAAAGTCGTCGCACCACTGGGCGTCGATGCCGTAACCCCCGGATTCCCTGTTTCGGATGACCCTGACATCGTTCAGGTCACTTTCGGCGATAAGATAGAATTCCCTCTTATGGGTATTCGAAAATTCTCCGGCCTTTTCAGCCAGTTCCTCCAAAATATGTTTAGCCCCTGTGTCATAAATGCCATGAACGGCATCCAGCCTTAGGGCGTCTATATGATAGTATTCGAACCAGTACAGGGCATTTTGAATCATAAAATCCCTGACGCTGTCTGAATATGCGCCGTCAAAGTTAACCGCCTTACCCCAGGGTGTTTTGTATTTATCAGTAAAGTAAGGCCCGAAATCAGCCAGATAATTCCCTTCAGGTCCCAGGTGATTATACACAACATCGAGGATAACGGATATCCCCCGGATATGACAGGCATTAACCAATCCCTTAAGACCTCGAGGTCCTCCATAGGAATTTTGTACGGCGAAGGGATGGACACCGTCATAGCCCCAGTTTCTTTCTCCGGGGAATTGGGCAACAGGCATTATCTCTATAGTGTTCACCCCCAGGTCAAGAAGATTATCGAGCCTTCCGATACAGGCTTCAAAGGTCCCCTCATGCGTAAACGTTCCGGTATGAATCTCGTAGATAATCATCTTTTCAAGGGGAATGCCCTGCCATGAACTGTCGCCCCATTGGAATTTTTCATGATCAATGACCATTGAAGGGCCGTGGACACCCTCAGGCTGAAAATGGGATGCCGGGTCGGGCCTTAAAAGGTTTTCTTCAAGCTTAAAATAGTATCGGGAGCCAGGAGAGATTCCGCTGACCGAACCTTTCCAGTAACCCAGTTCATACTTTTGAAGAGGTATCGATAACTTTTCTGGAGCTACAATTTCACAGCTTACATGTTTTAAGAAAGGCGCCCAAACTGAAAATCCGCATCTCCCGTCACACTGATACCATGCTCCGATCTTCATTTAATCCAATCTTTATCTAAAGAAACTTATATCCAATTCTTCCTTTTAAAATAAAATAGCATGCCAACAAAAATAATGATCATAACCGCCCAGAGAAAGGGGTAGCTCCAGGGCCATTCAAGCTCGGGCATAAATTTGAAATTCATTCCATAAATCCCGGCAATAAAGGTCAAGGGAATAAAAATCGTAGCTATTATTGTCAATACCTTCATTACGTTGTTCATTTTGTTACTGATACTCGAAAGATAGATGTCTAGCATCCCGGAGATCAGATCCCGAAATGTTTCAATGCTATCGATGACTTGAATGGTATGATCATAGAGATCCCTGAAGAATGGGATCGTGGTTTCACGAATCAATGTAGATTCTTTTCTTTCCAGGGAATTGACGACTTCTCTCAAAGGCCATACCGATTTTCTGAGGAATATGGTCTCTGTCTTTAACTTATGGATAATCTGGAGGGTTGCGGGAGAAGGTTCCTGAACCAGTTCTTCTTCCATATCCTCGATCATTTCACCAAGTCTTTCCAATATGATAAAATAATTGTCAATAATCGAGTCCAGCAGTGCATATGCCAGATAATCCGCCCCCATTTTTCTTATCCTGCCCTTGGAATTTCTGATTCTCTCTCTGACAGGATTAAAGACGTCCCCTTCTTCTTCCTGAAAGGAGATGATAAAATTTTTACCGATAATTACGCTTACCTGCTCGGCTTTGATTTCATCCCTGACTCCGTTGAAATAGAGCATTTTTAAAACGACATAGACATAATCTCCATAATCTTCATATTTCGGACGCTGGGTAGTATTCACGATATCTTCCAGAACAAGGGGGTGAAGATCGAAATGTTCCCCTATTTTCAGGATCAGCTCAATATCATGAAGGCCGTCCACATTGATCCATGTAACACCGGGAGTCTCTTTAAAAGGGAAACATTCTTCAGCGGATTTTGCCTCTTTTTCGGATAGATCTTTTTCATCATAGTCCATGACCGTTATCGTGGCTTTTTCCACCTTTTTTTCGCTTATATGTATAAGTGAACCCGGGGCGAGACCGGCTTTTTTTGAAACCTTTTTGAAAAATCTTGACATGCTATACCAACCTTACTTAATTTTAATATGTTTTAGCCTCAGTTAACTATATAGAAGCGATTTCAAGTATTGGAGATAAACCTTTTCGCATGTTTCAATGCCTTAAGAATATATTCCCTGCTCATTTCCCGAATCGGAGTAGGGGTTTCTAAGATCCTTGAAGGAATCTGCATATTGTCGAAAGAAAAACCCTCTTGCATCTTAAATCGATTTTTTTCATTGTAAATCTGTTCACCAATCCGGTTAAGATCATCTTCATTGACCTCAAAACCTGATAATGAAAGGGCCCGTATTACCAGATCAGGCTGGTAGAGAGCCCTTGCAAAAAAGCAGACAACGAGACTTGATAAGATCTGTCGCCACTTTTCTTCCTTGACCAGATTCTCTATAAGATCTTCAGGACCCATAGGATTTTTTGCAAGTTTTTTTTGATCTACACTATAACCCCCATTATCCAAATGACTATGTCTGGTACCTATCAAAACGCCTATATGTGCGGCCGGTCCTGTATGATATCCCGGCATTTCATTTTTACCAAAGGCCAGGGCGAAGTCTTCACCACCATATTGGGAAGCGGCGTAAGCCACGCCTTGCCCAAGGTCTTTATAAAATTTGTTTGGCTGCTCAATGATAAGCCCGACAGCTTTTATATAAGATTCATAGTCTCCCCATTTAAGTTTTATCCCTTCTGTCTCCCCTTCTGTAATAACTCCGCGTTCCAGCGCCTCTGTCGCCCAGGCCAAGACCACACCCGCGCTCATTGCGTCCAGTGCCCAGGCTTCTATACGATCCATGAGTTTCAGGAAACCTTCAGGATCTGTTATGCCCAGCATGGTACCGAGGGAATAGATCGGCTCATAATCATAGGAAATCATTGATGTCTTGTAAAAATACGCCTCATCTTCATAGGGTTCCCTTAGGGCTGCAATATGGATGCATCCTACAGGACAGTTAGAACAGGCAAGCCTTCTGCCCAGATAGTCCTCCGCAAAAGCTTCACCGGAAATCCCAGGGGTTTCGTCAAACCGGGTTTTTTGAAGATTTTGGATGGGAAGTCCTCCGAATTCATTTAACGGGCGGATATTTTCCGCTGTCCCAAGGTCGTGGTATTTCTTCATTAACGGAGATTCCACCGCGGATTGATACACTTCGTTATATGTTTTTTTATACTCCTTCATATTGGTTACAGGTATCGAGGATTTTCCGGAGATTGCGATGGCTTTTAATTTTTTGCTGCCAAAAACCGCTCCCAGCCCCAATCTCCCGAAATGACGGTATGTCTCACTGGTTACACACGCATATTTAATAAGTTTTTCACCTGCCCTCCCGATTCTCATAATGGTTCGCAAACCAGCGCCGGGTTCGTTTTCCCTTATGATTCTGCCAACGGAGAAGCTGCTGCCCATACCCCACAAAGTGGAGGCATCCCGGAAGAATATTTTGTTTCCGTGAATAGCCAAATATAGAGGGATTTCACTCGCGCCCTTTATGACAATAGCTCCGTATCCGGCCATCCGAATGGCTACAGCGCTTCTTCCCCCGCAATGGCTCTCTCCCAGATTGCCAGTAAGAGGGGATTTGAAAATCGCGACAGTTTTGGAACCGAGAGGAAAAAGGCCGGTCATTGGCCCCACTGCCAGTATTATAGGATTGTCCGGATTAAAGGGATCGCAATTTACCGGACATTCTTCATGAAGGAGCTGAATGGCCACACCGGTGCCTCCTATATATTTATCAAACAGGTCCGGCCTTGATTTTATCGAAAATGATTTTTTAGAAAGGTCCACATAAAGAACATTCAAAAGGGAATCATTCTTAAGCATTCTATACACCTTCCTTTTTATCTAATCCCAGAACACCATGAGGGCAAAATTTTACACAATAACCGCAGTGAAAACAGATCATCGGTTTATTTACCTCATCGTCCCAGAAGATTGCTCCAATAATACAGGCATCACGGCATTTCCCGCAACCAATACATTTTTCTATATCCAGGTTTACTCCACCGCCAACTCTCAGACGGAGGGCGTCGACAGGACAAACCTTCGCACAGGGCGGATCATTACAGGCCCTGCAAACAATCACCATAAATCCTCTTTCCATACCTCCGGCAGATCTTACGCCGATACAGGTTTTGGCAAGGCCTGCCTCATCATGCCTTCTGGAACAAGCAAACATACAATTTTGGCAACCAACACATTTTTCTGCGTCCAATGCCGCCAGTCTCATGAACAGCCCCCCTTTTTCGGTTTATTAATAATCCATGTCTTTTGTTAATCCTTATAACCTAACCTCTAAATTCATAAAAATCAAGTAGAGAAATTAAAAAAGAATATATAATCCTGCATTTTAAGATCTGTATTTCGCATTTTGGATTTCTTATCAAGGTCCCGCCGAGATTTTCAGAAATTGCAATGGGGGGTATTAACATTTTGAATTAACTCATGTATTATGAGAAAAATAAAAAAAATTTTATACATATTTATTCGGAAAGTTTTTTGGGAGGTATCTATCATGATTATCCATCAGTTTTTTATTAAGGGAATTGCACATAGCTCTTATCTGATCGGAGGAAATAAAAGTTGTGCTGTTGTCGATCCTCGCAGGGATATTTCCATTTATATGGAAACAGCCAAATCCATGGGTGTAAAAATAACGCATATCCTTGAAACGCACCTTCATGCGGATTTTATTTCCGGTCATCTGGACTTGGCTCAGCAGACAGGGGCCCAGATATATGCCCCAAAATCGGCTGGGTGTAAATTCAATCATATTTCTCTTTCGGAAGGGGATACCTTTCAAATCGAGGATATGTCCTTTAAGGTGTTAGAAACTTCGGGCCATACACCTGAGCATATCTCATATGTGGTAGCCGATAAAGCGCGGGGAGAGGAACCTGTTGCAGTATTTTGCGGAGATACTCTCTTTGTGGGAGATGTGGGCAGACCTGATCTTTTTCCGGGCAAAGCGCAGGAGCTTGCCTCACAGTTATATGACAACTTACATAATAAACTGCTTAAGCTCCCTGATTTTTGTGAGGTATACCCGGCCCATGGAGCCGGTTCTTTATGTGGGTGCTCTATGGGAGCAAAGAGGACAAGTACTATAGGATATGAGAAAAAATACAACTCGGCGCTCCTGATCAACAACAAAGAGGAATTTATCAGGTCCTTAACCATGAATATGCCGGCGGCCCCTGATCATTTCAGCCGATGCAGTGCGATAAACCGGGATGGACCTGAACTGGTGGGTAATCTCGAGGTTATTGAAGCATTATCCCCAAGCGCTTTTAACGTGAAAATGGAGCAGGAAAATGTGGTTGTGCTTGACATACGCAATTATGACTCCTTTGGCGGACAACATATCCCCGGTTCTTATCATATTGATTTCGAAAGCAATTTTGCTACGTTTGCAGGATGGATCATACCTAATGAGGCAACTATTCTTCTTGTAGCTGAATCCAATGAACAGGCACATGAAGCTGTTTTTTGGTTAAGGAGGGTAGGCCTGGACAAAACGGCAGGCTATCTGGATGGGGGGATGTTCAACTGGGCCAAATCAGGTTTGTCGACAAATCATATCCCTCAGTTGTCGGCCAAAGAGCTTCATCAAATATCAATGGGTAATGAGAAGATCGTAATTGTGGATGTGAGGGCCCCCAGCGAATATAGTAATTTTCATATAGAAGGGGCCGTAAATATCCCTGTAGCTGATCTTAGAACACGATCCAGCGAGCTGGATCCGGAGGCGCCTACTATAGTTGTCTGCGGTACAGGACATCGGTCAAGGTTAGGTGCAAGTATCCTCAAACAACATGGATTTAAAGAGGTACTCAATTTACCAGAAGTATGTACCTATGATAGACTGGCAATGGATGCTTGTAGCCGGCATTGTAATAGGCCCCTTTATTTCGGCAAAATTTTCCGGACAAAATATAATGTAATTATCAGGCAACTGATGCTTGTGGATTTCACCGTGGTTAAAATTATGCTTACAGCAATAATCACCGATATGATAGGCATCCATTTTTTAAAAAGTATAGGACTGGCTGAACTTCATCCAAAACCAGGATCATTTGGGGCATCCGTAATCGGGGGCCTTTTTTTTGGGATTGGTTTCGGACTGCTGGGTTATTGTCCGGGGACGATTGCAGGGGCTGTAGGTCAGGGATCATTGGATGCGCTTTTGGGAGGGGTCACCGGCATACTTTTGGGAGTAGGGATATTTTCATCCCTTTATCGAAGGATACAGAATAAAATCCTAATTAAAGGTGATTTTGGGGAATTGACAATTCCGCAGCTATTCCATGTCAATCCATGGATAATCGTTCTCCCTGTTTCTTTTTTGCTTTTGGGATTGTTATTTTTAATTGAGCATAGCGGACTATAGATCATAAGCGCTAATTTAAATCAAGATTCGGGTTAAACAGAAGTTAATTTTTGTCAAATAACTTGCGGTTAATAGGATCAAGGATAGTTTGTCACCCTTATTGTCTTTTTTATATTTTAAAAGGCGATCCGCAGGAAAATCTGCGGATCGCCTTTGGCGTTAAATAAACAATAAGAGATAATCATCAAACATTAACACCTCTTTATATCCCCCATATATCAAGAGCGGTCAACAACGTCCCGATCGGGGTGACTGCATACGGATAGTTTGTATAAGCGGTGTTGGCCACTGGCACCCATTGCGCACCCCATGCAAACGGGGTTGGCGGAAGGAATGCCCAGTTGCCTGTCAGAGTAATGGGGAGGGGCAAATTTGTAACTGGATCGATCAGGCTGGCAGGCGGCCAGGAATTGAATCCGAATATCATATCCCAGTAAGCAAGCCCTACTGTGCTATTGTATAACAGCCATGGATAACCGATGGATGGGTCCCATGTCAATCCTGGCTGGACAGGCAGTATTGTCTTAGGTGTAAGGCTCGTTACAAGGGGAGTAGGAACTCCGGTTTTACCACCAACGGGGGAGAGAACAGGAGACCATAAAGGCCATAGTGTGTTGTATGGAGGAATAGCCACCCAGTATTGAGCATGGACTGAATTGATGCCCAAAAATGCCATAATTATCACACTGGCAAAAACAATGGCTATACATTTCAAAGAAATATTTTTCGTGAACATGTCAAAATCCTCCTTATTGAGATTAAATGCTCCCTGAAGCGCGCTTCAGGGAATGATATTGATTCTCCATGATAATCCCCATTGAATTATTCTGCCAACGTCAAGTATAGAATCAAAAATACCAACGTGCTCGGGGTCAAGCTGAGTGTCCCTAACGGAGCGTATGCTGTCACTGTCGGAGCAGGAGGAGGAAGAACAATGATGGTAGCGGCCGCGGAACGATTGATAGTAGGTAAACTCATAAGAGAGGGGGACAAAACAGGCGCAGAAAGAAATGAGATCGGCGATAAGCTCGGTATAAATGGATTTGCCTGATAATAATTGGGAAGCAGGGGGCCCGGAATCGATGAAAAAAAAGGCATTATGGGAGTAAAGGGGGAATAGAAAGGGAAAAAGGTCTGAGCAGTACAGTGTTGAGGAATAAACAAAAAAGATATTGCCAGAACAAATATAATCGTGATAAATAAAGAGAAGTTTTTCATTTTCATACCTCCTGAAAATATTGACCTTTATTTAGAACACCTAAGGGATTGCTGGAGAATCAAAGTTGTTTTTTATTCATATATTGTATACTTGTGACGTTTTATTGCGTCATTTATTGTTAAATGGGATCTTTGAGAAGGTGATTCAAGAACGTATTATAGAAATACCGATAAGCTTTGTGATCTCTGAAACCGCATTCTCTTCGAATAAGAAAGTAAATCTATGTTTCGGATATTCCGATTCGCTGTTACCATATATCGTAGCTATATGATCGGAAAGCATTATTTGAGATAAAAAATACTCTTTGTTATCTATGGAATTTTCAAGGATCGAGATAAAATTTTCAAATGTCTTGTCGCAGAATTTACTTAAGATTTCCGCCTTTAATATATTAGATACAACAACATGTAGATCTGACGTGTCCAGGAGATCCAGGTTGATACAATGAACATATTCCGGTGTATCTAATATACTTAAAGTAAAAAATATACAGACCACAAATATGGCTATGATCTTCAGTCGCATATCAAATCCATTACCAGGTTATTCATTATCTTGAATTGTTTTATCTTAAATGCCAATCAGAAATATCCTCGGATAAAAGACTTTTAGCTGTAATTATCCTTAAGAATATATCAGCCAGGGGATTTATATATGGGAATTGCTAAAAGAGATGTAGCGAAAAACAAGAGGAATATCGCTGTTTGGAAAATCATATAATATTTAAAAGGAGGAGCTTTTATTTCTACTATCTAACTTCTTGTTTCAATGGAGAAATATAATCCATTCCCATGTAATTTAGGAATCGGCTTTTTAATGATTGGCAATAAATCTTATCGATACTACCAGTTCATCTCCTTCCCTAAAATTATACCTTTAAAAATATAATAAAATTATAACCCATCGGGTAGATCAATGTCAATTTATCTCTTATCCATAAAACGAGTCGGTATTTTCAACCCGGATTCAGGCCTGATTTTACTGGTCCGATTTGGGTTTATAAAACCGGAGGACTGCCCGAATAATGGGAATATTTTACTGTCAAGGATCGGTCTGTTTTTTTTCTGGCTCGGTCTTTTTGTTGAATTTTTCTATCTCCTTATCTATGTATTTAATGATCCTGTTTGCTTCATCATGTACCCACTTCCCGCCTTCAACTAATTTCTCCTCGAAAATCTGAACATCTTTTCTGATTTCCCTTAAGCCTGATTCAATCTTATCTCCGCTCCACAAAAGGGCATGATTGAGGTGTTTGGCTGCTGCCTTCAATTCCGTTCCCAATTTTTCATAAGCCTTTTTGACCTCGGATTCAGATGCCCTTAGCCGATAATGCCTCGCCAGGGCAAAATGGGCCCGCGAAAAGGCCTGGTCGAGATCTTTGACGGATGCCACTTCTCCCTTTTCGACCTCATCTGCCAATATATCCAATTCCCGGGCAGAGGCGATTAGAGGCCCTTTGCCTTCTTTTGTTGCCCAACCGGATTCGAGTCTTAAAAATACTGCTCCTTTATGGATTTCCTTTGCCGCTGCCTCATAATCGTTTTTGAAAAAATATTCCCTGGCCTTATGAAATCTGCTTTCCGTTTCATCCTCAATAGCAGAGACATAGTCTTCAAAATAGATGATATCGGATGATGATTCTGATTTTTCATTGTCCGCCCGGACTCTGCAGATTAGGATTGTGGAGATGATTAATGATAGAAAAATAAGACATAATGATTTATTTGACATGATCTTAGCTCCTTTGAAAAATTAGATTGATTAAATGGATCGAATAGAATGATTTAAATCCCTGGACATATTTATTATACCGTTGTCGTTTTTTATCTTAGTGAAACCAACTTTTTTATTCATATTTCTTCTGTATATGAATATAAATTATTCTTATAACCGCCATAATCGGAGTGGCAATGAAAATACCGAGAACACCACCCAATTCTTCCCCTACAATCAATGCGCACAATATTTTTAGCGGACTTAGATCAACATAATGGGAAAGCATTACCGGCAGTATTAAGCTTATTCTCTAATACCTGAATCAAAGTAAAGATTATCAAAATCCACAAGGCAAGTGTTCTGGAGGTTGCAAGGGCAGCAATTGCTGCCGGAATACACCCCAAAAAAAATGCCGACAACGGGTATCAATTTACTGATCCCTGCCAGGAGCCCCAAAAAAAGAGCCGCCTTTACACCTAATATCCATAAGGTGATCGTTGTTAAAATCCACGTGATAAGACCGAGCAGTAACTGACCGGTAAAATATCCATGCAGGGATAAGCTTGATTCGGTAATAATCTGTTCAATCTCTTCCTGGTACCGGCAGGGAAAAATTTTTACAATTCTTTCCTTCATGCTTTCTTTTTCAATGAGCATATAAAACGTTAAAAATGGCACCATAAATAATAAAATAATCTGCGAGAAAAAAATAGTGATGGCCATACCCTGGACTAAATGCCTTATAAATGCCTTTGACCCGGAGAGGCCTTTTTCAATAATATTTGTTATGCTATCTTGTACTTCCTGCGGCAGATTCAGCCCACGGAATTTTTCCATTGTATAATTAATCACCTCATTGATTTGTCGTCTATAGCCGGGGAAATTTTTTATCTCTTCTATCATATACGGGATAAAGATCAATAATAATAATGTGATGAAAATGGTGGCGATAATAAAGGCAATTATTGCCGCCCATGGACGTGTGATAGTCAATTTTTTACCTGATCTTATGCGCTCCAGGAATGAGGTTATTGGATCGAGAATATAGAAAAGGAAAACTGCAAGAGTAACCGCTGTGAGTATATTTCTAAGCGCATAAGCAATAATTATTAAAAGCACGATCCCGACAACAGTTAATACATTTTTCAAAAAATCAGGTTTTTGCCTTTGTCCAATAATCTCAGCCATATTAAGTTGGTCTCCTTGTTTCAGTCCCTGAAGATCATAGAGTTCTTGCTATAAAAATATCCCTTTACCCTTTCCGCAAAAAATATGTATATGAGGATAATCCCGCATAGGGCCGCAAAGATCCAAAACGGAGGAGGCTCGAACCCGAGTATACCCGCCAGAGGGCTAAAGGGTAAAAAACCTGCAGCACAGGCGCTCAGGATCGTCGTCATTAGGAGCGGGATAGCAGGCATACTTTTAAAAAGGCCCTGCGGGTTCTCACTACCAGCACTATGAAAACCGCTGAAGCCACTGACTCCACAAACCATCCGGCGCGAAACTGGTTCCGGTTCACCCCAAATAGAAGCAGGAAGCCGAAAGTGAGATAGTCAAAGAAGGAGCTCAGCAGGCCGAAGATCAGCATAAAACGCCTGATGAAACGATTATCCCATCGGCGTGGACGCTCCACATACTCAGTATCCACCTGGTCACCGGCTATGGCGATCTCAGGGAGATCCGTAAGCAGATTAGTGAGCAGGATCTGCTTGGGCAATAAAGGAAGAAATGGTAAAAACAGGGAGGCGCCGGCCATGCTGAACATGTTGCCAAAGTTGGCGCTGGATGCCATAAATACATATTTGAGTGTATTTGCAAAGGTAGTCCGTCCCTCTAGAACCCCCTCTATCATCACATCGAGATCTTTATCCAGCAGGATTATATCGGCTGCTTCCTTCGCCACATCCACACCGCTGTCCACAGAAATGCCTGCATCAGCAGCATGCAAGGCGGTCGCATCGTTGATACCGTCGCCAAGATACCCTACCACACTGCCAGCCTTTTTGAAGGCAAGGATTATCCGCTCTTTCTGGTTAGGCTCCACCTCGGCGAATATATCCACCTCCTCCACCCGCTGTCGCAGGGCGTCATCCCCCATCTTTCTCACTTCGGGCCCTGTGAGTATCTTTTCTGGGGAAAGTCCAACCTGCCTGCCTATGGCTGCTGCCACCAGGGGATTGTCACCTGTGACCATTTTGAAAGAGACACCGATCTCTTTGAAACGGTTTATTGTTTCGGCGATCACCTGCTTGGGAGGATCAGAGAAGACCAGAAAACCAATGAAGGTCATCCCTGCCTCCTATTCTCTGAGAACCCCCGGCTCCCCGTCCAGTTTTTTAAGCGCCAATCCCAGGATACGCATGCCCTCTCTGCTGAAGCCGCTGTAACGATCCTCTATAACCTTGCGTCCCTCTGCAAGATCTGCAATTTTTCCTCGGCCCTGATCAGCAAAATCACAAATCTCCAGGACGTTTCGTAAAGCCCCCTTTGTGATCAGATAGCTATCCTCTTCTTTGGCCGCTAAAATGCTGATCCTTTTTCGGATAAAATCGTAGGGGACCTCACCTTTTTTTATAAATCCATTGATATTGAGAGACCGGAAACCCCGGATTGCCTCATCCACTGGATTCTGATACCCTGTTTCATAGAAGGAGTTGAGATAGGCATAAAAAAGGACGCGTTCATCCTTCTCCCCTGATGCATTGTAGTATCCTTGTACCCGCACCGCACCCTCGGTCAGTGTTCCAGTCTTATCCGAACACATAACGTTCATACTCCCCAGGTTTTCTATGGAAAAAAGGCGTTTTACGATGACCTTGGCTTTTGCCATACGGCGTGCGCCATGTGCCAGGTTGACGCTCACAATGGCAGGTAAAAGTTGCGGGGTGAGGCCGACTGCCAGGGCAAGGGAAAAGAGAAAGGACTCAAGCACCGGCCGCTTAAGGTAGACGTTTATAGCGAAGATGGCCACAACAAGTATCAGTGTAAGCTCCATGAGCATATATCCAAAACGTGCCACACCTCGCTCGAATTCAGTTTGAGGGGGCCTCAGTCTGAGCCTTCCGGAGATTTTACCCAACTCTGTATCGTTACCGGTTTTTACAACCATGGCACGGGCACTACCGCTCACTACGTGGGAGCCCATAAAAAGGACATTGCTGCGGCGAGATAGGGGAGTGCCTTCCGGGAGCACACCAATGTGTACATCCTCACTATAGACAGGAGTTTTTCAACCGCACTCGCAGCACTTTTCTCCTGAAAAAAACCGAGCACGCCGCTGACGAGGATAATGGAGCATATGATCAGGGCGTCAACCGGATCGTGGAGAAAAAAGGAAAGGACTGCGGCGAAAAGGAGGATAAGGATAATAGGGCTTTTAAACTGGGAGAGAAAAAGGGTTGGCAGGCCTGAACGACTTTTATCTTGAAGTTTTCCCGATACGTTCCGGGCCAGTCTCAGAGCGGCCTCATCCCCTGTGAGACCCCTGTATGAGGTCTTCAGGATTTTCATTAACTCTTCTGCAGGAAGACTCCAGAAATGAGAAAGATCATCTCTCATATCCCTTATCATCTCCTTTTTTAACAGGGATATAAATTTTTTTTATCTCTAAATTCTTATCCGGGAGTTTTAATCCTTCTTTGTGAATCAAAGATTCATGATTCTTTCATCCTAAAGCATCTCCCGCCTTGCCAGCCATAGCCCTGGGATCATGGGAAGCCAAAAGGTAAAGCCCCGAAGAAGGAGCACGGATGCAAGCGAAGCCTCCAGCGGCACACCAAACATGTGGAGCATGGCAATGGCCGAGCCTTCAAAGGTGCCTATCCCTCCCGGCATTACCATGATTGTCGCAACTACCGATCCTATGACAAAACTGGCAAATACAGGGGCAAAGCCGGCGGGTGAGCCCACAGCCCTGAGCATGACGCTGAGGGTCGCCGCATCTAACACAAAGACAGCAAAATGGAGGAGAACTGTCTGGGCGATCAGTCCGGGAGAAGAGAACATGTTTGTGGATGCCCCGGCAAGGGCATCCTGAATGTCCTTTACCCCTGGCGCCTTTTTCAACCAGGAGGGGATCTTGAAATCCGGATGCCTGTGGAGCCAGAACACCCCCAAGGGTACGATTGCGACCAATAGGGAAAATACAGTTGCCATTATAATGGTCATTTTGTTGAGGTCTCCATAGAACCAGAGCACAAAAAGTGCTGAAGCCACTGCCATTGCATAGGCGAGATAGTAGGCCACAAGCCCCACAAGTAATGCGGTCATTGTCAGATCCCTGGAGATGCCACGCCTTTTCAAGGCCCGGGCCACCAGGAGTGTGCCGCTCAATCCTGCGGAAGGTACAGCCTGGTCTGTAAAAAGCTTGGCGAGTCCCAGAGGTATCAGGGAGTTAAGGGAACGGTGCTCCCCGTAACGGGAAAGGGGGCGTTGCCAAATCCCGGCAGCACACACATAAGTAAGCCCCTGTAAGGCAACGGCAGCCAGAAGCCACGCAGGTTTGGAGTGCCTGAGGAGTTTGATGAATTCATGCTCCTTACCGTATCCGACAACAAAAAATATCACACCGAAGAGAAGCAGGACCGAAGTGATAAATGGGGCGCTTTTCCACAATGCCTTTTTATTTGTTTTAACTTGAGTGATAAGATTTCTCCTTTTTTATAATTCATCCAGAATATCAGATCTAAAAAGCTCAATGTTTTTATTCATCTTATTCATCAATTTCTAAGGCTTTTCCTTTATTGGTTCCCGTTAGAGAGTATATTCAATAGTAGAATACAGTGTCAATATCGTTATCTTTTTTCGATCAGCAAATAGATTAAAAATTTTTAATTTTATTTTAATCATATTTTAACCTAATTCCCCTCCGGGGTAACATAATCTTTTTTCCCCTCAGCGGATATCTGGAAAGCTCGGGATTGAGGAAACCGTTGTTTAAGATATTTTAATCCATTAACTATCTCAGCATCATTCCATTTAACCTCCATAAAAAAGATAGATCGAGATTCTCTGTTATGACAAAATCCACCTCCCGACCATCGATATCTCTGAAATATCTTAATTCAAGATCCCGGCCTTTAGTATCCTGTTCATAATGAACCCATTTTAATAAGTGCATCGCTACCATCCCTTGATTTACGTATGAGAATATAGCAATATATTATGTCATGATAGTAACTATATTCTATCGTTTTTTGCCGGTTTATTGCCAGAGAGTATTTCACTCGAAGGATTACTCCGTCAAAGGAAAATTGATAAAAATGACCTATTCGGTCAATTAATAGGTCGAGCAGGATATGGTAGGGGGAGCTATAACAAAGGAAGTCAGAAGAATCGTTGCCCCATATGGTTGTTTAAAAATAGAGAATTATATAATGAAAAGCCTTTTTATTAATACAAAATACAAAGAAAAAGAGATAATTGAAGAGGAAATATTAGACTGGTATTCTTTGTCCCCTTCAGAACGTTTTATTGAATCACTGAAACTATGGGAAGTCTTTATGCTTTTCGGAGGCGATTATGACCCGGAGCCCGATACCCAAAGTCCTTTCTGTATTTTTAAAGCATAATCTTCAAGCTCTATTAATCGGAGGGCAGGCCTGCATTCTTTATGGAGCGGCAGAATTCAGTCGCGACATTGATATAACTATCCTGATTTCCTCAGAAAATCTGGAAACCCTGAAATTAGCCCTTAATGAACTAAAAGCAGAAAGGATCTTTTTCCCCGACCTTTCCAAAGATGTTCTATTGAGAGGGCATGCGTGTCATTTCCGATGTATGAGAGAAGATGTAAAGGGCCTGAGAATTGATGTTATAGGGGCAATGCGTGGTTTAGATTCCTTTTCAAAGTTATGGGAGAGACGAGAAGAGATCGAGTTGCCTGACATAGGTAAAGTCGCTGTTATGGGCCTTTCCGACCTGGTCAAAGCAAAAAAGACACAACGGGATAAAGATTGGCCCATGATAAGACGTTTGGTTGAGGCGGATATTTTTAAATCCTCTGAGAATCCTTCTCAAGATAAGATATGCTTTTGGCTTATTGAATGTAGAACTCCGGAAGTGTTGATATCTCTGACGACAAGATATCCGGATATTGCTGCCGCGTTAATAAATAAACGTCCCCTTTTGAAATCTGCCCTTGAAGGAAAAGAAGAAAGGATACAGAAATTGCTCCGTGATGAAGAGGATAGAGAAAGAATGCTTGACCGGGAATACTGGGAACCGCTTAAAAAAGAATTAAATGAATGGAGAAGGGAAAAATAATAAACTTCACAAAGGGGATTAGAACTTTTGTGAGATATGTTTTGCTATCTTGTAATGGTTAATGGAACTTTAAATTTATTTGTGGCAACATTAAAGAACTCTTGGATAATATGAAAATATTTGTATCAATGAAATATTTATCGTTCATTCATTTTCTCTTACAGGCCAATGGGATACATACCCTTGTTCACGACGGATTGATAATGTCAAAATAGTGACTTTTGGCTTATCAATTCCTCAATTTCTCGAAAAATAACAGGCAGGTTTGGTCGTGTAAAACTCTTCTCCGGTGCAAGGACACGATGTTTTTGATATTGGGCGGCATGAGGATGTGTCGAAGCTAACGTCAAATCGCTTGGATGGGGGTAATCGTTATACCAATTTAAAAAGGTTTAGAATATAGAAAAGCCGGGATAGAGAGACAAATTTTATTTTTCTCTATCCCGGCTTTTGCGAGACAACCTGTTAATCAATACACCCTCCAGGACCCCAAGAATTTTATTCTGTAGCTTCTGTCGGCATTTCAGCTATTAAATAAATAAGTGGATTTGCTAATACAGAAAATTTGGCATAGGTTTTACCTTTAAAGATATATTTAGTACCTTCTACAAGACTACATGGGATACCATAATCTTCAGCATATTCAATACAAGGACAATCGGCGTCTTTAGGCATCAGATAATAAATTTTTTCATTATCCTCATTATATTCTGTCAGCATAACTGTATATTGAACATATGTATTTGGTGTAAGCCCTTGATAAGGAGTAGTATTATAACCAATTATAGAATTCATTCGGTCCAAAATAAATGGTGAATATGTAGTTGGATATGAAACAGGCATATTACCAGTCCATTGAGAAGCAAGACTAAACGGATAATCTTGAAAGGCACCTATTGAGCCGTATGGATAAATCCCTATACCTTGAGAGAAACCTAATGGAACGTAACTGAAAGGATTAGAAAAATAATTAGTAAATGGATTAAGGAAGTACATATCCTGAAAGCTGTTATTGGGCATGGCGGTTCTCTCCGGAGAATTGGCACCCCTGTAATAATCGAAAGAAGTAGAAAAAAGGGAAGAAGTAAAAAGGGAATTCATTGCTTGGGATGGAATATTAAATTGTGAAGTCAGAGTAAGAGGATAAGTAGTGGAAATGGGGTAATTCCATGCCGCACAGTACGCTATAGCCGCAAATACAAGAAATCCAAGGATAGAAAACAATATTAAAAAAATACCTGTTTTTTTTAAAATCATGATGACCATTTTTTGGCCTCCTTTCAATAAAATATGGTTAAGAGAATTAAAGGTATTTAAAACTTTCATCTATCACCCCCCCTTCTTCAAGATTCTGTTTTGTTTAGGGATAGCTGATATAGAAATTCAATAATATTAAAAAATTACTCTTATTTAACTTCTAAATATACTATTATGACGAGTAATTATAGAATATATTACGCTCCAAAATGGAGACATGTTTTAGACGTTCAGGAAAAGGAATTCCCATTTTATTTTTGAAAATCCTGCTCTTCTTGTCTGTGATATAATCAGAAGATCGTAGTAAGATTTGGTCTGAAAAGACTATTTTTGCCTGACCTTCATTCCCCGGTTTTGAATATAGGCATTACGGATGGCAATATACGGATCGATAGCGGCCTTTTTGAGCGCCTCGTAATCCCCTATCTTTAATGATGTGTCGTTTACTTTTTTATAGGCATAGATTCCCAGGGATGCCTCGAAAGGCTTCACATAGCTTATCGGGTCCGAGAAATAATCTCCAACCATTCCAACAGAATCACGCAGCGTGGAAGGGCCGAGTATCGGCCACATGATATAGAAGCCCTCTTTGATGCCATAGACCCCGAAGGTCTGACCGAAATCCTCGTCTTTTTCCGGGAGTTTATAAAGTGATCTTGCGCGATCGAACAGCCCGCAGATGTCCAGGGTAGTGTTTATGGAAAAACGGGAGATCTCGATGCCGGCACCTTTCAGATTGACCTGAAACAGGCAATTGATAAAACGAAGGGGGAATCCCAGATTGGAAAAGGCATTGCTTATACTCACCCTTGCAGGCTCTGGTAAAACAGCCCTGTAACCTTGGGCTGTGGGTTTCAGAAGCCAAAAATAGAATTTATCATTGAACCGATACATGGCCTTGTTAAAAGGCTCCAGGGGATCAGACACTCCAATTTGTTCATATTGCTCATACTCTTCCAAATATTCCGTATTCACATTCGCATCCTCTGCAATGATCTCCGTCCGGTTTGAAACTGTTTGGTCTTTATTTGAAACTAAGGAATCATGCCTCAGAGTTTAGGGCGTAGCCGCTGCTACAGGGGAAAGGCAATGAAAAAAAATGGAGACGCAAATGAATAGAAAAAACATAAAGATCCGGAAGCTCGAAGACGTGGATCTCAAGATGGCCTGTGTTCTTATGTAAATGATTTTATGATGCTTTTTCTTCTTTTTATTGTCAATAACCATGGTCCCTCTTTTTCTGCCTGGGTAATTATGATGCATTTACCTTTTTCCTAAGGATTTTTAATAATTCTTCAACAGGATTCTTCAACAGGATTTCTTTAAATTAGATTCGATAGTTCTTAATGAGGCTGACCCCCTCGATAATTACATCGTAAACCTTCCATTTCCCATTATTACTTAACATGCGATAATAAATTGGAATTTCCGTGGTGCTTGTAATAATTCTGCTCCGAACCTCGGCTTTATTATCAGGAAACATGATTTCGTTATCAAAGACAACACGTTCGTCAGTATATGACATTATCCTGTCCATATAAGCATTCTCCAGGATGGTCCGGTAAAGATCTATGAATTCTCCCTGTTGTCTATCATTTAATTTTTTCCAATTGATACCCAGGGTCGATTTCGAGAGCTCTGCGAAGTCGAACATATCACCCGCAATGGATTCGATTTTCTTTTTTTGGACTCCTTTGGAGGACTCAGCCTGTAAATTCGGATCGCGCAATACTTCCAGCACATGATCGACATAGCCTTGAACTGTATCGGTAGGCATCCCCGCCCGGACCTGAAGAGGAAAAATAAAAAACAGGATAAGGCTGATCCCCACTATGAATCTTTTCATAATTAACTCCTTTAATCTTTGGTTTTCACAAACTAATCCTTAACATTTTATCCTGGTCCATGGAAAAGGAGTCAACCTGTCCGATCTCTATTCCCAGCATCTCTACCGGGCTGCCGATCCTCAGGCCGGATATGGAATTGAAACGGGCGAATATCGCGTAGGAATTGTCCCCGAAAATGGAGAGATTACCGAGTTTTACGGTCAGATATCCTACGCATATCAGACCTGCGAGCATAAAAATACCTACAACGGTTTCCATGGAATATTTTTTCATAATATATACACCTCTATTTCCTGCAAAGAAAGCGTGCAATCGTTTTTTGTCTTAATTGGGCCTTTTCGATGATCTGGTCCAGGTCATCGCTTGACCTGCCTTCTGCCAGACCCGCAAATACAGAAAATCAAAAACATTCCTCTGAAGAACTGTCCACCTGTATCCTGTGGATTTTCTGTTCCTGCAGACCCCTGGCAAAATCGTCCAGCAATTGCTCTGTCTCATTTATCTCCGCATGAGGAAACACCGTGACCATCTTGTTCCTGCCATGCCTTGTGGAGAATCCGAAAGCCCCCAGGCTTTTCTTGATGAGAGTCCCCAGAGATTGAAAAATCTCCATGGCGGCGGTGGGACCCAGGTTCTCGTTCATCCGGTCTAAGTCCAGGGTAAAAACAATAACCGTGAAAATATCATTGGAACGTTTTCTATTCAATTCCGCATTATACCTGGACCTGAAAACCTGTTTCGAGTACAATCCAGTGAGCTCATCCTGTAATCTTTCAAGCCGCCCCTGATGTCCTGCATCTCCACGCTCGCCCGGACACGGTAAAAATATGCGCCGGAGTTGATACCAAGTAATGCAACCCCAGTAAGATACCCGCCTATGATTCCTACAATGTCAAACATGGCAGTCAGTAGGGGAAAGCTGATTAGCGACGCCGCAATCCTCGGGCTGATCAAGTATTTGAGTGGATCGATGCGCATCGTATCCAGGGCATCGATCTGCTCGGATATCCGTTGAATGCCGATCTCCGCAGTCATGGCCGAGCCTGCCCGGGCAGTAATCATAATCGCAGTGAGGAGGGTCCCAGTTCTCTAACCAGGGAGAGGGCGACGGCAGAGCCAAGCGCCCCTTCGGAGCCGAATTTCACCAGAGTATAGTAAAGTTGTAATCCCATGACCGCATCTCTCCCTGTTGATCGGCACCTTGGTCTGAAGATCCTTCGGTTGTTGTTTTAATCATACTCTTACTCAATTTTTTTTCTCTAATAAATTATACGATAACTTTGAGTAAGAAAAAATATGGCACTCATTTTAAGCCCTTTGACAGAGAACCCTTAAAAATTTTATTATTACTTAAATTAACTGACAAAAAAAAGAAGACAATCCCATTTACTATAAATCTCTGTCTGTCATCTTAAAACAGTAATTGAATGTTTATATAAATAGTACTGCCAGGTTATGTAACACCATATGGTAATTTTATTTTGGAGAATAATATGAAGGTTTGTATTATTGGTGGAGTCGCCGGTGGGGCGACATCTGCAGCCCGATTAAGAAGATTGAATGAGAAGGCGGAAATTGTGCTGTTTGAGAGAGGCAATTATATATCTTTTGCCAATTGTGGTCTTCCCTATCATATTTCCGGAAAGATTAAGGAGCGCAGATCTTTAATACTTCAAACACCAGAAAGATTTTTTTCCCGGTTTCATGTTGATGTACGGGTCAACAATGAAGTAGTAGCTATTCAGAGGCAAAACAAAACGATCCGGGTCAGAGATTTGAAGACCGGTGCCGAGTATCATGAATCCTATGATTTCTTAATTCTCTCACCCGGGGCCTATCCTTTTCTTCCTCCAATTGAGGGGATTAAAGCAAAAATGGTTATGCAACTGAGGAATATTCCCGATATGGATGCCATTATGGCCTATATAAAAAACTATCATGTTCAGGAAGCCGCGGTAATTGGTGGCGGTTTTATTGGAATTGAAATGGTTGAAAATTTGATTGAGATGGGCATAAGGATACATTTGGTCGAGATGATGGACCAGGTTATGGACCCTTTTGATTTGGAAATGGCCAATATTATCCATGCCAAATTGACAGAAATAGGGGCCTGTCTTCATTTATCAGACGGTATACAAAAAGTAGTCGGTGATAGGGGAGGGAAGGTCATTTTAAATTCCGGAGCGGAATTGAATGCTGATTTGGTGATTTGCGCTATGGGTGTGCGTCCTGAAAATACCTTAGCCAAAGAGGCCGGTCTTAAGATTGGAGAAAACGGCGGGATTCTGGTTGATGAATATATGAGAACCAATGATCCTTTAAAAGGAATGGTATTGCCTATCAGGTTATACATTTACATCCCTATGATCATGCCGGATATTATCCAGGCGCTAAACAAATGAGCTTAAAAATCGTGTTTGATAGGCCAACCGCTAAAATTTTAGGTGCTCAGTGTATAGGTGTCTCCGGGGTTGATAAGAAGATTGACGTTATTGCTACTGCTATTCGGGCTGGGATGACTGTCTATGATTTAGAACAACTGGAATTATCCTATGCTCCTCCATTTGGTTCCGCGAAAGATCCGGTGAATATGGCCGGCTTTGTAGGGAGCAATATCTTAAAGGGATTAATAAACATAGTAACCTATGATCAAATTAAAAAGATCCGGGATCCTTTTTTTCTGGATGTACGTTCCAAAAAAGAATTTATGAGGGGAAGCATACCTGAGGCAGTCAACATTCCGGTCGATGAAATACGTTCGAGAATGAATGAGCTCCCTGGAGATCGCCATATCATTCTCATTTGTCAGGTTGGTATTCGCTCCTATATCGCCTTTAGAATCTTAAAGCAATCAGGCTTTGAACAGGTATCCAGTTTATCGGGAGGCTATGTAACCTATTGCCATTATGTGGCTAAAGTCCCCACTGATTCTGGTTGTTACGGCAGTCATTCTCGTTCTGTCTCTTCTTTGAGTACAAATGATGAAAAAACTGCCAGCCTTTTATCTGTAATATCAAAAGCTCGTCAAAGGGACGGTTCAAAGCTCGTCAAAGGGACGGTTCTGTTGACACTTTCTGACAGAAAAAGAGGAGGATTTATTATAGTTGTTAAACGGGGAGAAAAGATCCATGTCATCATTAGCCGGAGGTTTGAGGACGATTTGAGGCGGCACTTCATCGGGGAAGTTCTTGAAGCAGATGGCCTCTTGATTCGGACTGAGGGTTATGTCTTTGTTTTCGATACAGTAACCAATCAGTTCGTTCAACGAACAGACAAGCGTATTCGAATAGTCGGCTTAGCAGATTCAGGAAACATTATAAATGTACTTCCAACGAATGCCGACTTACAGAATACCAAATATGTTGAGAATAAGAAACAACGACTTGTTGTAACCGACGGAAAAACTTTTGAGTTGGATATCAATGAGTTCGGATTCACTCATTAGATGGAATCGCCAACATTTTATCTGGCCACTACCCCTTTAATGCCTCCAGAAACGAGGGATGCCACATTGGCCAGGATGCGGGGAAGCGCCAAGCCTCCGGGCAAGGCTATATATTTAGGTTCCCACACCGGATCAAACTTTTCCTTGTATTGCCTCAGGCCTTGAAAATTATAGAAGTGCTCTCCATGACGGAAGACAAAGGCCCCGTGGCGGTTCCAGAGGGGCGCCAGGGCCCGGTCCTCAAGCCCTGACAGAGGAGCCAATCCCAGGTTGAACCAGTGATACCCCTCCTGTTTTCCCCACAATATAAGGTGCGTAAAGAGATAATCCATTATTCCCTGGGGCGCCTCGCCGGTATGTCGCATGAGATCGATGGAGAATTCCTCCTTTCCGGCGCAGGGCCATATGTTTGCAAAGGCTATTATCTCTCCGTTTTTCCGGATGATTGCCAATGGAAATTGACTCAGGTATTCCGGATTGAAAAATCCCAGGGAAAAACCCTTTTCCCGGGTATTCTTATCCCTTAGCCAAGAATCGGATATTGCCTTTAAACGGGAGAGCAGGGCAGAGACATTTTCAGGGGGGATGATCTCGAAGACGTATCCCTCCTTTTCAAGTTTATGGTAAATGTGACGGAGCCATTTATGAGAGCCTCCTTCCAGGGAAAAGGATGCAACAGGTGCCCGGCCCTCCTCCCCAAACTTGAGCAGACTAAGACCAAGGTCCAGATAGAGGGGGAGGTTTTCCGGGTGAATCTCATAAAATACGGTCCGTCCTCTGTACCTGTCTACCATCTCATGAAATGCCCATATAAGGTCCGCTCTCTCTTCCCTGGGGCCTATGGGGTCTCCGAGGGCTACCCAGCTTCGTCCCTCTATGCCGAACATAATGAATGCTTTTCCGCTCCGGCTGAACAGAAATGATTTATCCCCAAGAAGCGCAAGGTTGGCAGCGGGTTCCGGCGATTCCTTGACTATGCCACGCACACGGTCCATATCAGAGGATGAGGGGACAAGGGATTCGGATTCAACGGCAGGGCTCAGCAGCCTGTATACAGTGAAAAACAGGGTTGCGCCTACAGCCCCGACCATGGCCCTGAGAAATCGGGGGGCATCACCTCGCAATGTGAATTGCCACCACATTTGATTTGAATACTCAAGATGCTTAAAGGAAAAGAACCCAAGCCAGGCTGAGCTTAAGAGGGCCAGAGAAATGGCAATAATCCATCCCGGTGTAAAACGCTGGGTGACTAGAGATGCTTTTCGGTAGAAGTGCCGGCGGCTTGGAAGGAGTGCGCAAAGTATTATGCCCAGTATGATCGCCTCTTCATAGTCAAATCCCTTAAGCAAGGATAGAACGATCCCTGTCACCAATAGAAATGATGCGAGTATAAAGGCAACATCGATCCTTCGCTGCAAGCTCACGGCAAGGAGAATCAGCCCTATGCCCACCAGGCTGCCGAGGAAGTGGGAAATCTCCATAACGGGAAGGGGCAGAAAACGGCTGAGCATAAGTATCCGGGTTTTTGCCGCTGGCGTGGCCCCGGAAAACAGGAGGACCACTCCGCCGATAAAGACGACAAATGCCATTAAATCCGGCACAATTTGAGGGGTCAGACGACCTAAAAAACGGGCGACTTTTTTAACCCGTTCCTTCCTCTCAAAGACCTCATAACTTCCGAGCATAATGATTGCCGTCCCCAGTGGAATTATATAGTAGATCCCGCGATAAACCAGGAGCGATCCCATAATTACGGAAGCCGGCAGGGCAGGGGAAAGGAACAACAGAACGATGGCCTCGAAAACACCGAGCCCGCCTGGTATCTGACTGGTGAAACCGGCGATCTGCGCCAGCATGAATATACTAAGGAAATATGGGAATGAAACCCGGGAGGAACGAGGCAGGAGAATATACAGCACACCGGCGGATATGAGCCAGTCAGCGGAAGAGAGGACAATCTGGGTCAGAGAGATGCCTATCGTTGGGAATGAAAACTCCTGCTCCAGGATCCTTAAAGGCCTTTTTTGTAGAAAAAAATTCCCGAGCAGATAACATCCCACCAGGATCAGAAAAATAAGACCCAGGGGGAAAAGGGATCGAAAGAAAGGGAGATGAAGCTCAAACGGGACAGCCAGAGGATTGAGGAGAAAAACGGCGCCTCCCACGCTGAGAAAACCTATAATAAAGGTCAGGCCATTGAAGATGATCACTTTCCCGATCTCCAGCGCCGAAAGTCCCCAGCCGGAATAGAGACTATAGCGAACCGTCCCGCCGCTTAGCATGGGGAGTCCGATGTTATGGCTGAATGCATAGCTGATAAAGGATGTCAGGACAATTTTTCCGTAGCCAATAGGATGCCTGATGAAGTAGAGTGAAAGGCCGTCGTATCCGGTGAGAAGCAGATAACTGACGATTGTCAGACCGAAAGCAAGCAGGAGGCTCTGCCCGGGCAGTTTCTCGATGGTATGTATAACCTCATGATAGTTAAATCCCTTCAGTTTTTGATGAAGGACCCAGAGGGCTATAACAAACAGGATTAGACTGAGGACAGGTATGAGCCTGCGAAGGTTCTTGCGTATCATAACGATTTTTTTTCCAATTTTAGAAATGACCGTTTTTTTAAGACAAATAATTAACTCTCACTCTTGTAAATAATCTCGTTCATTACATCCTTTACCCCGAGAACCCGGGAGGCGATTATCCCGGCACGTTCTTTTTCATATAGATTATTCACAGTGCCTGATAGCGTCACAATCCTGTTTTTTATGCTTACATTGATTTCAAGAAGATACAAAGTGTAATCGGTTTTTATCTCAAATTCCACATCGTCACGGATAGCATCATCATCCCGCTCAGCAGCATTCACCGTCAAAAGGTTTGTCACTCCCGAAACGCCGATCACATCCCGTACATCCTCTTCAGCAATCTGCTTCTGGTAATAAGAAGGCACAGAACCGCGAATGGTAACATGTCCGGACAAAGCTTCAATCGTGATTTTTAACGGGGCTAAGCGTGAATCTTCATTGAACTCCAGACGGATGGTTTCCTTAAGCTCATCATCAGACGGTGATGAAGGCTTTTCTCTGGCCCCTTCCTCTTCCTGCCATTTAACATCCAGGTTGTTTTGAACCTTTTTCACGTCTCCGACCCAGAACGCTGTATCCCTGGCGATTTTTTTCTCGTAGGCATTGCCAACCGAGCCATTAAGGGTGACAATGCCATCTTTTACATCAACGGAGATAGGAAGCTCGCTTAGGTATACATTTCGTTTTATGGAAGAAATTATGTCTTTTTTGATATCCTGATCCGACCGTTTGGAAAAGGATTCGATAGTAAGATTATTGATAACCGATTTAACGCCTCTCACCTCGCTTACCAGCAGCTCCGCTTCCGCATGCTCCGCTCTGGAAGATACAATTCCCGAGATTTTTACATTGCCTTCTGATACGCCAATATCAAGACCTTTTGCCTTTATAAAGGCGTTATTGATCAGGCGGCGCTGTATGTCATGAGCAATGTCCGTATCGAACCGGACGATTGGTGTAACAATCAGCTCATTTATCACACCGAGAACGCCCTGGATCTTTTTGGCCTCGAGATCCGTGTATTTCTTCTCAGCAAGATTCTTTACTGACCCGGAGAGGGTCACAATGCCTTTGTATGTTTTTACATCAATATCAGTGGATACAATCCGGGGATCTTCATTAAGCGCATTACTCACCCAGGATGTGATCTCGTCATCACCTGGCATCTCTGCAGCGTGGACTATCTTGAACCCTGTCCTGGTGCCCGAAAAGGTTATAATAGCGAAGATAACTAATATAGATTTTAAATGCCTTATATGCATGACCGGTTCTCCTTATTCCCTAATTAAGTATTTGTAACCATTTGGTTTTTTAAAAATACATGCTTCTTATTCATTGCTTACAGTTAATCCACTTTGTTATAAACCTGACAGCTATTATAAACATAACAAGAAGTTTACATAGTTGCAATAATGCATATAAGCATCCGTTTAACGCACTTTTACTAAAAAATACTTTACATTTACTGGAAAAAATAGTATCTTCGGTCAAAGGCAGCTCTGGTACATATGATCAGATTATAATTTGGATAAATTGAATGCCAAGCATTGATTTTTTTCAAAGGGAACGAAAAATTATATCTTGGATTTTCGCTCTTGCTTTGATCATAATAATCTTATTTTCTGAAAGCCATTGGGAAAAAGTATTTATATTTAGTGATATTTTTTTTCTCACAGGGGCAATACTGGTTGGGTTTGCTACAATAGGACGTTTGTGGTGTTCTTTGTATATTTCAGGGTATAAGACAGATACTTTAATAACAATAGGCCCTTTTTTTTCAGATTATATTAATTTCTGAATAATATGTATTTTTTCTGTTGTCAAACAAGGGAAGGATTCTTCAGGATAGACGATAAGTTTTAATATTCAGCCCGGCGAAGTCTTGATCAAATGAAACTAACTCTTTATCACCTTCAGCGAAGGCTGCCAAGAGGTTATCAACAATGTCAACCCGGTTATTAGCAAAGTTTTTTAATCCTGTGATATAAACCGACTTATTTTCTCTTGTAATTCCAATATATTCCAGGATATCAACAAGTACACCGGCAATTTCTACTCTTGGCACCTCATAAACTTTAAGTAAAACATAAACACATTCAACCAGCACTCCCTCTATTATTTTAGCCGTAATCTCCCCGTCTTTTACCTTATCCATAAAGGCCTTGGCTTTTTGGCTTTGGTCAGGATGATCATCTAAGATATGCCGCAAGAGAACATTGCTATCTATGAGAAGGATTTTACTCATCCTTTACGGTTCCCCATGCCGTCTCTCTTGCCTCTTCAATAGGTATATATCTTTTGGCATATCTCTTTAACCTTCCGTATGTTTTCTTATCGACCGGCTTTATTTTAATCTCATCTTTTTCAACGACAAAGGAAACTATATTAGTGCCAAGTTTTTCTCTTATAACCTTTGGAATAGTAACCTGTCCCTTTTTTGAGATTTTAACCGCCTTGGTTAACATGATCTTTATCTCCTGTTTTTCTTTACTTTTTGTTTGTGCTTTACTTATAGAATAACACCTACTTTTGTTCAATGTCAAATTTCAAATTAGATAAAGTGCTTCTATGAGCATCTACCTCATCAGCTTCTTTTATGTCGATAAGCATCACTTTGGGTTCATTGCATCATATTAAGCCAAAATAATAGATTATTGTGAAAGAGAAGACATTCCATTTGTGATAAGTGCATTTCTTGATAAAGCGGTTGTCGAAACAATAAAAAAAACATCCCAATATACGTCTATATAAAAAATGTAAAAGCACTTTTGATATTTTCGTAAAAAAGACGAATCTGACAATCTATCATACTATCATACAAAATGGAGTGTTTGAGCCTCGTGCAAACACTCCATATTATTTAATATACAGAATATACCTATTTACAAATACCTTTTATACTACACTTACTTTTGGATTGAAGTATGTTATCATATAAGCAGTTAAAGGATTCTATACCTAACCAGAAAGGAGATTAATGTAAATGGTTTCTAAAAATAGTTTTAAACATATTAGTTTATTACTGATTTTGTTTTTTGGTTTTTGGATTATTTCTGCTCTGGGCAGTAGAGTTTTAATGGCCAATCCAGGTAATGTTATTAATGAGATTGTCACCGCCGGGGATACCGATCCGATAACATCGGTCTCTTCATTCCATGCAGTACAGGGTGCTTCAAATGTAATGGTAACAATAACCTTAAATGAAATGATGCAGATGTTATTCCCTGATATAAATCCGATCAGTGTAAAGATCGGCACACTTGAGGGCAGCAACATAAACCGGAACGGACTTGAGATAACGGCAGTATTTGACATCCCTGTCAATGAGCCTTTGGGCATGAAGGAAGTCAGTGTTGAGTTTCCGGCACCACCGATGGACCCGAATGCTCAGCCTATGAGCTTATCCGAACCCGGTGCCTTCGAGATTCTTCGGAGTAATATACCCTTTAACATCGGATCAACATCATTAGATGAAGTCGTCACCGATATACCCATATTCACTCCCGGAGGATTATATGATGAGACCATATTACGTACAATATCCCTTGAGTTTGACCAGAACGACTGGTGGCAGCAATTGGAACGAAACTTCGACACTGAAAGGAATATCCTGGCAGATCTGACAATGGACGGGATAATCTACCCTGATGTTGGTGTCAGGTTCAAGGGAATGACTTCATATATGATGGGAATGAACACCCGAAAGAAATCCTTCAATATAACGATAGATGAGATAAATCCCGATCAGAGGTTGATGGGTTATAAAACGCTGAATCTGCATAACGGCAGTCAGGACCCATCTTTTATCCGCGAGGTAATCTATTTTAGTATCTTCAGGCAATATGCCCCATGCCCCCAAGCGAATTTTGTTAAGCTCGTTATTAACGGTGAGGATTGGGGAATCTATGTCAATGTGCAGCAAAACAACGCAGAACTTGTAGAAGAATGGTTCGGGCGTAATGACGGCGACCGGTGGAAGGTAGGTATGGGAAATATGGGTGGAGGATTTTTCATAGACGGTAATATTGCACAGATACCGTATAGTGATTGGATAAACTCTCCGATGGCAGCGGATCTGAACGATGACGGTCAGATCGACGAAGAAGATTATGATATCTTTCTGGATTCACAATGGAATACAGGTGGTGGCTGGTGGGCACCTGATCCTAACATGACTACCGGAGGTTTTTGGGGAGGTGTAGACCCGGTTGCTGATTGGCTGGCCTCCTCTGAAGCGCAGGATCTGAATGATGATGGCGAGATTACAGGAGAAGACTACTTTATCTTTATAAATTCGCCACCCACTGGTGGATGGGGATCTGATCCTAATATCCCCTTTATA